>NZ_JBSFVT010000081.1:0-1197 GCF_053592455.1 Streptomyces sp. NPDC002676 | reverse complement strand
ACGGCCCTCGAAGTGGTCCAGGCCCAGGCCGTGTTTGAGTTCGCGGTAGTCGTGCTCGATGCGCCAGCGGACCTTGGCCAGCCGCACCAGGTCGACGATCGGAGTGTCGGCCGGCAGATTGGACAGCCAGTAATCGGTCGGCGCCTCGGCTGCCTCGGGCCATTCGACCAGCAGCCAGCAGTCGGGCAGCACCCCGTCCCACCAGCCCTGTTCGGCCGAGGCTGCGGCTTTGATCGGACGCTCGACGGCCTTGCCCGCCGGGCGGACGCGCACGGCGGCGAAGCGGGAACGTAACTGTCCTCGCGAGCCCTGCCGCCAGGTCACCGGGGTGAAGGCATCGTGTCCGAGGCCGGCGGCCAGGGCCGCCACCGAGGGTGCCGGGTCGCGGTAGCGGGGCTGGGGCCAGCAGCCGACGGGCCCGTTGCGGTCCGGGGCCACGGGCTGTGCGTCGAACGGGTGGGCGGTTACATCCGCTCGGACGGCCAGCACGTAGTCGATTCCACGGTCGGCCAGGGCAGCCCGCAGATGTGCGTTGGTCCCGTAGGCGGCGTCCGCCACCACGGCCGGCGGCGTCATGCCCCAGCCGGCCAGCGTGTCGAGCATGTCCAACGCCAGGCGCCATTTCTCGCGGTGCGTGACCTCGGGCGGGACGCGGGTGACGGTCCTGCGGCCGGTGTCCGACGCCCATTCCTCGGGCAGGAACAGCCGCCACTGCAGCGGGCAGGAGGCGGTGTCGGTGGCGGCGTGGACGCTGACCGTGACCTGGCAGTTCGCCCGCTTGCCCAACGCTCCGCAGTACTGCGGGGCCACGGCCACCGACATCCGGCCGTCCTTGGGCACCGACACATCGTCGATCACCCAGGCCTTCGGGGCGATGAGCGGCAGCATCCGCTCGCAGATCCGCCGCTGCACCGGCACCGGATCCCACGTGGACTGGTTCACGAACTGCTGCAGGTTCTGCTCGTTGCCGTCCGGCAGCCGCGAGGCCATCGCCTGGATGGACTTGCGGCGGCCGTCCAGCATCAGTCCCCGCAAATAGCAGTCGCCCTTGGCCCGCTGGTCCTTCCGCGGCACCGACGCGAACACATCAGCCACGAATAACGCCAACTTCGCCCGGACTCGGTTCACTTCATGTGCGTCCACACTCCCACCATGCTCCTGAACAGGCCCGGCAGGAAGACCTAACGGAGTCCTACT
>NZ_JBSFVT010000080.1:0-1244 GCF_053592455.1 Streptomyces sp. NPDC002676 | reverse complement strand
CAAGGTCATGGATGGCATGGCCGAATGGCAGAACCGCCCCCTCGACCGCGTCTACCCGGTCCTGTTCGTGGACGCCATCAACGTCAAGATCAGGGTTCTGTCGACGATCTTGTGATCCAGTGCGGAGAGTGTCACCGTGCGAGCAGGACGCGTTTGCGAAGGAGATCGAGGCCTGCACGGCCGAACATCTGGCGTTTCAGCATCTTCAGCCGGTTGATGTTGCCCTCAACAGCGCCTGAACTGTGCGACAGAGACAGACCATTGCGGACGGCGTGGACGTCGCGGCGGAGGTTGTGGGCGAGCCCGCAAGCGGAGCCAGGGTGTCGTGCTCGGCGCCGGCGATCCACTCCTCGAGCCGGTCGCCGTGGCGTGCGGTCATCATGACGGCGAACTTCCTGACGTGGCCGGTGAGGCGGTCCAGCTCGGGGTCGCGCTCACGCAGGCGGTGCAGCTTGTCGGCATCGCCGTCGGGGAGGTGTTCGGGATGGGTCATGATCCATGAGGTGACCTCGCGGACCGAGGGAGGTTTGGGGCCGGCGGCGGGTGCGTGTCCGCGCCCGCTGCGGTAGCGCCGCAGATGACGCTGGACGGCCAGCTCGCCTCCGGGATAGCCGAGTTTTTGGATCTCCCGGTGGAGCTGTGCGGCATTTCTTATGCCTTCGTTCCAGCGTCGGTGCAGGTAGCCGACGTACGGGTCGACGACATGCCCCGCTGCAGGCTCTTGGCGACGACATCATCAGCGGAGCGGGCGCCCACCAGCTTGCGGACGGTGGCCTGGTGCAGCCCGGGCTTCCGGCCGATCGCCGCCTTCGATATCCCTTGCGCCCACAGTTCGTGGGCGGCGGCATGCTGCTCACGCAGCCGGGTCACGATCTTCAGCTCCCGCGTTGGCTGGACCACCTCGGGCTCCGCCTCCGGTCCTGCAAGGGTGCCGGCGTCGCCGGATGCCGGCTCGGCCAGGCGGGAGCGATGAGCGTTGACCGTTCTCTCTACCGCCTGGCCAAGGTTGGCCCACAGGTGGTAGCGGCCGGCAACCTGCTCGGCTTGCGGCGCCCCGAGCCGTGCACCCTCGCCGTAACCGCTGGAGCGGTCCCGGCAGATGACCTTCACCTCGGGGTGATCGCGCAGCCAGGCGGCCAGGTCCTTGCTCTCGCGGCCGTCGTAGAGGTGCAGCGGCCGGTGGGTGGCCATGTCGATCAGCACCGTGCCGTAGTGGCGGCCCTTGCGGAAGGCAAAGTCGTCGA
>NZ_JBSFVT010000079.1:0-1412 GCF_053592455.1 Streptomyces sp. NPDC002676 | reverse complement strand
CGAGTCGGCGCCGGGCAAGTTCACGCTCGCGAAGGACGTGGCCGGGCAAGGCGGCGCGTCATGAGCATCGTCATCGACCAGTAGACCATCGCCTCGTCACCTGGGTCCCACGCCGCGATACTCGGCCCAGTCCCGCGAGGCGGCACACCAGCCAGCCTTTCATCACCACTCGGATACCCGTTCGAGTGAAGCAAGGAGCCGAAGCGACTGGTCCAACTGGGCTTGGTATGCGGCCGGGTGGGCGTCGGCCAGCCGACGGACCCAGGCGGTGGCCGAGTTGAAGCAGAAGATAAACGAGGCAGCGTAAAATCTGTCTTCGCACCGCATCGGTTCAGTCTGTGTCGGCCAGCCACTGGTCGATGAGCGCCTTGCCAATCGAATCGACCCGGTACGGGCCGCCGAGCGTAGCGTCCGCCAGCCGCGCGCGCAGTTCCGCGGCCGTGAACCAGCGTGCCTCCACCACTTCCACGTTGTCCACATCGATCGCATCGGAAACGGCCTCGGCGCGAAACCCGATCATCACCCCGGCCGGGAACGGCCACCCCTGGGAACCCTGGTAGGTCACCGCACCCACGGTGACGCCGGCTTCCTCCCGCACCTCGCGGCGCACCGTGTCCTCGAAGCTCTCGCCAATCTCGACGAACCCGGCCAGTGTGCTGAAGCGGTTCGGGCCGGATGCCGCATGGCGGCCGAGCAGGCAGCGCCGGGGCGTGCCCGGAAGCTCGACTAGCACGATCACGGCCGGTTCGATCCGCGGGAACAGCAGCTTCCCACAGTTCTGGCAGGTCCGCAGGTGGCCACCATTGCAGGACCGGGCCGGGCCCCCGCAGGCGCCACAAAACCGCTGATTGCGGTTCCAGTGCAGAATTCCCCGCGCGTACGCCAGCAGACCCGCTTCGTCCGGCGTGATGGTGGGAACCATCGCCCGCACGTCCAGCATCCTGTCCGCGCCGGCCAGCTCGACGGCGCTCTCCCGTTCGAGCCCGGACACATCAGCCGCGAACACCGCCCTCTCGCCTTCGAGGCCGAGCAGCACCCGGTCGCCGGCCGCGACGAGGATGTCCCTCGCCTGGGCCAAGGGCAGCCGCAACGGCGTTTCGTTTCGCACCAGGCACTGGTCCTGCCACAGGGGAATGACCTGGGTACTGGCCCTGGTCAGCAGTGCCTCGATCCAGTCCGAGTCTCCCCGCCGATCAACGACACGGTCGAGCCCCAACCCGCTGTAGTACACCGCTCCTCCTGGATCACAGTGTCCGCCTGTCCTCGACACTAGCGGATACGTCCGCCGACACCCTCCGCAGCCAGAACTTGCCTAAATATAGGGTCGGCGGCCTCGTGGCAGTGGTGATGTGTCGTGTCGTCGCTGGGGTGGAGGTCGGGGATGCCGTCGGTCGTGGGGCTGCTGGAGCAGC
>NZ_JBSFVT010000078.1:0-1482 GCF_053592455.1 Streptomyces sp. NPDC002676 | reverse complement strand
ATCCGGATCCGCCACCACCACCGACAACAACCGACCAAAACGACCGGCCAACCCCTCAACCGACACCCGATCAAACAGATCAGTAGCAAACTCGAAGACACCGACAAGACCCGCAGGACCGCCTTCCGCGTCCTGCTCCTCGTGCACGCTCAGCTGAAGATCGAACTTGGCGGTGCCGTAGCCGGTCGGCTCGCTGGTGAACGACAGTCCGGGCAGCCGGAAGTCCGCCTGGGCGTTGTTCTGGAAGGTCAGCATCACCTGGAACAGGGGGTGCCGGGACATCGACCGGGCCGGGTTCAGCACCTCCACGAGCTGCTCGAACGGCACGTCCTGGTGCGCGAACGCCCCCAGGTCCGTCTCGCGCACCCGCTCCACCAGTTCGCGGAAGGTGGGGTCACCCGACACATCCGTCCGCAGCACCAGCGTGTTGATGAAGTAGCCGACGAGGTCGTCCAGTGCCTCGTCCGTGCGGCCGGCGACCGGCGAACCGATCGGGATGTCCGTCCCCGCACCCAGCCGGGACAGCAACGCGGCGAACGCCGCCTGCACCACCATGAACACACTCGCGCCCGACTCCCGGGCCAGCGTGACAAGCCCTCGGTGCACCTCCGCGTCGAGCTCGAACACCAGGTGGTCGCCCCGGTGAGAAGCGACGGCGGGGCGGGGTCGGTCGAAGGGCAGTTCCAGCTGGTCGGGCAGGGCTGCGAGTTGCTCCTGCCAGTAGGCGACCTGCCTACTGAGCAGGCTGTCCGGGTCGGACTCGTCGCCGAGCAGGTCGCGCTGCCACAGCGCGTAGTCCGCGTACTGCACCGGCAGCGACTCCCACGCGGGGGCGCTCCCCTCGATTCGAGCCTCATAGGCACTTGCCACATCCCGCGCCAACGGCGCCATCGACCAGCCGTCACCAGCGATGTGATGCAACACCACCACCAGCACATGCACGTCCTGCGACACCGCGAACAGACACACTCGCACCGGGATTTCCGCGCTCAGTTCGAAGCCCTGGGTCACGACCTCCGCGACCGCTGCCGCAACGTTCTCCTCTGCGATCTCCGTCACGGGCAGGGAAAGAGCAGCCTCTTCCCCGTCCAGCACCTGCTGGTACGGGGTGCCGTTGGCATTCTCCAAGAACAGCGTGCGCAGGCTCTCGTGGCGCGCGACCACGTCACGGAGCGCCGCCGCCATCGCCTCTCGATCCAGGCGGCCGGTGAGCCGCAGCGCAATGGGCACGTTGTACGTGGCCGCCGAACCCTGGATGCGGTTGAGGAGCCACAGTCCGCGCTGGGCGGGAGAGAGGGGAGGTTCGGCGGGGCGGGGCCCCGGGATGAGGGCGGCCCGGGCCATCCCTCCCTCCGCGGCCAGCCTCTCCGCCAACTGCACTACGGACGGTCCCTCGAAGAGGGCTCGGAGGGGGAGTTCGATGTTGAGTACGGTGCGGATGCGGCTGATGACGCGGGTGGCGAGGAGGGAGTGGCCGCCGAG
>NZ_JBSFVT010000077.1:0-1508 GCF_053592455.1 Streptomyces sp. NPDC002676 | reverse complement strand
ATCCGGATCCGCCACCACCACCGACAACAACCGACCAAAACGACCGGCCAACCCCTCAACCGACACCCGATCAAACAGATCAGTAGCAAACTCGACGGCACCGTCCAGACCCGCAGGACCGCCCACATTGTCGAAACGCTCCGACAGTCCCAGGGAGAGGTCGAACTTCGCCACGGCACTGTCGGAGCGCTCGATCTCGACATCGAGACCGGGGAGATACAGGGTCGGCCGACTCTGGTTCTGGAAGGCCAGAGCCACCTGGAACAGGGGGTGCCGGGACATCGAGCGAACCGGGTTCAACACCTCCACCAGGTGCTCGAACGGCACATCCTGGTTCCCGAACGCCCCCAGATCCGCCTCCCGCACCCGCTCCACCAGTTCGCGGAACGTCGGATCACCCGACACATCCGTCCGCAGCACCAGCGTGTTCACGAAGAACCCGACCAGATCATCCAGGGCCTCATCCGTACGACCCGCCACCGGCGAACCGATCGGGACGTCCGTCCCCGCACCCATCCGCGACAGCAACGCCGCGAACGCCGCCTGCACCACCATGAACACACTCGCGCCCGACTCCCGAGCCAGACCCACCAGGCCCGCGTGGACGTCCGCTGCCACGGTGAACTCGACGCTGTCGCCTCGGTAGGAGGCCGCGGCGAGCCGGGCACGGTCCACGGGAAGCTCGATCTGTTCCGGCAGGTCGGCCAGTGTCCGCGTCCAGTAGGCGACCTGCTGGCTGATCAGGCTGTCCGGGTCGGACTCCTCACCGAGCACTTCACGCTGCCACAGCGCGTAGTCCGCGTACTGCACCGGCAGCGGCTCCCACCCGGGAGCCTTCCCGCCCACCCGAGCCTCATAGGCACTTGACACATCCCGCGCCAACGGCGCCATCGACCAGCCGTCACCAGCGATGTGATGCAACACCACCACCAGCACATGCACGTCCTCCGACACCGCGAACAGACGCACCCGCAGGGGGGTGTCGACGGTGAGGCCGAAGCCGCGGGTACGGAAGGCGGACACGGCGGCGTCGAGTTCGTGCTCGGTGGCCGACACCACGTCCATTCCCGTCCAGGCCTGGCCGGTGTCGAGAATGTGCTGGTAGGGGGTGCCGTCGGGGCCTTCGGGGAAGACGGTCCGCAGGCTCTCGTGCCGCTCCACGACGTCCCGCAGGGCGGCGGCCAGCGCATCCCGGTCCAGGTGGCCGGTGAGCTGCAGGGTGATCGGCAGGTTGTATGTAGCGGTCGCCGCGCCCTCGAGGCGGTTCAGGAACCAGAGCCGACGCTGGGAAAAGGACAGCGAAATCATCAGTTCTCCTCAGGACGCGGCATCCGCCGCAGTGCAGGGCGTTGCGACTTGCGCGCGGTTCCCAGCTGTTCGGCCAGCTCGGCAACGTTCGGCGATTCGAAAAGGGTGCGGAGGGGGAGTTCGATGCCGAGTCGGGTGCGGATCCGGCTGATGAGCCGGGTGGCAAGCAGGGAGTGGCCGCCGAGGTCGAAGAAGCTGTC
>NZ_JBSFVT010000076.1:0-1539 GCF_053592455.1 Streptomyces sp. NPDC002676 | reverse complement strand
TACCGGTAGTTCGTTAAATCCGGCGGTAGAGGTTAATGCCGTGTCCGTTGTTGACCGCGTCGATCAGGGCCCGGAGTTCGGGGGGTGGGTCCGTGTCCGTCCAGGCTCGCCACCATCGGGTGAGGGTGATGGCGGGGGTGAGCCAGGAGCGGATGGCGCGTAAGGCCCTGGGCCAGCAGGGAGGTTGGGGCTGGTGGGACGAGGCCGGTCCCCCTCTCTGGCCCCTCGTTGGGGCACGGGTCCGGTGCGGTGGTATCCAGTGGTCCGGGTGGGGCGAACCACTGGTCCCAGCAGAAGGAGAAGGCGCAGTTGACCAGGGTCTGGTGGCGGCGGATGGCGCGGTCGGAGCGGACTTGGAAGTCGGCCCAGCCGAGTTCGTCCTTGATCTGCTTGTAGCTCTGCTCGATCCATGGCCGCAGGCCATAGAGGCGGACGATCTCGGCGAGGTCGGCCGGCGGGTGCGGGCTGGTGGCGGCGTGGGGTGCGTCGGGGTGAGGCAGGTTGGTGGTCAGGTACCAGGTGGCCTTCTCTGGCAGGCTGGCCGGGTCGGTGGTGGCCACGACCAGCCGGCACGGGGAGTCCGGGCCGTAGCCGGCCAGGTAGGCGTCGGCGGCCCACCAGGTCTCGGTGTGCCCGTCGCGGAAGTGACGCTCAACGGGTGTCCAGTCGCCGGGATGCTTGGCATCCTTCCAGGTCAGGGCGTGGGCTGCTTCGATGGGGGTGTGTGGCTGGTCTGCCGGAGCCCAGGTGCCGCGGTGCGGTTTGAGGGCCACGACGTAGGCCAGGCCGGCCTCGCGTAGTGCGCGGTACCAGTCGTCGCTGACGGAGTAGGCGCAGTCGGCGACCACCGCCCGGCAGCCGAAGCCAGCCGCCTTCCCGCGGGTCGCGAGGGCAGCGGCCAGCTGCGGTTTGGTGCGGAAGGCTGGGTCGGACCGGCCGCGGGTGAAGTGGTGGGCGGGGGTGTAGGGAGTCGCGTGCAGCGGGTAGTACACGCGGCCGTCGGTCCACATCGTGGTCACCGTGACGATGCCGTTGTCCGTCTTGCCCAACCGGCCCAGCCACTGCCTGCCGACATGCGCGGTGCCCGTGCCGTCCTTGCGGTCCCCGGAGTCGTCGATCACGATGACCCCGCCGTCGTGCGGAGCCGTCGCCGGCTGCTCGCGCAGCAGCTCAAGCCGCCGGTCGTTGACCTGCTCGACCTCCCAGCAAGACTCGGACAAGAAGAACTGCAGCCGCTGCACCGCCGGCATCCCCGCGCCGGTCACCGGCTCAGCCCCTGCCAGACAGGTGATCGTCTTGTTCCGCTCCCGTGGCGCCAGCAGTCCGGTCAGGTACTCGCGAAAACCCCGCCGCTGCGCCAGGCTGAAGAAGAGGTCGTCGAACCGGGCCGCGTACTCCTCCAACGGCCCCGGCGCAGGCGGACACGGACGGCGAGCGGTCATCTTCAGCCCCCAGCAAAGCAGTTGACTCCTCCCACCGGCCTACGACCAACCCGACCTGCCGTCAACCTGCACCAACACCGGATTTAACGAACTACCG
>NZ_JBSFVT010000075.1:0-1644 GCF_053592455.1 Streptomyces sp. NPDC002676 | reverse complement strand
AGATGCCATCCGCTTTCCGAACGTGATCGTTTAGTTCGGGTGGGTGGGCATGAACTCCCTTTCGTGGCGGGAGAGATGGGCGTGGTTCGTCCGCTCGTCTGGCTCGTGGAGGTTGCTGGTGGCGTCGGTGCTCGGTCTGCTGGAGGCCAGGGAGAAGAGGGTCCGGGAGGAGATCACGCGGTTGCGGGAGGAGGCCGAGCGGGTGCAGGCCGCGCTCGGTGAGGCGGAACGCGAGCTTCAGCGGCTGGTGGATGCCCGGGTGACAGTGACCGAGGTGCTGGCCAGCCCGCCTTCGGTGGTCACGGAGCCGACGGGCAGCGCGGTGGCGGGTTCGACGGTGCCCCGGCGGGATACGGGCATGGCGGCGACCATCCTCGCGCCGGACTACCAGCGGATCTTGTCGGTGCTGGAGTCGGAAGCGGGCCGGGAGGGCATGCGCTGCCAGCAACTGGCCGTCGCGCTGGGACTGGAGGCCATCCCGGCGAAGGTCGAGGGACTGCGAGCGAAGGCGAAACGCCTGGTGGAGCGGGGATGGGCGCTCCAGGTGCGGCCGGGGGTGTTCACCGCTCTCGTGGTGCCGGCCGTCTGAAGCCGGATGGGCGGCGTCCGGCCAGGCGACCGCTCATGAGCATGGTCATCGACCACAGCACCATGGCTTCGTGCATGGCTGGCTGCGTCTCGTAGTCGCGCACCAGGCGACGCGAGCGCATCAGCCAGCTCAGCGTCCTTTCCACCACCCACCTGCGCGGCAGCACCACGAATCCCGCTGTTTCATCGGTGCGTTTGACGATCTGAAGGGTGAGCCGGGGCTTCTCGCGGGCCCAGTCGACGAGCCGGCCGGCATAGCCGCCGTCCGCCCACACCAGTCGAATGGAGAAGTACTGCCCTCGCAGCCGCTGAAGCAGCGGGACGGCGGCGTCGCGGTCCTGCACGCTCGCCGCGGTCACCGCGACGGCCAGGACCAGGCCGAGGCAGTCCACCACCAGGTGCCGTTTGCGGCCTCCCACCTTCTTGCCGCCGTCCCAGCCGGAGGTCGAGCGCGGGATGTTCACCGCCGCCCGCACCGACTGGGAGTCCACGATCGCGGCTGTCGGGTCCGGCAAGCGGCCCTCCTTCTCCCGGACGCGGTCGCGCAGCCGGTCGTGAAGTTCAGCGAGCAGCCCCGTGGCCTGCCAGCGGCGGGCGAAGGCATGCACGCGCCGATACGGCGGGAAGTCCGCGGGCAGGTTGACCCACTTCACGCCGTTGTCCACGACATAGCGCACCGCGTCGAGCATCACACGGTGGCAATAGCCCTCCGGCCGGCCGCCCCGCCCCTCCAGCCAGGCCGGAACAGGCAGCAACGGCCGCACTACCCGCCACTCCGCCTCCGTCATGTCGGAGCCATAACTCGGAGTGCGGTCCGGCCGGTCCGCCGCGTTGCCGAACCTGTGCGCGAGGCAGTCACACGACGGTGGCAGCGAGTTGGACTCCACGCACGCGGACGCGAAAGACTGCGGCAACAGGGCCTCCTGGTACTCGGTTGGGATCGCACCCCCGAACTACCAAGAGGCCCTGCTGCCATGCGCTGGCCCTCGCGCGATCACCCGATCAGGAACCCTGTTCGACCGGGCCAGCCCCGTGATCGATAAGCGGATGGCGTCT
>NZ_JBSFVT010000074.1:0-1660 GCF_053592455.1 Streptomyces sp. NPDC002676 | reverse complement strand
AGGGCGCGCCGGTCGACCTTGCGGTGCGCGGTCAGCGGGAGCTCGGGAAGGACCACGACAGCAGCCGGCACCATGAACTCCGGCAGAACCGAGCCCACGTAACGGCGCACGTCCGCGCCTTCGAGGCTGTCCTGTCCGCCGGCCGGGACGACGTAAGCGACCAGCCGCCTGTCACCAGGCTGATCCTCCCGGGCCATCACCGTCACCTGCGAAACCTGCGGATGCCCGACGATCACCGCCTCTATCTCACCCAACTCGATCCGGAAACCACGGATCTTGACCTGCTCGTCGGCACGACCGACATACTCAAGCTGCCCGTCACGGCGGCGACGCACCACATCACCCGTGCGATACATCCGCGCACCCGGCCCACCGAACGGATCAGCCACGAACCGCTCGCCGGTCAGACCTGGCCGGTTCAGATAGCCGCGGGCCAGCTGCGCACCCGCCAGATACAACTCCCCCGCCACACCGACAGGCACCGGACGCAGCCGGTCATCGAGAACGTAAGCACACGTATTCCACACCGGCAGACCGATCGGCGGCACGCCCTCACCGGAGAGGGGCACGCTTGCCGTGGACGCCACCGTGGCCTCGGTCGGACCGTAGATGTTCACCATCCGACGGCCACGCGACCACTGACGGGCCACCTCCGGCGGACACGCCTCACCCGCCACCACCAGAGTCAGCCCCTCAGGCAGCCCCCCGGCCTCCGCAAGCACCGGCAGCGTCGCCGGCGGCAACGTCGCATGCGTCACCCCGCACTCACGCACCAAACCCACCAGCTCCGGCCCCGGAACCAGCCGCTCGGCCGCGCCCAGCACCAGCGTCGCACCCGCCAGCCACGCCGGCCACATATCAGCCACCGCCGCATCAAAACTCGGCGAAGCAAACTGAAGCAGACGGCTCTCACCATCGATGCCCAGCCGCGCCACGTGATCCAGCGCCAGGTTCACCACACCCGCATGCCCGACGACCACGCCCTTGGGACGACCCGTCGAACCCGACGTATAGATCACATAGGCGGCATGCAGCGGAGACAGAGCACACCGACGGTCCGCGTCCGACAGATCCGCCCCGGACTCCGCCGCCACGGCCCCGGCGATGTCCTCCAGGACAAGCGCGGACACACCATCCGGCACGGTCTCACGGACCGCCTCCGACGTGATCACCACCGCCGGGGTGGCGTCCTGCAGCAAGTAGGCGATCCGCTCAGCCGGATACTGCGGATCCACCGGCACATACGCGCCACCCGCCTTCAACACCGCCAGCATCACCGTCACCAGCTCCGGCGAACGCGGCAGCACCAACGCCACCCGCCCCTCCGGACCCACACCACACCCCACCAAGAACCGAGCCAACCGGTTCGCCCGCGCATTCAACTCCGCATACGACAGCTCCACACCCTCAAAACTCACCGCCACCGCATCCGCAGAACGGCCCACCTGCCGCTCGAACACCACAGGCAACGACGCCCACGGCACCTCAACCCGCTCACCCTGCCAACCCGACAACAACTCCCCACGCTCACCCGCCGACAACACCTCCAGCCGGCCAACCCGCACATCCGGATCCGCCACCACCACCGACAACAACCGACCAAAACGACCGGCCAACCCCTCAACCGACACCCGATCAAACAGATCAGTAGCAAACTCGA
>NZ_JBSFVT010000073.1:0-1668 GCF_053592455.1 Streptomyces sp. NPDC002676 | reverse complement strand
TAGCCTCGCGCTTTCATGAGGCGAGCTGTCCGGCAGGCGGTCACGCAAATAGAAAGGGCCTCTGGCCAGCAAGAATGAGGATTGTCTAGGTCCTTGTTCCCGCTGAATCCAGAGGCACTTTCCAGGTGAAGAAGCCTACCGGCTCCTATCCTAATGTCGGCGTCCAGGGGGACGGCCGGGCCGTGGTCTCGCAGGCCGGTTCGGTCCTGCTGGTCGAAACCGTCCGCAAGAGTGGCCTCGACCAGGCCATATCCTCGGCCCTGGCCCCATGGCGCAAGCCCCGGGCCGTCCACGACCCCGGCAAGATACTCGTGGACCTCGCGCTGGCGGTCGCGCTCGGCGGGGACTGCCTCGCCGACACCGCCCTGCTGCGGTCCGAGCCGGCCGTGTTCGGGCCGGTAGCCTCCGATCCGACGGTCTCCCGCTTGATCGACACCCTCGCCTCCTCGGGCGAGAAGGCGCTCACGGCGATCCGCGCCGCGCGTTCCGAAGTCCGCCGACGTGTCTGGGAATTGGCCGGTGACCGGGCTCCGGATGCCGGCGGGCAGGTGACCGTGGACCTGGACGGAGTGCTGGTCCTCGCCCACTCGGACAAGCAGGGCGCGGCCCCGACCTGGAAGAAGACCTACGGCCACCACCCGCTGATGGGGTTCGTCGACCACGGCGCTGGAGGAACCGGCGAACCAGTCGCGGCCCTCCTCCGCCCCGGGAACGCGGGCTCGAACACGGCCGCCGACCACATCACCGCCACCCGCCTCGCCCTGGCCCAACTGCCGAAGACGTACCGGCGGGGCCGACGGACTCTGATCCGCTGTGATTCCGCGGGCGGGACCCATGAGTTCGTGGCCTGGCTCGCCCAGCGCGGGCGGTGGCTGTCCTACTCGGTCGGCATGGTGATCACCGAGGCCATCCACCAGTACGTTCTCCAGGTCCCGGCCTCGGCCTGGACTCCGGCCGTCGAGTCGGACGGCGAGGTCCGTGACGGGGCCTGGGTCGCCGAACTCACCGGGGGCCTGCTGGATGGCTGGCCGAAGGGCATGCGGCTGATCGTCCGCAAGGAACGACCCCATCCCGGGGCCCAGTTGAGGATCACCGACGCGGACGGCATGCGGATCACCTGCTTCGCAACCAACACCGCCGACCGTCCGATCGCCGAACTCGAGCTCCGTCACCGGCTGCGGGCCCGCGCGGAGGACCGGATCCGGGCCGCCCGGGCGACCGGCCTGCGGAACCTGCCCCTGCACGACACCGCGCAGAACAAGGTCTGGCTGGAGATCGTCCAGATCGCACTCGATCTGCTGGCCTGGATGCCCATGTTCGCCCTGACCGGCAAGGCGAGGCTCTGGGAACCGCGTCGCCTGCGGTTCCGCCTGTTCTCCGCTGCCGGACAGCTCGTCACAACCGGCCGGCGCCGGATCCTCCGCCTCGCCCGCCACTGGCCCTGGACGTTCGAAATCACCACCGCCCTCGAACGTCTCGCACTCCTGCCAAACCCCGGCTGACCAGCGGATTCACCTGCCCCTACGAGAGAACGTTCCAGCCCGGAGCAGTGGAACCCGGCGTCCACCCGACACGACACTCGGGCCTTCGGCCTGCCCAGCATCAGCCTTCGACAACGAAACGGACCACCGACTCCGTCGGCGGCCCGTCAAGAAAGATCGAGGCTAG
>NZ_JBSFVT010000072.1:0-1703 GCF_053592455.1 Streptomyces sp. NPDC002676 | reverse complement strand
CTTCTGTGACGCGGCCACTCTCCGTTACGCCAATAGGACGCGTTTGCGAAGAAGTTGGAAGCCTGCCCGCCCGAACATCTGGCGCTTGAGCATCTTGATCCGGTTGACATGCCCCTCGACTGCGCCCGAGCTCCAAGGCAGGGTCAAGCCGGCGGTGACGGCGTCGAGGTCGCGATCGATACCGGCGGCGAGGGTGTGGAGGCTGGGGAGGTCGTCCTGCCGGACGGCGTCGAGCCAGGCCAGGAGACGCTCGCCCTGGCGGTCGGTGAGCATGGCCGCGAAGGACCGGACATGCCGGGTGAGGGCATCGAGTTCGGGGCACTGGGTGCGGATGGCCTTGAGCTGGAGTTGTTCCGGCTCGGTGAGAGTTTCCGGGCGGCTGAGGATCCATTTAGAGACCGTTCGGGGCGAGGGCGGCCGGGCGGTCACCGGTCGTGGTGAGGTGCGCTTCTTGTGCAGGTAGGCACGGACGCGCTGGTAGCTACCCTTGTAGCCGAGCGGCACGAGCTCCTCCCACAGCTTCCACGCGTTGGTGACGCCCTCGTTCCAGCGGTCGTCCAGGTAGGGCTTGTAGTCGTCGAGGACCGAGGGCCGGTTCTGCCACTGGCCGGTGAACAGATCCTCCGGGTTCGCGGCGTCGGCGAACCGTTTGACGGTGTGCCAGGCCATCCCGAGCTGCCGCTGGACCGAACGCAGGCTGTGTCCTGCCTCCAGGAGCGCGTGAACGGAAGCGTGCCGGGCTCGGGTGCGGTCGGCGAACCGGTGTCCGGTCGGCCAGGGTGAACCGGACGGTTCTTCTTCCGGGGCGGGTTCCGGCTCGGGTTCGGGGGCGGCCGGGAGGAGAGCCCGCAGGCAGCGGCGGTGCTGGGCGACGGCCCGCTCAGCGGCCTCGCTCAGGTTGTGCCAGAGATGCCACCGGTCCGCGACCTGGACGGCCTGCGGAGCGCCGGCGGAGGCGCCATCGGCGAAGAACGGCGCCCGGTCCCGGCAAACGACTTCGACGCCCGGCCGGTCGGTGAGCCAGGCCGCCAGGCTGGACGCCTCCCGGTCCGGCAGCAGATCGACAGGGCGACGGGTCTCGATGTCGACGAGGACGGTGCCGTAGTGGCGGCCCTTGCGGGTGGCGTACTCATCGACGCCAACCACCCGCGGCACGGGGATCTCAGGTTCGGGAAGATCGTCCACCAGCCGGAGCACCGTGCTGCGGCTGACGGACACCCCGAGAACGCGGGCGATGCGGGCCCCGGCCCGGCCCGCGAGGGCCAGGCCGACAGCGGCCAGGGAGGAGCGCAACCGCTCGGTCCGCTGACCGTGCCGACGTGTCAGTCCGGGTATCTGCTCGACGAAGGTACGGCGTGCGCAGCCCGAGTTCCCGCAGGTGAACCGGCGGACCCTCAGCTGGAGAACAACGCTTCGGCCACCGCTCGGCACATCAGCGGGAAACCGCAGGTAGGAACCATGAACCCGGTTCGACCAGACCCCGCAGACCGGACACACGGCGCCGTCCGCGACACATTGTGCATCAACGCGCACTATCTCGATGTTCACGTCCACCGACAGCACCGCGACGTCCGCGATCGACGGGAACAACAACTCCTTCAGCCGGAGCACGACCTCTTCCACGGCCCCGAACTGTCAGCCCAACCACCTTGCCCACGAATCATTTTCGGGCGACTTCGTGTATGGCTCGAAGGAGCCTGACT
>NZ_JBSFVT010000071.1:0-1732 GCF_053592455.1 Streptomyces sp. NPDC002676 | reverse complement strand
GCACCCGACCTAATTCGGTGTTAAGAGGCGGTCCCGACGGGCCTACCAGTCCCGGGACTGTTCGAGTACAGGGCATGCAGCGCAGGCTCTCATTCGGTCCTCACGTCTGGCCGAAGAGCGGCGTGCGGGTCTTGTGCTCGGTGGTGGCGGTTGCCTGACCTCCGTGCGTATGTCTTCACCCGACCCGGCCTTGACGCCTCGGTTGAGATCGGCAGCGTTCGGTGTCTTCGCGGCCGCCGCCACCTGCTTCTGTGCTGGCTCGTTGGCATTCGTGGTGCGAGCCCGCTGCACGGTGATCTCTCGATATACCCGGGCCGTCTGAGCTCCCGGTCAGGCCGAGACCCGTGGGGCGTGCTGGTGCCACGAACGGCTGGTGAGGTGTCGGACCGCCCCGAGAGGTCGAGTCCTGGAATTAGGTCGCTGCGTGGCCCGCGTGCGCTCGTGACCAGCGCAAACACCCGCGCTTAGGGGAGGAATCACTTGATCTACTGCGGAATCGACTGGGCGGAGAAGACGCACGACGTTGCCCTGGTCGACGACTCCGGGCAGTTGCTGGCCAAGCGCCATATCACCGACGACACGGCTGGCTATCAGCTGCTGCTGGAGCTGCTCGCCGAGTACGGCGATGGCGAAGACAACCCGATCCCGGTGGCCATCGAGACCTCCCGGGGACTGCTGGTGGCCATGCTGCGGACCGGCAAGCGCAAGGTGTTCGCGATCAATCCCATGGCCGCCGCACGCTACCGTGACCGGCACAGCGTCTCGCGCAAGAAGTCCGACCCGGGCGACGCCCTGGTGCTGGCGAACATTCTGCGCACCGACATGCACGCTCACCGCCCCCTGCCCAACGACTCCCACCTCGCTCGTGCGATCGCTGTCCTGGCCCGCGCACAGCAGGACGCGCTCTGGAACCGGCAGCAGATTGCCAACCAGCTCCGTTCCCTCCTGCGGGAGTACTACCCGGCCGCCTTGGACGCCGTCGCCAAGTGGGAGAACGGCCTGTGCCGTCCCGAGGCGCGCGAGCTCCTGAAAGCAGCCCCAACGCCTTCTCGGGCCGCACGGCTGACCCGCACCCAACTGCAGGCCGCCCTCAAGCGGGCTGGCCGTAAGCGCAGCATCGACGCGGAGGCGGACCGTCTCCGTGACGTCTTCCGCGCGGAGTGGACCCACCAGCCGCCGCTGATCGAGGAGGCGCTCGGCAAGCAAATGCTCGCCCTCCTCATCCAGCTGGAGGCCGCCTGCACCGCCGCCGACAACCTCGCCAAGGCGGTGGGAGAAGCGTTCCCTCAACACCCGGACGCCGAGATCCTGTTGAGCTTCCCCGGGCTCGGCATCCAGCTCGCCGCCCGGGTCCTGGCTGAGATCGGGGACGACCGCACACGCTTCGCCGACGCCCGCGGCCTCAAGGCATACGCCGGCTCCTCGCCGATCACCAGGGCCTCCGGCAAGAAGTCGTCCATCACACGGCGGTGGGTGAAGAACGACAGGCTCAACCACGCCGGCTATCTGTGGGCCTTCGCCTCACTACGGGCGTCCGTCGGAGCTAACGCCCACTACCGGCGACGACGTGAGCACGGTGACTGGCACGCAGCCGCCCAGAGGAACCTCTTCAACCGCATGATCGGCCAGCTCTACCACTGCCTCCAGCACCGCAAGTTGTTCGACGAAAACACCGCCTTTCCCACCGAGCTGGCCGCCGCAGCTTGACCGCATAACAACGTGAGGTGTCTCA
>NZ_JBSFVT010000070.1:0-1748 GCF_053592455.1 Streptomyces sp. NPDC002676 | reverse complement strand
GGACGCTGCGGCACTACGACGAGATCGGCCTGCTGCCGCCCGCATGGATCGGGAGCAACGGGCACCGCTACTACGAGGAGGCCGATCTGCTGCGGTTGCAGCAGATCCTGCTGATGCGGGAGCTGGACCTGGGGCTGCGCGAGATCCAGGCGGTCCTGGACAGCCAGCTCGACCAGGTGGTCGTGCTCCGTGAGCACCACCAACGGCTGCTCGCGGAACGGGACCGGCTGGAGACGCTGGCCCGTACGGTCGGCCGCACCATCGCCGAACTGGAAGAAGGCAGGGACAACGGGAAGATGACGAAGATCAACAAGCCGGAGAACCTGTTCGAGGGGTTCCAGGCCCCCTCCGAGGCCGAGGCCGAGGTACGGGAGCGGTGGCCGCAGGCGTGGGAGCAGTCCCGGCAGGCAGTCGAGGCGATGACCTCCGAGGACACGGAGCGCTGGCAGCGTGAGGTGACGGCGCAGATGATCCGTATGGCGGAGTTCATGGTGGCCGGCACGCCGGTCTCCGACCCCGCGGTACAGGCCGAGGTGGACGCCAACTACCAGCAGATCTGCCGGTTCTGGACCCCGAACGCGGCCGCGTACAAGGGAGTGGGCCAGGCCTATGTCAACGACCCGCAGATGCGGGCCAACTTCGACAAGATCGCCGACGGTCTCGCCGTCTACCAGCGCGATGCGATGACCGTGTACGCCGATGCCCGGCTGAGCTGACCGCACGCGTCTAAGGGCCACCCATCGGACACGCTCTAGGCTGGCGGCCGTGATGGCGATGGTGGATCGGCTGGTTCCGGACAGGTTGTGGGAATTGTTCCAGCGGGTGGTCCCGGCCGCTCCGGTACGGCCTCAAGGCGGTGGTCGACGCCGGTATGGCGACCGGCAGGTGCTGGCAGCCATCGTGTTCGTGGCCACCACGGGCTGTACCTGGCGCCAACTACCACCGGGCTTTGGCCCGTCCGGACCGACGGCACACCGACGGTTCACCGAGTGGAGCCGGGCCCGGGTCTGGGCCAAGCTCCACCGGCTAGTCCTGGACGAGTTCGGCGCGCGCGGCGCCCTGGATTGGTCGCGGTGTGCGATCGACTCGGTGAACATGCGGGCAGCGAAAGGGGGGACCTAACAGGTCCGAATCCCGTAGATCGCGGCAAGAAGGGTTCAAAGATCCACTTGATCACCGAGCGGACCGGTCTGCCCCTCTCCATCGGCATCTCCGCTGCCAACACCCATGACAGCCAGGGCTTGGAGCCCTTGGTGCGTGGCATCCCGCCCATCCGCTCCCGCCGTGGGCCCCGTCGGCGACGGCCCGCCAAGCTCCACGCCGACAAGGGCTACGACTACGACCACCTGCGCCGATGGCTCCGGTCCCGGAACATCACTCCGCGGATCGCCCGCAAGGGCATCGAGTCCTCTCAGCGTCTGGGCCGCCACCGTTGGACCGTGGAGCGGACAGTTGCGTGGCTGTCCGGGTGTCGCCGCCTGCACCGTCGCTATGAACGCAAAGCGGAACACTTCCTGGCCTTCGCCGGGATCGCCGCGGCGCTCATGTGCTTCCGACGCCTCTCGCAGCAGGTCTGAGGCAGCGGCACCGCCGCTACGGGACGTTCCAGGCGGCGATGAACGGCTGCCCGTCCTCGGTGGCCAGGAAGCTGAGCGTGCCTGGATGAGGATGGCCGAGCCGTCGGCTGGCGGAGGCGTCGAGGCCGAGCCAACGCACCGTGAGCACGCGGGCCAGATGACCATGCGCGA
>NZ_JBSFVT010000069.1:0-1938 GCF_053592455.1 Streptomyces sp. NPDC002676 | reverse complement strand
CGGGTCGAGTAGCCGGGAGGGATCTCACCTCCCGGCCCTCACAGAACCGTGCGTAACAGTCTCCCGTTACACGGCTCTTGCCGCTCTGATCTCAGATCAACAGGGCTCCCTGCGTGGGCGAAAAGCGCCAGTGGGCGAGCATGCGGGGGTACCGCTGCGCGATCTCCCGAAGCTTCGCCAGCGCCTTCCGTTTGCCCGCGAGCCGTCGGTACTTCTTGCGTATCCAGCGCACCAGGTAGGCGTTGATGCGCATGACGAAGGAGTGCAGCTCCCACGGCCGGAACCGGCCGTAGTAGTTGAGCCAGCCCGCCACCATCGGATTGATCCGTCGGGCGAGCTCGCCGAAGGTCAGGTCGGACCGGCGGTGCAGGCGCCATGACCGCACCTCCCGCCCGATCCTGGTCAGAGCCTCCCTGCTGATCGCCGGCTCGAACGAAAGGAACTGGTTCCCGTGCCGACTCCGGCTTCTCCTGGCGCGGAACGTGTACCCGAGGAAGCTGAACGCCTCGTGCTCGTACGAGCCGTGGCGTGAGCCGTCCTTGCAATAGACGATCCGGGTCTTGTCCGGGTGCAGTTGCAGCCCGACCTCGGCCATCCTGTCCTCCAGCGCCGCCAGGACCTTGCGGGCCTGGCGCTCGGAGACGCAGTGCAGCACGGCGTCGTCCGCGTAGCGTTCGAACTGCACGGTCGGGTACTCCCGGGCCATCCAGGTGTCGAACGCGTAGTGCAGGAACAGGTTCGCCAGGACGGGAGACACCGGGGCGCCCTGTGGCGTCCCACGCTCCCGCTGGTGCAGGGTGCCGTCGGGCATGGCGAGCGGGGCGGCGAGCCACCTGCGCACGTACAACTTCACCCAGACGGCATCCGTATGGATCTCCACCGCCTTGACAAGCAGGTCCCAGGGCACGCTGTCGAAGAACTTCCGGATGTCGAGCTCGACCACCCAGTTCCGTTTCCAGCAGCGTTCCCGGCATTTCCCCACCGCGTCCAGGGCAGATCGTCCGGGCCGGTATCCGTAGCTGTCCGGATGGAAAATCGGTTCCACCCTCAGCATGAGATGCCGGGCCACCACGGTCTGCGCCACCCGATCCGAGATAGCGGGAATGCCGAGCATTCTCGTGCCTCCGCCGTGTGGCTTCGGGATCTCCACCGCGCGCACCGGAGGCGGGAAGTAGGAGCCCGACGACATACGATTCCAGACCTTGTAGAGGTTGTTCTTCAGGTCCTTCTCGAAGTCCTCGATACTCTGCCCGTCCACACCCGGCGCACCCTTGTTAGCCCTGACTTCCTCCCATGCCTCCATAACCTCCCGCTTTGAGATGTCGAACGGCTTGATCCGAGACTTCAACTGGCTCACCCCACTCCTCCCGGAGGACTTCCGGTTGATGCGATCAACACAGTCACGAGCGGCCCGGTCCCTTCGCTCCGCCCCCGTTACAGGGGCCTCAGCACTACTACGGACCGGTCCGCCAGCAGGACCCGCATCGGTACTCGACCCCTCACAGTTGCGTCTGCTCGGAGCACTCCCTCTCCCCCATCCGTTCCGTCGGAGAGTATCGGGCACTGCCTTCTCCTGTTCCATGCGAGAGCGGCAGACCAGGCTCACGTCGCCTCCATGCCGGACACCGCCTGGCCAATAAACGGGCACCCGCCAGGCTCATCCCGGGGATTTGCGTACTCCCCGGTTTCGATGTCGTCTGTTGCCATTTCGACACGTCAACAGCGATTCACTTGCGTTCGTCTTCCCGATCCCCACCTGACGCCTTCAACGACGCCTTTTCCTCATCGCTCACCACGACGGTCTTCAGCCAACGCAGCATGAGGTGGTTTGAAGCCTCCCCCCGCAGGGCGGCTTCGAAGGGCCAAACCTTCATCTCCCGCACAGCACCGCTATTTGAAGTTCGCTACCATCAACTCCCTTTCGCGTTCAGGACACAC
>NZ_JBSFVT010000068.1:0-2075 GCF_053592455.1 Streptomyces sp. NPDC002676 | reverse complement strand
AGCCAGAGCCCGATGGCCAATCAAAGGAAGTCCGGACAAAGTGTCCGGGTTGGGAACATGCCCGAGTCAGGGAGCCACGCTCGGCTGCATCCGACACTCAGCCGCACTGTAGGCGCGCTGAGCTCCCTCGACTTGCGAAACGAGAGGCACGAGGGAAGCGTAGAAGTGAGGGGATGGAGAAGCGCGAGTCAATCATGGATAACATCGAGCTTGAAAGATTCCACTTTCACATAGCCGCAGACACAAAAAGGTCATCTCCCGTCGAGGTCGCGGATTTCATACATGGCACGGGCACCATGCATGGCTTTGCAGAGCTTCCGGTTTTCAAGGCTCCGGAAGCATGCGCCCGGTTTTTCTTGCTCCGAATGATCAATGAATATGGCGAGAAAGACCTCAGGTACGCCCTCCACCAAGCCTCCCCAACGACCCCTCTTCGAGGCATACAACACTTGGACAAGGGCGTTCTAGTACGTTTCAGCCAGAGCTTTCGAGGCATTCCGGTATTCGGAGCCGAAGCGACCGTTGAGCTAGACGATTCCAATCGGCTCATCTCTGTGCGGTGGAGCCTGGGCAGCGTTGATCCTGGAGTGAACACGGGGCCAGACATTTCGATTACTGACGCCAAACGACGCCTGACGGCCGCCGTTAGGGAAGATCTAGACATCAAAGAAATTAACGAACCACAGTTGCAGCTTTTTGGTAGTCGCCACAAGCCTTGGCGCCTCGTGTGGCATTTCTTTGATGTTCCAGCATTCCCCTACACCTCCAATGGGTTGGGTCAGGTAGATCCCGAATCTAGAATTCCGATGGCTGACTTTTTGATCGACGCTCACAGCGGCCATATAGTCTTTTCCTATGGAAAAGCGCTCTCGACGGGCTCTTCCCATGCAGAACTGATTGGATTGTGCGAAGAAGATGAATCCCGGAGAATCACAGGGTCTCACACAGGGGATCGCTACAAGTTTTACGACATTGCGCGCAACCTCAGGACACAGGACGCTCGATTCAACCCCGTAGGACGGTGGACCGGGTATGCAGTCACCTCGCAGACGGCGGACCTGGGGGACGCCCATAGAGGTGCTGTCTCCGCTCATTACAACGCAACACTGGTGGGGGACTTTTACAGAGAGTATGGATTCGGCCATATATTGCCCGCCGACCTTATTGGTGTAATCAACTGCTGTGACCCCATTTCCTATAGCGAAGTATTGCGGAACGCATACTGGTCAAATGGAGCAATTTGGTACGGCCAGGTGTATTCACAGTCCGGGCGTCTCGTTAGCACCGCCCGCTTCTTGGATCTGGTTGCCCACGAAATACCCCATGGGGTCATCGACGTAACCAGCGGCCTGATCACCAGCGGGGACGGCGCCGCTCTTCACGAGTCCTTCGCAGACATATTTGGCGTGATTATCAAGAACTACTACAAGAGTGAAATTCGCTCAGATGTCACGAACTGGGAGTGGACGATCGGAGATGGTTTCCCTGCAGATGGCGGATGCCTGCGGGATCTGAGTCAGCCCGAGCGCCTCAATCATCCGAACCACCTTGATCACCGCTCGCTCTATCCCCGGAATCCCGACAAGGAAGCTCACGAGAATAGCTGCATTCCAAGTAAGGCTTTGCATATCATCCTAACCTCCAGCATGTCTGAAGTCGCAGTGGGTGATTGGATTTCGATCATCGCTAAAGCAATGGGAATGCTACACAGGGCCGACACATTCAACGATATGCCCGCACTGCTAAAAAAAGCGGCCTTCACGCATCTGGGTATTGCGCACCGCAACCTAGTTGACGGTCTTGGAAAGGTGATTGACGGCGCCTATCGATCTGTCGGAATTCACGGTTTCGCAGTTCGGCAAGTGCACTCGCGGAGTGTGCTAGAGACTTCCTGATGGCGTGTCTTGCTGCGCAGCGGCTGAGGCCCTCTGGGCTGGACCCTGTGCCGTTCAGAAACTCATCGCTGCTACTCGAAGTAGGTCTGGCGCGCCGCGATGGCCTCCTGGCACCCTGGCCGGATGTTCGTCTCACTGGCGTACGAGGTGGACCGGAAGCTGATGTCGGTACCGGCGGTG
>NZ_JBSFVT010000067.1:0-2470 GCF_053592455.1 Streptomyces sp. NPDC002676 | reverse complement strand
GTCTTCTCGTAGCGGGTGGCGATCCCGCGCCACTGCTTCAAGCGGTTGGTTGGGTAGGCCGCGCGACGAGGTGCTTGCCATGTGCAGGCCCTTTTTCGCGCGACCCCCCTCCGAACCCGCCGTACGAGTTTCCTCGTAACGGGCTCTCCAGTGACCTATTTCGTGACGCTGCTGGTTGGCTTTCCTGAGTGGATCGTGTCATGGCAGCCGGTGCAGACAACCAGAGTCTTGCGCCGTTTCTTCACCATGACCTGACGCCATTCAGTCGGCGGCTTTCCCTTATCGAGGTCGGCGAGTTTCCGGATGTGGTGCACTTGCACGTCTTCCGACGTCCCGCATAGCTCGCACTTCCCCTTCAAGAGCCGGGTAATCAGCTCTTTTCTGGGGTGGGGGTTGGCCACTTGACGGTCCGCGATGACCGCTGCCTTCTGTCGCGTCAGTGAGATTCCGCCGAATCGTGCGACCAGTGGCTTCCTACCTGCGCTGCGGGGGACGCTGGCTTCGAAGCATGTGCGGGGCCCATATGGTGTCTCGATCTTGGCCTTGTAGCGGGCCGCCATCTTGGACACCGTCGAGCGATGCTTCGCTGCCAGCGTCTTGAGCAACGAGGTTTCCATGGCCCAACGCAGCCGATGCAATCGGCATACGTTGCCGGCCAGAAGGTAGTACTGGACGATGCCCCGGTATTCGGCCCCGTAGACGTTGACGATGGTGTAGTCGTCGTCGTTGAGGAGTAAGGGCCGGTGCGCGGGTTTTCCGCGGCTAAAGTATAGGGCTGCTTTCTCTCGGATCACCTTTGCTGGCACACGTAAAGCAATCGAACCGTTAGCCGTCCTGCGGCCTCGGGTTGCCTGCCTGTCGTTGTGTTGCACGGTGATCTCGTATCCGAGGAACGATGCCGTGCCTTTACGGGCATGGGTGATCAGTGTCTTCTCTGGCGATAATTCCAACTTGAGGTCTTCACGAAGGAATACCGCGAGCCGCCGTTTGATCTCCTCGGCCTCGGATCTCGGCCCGATGAACCCAAGAAGGGTGTCATCGGCGTATCGCACATAGCGCAGTCTCCGGAAGCCCGGATCGTTCGGATCCACGCTAGGGATACTGCGCTGCTGCTTGCGAAGTGACCGGACCTCGGCCCGGTCTCCGCGCCTGCGGGAGCGTGCGATCGCGTTGACCACCTCCAGGTAGGCAGGGTTGCGCGCCCTGCTTCGCCCTCGGGTGTAGTGCGGAATCAAAACCTTCTCGACAAAGCTGTCCAGTCGGTGCAGGTAGATATTGGACAGCAGCGGAGAGAGCACTCCGCCTTGAGGTGCCCCGCTGAGCGTGGCTCCCCAGGTCCAGTCCTCCATGTACCCGGCCTCAAGCATGTTGCGCACCAGCCAAAGAAACCGGCCATCGTGAATTCGTTCTGCCAACGTCTCGATGACGACTTGATGGTCGATCGCACCGAAGCAGTCAGAGATATCGCCTTCGATGAACCAGGTCGTACCCGTCCAGGTATTGCCCACCTCCGTCAAGGCGGTGTGACAGCCCCGTTTGGGTCGGAACCCGTGGGAGCGGTCGGAGAACTGCGGCTCGAAGTACGCCTCCAGAAGGAGACGCATCACCTCGCCGACGAGCTTATCCGACCAGGTTGGCAGTCCAAGCGGCCGGGTCTTCCCATTCTTCTTGGGAATGTTGACCCGCTTGACTGGGCTGAACCGGTAGCGCTCGTGACGCATCGCATCGATGATGCGACCGATCTTGCTCAGCGACATGCCGTCCACGGTTTCTTGCGTGACTCCCGACGTCATCGCCCCTTTGTTGGAGTAGATGCGGCCGTAAGCCACCAGGTACAGCTGCGGATTGAACATTTGCCGATACAGCTCACTGCACGGCAGACCACGTCTGCCGCGCTCACGAAGGATGCCTAACACCGTGTCGGCACTCTGCATTTCGCATACCTCCCGGTCTCGTTCGCACCCAGTCACCTGTGCCCCTTCGCCCTGCGAGCGGCTTTCCCGCTCTCCTCGGCAGGTCGTTACTCCTGCGACTACTACGGGCACTCCGTCGCCCTAGGGTTCACACCCCGTAGGCGATCCCACGTTCGTCCTCGTTGTACGTCATAGCGTGACGTAGGCGCCCCACTCATCTCCTTCAATGTCCTCACTGGACATCGCCCCATGTCGCGGAAGGTATGTCGGCCATGCATCAAAGCCGCCACAGGACATGGCATCGGTTTCAGCAGCCTTTCCGATGGATGCGAACTTTCATCGACTGGAGATTGGGGTTCAGGCAATCCAGCTTTCGCCTTATCACGCGGGCCCCTCAGCGCACCGTCCCTGGCAACTGAGCCCGGTCGCTGATTCTCTGGCATGCTCTGGTCCCCATCACCTTTCGGATCCAGGTGAGCCATCAGGCCCAGGAATATCCCTCCAATTCCTCCCGGCTGAGCCGGGGATACAACAAGGCGCCTCGTGGCGCACATGCA
>NZ_JBSFVT010000066.1:0-2606 GCF_053592455.1 Streptomyces sp. NPDC002676 | reverse complement strand
AGTTCGTGGCCTACGGCTGGTCGGGGGAGCGCTCGCTGCCAGCCGTGCACGATCAGGTGGACGGGGCGGTGGCGGCCGCGGTCAGCACCGGCTGGGAGGGTCTGGCCGCGGCACAGCGGGCGTACCTGGATCGCTTCTGGGCGGGCGCGGACGTCGAGGTCGAGGGCAGCGCGCGTATCCAGCAGGCGGTGCGGTTCGCCCTCTTCCATGTGCTCCAGGCGGCGGCCCGTGGCGAGAACCGGGCGATTGCCGCCAAGGGTTTGACCGGAACCGGATACGACGGACACTGTTTCTGGGACACCGAGTCATATGTGCTGCCGCTGTTGACGTTCACCGCTCCGGGGGCCGTCGCATCGGCGCTGAGGGCGCGTCACCGGATGCTGCCGGCTGCGCGGGAACGCGCACGTCAGCTGGGGCTTGCGGGAGCGGCGTACCCCTGGCGCACCATCGACGGTGCCGAGTGTTCCGCCTACTGGCCGGCCGGCACGGCCGCCTTCCACATCAACGCCGACATTGCTCTGGCCTCCGACCGGTATGTCATGGTGACCGGGGACGAGGACTTCGAACGCGGTGAGGGGCTCGACCTCCTCGTGGACACCGCCCGGTTGTGGCGCTCGCTCGGACACCACGACGCGGAAGGCGTCTTCCACATCGACGGGGTCACAGGCCCCGACGAGTACAGCGCGATCACCCGCGACAACCTGTACACCAACCTGATGGCGCGGCAGAACCTGATCTCGGCCGCGAACGCTGCCGTGCGTCATCCCGAACGCGCCGCGGAACTCGGCGTCGACGACGAGGAGACCGCCGCGTGGCGGGATGCCGCGGCCCGTATGGCGGTGCCGTACAACGACGCGCTCGGCGTGCACGAGCAGTCGGCCGGTTTCACGAGTTTCCAGCGCTGGGACTTCGAGGCGACCCCGCCGGAGCACTATCCGCTCCTGCTCCACTATCCCTACTTCGACCTGTACCGCAAACAGGTCGTGAAACAGGCCGACCTGGTGCTGGCGATGACGGAGTGTCCGGATTGCTTCTCCGCCGAGCAGAAGGCACGCAACTTCGCCTACTACGAGGCCCTGACCGTCCGTGACTCCTCCCTGTCGGCGTGCTTCCAGGCGGTGCTGGCCGCCGAGACCGGGCACCTGCGTCTGGCCTACGCCTATCTCGGCGAGGCCGCGCTGATGGACCTGGACGATCTGGAGCACAACACCCGCGACGGGCTCCACATCGCTTCCCTCGCGGGCACGTGGATCGCGCTGGTCGCCGGATTCGGAGGCTTGCGCCGGTACATCGGCGAGGACGGGAGGCAGGACCTGCTGGCGTTCGCACCGCGCCTGCCGGAGGCGCTGTCCAGGGTGGCGTTCACGCTGCTGGTACGTGGACGCAGGCTGAAGGTGGACATCGGTCCGTCCCATGTGCGGTACCGCCTGGTAGAGGGCGAACCACTGGTTGTGCTGCATCACGGGGAGCCGACGTCCCTGACTTCCGCCGCGCCGGTGGACCGCCGGGTGCCGCCCGCACCCGTGCTCCCCGAGCCACAACAGCCGCCGGGCCGCGGCCCGGTGGGCCTGCACGTCGAGGAGGAGGACGGGGTGGCGATGCAGGAGTAGCGTCCAGGAGCCGCACTGTCTTTTCGGGCCGAAGGCTCTTCGAGCGCCCTGACCCCGCAGGCGGCGGCCGACATGGTGTCGGCCGCCGCCTGGCGGAAGTGGTTCCGGCTCAGCCAAGTGCAGAGTGGCGTGGTGTCAGTGGGTCGCGCTGCCCGCGACCCACTGGCTCCACGGTATGTTCCAGTCGCTGAGGCCGTTGTCCGGGGCCAACATGGTCTTGTCCGCCGAGTTCTTGACGATCACGACGTCACCGATCATCGAGTCGTGGAAGAACCACGCGGCGGGCTGTGTGCCGTCGCCGCCGTCCCTGACGTCCTTCAGGCCCACGCAGCCGTGGCTGGTGTTGACCTTGCCGAAGACCGAGACGGCACCCCAGTAGTGGCCGTGGATGAACGTGCCCGAGTCGGTCAGGCGCATGGCGTGCGGTATTGCCCGACGAGGCGGCGCCCAGGGTGGCATCGTCGACGCGCTTCATCGCGGGGCGTTGAACGACGGCGGAGAAGACGTCCGTCCCGCAGATGACGCCACCGCCAGGATGGCGACCGCGTCAGCAGAAGGTGCAGGAGTGTTATGCCGAGACGTCCACGGCCTCCTGGTCGAGCACCTTGCGCGTGATGCGTTCGGCCATCGCGGCGACCAGCACTCGAGGGCGACGCGGCGTCAGGTGGCCGCCAAGCGCGTTGCCGAAGCCGGGCGTCACGTAGGCGCGGTCGCGGTCGAGGGCCGCCAGCCCGGCCCGCACGACCGGGCCCGGCGCTGAGAACTTCCCGGTGACGGCGGCCTTGCGGGTGCCGATGGTGTCCAAGAAGGAGGTCTCCACGTCGTCCCCGCTGCTGTACTCGTTCAGGATCCGATTCCGGTCCATGAATGTCTTCAGGATGGTTCCGTCGGCGCCATTGTTACGAGTTGGTGCGTGATAGCGGGTGAGGCGTGTTCGCCCTACTCGCGGTCCTTTTCAGGTCATGACGGTGCGGTCGGAGACGAGGCTGGCGATGG
>NZ_JBSFVT010000065.1:1698-3063 GCF_053592455.1 Streptomyces sp. NPDC002676 | reverse complement strand
GCTGCAATGACACGACTTCGGCGGTACGCTTGAGCCCCGCTACATTGTCGGCGCGGAATCACTAGACCAGTGAGCTATTACGCACTCTTTCAAGGGTGGCTGCTTCTAAGCCAACCTCCTGGTTGTCTGTGCGACTCCACATCCTTTCCCACTTAGCGTACGCTTAGGGGCCTTAGTCGATGCTCTGGGCTGTTTCCCTCTCGACCATGGAGCTTATCCCCCACAGTCTCACTGCCGCGCTCTCACTTACCGGCATTCGGAGTTTGGCTAAGGTCAGTAACCCGGTAGGGCCCATCGCCTATCCAGTGCTCTACCTCCGGCAAGAAACACACGACGCTGCACCTAAATGCATTTCGGGGAGAACCAGCTATCACGGAGTTTGATTGGCCTTTCACCCCTAACCACAGGTCATCCCCCAGGTTTTCAACCCTGGTGGGTTCGGTCCTCCACGAAGTCTTACCTCCGCTTCAACCTGCCCATGGCTAGATCACTCCGCTTCGGGTCTTGAGCGTGCTACTGAAACGCCCTGTTCGGACTCGCTTTCGCTACGGCTTCCCCACCCGGGTTAACCTCGCAACACACCGCAAACTCGCAGGCTCATTCTTCAAAAGGCACGCAGTCACGAGATGCAGCAAGCTGCATCCGACGCTCCCACGGCTTGTAGGCACACGGTTTCAGGTACTATTTCACTCCGCTCCCGCGGTACTTTTCACCATTCCCTCACGGTACTATCCGCTATCGGTCACCAGGGAATATTTAGGCTTAGCGGGTGGTCCCGCCAGATTCACACGGGATTTCTCGGGCCCCGTGCTACTTGGGTGTCTCTCAAACGAGCCGCTGACGTTTCGACTACGGGGGTCTTACCCTCTACGCCGGACCTTTCGCATGTCCTTCGCCTACATCAACGGTTTCTGACTCGTCCTGTCGCCGGCAGACGACAGAAGAGAGATCCCACAACCCCCACGACGCAACCCCTGCCGGGTCTCACACGTCGTAGGTTTGGCCTCATCCGGTTTCGCTCGCCACTACTCCCGGAATCACGGTTGTTTTCTCTTCCTGAGGGTACTGAGATGTTTCACTTCCCCTCGTTCCCTCCACACTGCCTATGTGTTCAGCAGTGGGTGACAGCCCATGACGACTGCCGGGTTTCCCCATTCGGAAACCCCCGGATCAAAGCCTGGTTGACGACTCCCCGGGGACTATCGCGGCCTCCCACGTCCTTCATCGGTTCCTGGTGCCAAGGCATCCACCGTGCGCCCTTAAAAACTTGGCCACAGATGCTCGCGTCCACTGTGCAGTTCTCAAACAACGACCAGCCACCCATCACCCCGAACCAGCGGTTCGAGTGCACTGGGGCCGGCATCG
>NZ_JBSFVT010000064.1:0-3868 GCF_053592455.1 Streptomyces sp. NPDC002676 | reverse complement strand
GAGGTGCTGGACCGGCGTCTGCACCACCTGCCACCGGCCCCTGCCCAGCAGAACCCCCAAGACACCAAGATCGAGAAGAACCTAACGGAGTCCTATTAGGCGGGCTTCGAGGTCGGCGACGCGGCGGTCCTGGATGCGGAGGTTGGAGCAGGCGGCCTTGAGCCGCTCGCCGAGGGTGCGGTTGTCGGTGTTGAGCTGGCGGACGCACTGCTTGAGCGTGGTGTTCTCGGTGGTGATCCGATGGACGGCCTCCTCGGTCCACTCTGCTTCCAAGTCACGGATCTGGCCTAGCAGTTCACCGATGCGGGTCCGCTGGGCGAGGATCTCGGCCTGGTCGGCGAGCGTGAGGGAGCGGACGCGGTCCGCCCAGGCCGGCCATGGAGCCTGCCCTTGGAGGACCGAGTCCTGCGCGGGATCTTCGATCGCGAGGCCGGCGGCCCCAGGAGGCGTCGTCGACGAACCACCCTCGGTCGGTGCGCAGCGTCGCCGCATCATGGCGTCGTGGACGGCGTCGAGTACGGTTCTGGCGTGTCCATGCCTCCGGCGCCGCAGTCGCCGTACCAGATGCCTCTCTTGCCCTGGGACGCCCCGTCCCCGACCCCGCCGGAGAAGAGCCGGGTCGGCCTCATGGCGGGGATCATCGGCGGGATCTTCCTCCTGATCATCGTGCTCCTGGCGACACTGGCGCTGATCGCAAAGAAGGTCGAAAGCAGCTACCCCCGGGCCAAAGTCGCCCTGACCGTGCCCAGGGCACTGCTTGACGGCCACTACAAGCTGAGCAAGGACGACTCCCCGACCCTGGGCCGGACGCTGGAGAGAAGCTGGAGGCTCAGCAGGGACGCCAAGGCCGTCCACGGCGTCGCCGCGGTGTATCGCCCGGGCAGCGGCAACTGGGGCGTCCTCACCGTGACCGGCATGTACGGCCGGTTCAGGAACACCGACGAGGTCCGCGCCGGCGTACTGGCGCGCAACGGCTCCCGCCACACCCGAGTAGAGGTGCTCGTGCCACCGAAGGACGTCACCCCGTCCGGCTCCCGCATCAAGGTCAGCTGCGAGGTGGTGACCCGGACATGGGACGCCAAATCGACGCTCACCTACCCGGTCTGCGCCTGGGCGGACGGCAACACCTGGGCCCGGGTGGCCGACATGACTCTCATGACCTCGATGGACGTCGACCTGAAAACCGCCGCCCGAACCACGCTCCGGATCCGCTCCGACATGGTGAAGCCGATCAGGTGACTACTGCGCCACCCATGTGTCGAGTGCCGACCACAAACTTGGTGGTCGTGCCCCGGGGCGACGACAAGCCCGGTTGCGCGCCGAACGTCTGGATGCCCGTCCTGCACTGGTGCACAGGCCTGCCGGCCTGCCGGTCCGGCAGGCCGGCAGGGGCGCTCGGCCCCTGGCCGGTTCCGCGCAAGGCCGGGCATCCGTAACCTCCTGCGCCGGTGCCCGTTGCCCGTTGCCCCGGGCATGGATGAACTTCTCGATCCCGCCCGCGATATCCCAGAGCTGTACGAGCCGCGCCTGCCGCTGTTCACCCTCTCGGAGGCACACGAACTGCTCGATGTCCTGCAGCACTTCGCAGCGCCAGCGGCTGGGCAGCCAAGGAGGTCGGCCTACGGGCTTCGACAAAGAGATGTACAAGCGACGCAACGAAGTCGAGCGGACGATCAATACACTCAAGCATTCCCGAGCCGTGGCCACGCGCTACGACAGTGAGGATGTAGGTGGCATCGCTCGGGGCCTGACTCTGGGTCTGACTGGCGCTTCGGCTGCCTGTGCGTTGAATCGTTGGCCCCCGGGGGATGCCACCGCGTGCGCTCGCGAGTGTCCGTGACCTCAGAGGGCGATACGTGGGCTGATGTCCGTTTCATCGTTATGGTTGGGCAAGCGAGTCGGTCGTGGGCTCGCCGGATAGTTACGGTCCCGGACGGGTGAATAACCCGGGCTGGCTCTCGGTCAGGATTCCTGCGGCCGGCCAGGCGCTTGAGGTTGGTGCGCTCGTGATGCGCCGATGCCGTCCAATCTACGAATCCCTGCCCGATGGCGGGCAGAATTCTTGGCTTTTTGCTGCTTGTTGCCCTAACTTCTCGCCATGTGCAGGAGAAAACCGGAGGGAACATGAAGACACGCTTGGGCACGGGGCGACAGGTGGCAAGGCCGAAGGCTTCGGCGGGCCTCGAACAACTTGCTCACCGACCGCAGTCGATGTCGGGGATGGCTTGGCTCGCGCTCGCGGTCGTCTACATCGTGTGGGGTTCCACCTACCTCGGCATCCGGATCGCCGTCGAAACCATGCCTCCGCTGCTGTCGGCCGCCGCCCGCTTCATCACCGCTGGCGCCCTGCTCCTCGCCTGGCTGGCGTGGCGACGAGGTACCGCAGCGCTCTATGTGGCGCCGCGTCAGCTCGCTTCTGCGGCACTCGTCGGCCTGTTGCTCTTGACCGGTGGCAACGGCCTCGCCTTCCTCGCAGAGACGCAGTTGCCCTCCGGCCTGACTGCGCTGCTGGTGGCGCTCACGCCGGTGTGGATGATCCTGCTGCGCGTCGGCAGTGGGTACCGGCCCAGCGTCATGGCGCTCGTCGGCGTTGGACTCGGGGTGTTGGGGCTGCTAGTCCTCACCACACCGGGCTTGAGCGGCCGGACAGCGGTAACCGGCGTCATTGTGATGGTCGCCGGTACGCTGCTGTGGGCACTCGGATCCGTCCTCTCATCCCGCATTTCAGTGCCTGGCGACGCGTTCGTGGCCACCGCGTACGAGATGGTGGCCGGCGGCATAGGCTGTCTGTTCCTGGCGGTCCTGCGTGGTGAGCCGTCAGGCTTCCACCTGCACGCCGTCTCGGGCCGCTCCTGGGGCGCCCTGGCGTACCTCGTCGTATTCGGCTCCCTCGGCGCCTTCACCTGCTACGTGTGGTTGCTGCAAGCGGCGCCTCTCTCGGTGGTGTCGACCTACGCCTACATCAATCCCGTCGTCGCAGTCATTCTCGGCGCCCTCGTCCTCCACGAGCCCCTCACCCAGAACGTTGTCATCGGCGGCACAGTGATCGTGGCAGCTGTCGCGTTGATCGTCACTGGCGAACGCCATCGCAGCAGGTAGCCAAAAGGAGCCTGTCCTCCCAAGAGGGCGGCACGTGTGTGGATGTCCGTTTCGCCGTTGCGGAGGGAATGGCCGCGCCGGGCAGCTACGGTCGTGGCAGTGCGAACAGTCCCGGCTCGGACTCGGTCAGGATTCCGCGTCAGGCCAGGCGCTTGAGCTTCATCCGGATGTTGTTGATGTTGTTCGGCGTCACGTCCAGGTCCATGGCCTCGCACACGCCCCGTGCCCGCATCGACCGAACCGTCTCGGTGAACACCGCCAGGATCTCCTGGTAGGCCGCCTTGTTCGACGGCTGCGGGGCGGACGCCGACAGCGCAGGCGGGACCGGATCGGGCAGCTCCAGCCCGCCCCCAGGGTTAACTCCCCGCCATTCATGCGCCGCGCCAGGACTTCGCGCTGCCGGTCAGCCGACGGGCTATCACGTCGCTTATCACCCAGTACACCCGGGACTCAGCCGAGGCCGAGCGGTGCTCGTAATCGCGCACCAGCCGCCGGTGCAGCATCAAGATCCCGTTCGTCTGCTCCACGATCCACCGCTTCGGCTGAGGGACGAACCCGGCATCAGCCGGGGATGAGTGATCGTGCCGATCGCGTTCCCACTGTTCGACCCTGCCGGGCAGTGCTCCGGGCCGGGGCTTTCTGGGCGGGGTGAGCGCCTGGCCGGGATGGTCACTGCTCAGGCCCAGGTAGCCGTCGTCGAGTAACACTTCGACCAGCTCGAAGTGGTGGAAGCAGCCGGTGATACCAGCGGCGCGAGCCGCGGTCGCAT
>NZ_JBSFVT010000063.1:0-4388 GCF_053592455.1 Streptomyces sp. NPDC002676 | reverse complement strand
GGCTCGGTTCTGCCGGAGTTCATGGTGCCGGCTGCTGTCGTGGTCCTTCCCGAGCTCCCGCTGACCGCGCACCGCAAGGTCGACCGGCGCGCCCTCCCCGCCCCCGACTACACGGACGCACAGCGAGCACGTGGCCCACGGGATGCTCGTGAGGAGACCCTCTCCGCCATCTTCGCGGAGGTGCTGGGCGTGGAGCGGGTCGGTATCGACGACAGCTTCTTCGACCTCGGCGGCCACTCGCTCCACGCCACCCGTGTCATCAGCCGCATCCGTGCAGTCTTCGGTGTGGAGGTGTCGCCGCGCGCACTGTTCGAGGCGCCAACCGTCGCCCAGCTGAACGCCCGCATGACAGGCGCCGAGGGTGCCCGCCCTCGGCTGGAGGCGATGTCTCGTCCGGCGGAGGTGCCGTTGTCGTTCGCTCAGCGGCGTCTGTGGTTTCTCAACCGGATCCAGGGGTCGGGGTCGGCTACGTACAACATGCCGATCGCCTTGCGGCTGTCCGGTTGGCTGGATCGGGAGGCGTTGGCGGCGGCGCTCGGTGACGTGGTTGCGCGTCACGAGAGCCTGCGGACCGTCTTCCCGGAGGGTCCGGACGGTACCCCGCGTCAGCGTGTCATCGACGTTGCGGACGTCACGGTGGACCTGCCCGTGCGACAGATTGGCGAGGACGACGTGCCGGAGGCGGTCGCACTGACCGCGCGCCGTGGCTTCGACCTGACAGCCGAATCCCCGCTGCGTGCGGAGCTGTTCGCGGTCGAGGACACCACGCACATCCTGGTGGTCGTCCTCCATCACATCGCGGGCGACGGTTGGTCACTGGCCCCGCTGGCCCGTGATGTCGCCCTGGCCTACGAAGCGCGCGTGGGCGGTCGCATCCCGGCCTGGAGGCCGCTGCCGGTGCAGTACGCGGACTACGCGCTGTGGCAGCGCGACCTGCTCGGCGACGAGTCCGACCCGGACAGCCTGCTCAGCAAGCAGGTCGCGTATTGGACCGAGCAACTCGCGGATCTCCCCGACCAGCTGGACCTTCCCTTCGACCGGCCCCGCCCGATCGCTTCCTCATACCAGGGCGGAACCGTCCCGGTGACCCTCGACGCGGAGCTGCACCGGAGCATCGCGGAACTCGCCCGCGCGTCGGACGCGAGTGTGTTCATGGTGGTGCAGGCGGCGTTCGCCGTGCTGATGTCCCGGCTGGGTGCCGGGACGGACATCCCGATCGGCACACCAGTGGCCGGCCGTACGGACGAGGCGCTGGACGACCTCGTCGGCTTCTTCGTGAACACGCTGGTGTTGCGTAACGACCTTTCAGGTGAACCGACCTTCCGCGAACTCATCGGCCGGGTGAGGGAGGCAGACCTCTCCGCATACGGCAACCAGGATGTGCCGTTCGAGCACCTCGTGGAGGTCCTCAACCCCGTCCGCTCCATGTCCCGGCACCCTCTGTTCCAGGTCATGCTGACCTTCCAGAACAACACGGCACCGGAGCTCAGCCTGCCTGGTCTCGTTCTCCACAGCGAGTCCGCCGCGTCGGGCGCGGTGAAGTTCGATCTCTCGGTCCACCTTGGCGAGGTTTTTGATGGTGGGGGTGGGCTGGCTGGGTTGTCGGGTGTGTTCGGTTTTTCGGTTGATGTGTTTGACCGGGGGACTGTTGAGGGGTTTGTGGTTCGGTTCGAGCGGTTGTTGCGGGGGTTGGTGGGGGAGCCCGATCGGCCGGTGGGGTTGGTCGAGGTGTTGTCGGGGGATGAGCGTCGTGCGTTGGTGGGGGAGTGGAGTGGTGGCCGGTGGGATGGTGTGCCGGCTGGTGTGACGGTGGTGGAGTTGTTCGAGCGGCAGGTGGATGCCGTCCCGGACGCGGTGGCGGTGTCGGCTGAGGGCGTCGAACTCTCGTATCGGGAGCTCGATGCCTCGGCGAGCCGGTTGGCGTGCTATCTGCGTGATCTGGGTGTGGGGCGCGAGTCGGTGGTGGGGTTGTGCCTGCCGCGTGGCGTGGAGATGATCACGGCGATCCTGGCGGTATGGAAGGCGGGGGCGGCGTATCTGCCGATCGATGGGGAACTGCCCGCGGAGCGGGTGGCGTACATGCTGGCCGACAGCCGGGCGCAGCTGGTGCTGGCGACCCAGGAAGTCCTGGGTGATCTCTGGGCCGAGCAGGCTCGGACCGTAGCGCTGGATGCCCTGGCGACCACCACCCTCCTGGACGGCTACGCCGATGCATCGCCCGAGGTGGTGCTGGATCCGGCCGGGTTGGCGTATGTGATCTACACGTCGGGGTCGACGGGCACGCCGAAGGGTGTGGCGGTCACGCACGGGTCGCTGGCCAACTACGTCGCCTCGGTGTCGGCGCGGCTGGGCTGGACGTCGCCGGGGGCGCGGTATGGGCTGTTGCAGGCGCAGGTGACCGACCTGGGCAACACGGTGGTGTTCACCAGCCTCGTCACAGGCGGCCGGCTGCACGTGCTGGACGCCGATACCGTGACCGAGCCGGAGGCGGTGGCCGGCTACCTCGCTGAACACCGGATTGATGCGTTCAAGGCGGTGCCGTCGCATCTGGCGGCGTTGACCGCCGCAGCCGGTATCGAGTCGCTGCTGCCCATGCAGTCGCTGGTCCTCGGCGGCGAGGCCGCGACGCCCGGCTGGGTGCAAGAGCTCGTGGCTACGGCCACCTCCGGGGGCCGGCGGGTGTTCAACCACTACGGGCCCACGGAGACCACGATCGGCGTGGCCACCGCCGAACTGACACCACAGGCGGTCACCGACGGGGTTGTACCGATCGGCACCCCGATCGCCAACACCCGCCTGTTCGTGCTGGATGCGGCGCTCCAGCCGGTGCCGGTCGGGGTGGCCGGGGAGCTGTACGTCGCCGGCGATGCGCTGGCGCGCGGCTACGTCGGCCGCCCGTCGCTGACCGGCGAACGGTTCGTAGCGTCCCCCTTCGGGGCCGGGGAGAGGATGTATCGAACCGGGGACCTGGCGAAGTGGACGTTCGACGGGCAGCTGCTGTTCCTCGGCCGGGCGGACGAACAGGTGAAGATCCGCGGGTTCCGCATCGAGCCCGGCGAAATCCAAGCCGCCCTGTTGACACATCCGGACATCACGCAGGCCGCCGTCATCGCCCGCGAGGACACCCTGGGCGACAAACGCCTCATCGCCTATGCGGTGGCTGAGAGCGGGCAGGCACTCGAATCGGAAACTGTCCGCGCGTACCTGAGCGGACGCCTGCCGGAATACATGGTCCCGGCCGCTGTTGTAGTCCTTCCCGAACTCCCGCTGACCGCCCACGGTAAACTCGACCGCCGCGCCCTGCCCGCACCGGAGTTCCAGCAGCAGACGCATCGCGCTCCGCGTGACGCCCGTGAGAAGGCCCTCGCCGAGATCTTCGCCGAGGTGCTCGGTGTGGAGCGCGTCGGTATCGACGACAGCTTCTTCGACCTGGGCGGCCACTCCCTGCTCGCCACCCGCGTGGTCAGCCGCGTCCGCACGGTCCTCGAAGCGGAAATGCCGCTGCGTGTCCTGTTCGAGCGTCCCACCGTGGCCCAGCTCGCACAGTGGGCGGCGGACGCCGAGCAGGCTCGAACCGCGCTGGTACCAATGGACCGGCCAGCCCAGGTGCCGCTGTCGTTCGCCCAGCGGCGCCTGTGGTTCCTCAACCGCTTCGAGGGGGCGAAGGCCGCTACCTACAACATGCCCGTCGTCCTACGACTGACTGGTGCACTGGACCAGGAGGCCCTGGCCGCCGCCCTGCGGGACGTGATCGAGCGGCACGAGAGCCTGCGGACCGTCTTCCCCGAAGGCCCCGACGGCTCGCCGTACCAGCACATCGTGGCCGCGGAGGAGGCATGCCCGTCGCTGACCGCCACCCTGGTGTCCGAGACCGACCTGCCGGAAGCCGTCGCCACGGAGGTGAGGAGCGGTTTCGACCTGACATCTGGTGTCCCTCTGCGGATGCGGCTGTTCGCGCTGGCGGAGGACGTCCACGTGCTGGTGGTGGTGTTGCATCACATCGCGGGTGACGGCTGGTCCATGGAGCCCCTGGCCCGGGACGTGGCGTTGGCTTACGAGGCGCGGATCGACGGGAAGGCTCCCGCGTGGGAGTCGCTGCCGGTGCAGTACGCGGACTACGCCCTCTGGCAGCGAGACCTGCTCGGCGACGACTCCGACCCCAACAGCCTGATGAGTAGGCAGGTCACTTACTGGAAGCAGCAACTAGCTGAACTGCCAACCCAGTTGGAACTGCCATTCGACCAGCCTCGACCCGCGGTCGCCTCGTACCGAGGTGACAGTGTCCCCTTCGAAGTGGCAGCGGACGTCCACGCGGGCCTGGTGGGTCTGGCTCGGGAGTCGGGCGCGAGTGTGTTCATGGTGGTGCAGGCGGCGTTCGCGGCGTTGCT
>NZ_JBSFVT010000062.1:0-5054 GCF_053592455.1 Streptomyces sp. NPDC002676 | reverse complement strand
TCTGATCACGCGACACGGCCGACCACTCCTCGCCTTCGCCGCCACCGCCCGCACCCTCATCTGCGACGGCTGACTCACCAACTGAGATGACCTCTAAGCAGCCTGGACGATATCTGAACGCCTCCGAGGCCTACTCGCCCGGGATAGAGGTGGAAGACGCCCGTGATGACCTGGAGCGGGCGATGCTGCACCTTCCTCCCGGAGCCAGACGGGACTTGGGGCGACTGATCACGCGCATCGATGAGGAGTTCGAGCGCCGTACCTTGCCGGAACCCAACAACATCGAGTTGGCGATGTTCGGCTGGTGGTGGACCAGAATGCGGGAACGCTGACGGGCCCGGGCTCGTGCCCCCTGCAATCGAACGACACCGTCACCCTCCGCGACCGCTCCCCAAGATCTGTGCCAGAACCCCGTTCTCGTGAACAAAGCCAGCCGAGCGTAGGGCTGGTGCCGCCAGGACTTGAGCGCGTCCTGGCGAAGCCAGCGGCGCACGGTGGACGCCGAGACGGCGTCGATGACGCCGCGTGCGGTCAGTTCGGCGGCCAGTTCCGGGCACGACCAGCGTGCCAGCGGCACCCGGTCTCGGCTGGGAGTTGGCAGGCCAGGGCCTTGGCCTCGGCGACCTGTACGGGCGTGAAGCGGGCCGGGCGCCCGCTGCGTTTGCGGTCGGCCAGGGCTGGCAGGCCGCCGTCGGCGAACCGGCCCCGCCAGGTGCGCACGGTGTCCACGTGCACTCCGACCTCGGCGGCGATCCGCGCGTTGGACCTGCCCCGGGTCGCCATGAGCACGATCTGTGACCGGACCCAGGCCTGGTGCGGAGTCTTGTGACCGTAGGCCGCCTTCTTCAGCCGTTGCCGCTCGGCGGCCGTCAGAGTTATGGGGCGGGCGGCGGGAACTGGCAAGGCAGACAACCCGATCAGCAGAAGTGGATCGCAACGCCAGGGGGGTCTTGCTCATGTCGTCTCGTGGTGGAGGGGGTCCAGGGCGGTGAGTTCTTCCTCCGACAGGCGCAGGGATCCGACGGCGACGTTCTGGACGAGGTGGTCGAGGTCGCCGGTTCCGGGGATGGCCAGGACGTGGGAACCCTGGTGCAGCGTCCATGCCAGCCGGATCTGGGCTGCGCTGACGCCGTGGGCGCGAGCAATGGTGTGGACCTCTGGGCTGTGGTCGGTGGTCGCGCCGGCGGTTCGTCCGGCGCCGGCGATCGAGTAGAACGGCACGAACGCGATGCGCTGTTCGCCGCAGAGGCCGAGGAACTCCTTCTGCTCGGGCGATGCGCCGATGCCGTACATGTTCTGGACGCAGACCACCGGCGCGATGCTCTGGGCCTCGGCGAGGTGGTGAGGGCGGATGTTGGACAGGCCCAGGTGACGGATGAGTCCGGCCTCGCGCAGTTCGGCGAGTGCGCCGAAGCGTTCGGCGATCGAGTCGGTGCCGACGATGCGCAGGTTCACAACGTCGAGGTGGTCGCGGCCGAGCTGGCGCAGATTCTCCTCGACCTGGCTGCGCAGCTGTTCGGGGGTGGCGTGCGCCAGCCACTGGCCCGAGGGATCGCGGCCTGGTCCGACCTTGGTGGTAATGACGAGGTCGTCCGGGTAGGGGGCCAGCGCCTGGTTGATCAGCTCGTTGGCCGAGCGCAGCGGCGAGAAGTAGAACGCAGCGGTGTCCATGTGGTTCACGCCGAGCTCGACCGCGCGGCGCAGCACACGGATCGCCTCGTCGCGGTCGCGTGGTACGGCATCGGCCGCGAACGCCTCGCCGTGCTGCGGCAGGCGCATCGCGCCGAAACCGACCCGGTGGACCGTCAGGTCGCCGAGCTTCCAGGTACCCGATGCCGCCGCGGTGATCGTCTGTGAGGTCATGGCGGGATGATCTCCGCACGGTAAGCTGACCCGCCATTGATTCAGATATGTGTGAATCTATTGAGGAGTGGTTGTCCTGGCAGAGCTGGCGTTCTCGACGAGCGATCTGTCGCAGGTGCGGTTCGCCATCTCACCGATGTGGGAGGTCGCGCCCAGCTTCCGGCTGCTGAGGTCCGGCACTGCGCATCCGGTCCACCGGCCCTGGGCCGACCAGGTACGCCCGCGCCTGGTGGCCGCCGGGCTGGACCGGGGATGGCTCTGCGAGCTGATCCCGCCCACCGGCGGCTACGTCCCCGACTTCCTCAACCCGGCCCCCGCTGGCCCGGCCCCCACCCCGGCGGCAGAGCGGAACGCGGTCCGGGCAGCGTCCGCCGACCGAGTACGCCACGACCTCGACCACCTGGCCCGCCACCAGGGAACCCTCGGCTCCCGGCTACGAGCCCTGCACAACGACCCACAGGGGCTCCTCGCCAAGGTCACAGAAGAAATCGAAACCTACTGGGAACTGGCACTCGCCCCCTACTGGGCGCGAATCCGGGCAGTCCTGGACGCAGACATCCTCTACCGGGCCCGCCTGGCCGCCGAGCACGGCACCGGCCACCTCCTCAACGACCTTCACATATCCGTGAGCTGGCACAACAACGCGCTGCGGATGTCCCACCGCAAGCAGCCACTGACCCGCACGACGGCAGGCACAGGACTACTGCTGATCCCCTCGGCCTTCACCGGACCGGGGCTGCGCACCCGAACGACGCCGCCGGATCCACCCCAACTCGCCTATCAGGCACGTGGTGTCGGCTCACTCTGGCAGGCGCGGCCCGTCACACGAGCCGACACCCTCTCCGCCGTACTGGGCCGCTCACGCACCCTGCTGCTGACCGAGTTGGAGATCCCGGCCTCCACCACACAACTGGCCCACCGCACCGGACTCTCCCCAGCCGGGGTGTCCCAATACCTCACCGCGCTACGCAACGCGGGCTTGGTAAGCGCCCACCGCGCCGGCCGCGCCGTCCTATACGCCCGCACCACCGCAGCCGAAACCCTCCTCCAAGCGGCCTCCGCCTGACCTCACGTCAACCCCCGAAGTGCTTTCGGAGCTGACCACCAGTAGGACTCCGTTAGGTCTGTCTTGATCTTGGTGTGGTCCTGCTGGGCAGAGGTTGGTGGCAGGTGGTGCAGATGCCGGTCCAGCAGTTCAGCAGGTCCTGGAGGGCGTCGAGGATCTGGTAGAGGGTGAGTCCGGTGTGTCGGCTTTTGGGGCCAGCCGCTGCTCGGTGAGGAAGGCGTGAGCGGCGGTGACGAGGGTGGCGTGGTGGTGCCAGCCGTTCCAGGAGCGGCCCTCGAAGTGGTCTAGGCCCAGGCCGTGTTTAAGGGCGGCGCGGCCCTGCCGGTGGTGCCCACCCTGCCCTACAGCTCCAAGGCCGGCGCTCCTGAGCATGCAGTGGCCCAGCGCCTGAAGGACGCGCACACCAACCCCGGTGCGACCAAGCCGGTCAACCCGCGTAAGGCGGTACCGGGCTTCGACCTGCAGCACCCGCTCCACCGGCTCCAGCAGGACGCCCGGCGCGTCAGGGCCAACCGCCGTGCCGCGATTGCGACATGTGTCAAATACTGGGGCCGCGACTACGCCACAAGCGTTCCGGGAGTGAAGCGCGAATGCGATGAGTATCCGTTCGCCAGCACCCACGAGCGCTCCGCTCAGAGCAAATACGGCCCCACGAAGCCGAAGGGCGATTTCTCCGCCAGACCCATCCCTAAGGCTAAGGGCTCGCAGAGAATCAAGGTGTTGCTTCCCGTGATGCGGCCCGTTGTTGTGATATGAGCGTCTCCGACGAGGTCCGTGGCCAACTCGCTGTGAAGTTCGGGGTGTTGTTCCCGCATCTGGATGAGAGGCAGCGGCGGCTGCTGATGGGGGCCGAGGCCAGGATCCTGGGGCATGGTGGTATCCGGGCGGTCGCACGGGCGGCCCAGGTCAGCGAGACGACGGTCCGCAAGGGCGTGGACGAGCTGGAGGCCGGCAAGGAGCCTCTGGACCGGGTACGCAAGGCCGGTGGTGGCCGGAAGAAGGCCGTGGACCTTGATCCGGATCTGCGGCCCGCGCTGCTCGCGCTCGTGGAACCTGACGAGCGGGGTGATCCGATGTCGCCGCTGCGCTGGACGGTGAAGTCGACCAGGAGCCTCGCGGCCGAGCTGACCCGGCAGGGGCACAGGGTGAGCGCGGACACGGTCGGGGACCTGCTGCGTGAGGAAGGATTCAGCCTGCAGGCCGGCGCCAAGACCATCGAGGGCAAGCAGCACCCCGACCGTGACGCCCAGTTCCGCTACATCAACGAGCGGGCCAGACAGCACATCGATGCCGGAGAGCCGGTGATCAGTGTGGACACGAAGAAGAAGGAGCTCGTCGGCGACTACAAGAACGCTGGCCGCCAGTGGCGGCCAGCCGGTGAGCCGGCACTGGTCAGGACGCACGATTTCCTGGACCGGCAGGGACCGGGCAAGGCGATCCCGTACGGGATCTATGACATCGCCGCGAACACCGGCTGGGTCAGCGTCGGCACCGATCACGACACCGCCGCGTTCGCCGTCGCCTCCATCCGACGCTGGTGGCAGGCTCGAGGCCGGCACGACTATCCGGCCGCCGTCCGCCTGCTGATCACTGCGGACGCAGGCGGGTCCAACGGCTACCGCACACGAGCCTGGAAGACCGAACTCGCAGCCCTGGCCGCCGAGACGGGCCTGGACATCACGGTCTGCCACATGCCGCCCGGCACCTCGAAATGGAACAAGATCGAGCACCGGCTGTTCTCCCACATCTCCATGAACTGGCGCGGCCGACCGCTGACCAGCCACGACATCATCGTGAACAGCATCGCGGCGACCACCACCCGCACCGGACTGACCGTCCACGCCGAACTCGACCCGGGCACCTACGACACCGGCATCAAGGTCACCGACAGCGATATCGACGCCCTGCCCATGCACCGGCACCGCTTCCACGGCGACTGGAACTACACCCTCCACCCCCAACCTCGCGACACCACCAGCTCAGCCAGGAACCCGCGGCCGGCCGACCGCACGTCCCCGCAGCCCTGCATCGGGTGTCTGCGCAACCCGGAGCTGACCGGCATGCCCGAACCGGCGCTGGATGAGCTCATCAACCAACTGGCCCAGGATCTAAACGAGTTACGCGA
>NZ_JBSFVT010000061.1:0-5277 GCF_053592455.1 Streptomyces sp. NPDC002676 | reverse complement strand
CACGGACCCACCCCCCGAACTCCGGGCCCTGATCGACGCGGTCAACAACGGACACGGCATTAACCTCTACCGCCGGATTTAACGAACTACCGGTAAGCAGGTAAGAGGGCGTGCCCGCTTCGGGTTCACCGCCGCGCCGCGGAGGCCTCCCCGCGGGCAACGGCCCGATCCGCGGATCCTGGCCTGGGTGGAGGGTGGCGAGGACTGCCTGCAACAGGAGGAAGTGACCCTCGAGGACCTGCAGCGCATTCGGCGCAGTTGCCCGCACCAGGCCGGCAACCCGGCAGGTACCGAGGCACGTCATCGCCTGCCGCGGCGCGGCAGCGCCTGGCGCCCGTCGCGGACCCGGGCCACTGCAACGTTTCAGCCTGCTGCTGAGGTCGCGCCCAGGTCCCGCAACGCCGGGCTGTTGCCCGGTTGTCCGCTGCCGCTGCTCCCCGCCCCGCGTGTCCCCTGACAGTGAAGTTGGATCTTCTGTCATCGAAGTTGGACTGATCAGCCCACCACAGGGCGACTGAACGCTTCACCGGTTCATGGAAGATGATCTCGTGACACACCTTCCGACAGATGTACGGGCTGCTCTTCGGCTCTTCGCGTTCTACCTGGGCAATGGCACATTGCATGTCGATCTGCTGGACGGAACCGACTATCGCACCCACTTGCTCGAATACGGCTCAGACCTCGAGATGGTTTTTGCGATCTTCGCCAACGTTCTCGAAGTCGATGATCACGGGGACACGCTCAACGACGGCGACGCCCAGTACCGCGCTGCTCAGTGGATCCGCAAACGCTGCGACCCCGACTACCAGGTGGAGCCTCCGTTCGAAGCGTGGGAGACCGAGCTTCACGGTCCCTGACGCCGACTCCAAGGCGTCGTAGCCGCGCCCGGCTCGGGCCCGCCACGCACAGTGTCCTCTGACACCGAAGTTTGACCGGTCAGGCGGTTGCAGCGAGCTGCTCCTTCTTGCGTGGCGTCTCGCAGACGACACAGCTGTTCGATTGGAGGCCCGGAGGGATGTCTGCGGCTGGCCGGGGAAAGGGCGGCAAGCCGCGATCGAGGCGTCGGTTGATGTAGGCCCAGCGGCTGCAGCGGTACGGGATCCGCGGCTACAAGGCGCACAAGCGACGGGGACGTCGCACGAGCTGCACCACTACCGGCTCACCCGCTTTCCCGCTCTGGGTGGTCGTCGGCGACTGATCCGTGGGCGAGTTCCAGGCCGAGTCGGGTCGGGTGGTGATGGACCGTTTGGCCGTTGCGGGTGGTGGCGACCAGCCCGGCATCACGAAGGACAGAGGCGTGCCGCGATGCGGCTGCGGGGGACACGCCGAGGGTTGCCGCGAGCTGGCCTGTGGTAAGGGCTGGTGTTCTGACCACGGCGACCAGTGCTGCTGCCCTGGTCGTGCCCAGCAGGGACTGCAGGGCCTGGGGCGGCGCGTGGAGTTCGGGGTCTCGTGTGAGGGGGGTCGCGGCCGTGGGATAGCTGACGATCACCTCATCGGCGAGCGGGTTGAAGGTGATCCCGGTGGCCAGCGCGGAGGGCTGGAAGATCAGGGGCCGTCCTTCGAGGGATTCCACGGACTCGACGAGGGTGTTCAGGCGCAGTTGGCGACCGTCCCAGCTGACGGATGGGTGGATCGAGCGCAGCAGGCCGTCGGGGCCGCCGAGGGCGGCATGGTCAGTGCCCTTGCGGCTGCGGTGGAGACGAGGAAGGAGATGCGCCGGCGGTAGGGGTCCAGAGCGGTGGCCCGGAGGCTCGCGAGTATCTGGTCCAGAGCGGTGGCCACCCGTGGGTGGCCCTCGGCAAGTCCACGTGTGAAGGGTGTCAGGGCGCTGGATCGGGCCAGGTCCCGCAGGTGGGCGACGGCGGGTGGGGACGCGGGATCGATCGGTGTCGGTGCGGGTTGGGCGGCCTCGTCGAAAAACGCCGGCAGGTAGAGGTCTGTGTAGAGGTCGAACAGTCGGCTGTGATGCGGGTTCCAGTTGCGGGCGACTTCGAGGCGCCACGCCGAGAGGTGACGGCCTGGGGGTCGCATGGCCAAGTTCCTGCCGCTCAAGGCAAGTTCATATCCGAAGTCGGGTGCGTCAGCAACCTGCATCCGATCGAGGTCGTCGGTCGTCAGACGGATCTGTATCAACGTGGCATCCCTAGGCGCGGTCCCTGGGCGTGCTGGTCGTGGATCCTTTGCATCCTCGCGCAAAAGCCTAGCCGCCGAAGTGCCGAGAGACGATTGTTGGTCCCGACGAAGACACCTCCGGCACGGCGCCGAAGGCCAACGTGACCCCGGGTCACCTCCGGCGGAAGCCGGAGGAGGGGGTCATCGTCGACGACACCCTTGGCCTCCACTCGGGACTGCAGCGTGGCCGCAGAGTTGATTGGTTCTTCGGTTCCCTGGCACAGGTTCGTGGCCAGCGCGCTTCGAACCGCCGTGACACAGGGGATGGCAGTGCCTGGCGAGCGCGTCACGACCTGCGGAGGACAAGCCGGACAAGCCAGTACGACCGATGCCTCCGAAGCTTTCGGGGCATGTCCGCGAATAGAGGAGACCTCATGCTCAAGCGAATTCTCGCCACGTCGACCGCGCTCGGTGCCGCCCTGGCAGGCATCGTGTCCGTGGCCCCCTCCGCCTCCGCGCAGGAAGCTGGCTACGCGTGCCGGTCCGACAACACGCCGAACCACTCGTGGGCAAACTGGGGCGGCGCCAACATAGACGCCTGCATCGCCTACAACGCGAATGACCCCTCCTCGATCATTGCGGGGATCGGAGTCAACAACGCCTTCCCGTCTGATCCCTGCGCGCAGCTCGTGGATGCCGACACCGGCAGGTGGCTGGCCGACTACGGCTGTGCCGACCAGTGGACCGGCAGTTGGGTCCCAGGTGGATCCGGGAACCATTACTTCAACCGAGCCTCGGTAAACATCCCCAAGACCGGGGGTCCGGTGGTAGTGCAGGTCGGTTTCTGGGCGGATTTCGGTTCCGGGCTGCAGTACTACATGAATGTGCAGAGCCCGCGGATCCTTTACTAATAGGACTCCGTTAGGTCTTCCTGCTGGGCCTGTTCAGGAGCACGGTGGGTTGTGAGCGCGTATGAAGTCAACCGAGTCAAGCTGGCGGATCCGGGTCCTGCGGAGTTCAGGTGTTGCTCAGCCAGGTGAGGCGGCGAGCGAAGTGGGCCCAGGCGGCCAGCACCATGAGCGTGGCGGTGAGCCCGCCCAGCGTCATGACTGTAGATGGGGAGGTCTGGTCCACAATGACGCCGCCGATCAGTCGCCGCCCTCAAAGCCTGGCGGCTCCTCCGTAAACTGCGATGCTCGACCACCCGCATCAGCAGCCTCGTCCAGGCCGTCCTCACCCTCCATCTGACCAGCCCAGAGCGAGGATGAAAACAGCTCCTTGTCTCAGACCGTCGGGTCCCAGAGCCCGCCGGCCTTGCCGCGGGCAAGGTGTTCGGCGTAGACGCCGACCTTCCAGGCGATAACTGAGCGACACTCCTCCAGCGCCTGGATCTGTGCCTCGACGCGCTGCTGATGTGTGTCGAGGAGCTCCAGCCGTTCTGCCTCGTTGCCCGGGCCATGCCGTACCAGCTCGGCGAACCGTTTGAGGTCGGCCAGCGGCATGCCGGACTCGCGGAGTTTGACGCAGATCAGCAGCCAGTCGACATCGGCGGTGGTGTACCGCCGCCGCCCGCCCGCGGTGCGCTGGACCGGTCCGACCAGCAGGCCCTCGCGCTCGTAGAAGCGCAGTGCATGCACGCTGAGTCCGGTCCGCTCGGCCACCTCGCCGATGCTCAGTGGCTCCGAACGGGTTTCGACAGTCGCCATGCCGCCCAGCCTAGGACTTGATCTAGACCTCGCTCTAGTTTCTAGCGTCGTCGACATGACCTTCACTGATCAGCAGCCGCTCGGCTCGCCCTTCTCCGGCACCAGTACCGCCGAGGACGTCATCGCCGGGCTCGACCTCTCCGGCGCAACCGCCATCGTGACCGGGGGCTACTCCGGACTCGGTCTGGAAACCACCCGAGGCCTGGTGGCCGCCGGGGCCCGTGTCATCGTTCCGGCACGCCGGCCCGGCCTAGCCCGCGCCGCTCTCGCAGATGTGGACGGCTGCGACGTCATCCCCATGGACCTGGCGGACCTCGACAGCGTGCGCGCCGCCACCGCACAGATCAATGACTCCATCGACAGGCTCGACCTCCTCATGGCCCTCGCCGGCGTCATGGCCACCCCTGAGCGACGCGTCGGGCCCGGCTGGGAAGGCCAGCTCGCCGTCAACCACTTCGGACACGTCACCCTCGCCTGCGAGCTCTACCCGCTCCTGGCCGCCGCCAGCGGTGCGCGCGTCGTCGTCAACAGCTCCGCCGGGCACAGCTTGACCGACATCCGCTGGCACGACCCGCACTTTCGCACCGGCTACGACAAGTGGCTGGCCTACGGCCAGGCCAAGACCGCCAACGCCCTCTTCGCCGTGCAGCTCGACGCCCTCGGGCGCAACGACGGCGTCCGGACGTTCGCTCTCCACCCGGGCAAGATCATCACCGGCCTCCAGCGAGAGATGACTCTCCAGGAACAGATCGAACGTGGCTGGGTGGACGAGCACGGCACCGTGATCGGCGCCGACTTCAAGACGCCCTCCCAAGGCGCCTCCACCGGCTTGTGGGCCGCCACCTCCCCGCTCCTCGACGGCCGCGGCGGGCTCTACCTCGAGGACTGCGACGTCGCGCGCGTCTCCGCCCCCGACGCGCCCATGGACGACGGCGGCGTCCGCGCCTACGCCATCGACCTCGACGCAGCCGCACGGCTGTGGGAACTGTCCGTCGCGGCGACCGGCGCCACGCCGATCATGCGATGAGGCCGCGCTCTGCATGCGCCGGGCTACGCGCCGCTGCGGCACTCGGCGCGGGACGGGAAGCCTTCGGAATCCGGCAGGCGAGAGCAGCGGGCACGCATAGGCGTAGACGGACCGGGGGAGGGCCGGAAAGCACTTCACCATCCATGCCGATCATCATGCCGACGGGGTCAGCCCGTATGGGGCTGATCCCGTCAAGTCCTTGGGGCTTCCGCCCGTCAGGCGTGCGGCAGGGCCTTCGACTCCGGCTCGTGGCTCTGTTCACGAGTTGCGACAGCAGATGTGCACCTCACCGAGCAGTGTGTGGACGGCGGCGTGTTCGATGTTCATGAGAAATGGCTCTGGCTCAACTTCTGTGACGCGGCCACTCTCCGTTACGCCAATAGGACGCGTTTGCGAAGAAGTTGGAAGCCTGCCCGCCCGAACATCTGG
>NZ_JBSFVT010000060.1:0-5497 GCF_053592455.1 Streptomyces sp. NPDC002676 | reverse complement strand
TGGCCTGCTCGGCGCTCTCGGTGGACTATCAGCGCATCCTGCAGGCTCTCGCGGACCGGAGCCGGCTCGGTCAAGGACCTTTGACGTGCCAGGAGGTGGCGGCCTGCTTCGGCCTGGGCCCGGTGCCGGCGAAGGTGGAAGCGCTGCGGTCGAAGGCGAAGCGGCTGGTGGCCCGGGGTTGGCTGGTCGAGTCGGCGCCGGGCAAGTTCACGCTCGCGAAGGACGTGGCCGGGCAAGGCGGCGCGTCATGAGCATCGTCATCGACCAGTAGACCATCGCCTCCGCGCTGCTAGTGGAGCGCTCGAAGTCGCGCACGAGGCGGCGGCTTTGCATCAGGTGAGCGAAGAACCTCTCCACGATCCACCTCTTCGGTAGCACCACGAAGCCGCTCATGTCGTCGCTGCGCTTGACGATGGCCAGGACCACGGCGAGGACGGCGAGGCTGTATTCGACGAGGCTGCCGGTGTAGCCGCCGTCGGCCCACACCAGAGCCAGTCGGTGGTGCGCGGCGGCGACCTGGGCGAGCAGCACCTGGGCGGCGGCGCGGTCGCCGACGTCCGCGGCGGTGACCATGACCGCGAGCAGCAGGCCGAGCGTGTCGACCACGGCGTGCCGCTTGCGGCCGTTGATCAATTTTCCGCCGTCGAAGCCGCGGCTGTCGGATCCGACGACGGCGTCCGCCTTGACGGACTGGGAGTCGATCATCCCGGCGCTCGGTTCCGGATCCCGTCCGGCCTGCTCGCGGACCTTTCGGCGGAGGCGGTCGTGGAACTCGCGGACTAGGCCGTGGTCGCGCCAGCGTCGGAAGAACGCATAGACCCGGTCCCAGGGTGGGAAGTCGACTGGGATGGCTCGCCACTTCGTTGCGTTGTCGACGAGGTAGCGGATCGCGTCCAGTATCGCTCGGTGGCAGTAGGCCTCCGGTTGGCCGCCCCGGCCGCGCAGCCATCCCGGAACCGGCAGCAGCGGCCGGACGGCCGCCCACTCGGCGTCGGTCATGTCGGTCGGGTAGCGGCGTTCGCGCACCCCGTGGTCGCCGGCGTTCCCGAACCTGTGAGCCAGGCAGTCACACGCGAGGGTGGCCGAAGTGGACCCCGCATCCGCGATGCCGTAGAAATGCGACAACAGGGTCTCCTGGAATGGTCGTTGGCGTAGACACCCTTCGAGCTACCAAGAGGCCCTGCTTTCATGCGTGGTAGCCGCCGCGGCCACCCGATCGAGATCTCCGCTCGACCGAAACCGCTCGGAGAGCGGGCCAACGACCGTCACTAACTTCGAAAGAGCCGCGGGTAGGGGCAGACCTCCAGGGGCTCCGCAGGCCGATCCGCCCAGCGCCACCAGAAGTGACCCGCCGAACACTTCCACGCATGGCGGCACACGCGCTTCTGGTCTTCGTCGCGGAGAGACAGGACAAGACCCAGGCTCTTCAGCGACCGCCCGCAGTCGGGGCAGCTTGGCTGCTCAGGAGGCGTGTCCACGGCCGACAGGGTAGCTCACCCGATCGAGACGCCCGTTCGACCGACACCCCTCAAGATCGGAACGACAACAGCCACTTACCGACGGGCGCCTCGACGAGTTCGCCCTGATCCCATGCGGCGAGTGCGCCTGTGACGCTCGCGCCGACTTCTCTGATCCAGTCGAGTTGCGTGAATCCGTCGAATCCGCCGGCCACGAGCCGAACGCCGTCGATACTCTTGCGCGGTTCCTCGATCACCTGACGCCCTCCGGGCGGGCCGTCGCCTGCGTGGGGAGGCACACGCGAGGCAGCCCGAGCAGGAACGCAACACGGTCGGCGGTCGCGGGCTCGTCGCCGTGCTCGCCGATCTCGTATCCGTAGTCGGTGAGGTACCGGCCACCCTGCGCGGTGACGGTCTCACCGAGTCCGGGGTGCAAGGGGTTCGTCACGCTTACCGCGTGAGGATCCTGATTCGTCACAGACAGCCCGCGCGCTGCGAGCTGTTCGGCCAGAATGGCGGCCGAGGCGGTCATCGCGTCCATGCTTCGATCCCACCGCGAGGCGTGCAGCCGCGGGATCTGACAACCTATGACACGGAGTTGATCATGTCGCTAGCTGCAGCGATTACCGGTACACGGCAGACCGGACACCGCGAACTAACCTGGTTTAGCAACTTGTTCGGCACCTACCTTGCGCCGTGGGCGGCCGGCGACGCCGAGTTCTACATCGGCGGCGCGGTCGGTATCGACAGCCTCACTCTGCTGTGGCTCGCCGGTAACTCGAAAGCACGGATCACTGTCGTCGCGCCGGGCACCGTGGCACAGCAGCCGGCCGAGGCACGGCAGGCGATCGAGCGTTGCCGCGACCGGATCGCCGAAATCGTCGAACTCGGCGCCGCCGAGCTGCGAACGCCCGCGTACCACGCCCGCAACAGGTACATGGTCGACCGCGCGCAGATAGTGATCGGGTTCCCGCTCGAAGGGCCCGAGGGCGCCTCGGGCACCTGGCAGACGATCAACTATGCAGACTCACAGGGGAAACCACGACTGATCGTGCCCGTATGACCTACGGAGCGTGCATCATGAGGGCATGAGCGCGCACGGCAAACTCGTCCGCGCTGCCACACTCAAACGGCTACGGCTCGGGCGTGGTTGGTCCCTCGCCGACACCGCGCGAGCCATCATCGGCAAGGCTGCCGAACTCGGGCAGCCGCTCGACTCCAGCGCCACGAGTGTGCAGCGGTCCGTCGCACGGTGGGAGTCCAGCAAGGCGCCGATCCTGCCCGGCGAGCGGTATCAACTGCTGCTCGCCCATCTGTACGCCCGCGGCGCCGACGGGCACATGTCCCTCGGTGCCGGCAGCGACTTCGGCGAGCTGCTCGACGCGCTCGCGTATCTCGGCGAGAGCGAGCGCCGCCTCGACGAGCTGCGCACGCTGCTCGTCAAGACTGCGACAGACGGCGGCGGCGGGCTGCTCGCACTGCTCGGCCCGTCGACGCAACTCGCACTGTCGACGGCGCTTGCCGACCCGTCGAGGCTCGACGAGGGTCTGCTCGCCGCGATGCATCTCGCCGTCGGCGACGTGAACGGGCAAGTCGGCAGTGTGCCGTTCGTGCGGGTGCAGCTCTTGCTCGCACCGATCGTCGAGTCGTGCCGCCGGCTGCTCGACGCACCCGTCCCCGAGCCGCTGCTGCCCGGCTTGCAGACGGTCGCCGCGGAGGCGTACACCCTCGCCGGCCGGGCGGCCTTCGAAACACGCGACGACGAGGCATCGCGGGCGCTGTACACCGAGGCGACCGCCGCCGCGGGCGGTATCGGCTCGCCGTGGCGCCGCGCCGTCGTCCACATGAGTCACGCCCTGGTCACCCTGTACTCGACGCCCGGCATCGAGGCAGCGCAACGCCTCGTCGACGCCGCCGTACGTGACGCACGGGCCGGCGAGAGCGTGACGGTCCGGGCGCGGGCCCACGCCCTGCAGGCGGAGATCGCGGCCCGAGCCGGCCAGGAACGGCACGCGCAGGCAGCGCTCGCCCTCGCGTGGTACGACATGGCCGGCGACCGCGACGGCGACCCGGCGTCGACGTCGTTCTCGCCCGCACACCTGCGCGGGTTCGAAGGGGTCACGTCGCTGTACGTCGGTGACCCCGCGGAAGCCCACGACTACTTCACCCGGTCGCCCGAGGCACTGCAGGCGCCACGCGAACGCGTACAGCGGGCGATCGTGACGACCGACCGGGCGCTCGCCCGGATCCGCCTCGACGAGCCCGAGTCGGCGGCCGAGCTGCTGCACGGGTGCATTGACGCTGCCTCGGCGACCGGCGGCAGGGTCGCCTCGATCCGGCTGCGCCGTGCCCGCAGCGACCTGCGGCCGTGGCGGCGCGAGGACTGGTTCGCCGACCTCGATGATCACCTGATCGAGTCGCTCGGCGCTTACAACGGCTAACGCAGTGAGCCGAGTTGCCGGTGGGTAATGAGGCAGCAGGCGAGTTTCAGGAATGCCTCGTGGATGTCGGCCCGCCGTTCCCAGCGGATCCGCAGACGCCGGAAGCCGTGCAGCCAGGCAAAGGTCCGCTCGACCACCCACCGGTAAGTACCCAGCCCAGTGCCATGCCGGGTTCCGCGTCTGGCGATGGCCGGCACAATGCCGCGAGCGCGGACCTGGTCGCGGTAGATGTCGTGGTCGTAGCCGCGGTCGGCGAATAGCGAGTCGGGCTTGCGGCGAGGACGGCCGACCCGGCTACGGACTGGCGGGATCGCATCGAGCAGCGGCAAAAGCTGAGTGACGTCGTTGCGGTTGCCGCCGGTCAGCAGGACAGCGAGCGGGGTGCCGTGCCCGTCGGTGATCAAGTGGTGTTTTGAGCCTGCCCGGCCGCGGTCGACCGGCGACGGGCCCGTCTGGCTCCCCCTTTTACGAGTTGGTGCGTGATAGCGGTTGAGGCGTGTTTGGTCTGCTCGGGGGCTTTTTTCAGATGTTGGCGGTGCGGTCGGAGACGAGGCCGGCGATGGCTCGGTAGGTGTCGGGCAGGCGGTCTCGTCGGTGTGTCCAGCGGGTCAGTTGGTTCCAGCGTTTGTGGTCGGCGAGGGCGTGTTCGACCGTGATGCGGTCGGACGAGTGCCCGTGACGGTCACGTTCCCACTGTTCGACTCTTCCGGGCAGTGCTCCGGGCCGGGGCTTTCTGGGCGGGGTGATCGCCTGGCCGGGATGGTCACGACTCAAACCCAGGTAGCCATCGTCCAAGAGAACCTCGACGTCGGGGAAGTGCTGGAAGCACACGGCGACGCCTTCGTTGCGGGCAGCGGTCGCGTCATGCATGCGGCCAGGTCGCAGGGCATCGGTCCATAACGTACGGCCGCGCCAGTCAGCTATGACGGTGGCCTTCATGGTGTTCTGCTTCTTCTTGCCCGAGACGAACGCGCGCCGTCCGCCGCGGCTGGCCGGTGGCCTGCGGACCTGGATCTCGGTGGCGTCCAGGCGGAGCTCGATGCCCTCGGTCTGGGCGTAGGCGAACACATCCGCCAGGGTCCGAAGACGCAGGCCAGGACTGTCGGGGACCGCGCACCCCCGCTCGGCCAGCAGGGTGCGTACTTCTCCGATTGCAAGGGTGATGGTGGACCGGTCGACCCCGAACAGCAGCCCCAGGACAGCGTGCGGAAGGTCGTGCCGCAGATGAATGAGCGTGGCCGTCAGCCGGTCGACGAAGACCAGTTGGTGACGGGCTCCGGCCCCTGCGGCCCGCTCCCTGACCCCGCCTCGCGCAGCATAGCGACGCCCCTCGACTCCGGCCTGCCACGGCATGGCCAACTCCTGAACCAGACAGGCGAGATGACGCCGAGAGATCCCCGTGAACAGCCGATGCGCGAGAACCGCCCGATTGACCATGAACGCCACAGCCGGATCATGCCACTTGCCAGCAACGACGCCTCACCCGCTATCACGCACCAACTCGTTACGAGTTGGTGCGTGATAGCGGGTGGGCATGCTCGTGTGGTGAGGGGCATGGTCGATCGGGCGGTGTTGGCGCATCCGTTGTTCACGGGCGTC
>NZ_JBSFVT010000059.1:0-5696 GCF_053592455.1 Streptomyces sp. NPDC002676 | reverse complement strand
CAACTGATGCGCTGGACCCACCGACGTGATCGCCTGCCCGAGACCTACCGAGCCATCGCCAGCCTCGTCTCCGACCGCACCGTCATGACCTGAAATCGACCGCGAGTAGGGCGAACACGCCTCACCCGCTATCATGCACCAACTCGTTAATGCCTTAGCCTGCTCAAGGCTCGTCTCACGCGTCTGCGCTCGCGGCTGGTTAGCCTGGGGTCCGACGCCATGGCCTGCAGGTGAGTTGTTCCGAGTGGAGACCCGAGATCCATCAGCCGCTCGGCGGCTTCGATACGTGCTTCTACGGGCCGGGAGGGGTCCGACGACCAGGCAGCGAGGAGTTCCGCAGCTTTTCCCCTGGTCAGCTCCATCAGCCACATCAAGCCACGTTCGCGGCCTTCCGGCTCGATGGCCGGGTTACTGGCCAGCTCTGCCAACAGGGCGACGCCCTGTTCTTCATGGCCACGCATGAGAAGGGAGCCAGCCGCGTCCGCGCGGTCGGTCGGGAGAGCGGACGGATCCGTGGCGAACGCTCGCAGCAGAGTAGCGGATCGTTCCGGATCGACGGAGTGAAGCTCCTCCGCAGCTCGGATCCGGTCCGACGTGGAAAAATCCTCGTCGTTGGTCAGAGTCAGGAGCGCGTCCTTTGCCTCCTCAGGAGCGACTTCTGCCAGCTCCATGGCCGCGGTGATGCGCTCGCCAGGTTCCACCGTGCGATCACCCGCGAGGCTGAGCAAGAACGCCGTCGACTGTTCGGGGGCTGTCCTAGCCAGCGCGGCTGCCGCCAGGCTTCTCGTGCGCGGGGACGCCGAGTCATCACTTGCCAGTGCTGTGAGCGCTTCTTCGCCCAGGTGCGCGTCGACGTCCTGAAGTCGTCGCGCAGCATGAATCCTATCGTCGTGAGGAGTGTCGGGGCCCGCCATGCGGCGCAGGAGCTCGATGCCCTGCTCCCGGTCCACGTCGACCAGCCATCGCGCAGCCCACGAGCCAAAGCGCTCGTCCTCGGCGAGACCAACGATCAGGGCAGCTCCCCGGCGGCGGTCCAGCTCGGTTAGGTACAGAATGGCCAGTCGTTGGTCCGCATGATGCACGTCCGGGTCTGTCGCGGAGTGAACCAGCGCTTCAGTCACGCTGTTGATCACACCAGTGGACAGTGGAACCCCGTCGATGACTAGAGCCGCGGCCACCTCCCGAGCCATTGGGGTGTCGTGCGCTAGCAGAGCGAGCACGAGGCTCTCAAGATTGTGGCCTTCGCGCGCCCACACTCCAGCTGTGAACAAGGCGAAGGACTCCATGTCGGGGAGAGCCGCAAGAGACAGCGTCTCCTTATCCGGAGGAATCTCGCGGCAGTACCGACAGGCGGCCAGGTACTCAGCGAAGGTCTCGTGGACGAAGGAGAACACTCCGAACCGCTCAACCAGTACGCCACTCTGACGCAGTAGTTCCCTCAGCACTTCGCGCCATTGGCCCACAGGAACTCCGGGGGGCCGCAGCGCCTCTGTCGCTGCGACGGCGACGTCCAACAACGGTCGGTCGTCATCCTCGATGCGCCTGTGGGCGATCTCCTCCACCAACCCACGGAGGCCAGAGATGAGTTGCTCGGCGGCCTCCTGCCCTCGTGTCCCCGCTTGGCGGCGCACGTAGGCGGGCAGGTGGCGATATAGGTCAACGCGCTCCCGCTGGACGTCTAGGAGCAGCTCGGTGAACTGCTCATAAAGGTCCGCCCGGCTCCTCGGCAGGCGGCAATCGCCGCTCTGGCCGAACAACAGACAGGCCATTGTCGCTAGTAGCGGAACCCGGGCCGCATCCCGAAGCCTGCCACGGTCCAGCTCGACGAGAAAACGCTCAGCAAGGCTCTCGGCGTCGGAAAGGTTCATCGCCTCGAACCACCGGGTGGCGAGCACCCGAAGCTCGGAGGGATCGAAAGTCTGAAGCCAGTACGTTGGTGCCTTGCGGCGCAGCGGCAGCGTTTCGACCTCGTCCAATGGCCGGCTCGTCAGGACAAAGCGGTAACGCTGCGGGTCCGCCGCCATCACCGCTTGGACGACCCGTCGGCGGTCACCACGGTTCAGAACCTCATCCAGGCCATCGACGAGCACCAGCCACGGCACGCCAGGCACCGGAGGTAACTGGAACAGATCCGTCGGTAGCGGAGCGCGCAGGCGGGTCCCCAAATCCGCGCTGGCCGCGGCCCGAAGCGCCTCCGACAGGCTCGTGGACTTGGACAGTGCCTCGGCCGGAACCCGTACGGGCACCGCGGCGCCCGTACGGTGATCAAGCCAGGAGGCCGCGAGCCGTGTCGTCATATGGCGTAACAGGCTCGACTTGCCAGCTCCAGGACCGCCGAGGACCAGTGCATGGGGTGCCAACTCCGGGAGCCCATCCACAGTCACAGGAGTCCAGACCGATTCCGTCGTGCCGCCTTCTACGCCGTGTCGGCCACCCTCCGTCTCCAACATCTCTGGTTCGTCTATGGAGTCTGCCGGTTCAGTGCTTTGCCGCTGGCGGTCGGTTTTGTAGCCGGCAAACAGGAGTCGTACGTGTTTGCGCATCATCATCATGGACCGCCGTGAGGCGTCATCCTCGGAGGACCAGGACACCGACGAGGGTGGACTGCTTGCCTCTGGGCCGTGGGCGATCCTCTGTTGGAGATACACCGCCGACAACTCCCCCACAGCAGGAAGCGCCGCAGCATAGGGATGTTCATCCGCGGATTCCCGCGCGGCACGGAGATAGGCGCGCAAACAGGGACCGGGAGCGCACCAACCCCCTGCCCGGATCTGTTTGTCGTCAAGGAGACTGAGCCACCCCCAGTTCTCGGACACCGCTCGATCACGGGCCTCTGCCAGCTCGGGAAACGCCCCCAAAACCACTGACGTCGGGATGAGCCGGGCCCCGTACTCCTCACCGGCCCCAGCCTGAGGACGCTGACGGGCTCGGATCACCCCGGCCACGCACCCTGTCCTCCTGTTAAGCACGGGTGCACCACTGTGGCCCGGGAATACCTGGCCACCGGCAACCTTGTCAAGAACCGCGCCACCGAGATGCCGGCCGCCGCCCACGTAACGAAACGCCAGCGGATCTCCGCCCCGATAGTCTGTCTTCGGATACCCGAAGGCCCACAGTTCGTCTCCGGGATCACAGGGCGCCGCCAAGCACACCGCGGGATACGAAGGTCCAGGAGGAGCGACCCGGAGCAGGGCAAGATCAGGGCCCTGTCCTCCCGCGAATGGTCGTACATCCTCTGAGGCGGTCGAAAGCTGCAGCTGCTCACCGTTCCACAGCCCCTCCACAACCCGTACCGGCTCGTTGTCCGGAGCGAGAACAACGTGGGCACAGGTGAGCACCGCACTAGGCGCAACGAAGAATCCGGTGCCGTACTTCGTGGCCCCCGCCGTCCGGACGGTCAAGGCAACGGTCGCTTGCTGGAGTGCCATCTCCAACGTGCCACCACCGGCAAAGCCCGACATGCCCACGGTGAACCCTATGCCTGCCACTCCATCGTGACCTTCAAATTCGACTTGGCGCTGCCCTTCGCGATCAGAACGCTCAGTCCGCTTGATTCAAGTGCCAGCTCACACCCGAACTCCAGGGTTACCTTGTCCGGTCTGGCTTGGCGCAGCGCCTGGGTGACCTGGCTCGCGAATCCGGACAACGCAGCGGTGACGGAGCTGAGATCAGGTACGACATCAGCAACTTCCTCGTCTTCGGACCATGCGCTGTCCTGCGCCTCCGGGACACCGGGAAGGCTCGTCGCCTCGATGTACAGCACGCCACCGTCAACGGCGACCGGTGTGATGATGCTCTGGTCGCCCATCGTGTCCGTCATTTGAGTCCTCTCGTCTCTGATGGCGTTCTCGCAGTATGCCGGGCCCTTCTACGGCGCGTCCGACAGTTGCCGACAAAGACCTCCAGAAGTGCGACACGCCGCACCGCCCCAAGCTCGGCTCCTGAGGTCGGACAGGGGTGCGAGTGCAAGCCAGCACCTGTACGGCGGCCTCGGCTGCGGCCCAGGCGAGGTCGGCACGGTCCTCGGCCGACATGTGATCCGCCGAAGGGCAGCAGCCTGGCGAGGGGCAGGGCTTCGTCGTTGTCGGCGGCTGGCGCGGGCCCGGTGTGACCGGACGGGGAGGCCGCCGCGGCCCGGGAACACCCCACCGGCCTGCCTCTTCCGGTAATCGTGCTCGATGCGCCAGCGGACCTTGCCCAGACGCACCAGGTCGACGATCGACATGTCAGCCAGCAAGTTGGACAGTCAGTAATCGGTGGGAGCCTCGGCGTCTGAGGGCCATTCGACCAGCAGCCAGCAGTCCGGCAGAACCCCGTCCCACCAACCCTGTCGGCCGAAGCAACGGCTTTGATCGGATGCTCGACGGCCCTGCTGGCGATCACCCGACATGATGGCCCCTCGTGCTGCTGCGACTGGTTTACTGACCGTGACGAACGCATTCGCCGTGCTGCGCCTGCTACCCATGAGCGACCAGGACAAGGACACGGAGATCCTCGCCCTGCGCCATCAGGTCACTGTGCTGGAGCGGCAGCTGAGCGGCCAGCGGGTCCGGTTCGAACCAGGGGATCGGGCATTCCTGGCCGCACTGCTCTAGGGTCTGCCAGCGCAGGTGCTCCGCCGGATGCGGTTGTTGGTGCGGCCGGACACCGTGCTGCGCTGGCACCGCGACCTCGTCGCCCGCCGCCACGCCGCCCACTCCCGTCCAAAGCGCCCAGGCCGACCGCGCACCATACTTTCCGTCCGCGGCGTGGTACTGCGCCTGGCCGCAGAGAATCCGGGGTGGGGGCTACCCCCGCGTGCACGGCGAGCTGCTCGTTCTCGGCATCAAGGTCGCCGCGTCCACCGTCTGAGAGATCCTGAAGGAGGCCGGGATCCCACCGGCACCCGAGCGCACCTCCAGCACCTGGGCGTCCTTCCGCGCTCCCAGACGGACGCGCTCCTCGCCTGCGACTTCTTCGAAACGGTCACCCTGTCTGGTGCCCGGTTACATGTGCTCACGGTCATTGAGTACGCCAACCGCCGTATTCGGATCCTGGGTGCGACCGCTCATCCGACCGCGTCCTGGGTGGCACAGGCTGCGAAGAACCTCATCATGGACCTCGAAGACGCCGGCACCCGGGCCAGGTTCCTGATCCGGGACCGGGACGGGAAGTTCCCCGAACTGGTCGACGCCGTCCTCGCTGACGCGGGGATCCAGGTCGTGCTCAGCGGGGTCCGCATGCCACGCATGAACTCCCTCATCGAGAGATGGGCACAGACCTGCCGACGCGAGCTGCTGGACCGAACCCTCATCTGGGGCCAGCGCCACCTCCTGCACGCGCTACGTGAGTTCGAGAAGTTCTACAACGAGCACAGGCCACACCAGGCATCGCGAACGCCCGCCCCCTCCGATCCCTTCCCGAGCCGATCGACAACCCGGAGCAAATCGCACGACTCGACATACGCCGAACCGACCGCCTTGGCGGCCTCCTCCACAAGTACCCACATGCGGCCTGAGCAGGGCGGATCACGTTTTCGGCAAGGACAACCTCATCCTCCCGGCATAGCGCGGCCCACGACAGCCGTCACGACCCCGCGTAACCCTCACCGTTAAGGATCTCTAGCCTCGCGCTTTCATGAGGCGAGCTGTCCGGCAGGCGGTCACGCAAATAGAAAGGGCCTCTGGCCAGCAAGAATGAGGATTGTCTAGGTCCTT
>NZ_JBSFVT010000058.1:0-5724 GCF_053592455.1 Streptomyces sp. NPDC002676 | reverse complement strand
GCAGGGCGGCTTCGAAGGGCCAAACCTTCATCTCCCGCACAGCACCGCTATTTGAAGTTCGCTACCATCAACTCCCTTTCGCGTTCAGGACACACGCGCAAGCGGCACGTCGTGGTCGACTGCCTCGGCCTGCTGCTGGCCGTGATGGTCACCGCCGCCAACACGACGGACCGGGAAGCGGCCATGCCGCTGCTGGAACAGCTGCGGGCCCGCTTCCATCGCATCGCCCTGGTGTGGGCGGACGGCGGCTACGCGGGCCGCCTGGTCGCATGGGCGGCCGAGAAGCTGCACCTCACCATTCGTCAAACGCTCGGACGACGTCACGGGGTTCGTGGTGCTGCCGAGGCACTGGATGGTGGAGCGCACGCTTGGCTGGCTGCGGCGTTCGCGCCGCCTCGTGCGTGACTACGAGACCCTGCCCGCCGTCCACGAGCAGATGGTGCTGTGGTCCATGACTCGACTCATGACCCGCAGGCTGGCGCGTCGGCGAGCGTGAACCGGCCCGGGGCCGGCTCAACCGCCCAGCCCCGGCCGGTCAATCGCTTCATCTTCGACCGCACACCCTCGACGCTGGCCGGGCACAGCTCCAAGCCGAGCACGGCGGCGATCTCCTGGCACGGCATCGCCCCGTCTCCACCCGACCGGCGTTCCGCCAGTACGGCCAAGATCCGCTGGTAGTCCACCGCGAGCACGGCCGCCGACAGCCCGGGCCGCCACACCGGCACGATCGAACCCGCACGCGCGGCACGCGGCGCGGCCACCCGGGCAGGCGCCTCGGGGCCTGGCTCCGGCTCCGGCCTGGAGGGCTGCTCGATCGTGACCGGATCACCCCCGCCAGCCTCCAGGGATCGGGGCGCGGCCAGGACCTCGCCCACACGCTGGCGGGCGATCAGCCACTCCTGCCAGGCCGTCTCCGCCTCGGCGAGCTCGGACAGCACCCGGTCCGCCTTCTCCCGCAGCCCCTCCACGCGCTCACGCGCGGCCAACTCCCGCTCCTCCAGCAGACCCGCAACCGACGGCACCCGGCCCCTCCACCAACGAGACAACCCGACGCCCCGAGCCTGCCACGATGAGGCCGACATCATGCCTGACCTGCGGAAGCACACCCGTCAAGTACGGTACGACAACGGCTTCTGAAAACAGCAACTGCGACGGCAGCTGAGCAACCGTCGCAGCGTGGTTGTGCTTACAGACTGACCTTAAAGCCCGAGGTCCTTAATTGAGGTCAGCACGTCGGTCCAGAGTGCGTCCGGCGACGTCAAGCTGCCGTCCGCGCGAATCAGCGAGACCGTCTCCGTGAAGCCGTCGTACTTCTCCTCTTCCGAGAAGAGGGCTTGTTGCCAGCCGTCTCCGCGAGCTCGCCAAAGAGCAACAGTCGCTTTCTCTGCCGCACGCGCATACACGCCCAGGTCGAACTGGTAAGTCTCGTGAAGCACCCACCCGTTTCGTCTGTGCTTGTCTATGCGCCCGGTGTCAAGGTTACAGATCCCGACTTTCGACGCTTGCATGGCATAGTGAACCATGAGATAGATCAACGCGGGTTCGTCTTCGCGGAAACCACTCGTCGCACAATTTGAGCAGCCGCCCTGGCCGGAGCTCACGATGCTGGAATAGCGGGGGCTGACGAACTCGCCGCACTCCATACATGCGCAGAGCCAAGGTGCCCTCGTTCCGGGGAAATCGGCGAGAGGCCAATAACCTCGCTTTATCATGTTGGCCTTCGCCGTCTCGGGGTTGACCGCCTTCATGGAGCAGAACTTGCACCGGGAACCGCGATAAGCGGTGCCGGCATAGCGGGGCTTGACGAACTCGCCGCACTTCATGCACACGCACGGCCAAGGCGCGCTGGTCCCGGGAAAGTCGGCGATAGGCCACAGATCGTGAGCGATCATTACCGTCTTTGCCTTGACAGGGTCCACGTCCTTGCGCCCGCAGGACCAGCACCCGCCGTTCCCTCGATGCACCACGGAGTTATAGGTCGGCTTCACGAAGCGACCACAAGCCATGCAGATGCTAAGCCACGGAGTGCTGGTGTTCTTGAAGCCCTCGACAGGCCAGACTCCACGTTCGATCATTCGATCCTTCGCTTCGCCTACGTCGGTCGTCTTCGCTGCGATGGCACAGTACTTGCACCCTCCTTGCCCATTAGTGACTACGCTTGCATATGTCGGGGTGACGAACTCCCCGCATGTCATGCAGACGCATAGCCACGGAGTCAAGGTGCTCGGGAACTCCGAGACCGGCCATAGCCCTTTCTTGATAATTCGCTCTTTCGCTGCGACTGGGTCAAGTCGCTGACTGTTCGCTCTCTTCTTGGTGCCGCAACTCTTACAGCCTCCCGCCCCTTTGTTGACGACGTTGTTGTATCTAGGGGTGACGTAATCTCCGCATGCCATGCAGACGCACAGCCACTTGACTTGAGTGTTCTTGAACTCCGATATGGGCCATAAGCCGCAGGAGATCATGTTTTCCTTGGCCTCTTCTGAGCTGATTCGCGCCATGCTGCCTCGATCGGTCCTGAGGATGGGTGCGGTGGGACCGCAGGGCGAAAATAAAAGCGCATGATTCACCAAAGGTCAAGAAATGCAGGTCAGTTGGGGGTGCCCGAGAGGGTGTCAGTTCAACCGGAATGAGAGCATCCGAATCGCCCCTGCATCCGTCAACTCGTCGTAGTCATGCCTTCGATCGGGTGGTCCGAACTGAGACACCTGGCGGCACAGCTCCCTTGATGGCCTCGCCCAGAGCGCCGCGGGCATAGGTGGTCTGGCAGATGCTGAGACAGCTGAACTGTTCCTAACGCCGGCGCGGTGGAGAAAGGCCGGCGCTCTCCGCTGGCATCGCTGAGCCCAGCACCGGCACTCGCCTGAGCACCCCCCGCGCGCCCGTACCCCCGCCGCGTCCCAGCCGTCCAGAAGGGCGGCAAGGGCGCGGCGCTGCTCTTTCTCGCGGGCAATCTCCCGGCGGCCTCGGGCCCGGGGAGAGACCTCCCCCCTCGGCTGTCGCGTGGGAAGAGGTGTCGTCGTCCGGGATGGGCTTGCCCACCGGGGCTGGCCTGCGAGAACGGGTGGTGTCCGGTTTGGGGGCGCCCACCTTCGGTCCCCCGTTGAAAGCAACCGTCCGGCCAACGGTTCAGTCGCCGCTCGGTGCAACCCTCTCCGGGGCCTCCAGCCGGTCCAGGCGTTCGTAGAGGGCGCGGACGAGGCGGGCGCGGCTCTGGACGCAGCTCACGGTGCCCTCCAGTGGTACGGACAGCCGGCCTTCGGCCTCGCGCAGGACGACGTCGGCGAGCGCCCGGGGCCCGCTGTCCTTGGGTAGCTGGCTCGCGCGACGCCGGACGTCGGCGGCGACCGCGCAGGCGTGGCCGGTCAGCTGGAGGCCGACCTGCCCGTAGTCGCGTGTGGCGAGCGTGTCCTTGCCGGTCCATGCAAGAACGGCCTTGACGAGGCACTCGTACGGTTCGCGGTCGAGCGGAAGCTCCGCCTCGATCAGGCCGGTGGGGTCGTACAGGACCGTGTGGCTGCTGGTGTGCATGGCGGCCTCGCTATTGGGGCGTCTTCGCGTGGGTGTCCTCGCCGTCGGCCCTGTCGTCCTGGTCCTCGCCGTGCTGGTCGAGGAACCGGGCGAAGCCCCGGTCCGCGCGGCGTCGATGCGACGGTGTATCTCGATCGAGTACGGGATCGACAGCCGCTCGGACAGGGCATCAAAGAGCGGCCGGTACAGCTCGTCGACCTGGTCGACGAGGGCGGCCCTGCCGAGCGCGTGTGCGTAGGCGCGCTGGTGGCGGTGCCCCGTTGCGGGATCGACGACGACCTCGTGCGGCGCGTTGTCGAGGGCGCCGAACAGCACCTCGACGGGGATGCCGAAGCGCCGTCGGACCCGCGCAGCGGCGGCGAATGAGAGGGACTGTATGAGGGACGTGCCGAGGTGGGGGACGCCGTTCATCTGTGTTCCGACCACGAACGTCACTCGTGACGGGGACATGGTTCGTATGCGGGGCACGAGGATGTCCTCGGCCGAGCTGAGCGCGTTCGCGAGCACAGTGTTCGGTGAAACAGGGTGATCAGTCATGGTTCATCCCTCGGTTCGTGAACGGGATTGCGTCGCCGGGCGGCGGCCGGGGTGCTGCCGAAGAGCGACGATCAAGCGGCGGGCAGCGTGCGGAGACTCGGTGTCCCGGCCTATACGAGCGCCGCAAATTCCTCGTCAAGGCTCACGATCGTGCACTCTCTCAAGGCGCACACGAGCTGCGCCGCGACCGTCCAGCCGAGCAGCGGCGACCCGAACGGAACGACGTCCATTTCGACCGGCAGGGGCCCGATTCCGCTCGCGGTGTACCGCCGGCCCAGCACGCCGCACACCTCGGACTCGCCGACGCGCACGAGAACACTGCCGGCCCACATCTGCCGACACTCCTCGCGCGCCCTACGCACGCACTGCAGGCAGGTCGGCGGGTGAGTAGTGACGAGGCCGTTCGGCCACCCCTGCCAGTCCTCGTGTGAGTCTTCGAGCAGCCACAGCGTCCCGCGGTCGTTCTGGTCGGCCGGCTCACTGCACACCTGACACAGCAGATCGGTCATGGCTTGGAACTGCCGACCGGGATGCACCTTGCCGTACCGGGGTTCGCCGACGCCTCGGCGGTCGGGGCGCCGCAGCATCAGCACCCCCTCGGCGGTCCGGTCCGAGGCGACCTCGCCCGCGTAGCCGATCCCCCCGAGCAGCCGGTATACGACGGGCGGGTCGTCGACGACCTCACTCGACCAGGCCGTGATGTACGGGACGGTCGACGGGGGCTTGCGGCACGTCTTGTGCGTGTACGCCGGCGGTAGCTTGCCGCCTGTCCGATCGCGGCGGCCGACTTGCTTCTTCTGCTCGCCGGGCTCGATGGGCTGCTCGCAGATGGCGCAGATCACGAGGCGGTCACCTGCCGCAGCTCGATCAGGCGCCGCGCGAGTTTGGACACTTGCAGCGCCGCTTGCATCATCGTGCCGAGTTGGAACCGCAGTGCGTCGTCGGCCGCATCGACGGCGTTCACGAGGGCGTACCAGTCTCGCGAGCGGTGCGGCCGATGCTCGGCCACGGCGCGCGCGGTCGTCAACAGCCGGGCAACCTCTTCGCGCAGCAGTCTGTCGATCTCGGCGAGACGCTCGGGCGTCGGCTGCTTGCGCGACGTATCGAACGCAGCCTCGATCAGGAACAGGATCGGCTCGTCGGTCTGCGCCTCGGCAGACGGGGCGGCCGTCATCGAGCAGTGTCCATGCCCGTGGCGGCGAGCACCGCGGCGTAGGCCTTGGGCAGCAGATCGGCGTCGGTGAGCGGCCCGCGCTCTTGCGGCGAGACGATCCACGAGCGCCCTTGCTGTGTGCGCGGGGCAGTCGACGCGGGGTGCGGCACGGCGACGTACCCCTCGGTGAGCACCTCGGCGTCGGGCAGTTCCCATCGGGCGGCCGAGCCGATCTCGACGAGCACCTCGACGCCGTCGGGAGTGTGCTGTACCGGGCCGACGGGCGTGCTGTGCTGCTGCATCTGCGCGACGGTCTTCCAGCCGAGGGCGCGCGGCAGGCGTACGACGTCCCACGCCTTAGTGGTTGTTGTCTTTCCGGTCTTGATGGCTGTGTTTCCGCTGGTCAGGTATAGGGTCGGCGGCCTCGTGGCAGTGGTGATGTGTCGTGTCGTCGCTGGGGTGGAGGTCGGGGATGCCGTCGGTCGTGGGGCTGCTGGAGCAGC
>NZ_JBSFVT010000057.1:0-5948 GCF_053592455.1 Streptomyces sp. NPDC002676 | reverse complement strand
CCCACCGGCACCGGACACAACCGATCGTCCAGCACATACACCCGACAGTTGGCCACAGGCCGACCGATCGACGGCAACACCGGCCACCCGCCAACGTCACCCTCCAACGACAACGCCGTGACCCCGTGGGTCTCCGTCGGCCCGTAGTGGTTGTGGAGTCGGCGCCCCGGCACCCGGGCGAAGAAGTCGCGCACCGAGTCGCGTACGGTCAGCGTCTCACCGCCCTGTGCGACCTCCCGCAACCTCGGCAGCGGCAGGCCGAGTTCGGTGGCCGCTTCGGCGACCGCCTCGATGACGAGGTTGGGTGCGTACAGCTGGTTCACTCCGTGCCGGTCGAGCCAGCGCACCAGTTCCGCGGGGTTCCTGCGGACGTCGTCATGGGGCACCGCGAGGGTTCCGCCGGACCACAGGGTGGAGAAGATCTCCTGTGCGGCGACGTCGAAGCTGATGGACGTGAAGTGGGCGGTGGTCCCACCGCTCATCCGGTCACCTGCGTGCCAGGCCAGGAGGTTGGCCAGCGCCCCGGCCCGGAACACCACCGCCTTCGGGCGGCCCGTCGATCCCGACGTGTAGATCACGTACACCGGATGCTCGGGCAGCAGCTCCCCACCGCGCTCGTCGGCCGTCAACTCGCCGTCCGGGTAGCCGTCGAGGGCCTGTGCGGGAACGTCGACAGCACGGTCCGTCCACTCCTCGGGGACCTGCTGAAGCGTCTCCGCCGAACCCAGCACGCACACCGGGTCGGCGTCGCCGAGCATGTAGGCGATCCGGTCCGCCGGATACTCCGGATCCACCGGCAGATACGCCGCCCCCGACTTCACCACCGCCAGCAACGCCACCGGCAACCACTCCGAACGCGGCAGCATCAACGCCACCACCCGCTCAGGCCCCGCCCCACACTCCACCAACAACCGCGCCAACCGGTTCGCCCGAACGTTCAACTCCCCGTACGACAGCTCCACACCATCGAACACCACAGCAACCGCACACGGATCAACCGCCACCCGCGCCGCAAAAGACTCCGCCAGCGACACCCACGGAACCTCAACACCCGTGGCATTGCGGCGCGCCACCAGCTCATGACGTTCGTCCTCGGACAGCACCGCCAGGGCGCCCACCCGCACATCCGGGTCGGTCACGACGGCCGCGAGCACCCGGGCGAACCGCTCCATCAGACTTTCGACCGTCGCTCGGTCGAAAAGGTCGACGGCGTACTCCAGGACGCCGGTCAGTCCGTGGGCCGGTTCCCCGCCGCCGGACGCGTGCTCGGCGAGGCTGAGGAAGAGGTCGAACTTGGCGGAACCGGGGGTGGCCATCGCCGACGCGTCCAGTCCGGGCATGTGAAGCCGGGCCTGTGCGTTGTTCTGCAGGGCAACCATCACCTGGAACAGGGGGTGCGCGGCCATGGAGCGGGCCGGGTTGAGGACCTCCACCAGGTGCTCGAACGGCACGTCCTGGTGCTCGTACGCGGCCAGGTCTGTCTCCCGGACCCGCTCCACCAGTTCGCGGAACGTCGGGTCACCCGACACATCCGTCCGCAGCACCAGCGTGTTCACGAAGAACCCGACCAGATCGTCCAGCGCCTCGTCCGTGCGCCCGGCCACCGGCGAACCGATCGGGATGTCCGTCCCCGCACCCATCCGCGACAGCAACGCCGCGAACGCCGCCTGCACCACCATGAAGAGGCTGGCACCGGACTCGCGGGCCAGTGCCGTGAGGCCCGCGTGTACCTCCGATTCCACCTCGAACGCCACCCGGTCGCCCCGGAAGGAGGCCACCGCAGGACGCGGCCGGTCCACGGGCAGCTCCAACTGCTGCGGCAGGCCGGCGAGGTGGGCCGCCCAGTAGGCGACCTGCCGGGTGATGACGCTGTCCGGGTCGGAGTCTTCGCCGAGCAGTTCGCGCTGCCACAGCGCGTAGTCCGCGTACTGCACCGGCAGCGGCTCCCACGCGGGGGCGCGACCCTCGATGCGGGCCGCGTACGCCGTGGCCGAGTCCCGGGCCAGCGGCGCCATCGACCAGCCGTCGCCCGCGATGTGGTGCACGACCACGACCAGCACGTGGGTCTCGTCCGGCAAGGCGAACAGGGCGGCACGCAGGGGCGCCTCGGTCCGCAGGTCGAAGCCGCGGCCGGTCACCTCGGCCACCGCGTCCGGCAGTTCGTCCTGCCGCAGCTCGCACACCGGGAGGTCGACTTCGGTGGTCGGGAGGACCCGCTGACAGGGGGTGCCGTCGTCCCCTTCGGGGAAGACGGTCCGCAGCGACTCGTGCCGCTCGACCACGTCCCGCAGGGCAGCGGCCAGGGCCTCACGGTCGAGCAGGCCCGTCAGACGGAAGACGAGAGGCACGTTGTACGTCGCGGACTCCGGACCCTCGAACCGGTTGAGGAACCACAGTCGGCGCTGGGCGAACGACAGCGGAACCGTCTCCGGGCGAGCCATCGGCAGCAGCGCCCGGCGCGCGGCGCCGGCACCCACCACATGCTCCGCCAGCCGTGCCACCGACGGTGCCTCGAACAGGTCCCGCAGCGGCACCTCCACACCGAGCACGGTGCGGATCCTGCTGGTCACCCGAGTGGCGAGCAGGGAGTGGCCGCCCAGGTCGAAGAAGCTGTCGTCGATGCCGACCCGCTCCAGCCCGAGCACCTCGGCGAAGACGGCGCAGAGGGCTTCCTCGCGGGCGTCGCGTGGACCCCGCCCGGAGGCCGTGTACGCCGGTGCGGGCAGCGCGCGCCGGTCCAGCTTGCCGTTGGGGGTGAGCGGGAGGGCGTCGAGCAGCAGCACCACGCTGGGGACCATGTAATCGGGCAGGAGGCCGGAGACGAACGTCCGCAGCTCGCCCGGGTCCACGGGGTCGCCGTCGTCGGTGGGCACGACGTATCCGACGAGGCGCCGGTCGCCGGGCCGGTCCTCACGGACCATGACGGCCGCCCGGGCGGCCCGCGGGTGACGGACGAGGGCCGCCTCGATCTCCCCCGGTTCGATACGGAAACCGCGGAGCTTGACCTGGCTGTCGGCGCGGCCCGCGTACTCCAGCCGGCCGGCGCCGTTCCAGCGTGCGAGGTCACCAGTGCGGTACATGCGTGCCCCGGCGGGTCCGTAGAGGTTGGCGACGAACCGCTCGGCGGTGAGGGCGGGACGGGCGAGGTAGCCGCGGGCCAGGCCGTGCCCGGCGATGTACAGCTCGCCGATGACGCCCGGCGGCACCGGGCACAGCCACTCGTCCAGGACGTACACCCGGGTGTTGGCGATCGGGCGGCCGATGGGCGGGACGTCCATGCCGGGGGTGATCTCGGCGAGCGTGGCCGTGACGGTCGCCTCGGTCGGCCCGTACTGGTTGAGGACCTCGTCGGCGTGGGCGCACAGGGTGGCGGCGAGCGGCGCCGGCAGCGCTTCACCGCCCGTGCCGACCCGCAGCCCCCGCACCAGTCCGGCGTCGTGGGTGACGAGTGTCTGCCACAGCGACGGCGTCGCCTGCATGTAAGTGACCCCGGCGTCGCGGATGAGGTCCCGCAGCGCCTCGGGCCGGGTCAGGGTCGCCTTGTCGGCCAGGACCAGGCCGGCGCCCGAGAGCAGCGGCAGGAGGATCTCCACGGTCGCGGGGTCGAACGCGATCGACGCCACCGCGAGTACCCGGTCACCGGCTCCCAGCGCAAGCCTGTCTTGCAACGAGGCCAGGAGGTTGACGAGCGCACTGTGCGGAACGACGACGCCCTTCGGCCTGCCGGTCGAACCGGACGTGTAGATGACGTACGCGGCGTCCCCGAGTCCGGAGCCCGCCCGGGCGGGCTCGGTGTCCGGGTACCCCGCGAAGCCACCCGCCATGTCGTCCGGGCCGAGCACGAGCAGCGGTGCGGAGTCCTCCAGCATGAACGCGACGCGTGCCGCCGGATGGTCGGTGTCGACGGGCACATATGCGCCGCCCGCCTTCAGGACGGCCAGCAGCGCCACGACCAGGTCCGCGGACCGGGGCAGCGTCAGCGCGACCCGCTGCTCGGGGCCGACGCCACGTCCGATGAGCCAGTGCGCGAGGCGGTTGGCGCGGGCGTTCAACTCCGCATACGTCAGCGTCTCGTCGCCATGGATCATCGCGACGGCGTCCGGCGTCGCGGCGGCCTGCCGCGCGTACAGTCCGGGCACGTTCAGGTCCGGCACGGACACCGCCGTGTCGTTCCCACCACGCAGCAGAATCTCCCGCTCACCGGGGGCGAGCACGTCGACCGCGCCGACCTTCCGGCCGGGATCGCTGCCCACCTGCCGCAGCAGGCTGACGAACCGGGCGGTCATCGCCTGGGCCGTGGACCGGTCGAACAGGTCGGCGGCGTACTCCAGGACGCCTGACAGGCCATGAGCATGCCCGTCGGGGCCGCGTTGCTCGGCGAACGAGACGGACAGGTCGAACCGGGCCACGTTCGTCGGTGCCGCCGCGGCGGACACGGTGAGTCCGGGCAGGCGCAGCTCGGCCTCCTCCGTGTTCTGCATGACCAGCATCACCTGGATCAGGGGGTGCCGGGACATGGACCGGACCGGGTTCAGCACCTCGACGAGGTGCTCGAACGGCACGTCCTGGTGTCCGAACGCGGCCAGGTCCGTCTCCCTCACCCGTCCGACGAGTTCGCGGAAGGTCGGGTCACCTGACAGGTCGGTGCGCAGCACCAGGGTGTTCACGAAGAACCCGACCAGATCGTCCAGCGCCTCGTCCGTACGGCCGGCCACCGGTGTGCCGATCGGGATGTCCGTCCCCGCACCGAGCCGCGACAGCAGCGCCGCGAAGCCCGCCTGCAGGACCATGAAGAGGCTGGCACCGGACTCCTGGGCGATACAAGCCAGCAGGCGGTGCTGCTCCGCGTCCAGCTCGAAGGCAACCCGACCGCCCCGGTGACCGGCGACGGCGGGACGGGGCCGGTCGGTGGGCAGCTGCAACTGTTCGGGCAGGTCATCCAGTTGGTCGACCCAGTACCCCAGCTGCTGGCTGATCAGACTGTCCGGATCGGAGTCGTCACCGAGTGCCGCGCGCTGCCACAGTGCGTAGTCCGCGTACTGCACCGGCAGCGGCTCCCACGCCGGCGCCCGCCCCGCGGCACGCGCCTCGTAAGCCGCCGCGAGGTCGCGCGCCAGAGGCGTCATCGACCAGCCGTCGCCGGTGATGTGATGGAGGACGACCACCAGGACGTGGGTGGTGTCGTCCAGCGCGAGCAGCCGTGCTCGCACCGGCAGCTCGGCTGTCAGGTCGAAACCCTGGGCCGCGAGTTCACCGAGCCGCGACGGCAAGCCGTCGGGCGTGACCGTCTCGACAGGAAGGCCGAGACGGTCACCGCACACGTCGATGTCCAGCACCTGCTGGTGGGGGGTGCCGTCGGCGCCTGCGGGGAACACCGTGCGCAGGGCCTCGTGGCGCGCGACAACGTCGCGCAGGGCCGCGCGCAGGGCCGCGCGGTCCAGCCGGCCGCTCAGCCGCAGGGCGACGGGCATGTTGTACGTGGCCGCCGTCGCACCCTCGAAGCGGTTCAGGAACCACATCCGGCGCTGCGCGTATGAGAGTGGCACATAGTCGGGTCGCACAGCCGGGACCAGCGCGGCCCGCGCGGTGCCGGCCCGCTCGACACTGCCGTCCAGCTGTTCGACCGTGGGTCCCTCGAAGAGGGCTCGGAGGGGGAGTTCGATGTTGAGTACGGTGCGGATGCGGCTGATGACGCGGGTGGCGAGGAGGGAGTGGCCGCCGAGGTCGAAGAAGCTGTCGTCGATACCGACCCGCTCCAGCCCGAGCACCTCCGCGAAGATTTCACACAGGGCCTGCTCACGCTCACTGCGCGGGGCCCGTGAGGACACAGCCGCCGTGTAGTCGGGGGCGGGCAGGGCGCGCCGGTCGACCTTGCGGTGCGCGGTCAGCGGGAGCTCGGGAAGGACCACGACAGCAGCCGGCACCATGAACTCCGGCAGAACCGAGCC
>NZ_JBSFVT010000056.1:0-7084 GCF_053592455.1 Streptomyces sp. NPDC002676 | reverse complement strand
TCGACGACTTTGCCTTCCGCAAGGGCCGCCACTACGGCACGGTGCTGATCGACATGGCCACCCACCGGCCGCTGCACCTCTACGACGGCCGCGAGGGCGAGGACCTGGCCGCCTGACTCCAAGGCCATCCGGAGGTGAAGGTCATCTGCCGGGACCGCTCCAGTGGTTACGGGGAGGGCGCGCGGGTCAGGGCGCCACAGGCCCAGCAGGCCGCGGACCGATATCACTTGTGGGCCAACCTCGGCCAGGCGGTTGAGAAGACGGTCAACGCCCACCGCTCCCGCCTGGCAGAACCGCTTGCCGGAGCGGAAGACGGCCCCCGCCACCCTGAAGCGGCGCCCGAGGCGGTGCAGCCGTCGAGGGAGCTGAAGATCGTGACCCGGCTGCGGGAGCAGCATGCCGCTGCCCACGAGTTGTGGGCGCAGGGGATGCCGAAGGCGGCGATCGGCCGGAAGCCCGGGCTGCACCAGGCCACCGTCCGCAAGCTGGTGGGCGCCCGCTCCGCTGATGATGTCGTCGCCAAGAGCCTGCAGCGGGGCATGTCGTCGACCCGTACGTCGGCTACCTGCACCGACGCTGGAACGAAGGCATAAGAAATGCCGCACAGCTTCATCGGGAGATCCAAAAACTCGGCTATCCCGGAGGCGAGCTGGCCGTCCAGCGTCATCTGCGGCGCTACCGCAGCGGGCGCGGACACGCACCCGTCGTCGGCCCCAAGCCTCCCTCGGTCCGCGAGGTCACCTCATGGATCATGACCCATCCCGAACACCTCCGCGACGGCGATGCCGACAAGCTGCACCGCCTGCGTGAGCGCGACCCCGAGCTGGACCGCCTCACCGGCCACGTCAGGAGGTTCGCCGCCATGATGACCGCACGCCACGGCGACCGGCTCGAGGAGTGGATCGCCGGCGTCGAGCACGACACCCTGGCTCCGCTTGCGGGCTCGCCCACAACCTCCGCCGCGACTTCGACGCCGTCCACGACGGTTTGTCCGAGCCGGAGCGGGCACTGGTCAACTGGTTGACCAGCCGCGCGCCGGGGCAGGCCCCGCCGCCGCGCCGGTCAACGGGTTGACCACTGGGCCGCCCAGCGTCGCGGAGGCCACCGACGCGGTCCTCGCCGCCCTCGGCGCCGTCGATGGCCCCGCGAAGTTCTCGGCGCCGCGATGCGGGCCGAGCAGAAGGCCACGGGGGTGTCGGCCAACGAGCTGGCTCACCGGGTCCGCGGCACGATGTCCCGCCCTCTGGTCCTGAAGGCCTTGCGCGAACCCGAGGACCCGGGGCCCGGCCCGTCGACTCCCAGCACGTCCTCGTTTACGTCACCCGGCTCGCGCTGACACAAAGGCAGGTGCGGGCGGACGGGTGGCCCGGTGCCCGCGGCCTTGCGGGTGGGTTCCACGCTGGGTCGCATTCGACCGGGATCACCAGCTGCTCTCGGAAGCGCATCAGAGGTTCCTGGCACGCACGCCGGGCGGGCCCAATGCCGGTGGGTGGATCCGGCAGGGTCCCGCCCGCGACTGGTCGCGCCGTGATCTACAGCCAGCCGTTTTGGCGGGCTTTGTTGACGGCCTCCATTCGGTTGCGCACCCCGATCTTCTGGGAAGCCGAGGAGAGGTAATTGCGCACCGTGCTCTCGGAGAGGCTCAACCGCTTGGCGAGGGAAATCACCGGTGCTCCATCCGCGGCGGCGGCCAGTACCTCCCGTTCCCGGACGGTCAGCGGGCTGGGGCCCGCGGCCAGTGCGGCGGCGCCCAGGACCGGGTCGACCACCTGCTCGCCGGCGTGCACTCGGCGGATGGCGGCGGCCAGTTCGGCCACCGGCTTGTCCTTGGCGAGAAAACCCAGAGCGCCTGCCTCCAGGGCCCGCCGGCAGTAGCCCGGCCCGCTGAAGGTGGTCACGATCAGCACCCGGCATCCGGGGACCAGCCGACGCAGCTCCTCGGCCGCCTCCAGCCCAGTGCGGCCGGGCATCTCGATATCGAGCACCGCCACCTGCGGTTCGGCCGTTCGGGCCGCCTCCAGGACCTCGGTGCCGGAAGAGACCTGGGCCACCACCTCGATATCCGGTTCCAGACCCAGCAGTTGGGCTATGGCGCCCCGCATCATTCCCTGGTCCTCGGCCAGCAGCACGCGGATCACAGTGAACCACCTTCACCCTTTTGTTCCGGCTGCCGGCACTGTGGCCACCAGCTGGAAGTCACCACCCGCCACCGGGGCAGCGCCCAGCGTGCCGCCCGCGGCAGACAGCCGCTCGGCCAGTCCCAGTAGACCATGGCCCGGCGTGCAGCCCTTGCCCCGCCCGGCGCCCGCGGCGGTGTCGGCGCCGTCGTTGGTGATGCTGAGGACGACCGACTCGGATTCGCGTTCCACCGAGATCCGGCAGGACCGGGCGTTGCTGTGCCGGATCACATTGGTGACCCCTTCGCGTACCACCCAGCCCAGCAGGGCGTCGGCGCCGGCCGGCAGGGACGGCCCGACATGCCGTATCACGGCTGCTATCCCCGCATCCGCCAGCGCCAGTTCGGCACCCCTCAACTCCGCCTTGAGCGTCGGCTCCCGGTATCCGGAGACCGCCTCGCGGATCTCCTCCAGCGCGGTCCGGCCCACCGCCTCGATATCGCCAGCATGCCGCTTGACCGTGTCCAGGTCATGGTCGGCGAACCGGCGGACCGCCTCGGCCTTGACCACGATCAGCGAGATCGAGTGCCCCAGCAGGTCGTGCAGATCCCGGGAGAACCGCAGCCGTTCCTCGGCGACAGCAGACAGAGCCAACTCCTCCTGGGCCTCGCGCAGCTCCATCACAGTGGAGAACAGCCGGACGATGGTGGCCGCAGCGATCCCGGAGAGCTGGGTGGCGTAAGCGATGCCGAGGGCGTCGATCAGGTCGTCCTCGCGGTTGACGGCGATGCCCCCGGCCAACACGGTCACCAGCGCCACCGCCAGTGTCGGGCTGAGCAACCGCCGCCAGCTGGCCACCACGCTCCACACCACCGCCGGCAGGCAGAACAGCCAGAGCATGCCCTCGTCGAAACGGAACGACAGCACCACCATCAACGCGGTGAGCGCCACCGCCGGGAGCAGGACCATGAGCCGTCCACACCGGTCGTCGAAGGCCGTACGGATGGACAGGAGGTAGCAGCCCAGCAAGGCAAGGAGTCCGGCGACGGCCTCCCAGGCCGGGTCGTCATGGCCGGCGACAATGTCGGAGAGGGCCCCCGTCGCGACGACGATGGCGGGGTAGAAGATATACGGCACCCTTCGCAGGCCAAACTGCTCTGAGAACAAAGACTTTCCACGCAACACAGTGTCCAAGCCTCTCGCGGACAACGTTCGCCATCGCTACCGGTGAGTGGATCGCATCTCGGGCCGGATCCGGTATGAGGCCGGATCCCGGCGTCCGGGCGGTTCAGGCGGTGGCGCCCTTGCGGTAGCCGATGACGGCGAAGGCAGCCAGGGCAGCACTCCAGGCGAGCAGGATGGCCAGCGCGGTGAGGCTCAGCGTGTTGCCGAGAGCCAGGTCGGAGGCGATCTGCTTGTAACGGTTGACCGGGGTCCAGCCGGAGACCCTGGCCAGCCAGTGCGGGAAGTTCTTGGTGTCGATCAGCAGCCCACCGACCACCGAGAACAGCAGGTAAGAGACGAGGCCCACGGAGTGCGCCTTGGCACCCTCGACCAAGTAGCCGAAGCCCAGCGCCAGCATCGCGACCGGCACGATGCCCACCCACAGCAGAGCCAGCATGCCCACCCACTCGGCAGCGCTCATCGTGACGCCGTTGACCACGGCGGCCAGCAGGCTGACCGCAAGGATCGGGGGTACCGCCAGGCACATCGCAGCGATGCCGCGGCCGACCACCACCGTGAGAGTGGGCAGCGGGGTCAGGCGCAGTTGCCGCAGCCAGCCGGCCTTCTTGTCCTCGGCGATGCCGCCGGAGGTGGTCATCACCGCGCCCAGGGCGCCGAAACCCGCCACCCCGGCGACATTGTGGACCGCCTCGGCATGGCTGGGGTGGCCGCCGCCCATGTGGCTGATGAGCAGGTACATCAGCACCGGAGCGGCCAGCGACATGATCACGAAGCCGGCGTCACGCACGGTGCGGAGCAGCTCCAGCCGAAGGTATCCGAGCAACATTACGAACCGCTCCTGGTGTTGGTACCGCTGGTCAGGGAGATGAAGGCCTCCTCGAGGCCGCCGCCGGTGACCTCGACGTTGCGCAGCGCGCCGGACTGCGCGAGGGCCGTGACGGTGAGGTCGGCGTCGTCGGTGCTCAGATGGATCCGCGCGCCGCGGACTTCGACGCCGGTGACACCAGGAGTCCGGGCCAAGCCATTGGGGTCCCAGTTGCCGCGGTCGAAGCTGACAGTCCTGCCGCCGACGCTCTTCTTCAGCTCGGCGCCACTGCCGTCCGCGATGACCCGGCCCTGGGCGATGACGACGATCCGTTCGGCGTACTCGTCCGCCTCTTCCAGGTAATGGGTCGAGAACAGGAGGGTATTGCCGCGCGCGGCATAGGCGGCCATGGTCTGCCACAGGTCCCGGCGGGACTGGATGTCCAGGGCGGCGGTAGGCTCGTCGAGCACGATCAGCTCGGGGTTGCCGGCCAGGGCCAAGGCGAAGCGGACCCGCTGCGCCTGGCCACCGGAGAGCTTGTCCACCTTCCGGTCGGCCAGCGAGGTGAGCTGGGCGATCTCCAGGACCTCGCCGAGCGGCATGGGGCTGGCGTAGGTGCCGCGCATGAACTCGATGAGCTCCTTGACGGTGACCCGGGGGATCAGGCCGCCTTCCTGGAGCATCGCGCCCACCTGACCGGCGAGTACCGCATCCTGCGGGTCCTTGCCCAACAGCTTTATCTGACCGCCGTCGTGGGACAGCAGGCCCAGCAGCATGTTGATGGTGGTGGACTTGCCGGCGCCGTTGGGGCCGAGCAGGGCGACTGTCTCCCCACGGTCGATCGCCAAGTCCAGACCGGCCACGGCATGGACGTTGCCGTAACTCTTGGTCACCTGCGCGAAGCTGACCGCGGAGCCCGTCCTCAGCGGCGCTCCGGCATGCACGGTTGTCTGCGTCATGTCATCGACCCTACAAAGGGCGGCCGAAGCGCTGATAGAGATAAAAAACCTCTCCCCAGCAGGAGAAATGTCCTGCTGGGAAGAGGTGGGAGAACGCGCGCGGGACAGTGCCGACCGCTCAGGCGGCCACACGAATGCGGTCGTTGACCAGGGTGAGGAATGCACAGGGCGTGATGATGGCCTCCATCTCCTCTTCGGAGAGCGAAATGCCGTAGGCGCGCTCGGTCAGGCCGACCGCCTCCATCCGGGCCAGCGAGTCATAGCCCAGGTCCTGGAAGGAGACCCACACCACCTGGGCGCCACCCACTGCGCCGAACTGCCGTTCCTGTTCGGCACCTTCGACGCCTGCTCCGAGGCACCCATGCTCGGCGCGGTCACCGAAAACGACCGTGCTCTGGGCCGTGCCTTCGCCGGCGCGCTGGCCGCGTTCGTGGCCACCGGTACACCCAACGGCGACGGCCTGGCCGCATGGCGCCCCTACGGCCCTGACCCGCCGACGCAGAAGATGACACCGCCCGGGGCAGAGAACCGACCTTCTCACCACCGACTCCGCACACCGGGCCACCGTCACCGCCATCGCCGCCCGCTGAGGCTTCCTCCACCCCGGCGACTTCACCACCCTCTACCGCGCCCAGTACGGCAAGCCCTCCACCGCCACCCTCCACACGCAGGACACCGGCAACACCCCGGCGGGACTGCAACGACTCCGCCAGCGATAGCTGACCACGGTCCGAGGGCCAATAGCCACGTCAACCTCATCACTCTCCATGATGACCATGATCCCTCGCCTCGATCGAAGTCCCGGAGAACAGGCCACGAGGGCGGACTCCAGCAGCCGCTTGGTCAGCTGCTGCAGCAGCCCGCCCTCCCCGGTCAGCTGCAGGCCCTCGGCCTGGGCCCGGCTCACCAACTCGTCGATCAGCCGGTCGTCCACGGCCTTCGCCGACACAGCCGCTGCCGACTCGACAGCCTCGCGCTCGGTCACGTTCTCACTGGTCATCGATGCATCTTCCATGATCGGGAGTTACACCGAACGATTTACAGTCCCCGCACCAGCCGCCCCGTGGTAGCCGCCCACCACCACCCCGGAGCGAGCCGCTTACCCCGGCGCACCGCGAAGCCACGCACTGGCACGCAATCCGCCGGCACCAGTTCTGCAGCGGCCGTCCGCCACGGCCGCTGCATCAGCTGGCCACCCGAGCCGATGAACCGCACATCGACGTCCCTCACACGCACCCGGGCGCACCCGGACCGCTCTGCACCACTTGCGCTGCTCACAGCAGCCAATGAAGAACCGCCCGATCTACTTGCACAATGCGCAGCTCCAGAGATCCCCTCACCAGGTGAAAACCTCCCGGACGCGCCAACGGCAGTCACTCGCTTCTGCTATGACAGTTGATCAGCTCGCATGTGTAGACCGGGCTTTCCACTGACGCACCGAGCGGTGCGCAGATTGATTGAACACTGCGCACTTTCAGTGGCCGGACAGGCCCGCACCGGGCGCGTCCGCGGCGCACGCACCATGATCCAGTTTTGATCTTAGATATCTTTTGAAGCAACCCCAAGTGGCCACATTCAGCCCTTGGTGATGTGCGGTCACCGGCAGCTTCTCACCGCACTGGTGCGCGGACCAACAGGGCAGGTAAGGCGAGCCGGCCGGAGCGCAGCGGAGGCCGATTCACTGTGCCTCTTCGGGGGGCGTGACTGTGGAGCGCGGGGGAGCGTCTGCTGCTCAGCCGCTCAAGGTGCGGCCCGTCAGCGTAGGCGCCCCCACGTCACCCCCTTGCTGCTGCGCGGGCCGGAGGCCCGTTTGCCGCGCGCAGCGCGGTGAAGGCCGGAGCGCAGCGAAGGCCTCCGGCCGGGCGAAGGCCGGCACCGGACTGCAACGCAGTCCGGCTCACTCCCGGAGCACAGCGGAGGGAGTGTCAGTTTGCTTGCGAAGCAAGCAAACTGGGCGATGAGCGAAGCGAATCGCTTGCGCTCCCGCGCGCAGCGCGGGAGGTTCGCTTGCATCGCGC
>NZ_JBSFVT010000055.1:0-7267 GCF_053592455.1 Streptomyces sp. NPDC002676 | reverse complement strand
ATGTATCACGACCGGATCCAGACGGTCACCAGCGAGACAGGTGCGGAGACGACGGTCACCTACGACCGGCCCGACTGCTCCAGCGCTCCGGCCAGTGATCCCAACGACCCGACGGATGCGGCGGCCAAGAGCTTTGCTTCCACCAACACCCTGTCCTGTTTCCCGGTGTACTGGACGCCGACCGGGCAGCCGGCGCCGTGGATGGACTGGTTCTACAAGTACAAGGTCAGCTCGGTCGTCACGACGGACCCGCACAACTCCTACCAGGACGGCACACAGCCGGAGCTGGAGACGGACTACGCCTACAAGGGCAACCCGGGCTGGCACTACGACGACAACGAGGTCGTCAAGGCCAAGAACCGCACCTGGGGCCAGTTCCGCGGTTACCCGGAGGTGGACACCACCACTGGTGACCCGAACGTCTTCCACTACACCAACGGCGCCCAGGTCCACGACCAGAAGACGCTGACGAAGACGTACTACTTCCTGGGCATGAACGGTGACACCCTGCCCGGCGGCAAGACCCGCTCGGTGCCGTCGCTGACCAGCCAGGACGGCGCGACCTCGGTCGCCGACGACGACGCGCTGGCCGGCCAGGTCTTCGAGACCGACACCTACACCTCCTCCGGCGGCAGCCTCAACAAGGCTGTGGTCGACGTTCCCACGGTCATCGGCCCCACCGCCACCCGCAACCGCAGCGGTATGCAGGACCTGACGGCGCAGATGGTCCGCAGCGCCAAGACGCTGACCCGCGAGGCCGTGTCGTACGGCTGGCGCAAGACCGAGACCGACACCTTCTACGAGACGACGCTGGGCAAGCCGACCACCGGTCTGCCGGTGCAGGTCGACGACCGCGGTGAGACCGCTGACAGCAACAACGTCGCCAAGTGCACCTACACCCGCTACCTGTCCAACACCAGCCCGCTGTTGACCCTGACCGCCGAGACCATCACCACGGCCCAGGACTGCTCCACCGCCGGAGCGACCCCCAGCGGCACGCTGATCTCGGACAGCCGCACCTCCTACGACAACAAGGCCTTCGGCTACGACGGAGACGGCCGGCAGAACCCCGCCCTGCCCACGCACGGTGACGCCACCCTGGTGCAGGCCGCGTCGGCGGCGTCCGGCGCGACAGCGACCTCGTTCATCGACCAGGCCGCCAGCAGCTACGACAGCTACGGCCGCGTCACCAAGGCGACCCGTACGCCCAACTCCACGTCTCCTGACGGCAAGAGCCTGTCCCAGTCCGTCTTCACCTCCTACACCCCGACGAGCGGTGAGCTGCCCACCGGCATGACGACCATCACCCAGGTCACCCCGGGTACGGACTGCTCCGCGGTCACGGTGTCCTCCAAGGACTGCCAGCTCGCCACCCAGACCCAGGACCCGGCCCGTGTCCAGCCCACCGCCAAGACCGATGCGGCGGGTCTGCTCACCTCGCTCACCTACGACGCCCTCGGCCGCCTGACGGCCGCCTGGCTGCCCAATGAGATCAAGGCCAACGGCGCACCGGCCAACATGACCTTCAGCTACAGCCTGTCCCAGACGGCGCCCACGGTCGTGACCTCCAGCACGCTGCTGGACAACGGCAGCTACAAGGTCAGCGAGACGCTGCAAGACGCCATGCTGCGCACCCTGCAGACGCAGGCCACCGCCGAGAACGGCACGACGACGGTCTCGGACACGCAGTACGACTCGCACGGCTGGACGGTCGCCACCAACAACGCCTACAACATCTCGGGCAACCCCGGAGCCAAGCTGGTCTCGGTCTCCCAGGTGTCCATCCCGGACACCACCGTCACCGACCACGACGGAATGGGGCGCGCGGATCTGGTCACCGAGGAGCACGCCGGGGTCAAGACCTGGGCCACCACCACCGCCTACGCCGGTGACAGGACCACCGTCCTGCCGCCCAAGGGCGGGGTGCCCACCACCACGATCTCCGACGCCCGCGGCCAGACCACGGAATTCGACCAGTACACCGCGCCGCCCACCATGAGTGGCTCGGTCACGGCAGGCTTCACCGCCACCGGCGGCACCACCTCGCCCACCACCTACACCTACTTCCCCAACGGGAAGCAGCACCAGGTCACCGGCCCGGACAAGACCGTGTGGTCGTTCGGCTACGACCTGCTCGGCCGCAAGACCTCCCAGACCGACCCCGACACGGGCGGCAGCAGCTACGGCTTCGACGACGCCGGCAACCTGACGTCCACCACGGACGCCAAGAAGGTCGAGGTCGACTACACCTACGACCTGCTCGGCCGAAAGCTCACCGCGACGGACAAGGCCAACGCGGGCTTCCAGTTCGCCTCCTGGACCTACGACACGCTGCGCATCGGCAAGCCGACCAGCTCCACGCGCTACGTCCCGGGCGTGACCGGCGGGTACACGACCGCCACGACCGGCTACACCAGCCTTGGCAAGCCCACCGGTACCAAGATCACCCTGCCGGCGTCGGAGGCGCCGCTTCCGTCGACGTACACCACGACCTTCACGTACACGACGAACACCCAGACACTCGCCACGCAGAGCGACCCGCGCACCCAGGGCCTGCTGAACGAGGTCATCACCTACAGTCACGATGCTCTGGGCGCTCCGGTCAAGACGAGCAGCAGCATCAACACTTACGTCGGGGACACGGTCCTCACGAACTACGGTGAGCCGTCGCAGGTCACCATGGGTGCTTCGACCAATCCGGCCTGGGTCACCTACAGCTACGACGACCAGACCCGTCGGCTGACCGACCGTCTGATCAGCCGTACGCAGGCGCCCGGACCGACGGTCGACGACACCAAGTACACCTACGACGCCTCGGGCAACCCGACGTCCACGACCGACCAGCAGTCGGAGACCGGTAACACCGTCACCGACCAGCAGTGCTACAGCTACGACACGCTGAACCGGCTCACGGACGCCTGGACGGCCAACGACAACTGCTCCGCCAACCCGCCGACCACCGGGACCCTGACCACCGGGGCCGGTTCGTACTGGCAGTCCTTCGGCTACGACTCCATCGGCAACCGCAAGCAGAGCGTCGACCATGCCATCGGCGGCTCCGGTACGACGACCACCACCGGCTACACCGACGGCTGCACCACGGGCTGCACCCCCACGGGCAAGCAGCCGCACACCCTGACCGCCACCACGGGAGGCACCAACCCGACGAAGTTCGGCTACGACGAGGACGGCAACCTGCACACCCGGACCCCCACCAGCGGCCCCGGACAGACCCTGACCTGGGACGACGAGGGTCATCTGGCGCAGGTGGACATCGGCGGCTCCAGCCCGACGACGACCAAGTACCTCTACGACGCGGACGGCAACCAGCTGATCCGCCGCGACCCCGGGCAGACCACGCTCTTCGCCGGTGACACCGAGATCGTCGTCAACACCAGTGTCACCCCGAACGTGCTGCTCGGTGCCGTGCGTACCTACGTCCACGGCGGTGGAGACGGGGTTCCGATGGCGGTCCGCTCCAGCCTGGCCGGCGGTGGACTGAAGTACCTCTTCAGTGACCCGCACGGCACGGCGAACCTGTCCATGGACGCCACCACCCAGCAGGTCGCCCGGCAGCAGTACACGCCCTTCGGGCAGCAACGCTCCAGCGCCAACACCACGGCCTGGCCCGATCCCACCCACTCCTTCCTCGGCAAGCCCCAGGACACGAGCACCGGTTACACCGACGTCGGCGCCCGCAAGTACGACCCCTCCCTGGGCAGCTTCATCAGCGCCGACCCCGTGTTCGAGGCCAACAGCCCGCAGGAACTGGGCGGCTATGCCTACGCAGGCGACAATCCCCTCACCAACAGCGACCCCACGGGTCTCCGACTGGTCTGCGGCCGCGAATACGGCCCTGACGCACCAGCCTGCCCCACGCACGGCAGCGTTGGCGGTGGCGGTGGCGGTGGCGATGACGCACCGCCGACCGTGGACGACATGATGGACGAAGTCCTGAACGCCGGCTTCGGGGCGACGCCCGATGGGTCGGTCCGCGGGAGGTTCAATGTCGGGAAAGGCAAGAACCGAGGCATCATCCGCATGACCTTCTTCATCCACACGAAGCTGGCGGCGCTCCACATGCTGCTCGGCGACAACCGTGAGGCATCCATAGACCCGGACCTGCCGTACCGGATGTCGCTCGTGTGGAACACCGAACTGGGCGAGTGCACCTTTACGATCACCGCGTCCCACACCAAGCCTTCGAAGCATCTGGTGGCAGATGGGGTCAGCCTCCTCGCCCGCACCCACATGGTCGACGATCCGAGCAAGACGATCCATGCCAACCCGCTGAAGATCGAGGGATGGCCGGGTGACACCTGGGGCGGCGACAATGTCGTGGACATCAACACCCTCGGGCACAAGTCGACTTCCGACCAGCTCGACATCGGCGTGCACGGCGTCAACAGCCTGCTGAACTTCTTCGCGGTGGACAACAACATCAAGATCAAGGCGACGCAGACCTCCGTCACCGTGAGCCGGCAGGGAGACGCCTATCCTGATATGGAAGTGGTCCAGTACCGGACCAACCAGGCGCCGCGCGTGATCGCTACGGATCGCATGGCGAGCGGGACCGGCATGGACTCGGCCCCCTGGTGGGGTAAGAAGATCAACAAGACCTGGACGGACGGTAAATGCGTGATGGGATGCTGATGCAAGACACGCAATCCTCGGCCGGCCCCGGCGTGCGCCGGGTGCTGGAGCGGATGGGGCGATGCATCCTGACGTATGTGGCCCTGCATGTCGTGACGTGGGTGGTCATCGCCCTCGTCACGCCCTGGGAGGACTCGTTCGCCCAGGTCATGCAGCTCGGCTTCGGCATGCTGGCCATCATCGGCACACCGACGCTGCTCCTCGCTCTCCTGGCGGGGCTGAATCACAGGCAGATGGACGTCACCACGTTCCGGACGGCGCTCGCCTTCCCGATGGCGCTTTTCGCGCTGCCTCTCGCGGGGGCGAGTGCGGCCGAGCCGCTGGTGTTCCAGCTCCTGTGTCAGATCGCGTTCGCCGCGTACCTGATGCCCGCACCGCTCGTTCCGGAGAACTGGACGGCGCGACCGCAGTAGCCCGGTCGGTCTGAGGACTGACGGCCGATGCCCCGGTGGAGAAATCCGCCGGGGCATCGGCCGTGTGATCACCAACTGGCCGACACGAGACCGTTTTTGATCGTTGCGCGTCAACTTGCCCTGTGAAGAAGGTGAGTTCTTTGTGATTCCTCTGGAAAGACTTTGCCGAGGCTGTCGAACCGAAGCCCTACGGTGATCCCCGCGGGGGGCTAGATCGACTCGTGCTCCCTCTTCTTGACGTGCAATCAAAGTCCCCCGTGCCTGGGCGACTTGGGTACTTCTTGATTTGTGGAGGGGGTCGCACGCATGGTGCGAAGAACGGGGTGGAGACGCAGACCGGGGGTTTTGCGCTCCCGATATCTACGTCGCCGTACGGCGCTCGCGGCGGCCGGTGCCCTGGTGCTCACGGGACTGCTTCCCGCCCAGCTGGCATCAGCGGCCTCTGCGCCGAAGCGCCATGTGTCGGCTCCGGCCGTTCCGCATGACAAGCACATCCCGTTCACCCGCGCCACCCCTCACAAGGGCGCCGCGCACAAGGGGTTCAAGCACTACGACCCCACGGCGCACGTGAAGCTGCCCGCGCCGGGCAGTGCCGAGGTCACCCTGCCCGTCGCCGCCGCCTCCACGCGTCTGTCCGCCAAGGCGACGCAGATGCGGGTCGGCAGCACCCCCGTCCTGCTCGGCGCCGCCCCTGCCGCACGGCCCCAGGCGAGTGCCGTCACCGGGTCACAGCGCGTGCGGGTGACGGTGCTGGACCAGAAGACCGCGCGGGCCCTCGGTGTCCACGGTGTGCTCTTCACGCTGCAGCGCACCAGCCCGGGAGGCGGCAAGGTCGCCGTACGGGTGGACGACTCGTCGTTCCGCTACGCCTTCGGTGGTGACTTCGCCGCGCGTCTGCACCTGGTCCAGCTGCCCCAATGCGCCCTGCACACACCGAAGTCGGCGAAGTGCCAGGTGCAGACGCCGGTGCGCACCGCCGCCGGTGCGGCGCTGTCCGCCCAGGTCTCCGTGCCGGGGATCCCCGCGGCCCCGGCCGGCGCGGCCTCTCCTCGCTCGGCGGCTGCCGCCTCCGGCTCCATGCTTGTCATGGCTGCAACAGCCGGGACTTCCGGCTCGTCCGGTGACTACGCGGCGACCAGCCTGTCGCCGGGCGGCTCCTGGTCGGCCTCCGGCAACACCGGGGCGTTCACGTACTCGTACCCGATCACGGTCCCCGCGGCGATCGGCGGCTCGGCCCCGAAGGTGGACCTGTCGTACGACTCCTCCAGCCAGGACGCGCGGACGGAGGGAACGAACAACCAGTCCTCGTGGCTGGGCGATGGCTGGTCCTCGACGGAGAGCTTCGTCGAGCGCACCTACAAGCCGTGCAGCGACGACTCCTCCTCGAACGCGCCCAAGAACGACGGGGACCAGTGCTGGGCGGGGCAGATCCTGACCCTGTCGCTGAACGGCAAGTCCACGCAGATCGTCTACGACGACACCACCAAGACCTTCCACCCGGCCCAGGACGACGGCACCACGAAGATCGAGGACGTCACCGGATCGGCCACCAACGGCACCGACAACAAGGAGTACTTCAAGGTCACTCAGGGTGGCGTGCAGTACTTCTTCGGTTACAACCGGCTGCCGGGCTGGTCCAGCGGCAAGGACGAGACGAATTCGGTGTGGACCATGCCGGTCTACCACGCGCACGACGGGTTCTCGGCGTGTCCGGACAGCACGGACTTCGCCGCCACCTCCTGCACGCTGGGGTACCGGTTCAACCTGGACTACGCCGTCGACCTGCACGGCAACGCCACCGCCTGGTACTACACGCCGGAGACGGGCTACTACGGCGCGGACCTGAAGGACACCGCGGTCGCGTACACCCGCGGCGGCACCCTCTCGCGCATCGACTACGGCATGACGTCCTCGACCATCTACTCCGGGACCGCGCCGGAGCAGATCCTCTTCGACACCGCCGAGCGGTGCATCGCGGGCACTCCAGCGGGGAACACGTGTGCGGACAGCCAGTTCACCGCGGCGAACGCGGCGTACTGGCCGGATGTGCCGATCGACCTGAACTGCACGTCCGGGTCGACGAACTGCACCAACCATGCGCCGAGTTTCTGGTCGCGTAAGCGCCTGACGTCGATCACCACGCAGATCCAGAGCGGTGGGGCGACGAAGCAGGTCGACAAGTACAGCTTCACCCAGTCCTT
>NZ_JBSFVT010000054.1:0-8288 GCF_053592455.1 Streptomyces sp. NPDC002676 | reverse complement strand
ACCCGCACATCCGGATCCGCCACCACCGCCGACAACAACCGACCCAACCGCTCCACCAGACCCTCGACCGTCCGCCGATCGAACAGATCCACAGCGAACTCCAGGAGGCATTCCATGCCACCGGTGTGCGTCTCCCTCTCGGTGATCCTGAGTAGCAGGTCGAACTTGGACGTGCCGGTTTCCGTGAGTTCGCCTGCGAGGGTGAGGTTCGGCAGACGCAGCTCGGCCGGTGCGTCGTTCTGGTAGGCGAGCATGACCTGGAACAGGGGGTGCCGGGACATAGACCGGACCGGGTTCAGCCTCTCCACAAGGTGCTCGAACGGCACGTCCTGGTGCGCGTACGCGGCCAGGTCCGTCTCCCTCACCCGTCCGATGAGTTCGCGGAAGGTCGGGTCACCCGACACATCCGTCCGCAGCACCAGCGTGTTCACGAAGAACCCGACCAGATCGTCCAGCGCCTCGTCCGTACGGCCCGCCACCGGTGTGCCGATCGGGATGTCCGTCCCCGCACCCATCCGAGACAGCAGCGCCGCGAAGCCCGCCTGCACCACCATGAACATACTGGCACCCGACTCCCGGGCGAGCTCTGCCAGGCCCGCGTGGGTGTCGGCATCCACCTCGAACGCCACTTGGTCGCCCCGGAAGGAGGCCACCGCCGGGCGCGGCCGGTCCACCGGTAGCTCCAACTGTTCTGGAAGGTCGTCGAGTTGCTGCTTCCAGTAGGCGACCTGTCGGCTGATCAGGCTGTCGGAGTCGGAGTCGTCGCCGAGCAGTTCGCGCTGCCACAGCGCGTAGTCCGCGTACTGCACCGGCAGCGGCTCCCACCCGGGAGCCTTCCCGCCCACCCGAGCCTCATAGGCACTTGACACATCCCGCGCCAACGGCGCCATCGACCAGCCGTCGCCGGCGATGTGATGCAACACCACCACCAGCACATGCACGTCCTGCGACACCGCGAACAGACGTGCCCGCACGGGCACTTCGTTGCTCAGATCGAAGCCCAGCGCCAGTTGTTCGGCCACCAGCTCCGGCAGCGCTTCCGCGTTCGCTCGGGTCACGTCCAGCGTGGGGGTGGCCCGCTCGCCGTCAAGGACCCGCTGGTACGGCGAGCCGTCGGGGCCCTCGGGGAAGACGGTCCGCAGCGACTCGTGCCGCTCGATCACATCTCGCAGGGCGGCGGCCAGGGCCTTCTGGTCCAGTGTGCCGGTCAGCCGTAGGACGACGGGCATGTTGTAGGTAGCGGCCGTCGCTCCCTCGAAGCGGTTCAGGAACCACATCCTGCGTTGAGCGAAGGACAGCGGCACCTGAGCCGGCCGGTCCATCGGTGCCAGCGCGACTCGTGCGCCCGCGGCTTTCGTGAGCCGTTCGGCGAGCTGCGCCACGGTGGTCGTCTCGAAGACAGCGCGCAGGGGCAGTTCCACGTCGAGGACCGTGCGGACGCGGCTGACGACGCGGGTGGCGAGCAGGGAGTGGCCGCCCAGGTCGAAGAAGCTGTCGTCGATACCGACCCGCTCCACGCCGAGCACCTCGGCGAAGATCCCGCACAGCACCTCTTCCTGTCCGTTCCGGGGTTCGCGGCTCGGCGCGCCGTGGTACCGGGGTGCGGGCAGGGCGCGGTGGTCGAGCTTGCCGTGGGCGGTCAGCGGGAGCTCGGGCAGGAGTACGACCGCGGCCGGGACCATGTACTGCGGCAGACGGACACTCAGATAGCCACGCAGGGCTTCCCCGTCGAGTGCCGTCCCATTATCGGCAACCGCATAGGCGATGAGGCGTTTGTCGCCGGGCTGGTCTTCCCGCAGGACCACCACCCCGGCCGAGACACCCGGATGCTCCCCCAGCACAGCCTCGATCTCACCAGGCTCGACACGGAAACCACGCACCTGAACCTGCTCATCCGCCCGTCGGACGAACTCCAGATTTCCATCCGCACGCCACCGCACCACATCACCCGTGCGATACATCCGCTCACCCGCAACGAACGGACACGCAACAAACGACCCCGCCGTCAGCCCAGGACGACCCGCATACCCCCGAGCCACCTGCACACCCGACACATACAACTCACCAGCAACCCCAACCGGCACCGGACGCAACCCCGCATCCAGCACAAACACCCGACACCCACCCTGCGGACGCCCGATCGGCACCGGCCCCGACCCCAACACCTCACCAGGACCGACCCGGAACTCCGTCACATTCACCGTGGTCTCAGTAGGCCCATACGCGTTGAACACCACCGCACCCGGATGCGCCTGACGCCACCGCGCCACATCCGCACCAACCAGAGCCTCACCACCCAGCATCAACTCCCGCCCAGGTGAGGCCTCCACAGGCGAAGCCGTCAGCAACGCCACATGACTCGGCGTCGCCTTCATGAACGCCGGCGCAGAACCCGCCGCCACCTGCGACCGCAGATCCACCACACGCACACAACCACCCGACACCAACGGCAACACCACCGACGCCACCGTCATGTCGAACGTCACCGGCGACTGCCACGCCACCACACCCGACACAGCCCCATGAGCCTCACGAGCCCACCCCACGTAGCCCGCCAACGCCCGGTGCTCAACCACCACACCCTTCGGACGCCCCGACGAACCCGACGTATACACCACATACGCCGCACCACCCGGCATCACACCAGAGGACGTCACAGTCTCCAGGGTGTCGACAGACACCTCCGAGCTCTGGGCGGCACTGAAGACCTCTTCGGCGTCGATGAACACCCGGTCCACCCCGCCCGGCAACCCACCAGCCGCATCCCCAGCGGTCACCACACACACCGCGGACATCTCCGCCAACATCAACCCCACACGCTCCGGCGGATACTCCACATCCACCGGCAAGAACACACCCCCCGCCTTCCACACCGCCACCATCGCCACCACAAACTCCAGCGAACGCGGCAACGCCACCGCGACCACCCGCTCAGGCCCCACCCCACGCCCGACCAACACCCCAGCCAGCCGCTCCGCCCAAGCATCCAACTCGCCATACGACACCGACCGGCCACCACACTCCACCGCCACCGCACCCGGCACCCGGCGAACCTGCTCCACAAACCAGTCCAGCACCGTCACACCAACCGGCACACCACCCCACCGGCCACCACTCCACTCCCCCACCAACACACACCGCTCATCCCCCGACAACACCTCAACCGACCCCACCGGCCGATCAGGCTCACCCACCAACCCCCGCATCAACCGCTCGAACCGAACCACGAACCCCTCAACAGTTGCCCGGTCAAACACATCAACCGAAAAACCAAACACACCCGACAACCCGGCCGGCCCACCCCCACCATCAAAAACCTCGCCAAGGTTGACGGTGAGATCGAACTTCGCCGCTTCCAGTTCCGCCGGTTCGGTGGTCAGGTCGAGGCCGGGGAGCGCAAGACAGGGCGGACTGGTGTTCTGGAAGGCGAGCAGCACCTGGAACAGGGGGTGCCGGGACATGGAACGGACGGGGTTGAGGACCTCGACGAGGTGCTCGAACGGCACGTCCTGGTGGGCGAACGCCCTCAGGTCAGTATCCCGTACCCGGGCTACGAGTTCGCGGAAGGTCGGGTCACCGGACAGGTCGGTGCGCAGCACCAGCGTGTTCACGAAGAACCCGACCAGATCGTCCAGCGCCTCGTCCGTACGGCCCGCCACCGGCGAACCGATCGGGACGTCCGTCCCCGCACCCAGCCGGGACAGCAGGGTCGCCAGGGCCGCCTGCACCACCATGAACACACTCGCGCCCGTCTCGCGGGCCAGCGCGCTGATGTCCTGGTGGAGTCGGGCGTCGAGTTCGATGGGGACCTGTCCACCCCGGTAGGACGCCGTCGTGGGCCGTGGGCGATCCATCGGCAGGTCCAGTTGATCGGGCAGTTCGGTGAGCTCCTTCTTCCAGTGGGCGACCTGACGGCTGATAAGGCTGTCGGGGTCGGACTCGTCGCCGAGCAGTTCGCGCTGCCACAGCGCGTAGTCCGCGTACTGCACCGGCAGCGGCTCCCATTGCGGGGCCCGGCTCTCTGCCCGTGCCTCGTACGCGGCGGCCACGTCCCGCGCCAAAGGCTCCATGGACCAGCCGTCCCCCGCGATGTGGTGCATCACCACGTGGAGGACGTGCACGGCGTCTTCGAGGGCAAAGAGGCGTGCGCGCAAGGGGAGTTCGTGTGTGACGTCGAATCCGACGGCGGTCTCGTGGGCGAGGGCGCCGGACAGTTCTTCTTCCGTGACGTGGACGACGGGCAGCTCCACTGTGGCGTCCGCACCGTCGAGGACGCGCTGGAGCGGGGTGCCGTCCGGGCCCTCCGGGAAGACGGTGCGCAGACTCTCGTGACGCGCGACCACGTCACCGAGCGCCGCCGCCAGCGCCTCCCTGTCCAGCCGGCCGGTCAGCCGCAACGCGATCGGCATGTTGTACGAGGCCGACTCCGGCCCCTGAATCCGGTTGAGGAACCACAGACGCTGCTGAGCGAACGACAACGGCACCTCAGCCGGACGAAGCATCGGCTCCAGCTGGGGACGGGCACCCTCGGCGCCGGCGAGGCGGCGGGCCAGCTGTGCCACGCTCGGTGCCTCGAAGAGGGCAGCCAGGGGCAGCTCCACGCCCAGGACACCACGGATCCTGTTGGCCAGGCGGACGGCCAGCAGGGAGTGGCCGCCCAGGTCGAAGAAGCTGTCCTCGACTCCCACCTTCTCGACGTCGAGGATCTCGGCGAACAGCTCGCACAGGATTTCCTCGCGGTCGGTGCGCGGTGCCCTGCCGGCTACGGCGGGCGCGAAGTCGGGGACAGGGAGGGCCTTCCGGTCGAGCTTGCCGTTCACGGTGACGGGAAGCGCGTCCAGGACGACCACGGCGGCGGGCACCATGAACTCGGGCAGCCGGGTGCCGACGAACTCCCGCAGTTCCCCCTGCTCGACGGTGGCCCCGCGCGCCGGTACGGCGTAGGCCACGAGGCGGGCGGCGGCGCCCTTGCCGCCGTGCAGGATCACGACGGCCTGCTCCACCGCCGGATGAGCAGCAAGCGCGGACTCGACCTCGCCCAGCTCGACCCGGAAGCCGCGGATCTTCACCTGGAAGTCCGTGCGGCCGAGGAACTCGATGTTGCCGTCGGCCCGCCACCGCACCAGGTCACCGGTGCGGTACATGCGTCGGCCGAGGGTGTCGTAGGGGTTGGCCACGAAGCGGTCCGCGGTCAAAGCGGGCCGGCCGACGTAGCCGCGCGCCAGCTGCACGCCGGCGATGTACAGCTCGCCCGGTACACCGGCCGGGACCGGCTGGAGGCGTTCGTCCAGAACATAGACACGGGTGTTCCACACGGGTGCGCCGATGGGCACGCTGGGGGCGCCGGGCTCGTGCCGGACCACCCACCGGGTCACGTCGATCGACGCTTCCGTGGGCCCGTACAGATTGAACAGGCCCGCGTCGAGGGTGCGGCGGAACTTGTCGGCGAGTTCGAGGGACAGCGCCTCACCGCCGAGGATGACGGTGTGCAGCGTGGTGCACGTGCCGGCGGTCGGCTCGGCGAGGAACACTGCGAGCATCGACGGCACGAACTGGAGCGTGGTGACGCGCTGAGCGCGGATCACGTCCACCAGGTACGCCGGGTCCCGGTGTCCGCCGGGCTTGGCGACGACCATGGTCGCGCCGACCTGGAGTGCCCAGAAGAACTCCCATACGGAGACGTCGAACCCGGTCGGTGTCTTCTGCAGGATCCGGTCACCGGCGTGCTGCGGGTGCCTGGCCTGCATCCAGGCGAGACGGTTCACGATGGCGTCGTGCGGGATCATCACGCCCTTGGGGCGGCCGGTCGAGCCGGAGGTGTAGATCACGTAGGCGGGGTGCTCGAGCAGCAGCGCCGAGGAACGGTCCGCATCGCTCAGGTCGGTGTCCGCGTACGCGTTCAGGCCCGTCATGAAGGCAGGGTCGTCGACGACGACGGCAGGCAGTGACTCGGGCAGCAGGTGCAGGGTGTCCGTGGTGGTGAGCACGCACACGGGACGGGCGTCGTCCAGCATGTACGCGATCCGGTCGGCCGGGTACTCGGGGTCGACGGGCAGGTACGCGGCTCCCGCCTTGACCACCGCGTACACGGCTACGACCTGTTCGACCGACCGAGGCAGAGCGAGCGCGACGATCCGCTCCGGGCCCGCGCCGCGCTCCACGAGCAGCCGTGCGAGACGGTTGGCCCGGGCGTTGAGTTCGGCGTAGGAGACGGTGACGTCGTCGTGGATCACGGCTGCGGCGTCCGGAGTACGCGCCGCCTGATCCTCGAAGAGCACCGGCAGGGGTGCCTGGCGCACCTCGGTGTCGGTGGCGTTCCACTCCTTCAGGATCCGCCGCCGCTCCGCCGTGGCGAGGACGTCGAGTTCCCCGACCGCCCGGTCCGGGTCGCGGACCACGCCGCGCAGTATCCGCTCGAACCGGGCCACGAGTTCCTCGGCCGTCGCACGGTCGTACAGGTCGGTGGCGAATTCCAGGACGCCGGCGAGGCCGCGTTCGGCGCCGTCGTCCGCGTGCAGCTCGTCGAGGTAGACGCAGAGGTCGAAGCGTGCGGCCGTGGTGGCGGCCTGCTCGACCACCGCTGTGAGGCCGGGGAGGCGCAGGTCGGGCTGCTCGACGTTCTGGAAGGCGAGCATGACCTGGAACAGCGGGTGCGCGGCCATGGAGCGGGTCGGGTTGAGGACCTCCACGAGGTGCTCGAACGGCACGTCCTGGTGCTCGTACGCGGCCAGGTCCGTCTCCCGGACCCGCTCCACCAGTTCGCGGAAGGTCGGGTCACCGGACAAGTCGGTGCGCAGCACCAGGGTGTTCACGAAGAAGCCGACGAGGTCGTCCAGTGCCTCGTCCGTGCGGCCGGCCACCGGTGAACCGATCGGGATGTCCGTTCCCGCACCCAGCCGGGACAGCAGGGCTGCGAAGGCCGCCTGCACCACCATGAACACACTCGCGCCCGACTCCCGCGCGAGAGCGGCGAGGTGCTGGTGCAGCTCCGCATCCAGGGTGAAGGTCACGCTGTCGCCGCGGTTCGAGGCGATCGCGGGCCTGGGCCGGTCCGTGGGCAGCGCCAGCTGCTCCGGAAGATCCGCCAAGGCTTCGGTCCAGTGCTGGATCTGCCGGTGCGCCACGCTGTCCGGGTCGGACTCGTCGCCCAGCAGCTCCCGCTGCCACATCGCGTAGTCCGCGTACTGCACGGGCAGCCGCTCCCACCCGGGGGTCTCACCGCTGATCCGCGCTTCGTACGCCGTGGTCAGGTCGCGCGCCAGCGGGGCCATGGACCAGCCGTCACCGACGATGTGATGCAGCACCACCATCAGTAGGTGCGTGGTGTCGTCGACAGTGAACAGTCGGGCACGCAAGGCCGGTTGCGTGGTGAGGTCGAAGCCATGGGCCGCGGTCTCGGCGACGCGGACGTTCAGCTGAGCGGCTGTCGTCTCCACCACGTCCAGCGTCACGACCGCTTCGTGGGTATCGAGGATGTGCTGGTAGGGGGTGCCGTCGGGGTCTTCGGGGAAGACGGTCCGCAGGCTTTCGTGCCGCTCCACGAGATCCCGCAGGGCGGCGGCCAGCGCATCCCGGTCGAGGCTGCCGGTAAGCCGCAGGGTGATCGGCATGCTGTACGTGGCAGCCGCCGCACCCTCCAGACGGTTCAGGAACCAGAGCCGACGCTGGGAAAAGGACAGCGGCAGCTCGGCCGGCCGGGTGCGGGCGGCCAACGCGGGGCGGGCCCGGCCGCTGTCCCTGGTGATCCGGTCGGCGAGCCGGGCCACGGTCGGCCCTTCGAAGAGAGTGCGGAGGGGGAGTTCGATGCCGAGTCGGGTGCGGATCCGGCTGATGAGCCGGGTGGCAAGCAGGGAGTGGCCGCCGAGGTCGAAGAAGCTGTCGTCGATACCGACCCGCTCCACGTCGAGCACCTCGGCGAAGATCTCGCACAGCTCCTGCTCACGGTCACTGCGCGGGGCACGAGAGGTCACAGCGGCTGCGTAGTCCGGCGTCGGCAGCGCCCGCCGGTCCAGTTTGCGGTTGGCGGTCAGGGGCAGCTCAGCGAGCGTCACGACCGCGGCCGGGACCATGAACTCGGGCAGGCGCTCGCCCACGTAGCGGCGCAGCTCACCGGCGTCAAAGGCTTCCGCCTCACGCGGTACGGCGTAGGCGACCAGGCGTTTGTCCCCGGTCCTGTCTTCCCGCGCGATCACGGCCACCTGCGACACCAGCGGATGCCCCGCAACCACCGCCTCGATCTCACCCAGCTCCACCCGGAAACCACGGATCTTCACCTGGAAGTCCGCCCG
>NZ_JBSFVT010000053.1:0-9286 GCF_053592455.1 Streptomyces sp. NPDC002676 | reverse complement strand
TGTCGGAGAGGCCGCTGGGCGTCTTCTCCCGCCAGATCGTCCTCGCCGACACGCTCGACACCGAGCACATCCAGGCCGACTACGACGCAGGCGTGCTCACCCTGCGCATCCCGATCGCCGAGCGCGCCAAGCCCCGCAAGATCGCCATCGGCGTCGGATCGGGCCGCAAGGAGATCTCCGGCTGAGCCGGACCCGATGAGGGCTGAACAGCGGCGGAGGACGGGTACCTGATCCCCCCCAACCTGTCCTCCGCACCCCGGTGGGACCGAGAAAGGGGTGACGGCCGACGTGACGATGCGACGGGAAGCGTTCCTCGACCATGTGAAGGAACGCGGCAAGTACGAGACCCCGCAGGAAGCCGAACGCGCGGCCCGCGTGGTGCTCGCCCTGCTGGGCGCACACCTGGTCGGCGAGGTACGCGCCCAGCTGGCGGCGCGTCTGCCGGAAGGCTTCGCCCTGATCCTCCTCAACCCGCTGCAGAGCGCCGAGCCGCTGCCCCCGGAGCGATTCGTGCGCGCGACCGCGGCCTGGATCGAGGGCGCGACCGAACAGACCGCGGCCTGGGATGTCAGCGCCGTCCTGTCCACGGTCGCCGACGCCACCGACGACGACCTCCTCAAACAGATCCTGCTCCAGCTCCCCGCAGGCTACGACCTCCTCTTCGGCCGCCCCCAGCAAACCTGACCACCCACCCCCGGTGACCCGGTGACCGCACACCGGCCACCACGACCTGGTGACAGAAAGGCAACCACCGCAGTGATGTCCGACCACAGTGCACCGCTCCAGCAGCCCTACGGCAGGGCGTACGAGCAGATGCTGGAGAAGGTCCGCTACGAAGGCGCCTACCCCACCCGCAAGAAGGCCGAGGAAGCCGTCCGCCTCGTCCTTTCGGGACTGGGACGCCAGCTGACCGGTGACGAACGCGTCGAACTGGCCGCCCGTCTCCCCGTCGAAGCCGCGCGCATCCTCACCGCCCAGATCCCCGACACCCAGCCGCTGGGCGGCTGGGCCTTCGTCAAGGACCTCGCCGCCCGCACCGGCGCCTCCCAGGCCACCACCCGCTGGGACACCGGATCCGTCCTCTCCGCCGTCGCCGCCTACGCCGGCCCCGACCTGCTGACCCGCATCCTGCGCCAGCTCCCCTCCGGCCACGCACTGCTGTTCGGCCGCGCCGAACTCACCCGAGCCGCCTAGACGGCAACGACGAGCAAAGCCGGGGCGGACGCGACCTCCGCACCGCTGCCCGCCCCGCCAGCGCCTCACTCTCGCCCGATCAGCCACCGCCACCACAGCACTTGCCCCCGTCGCAACCTGCGCCCTCACCAAAACAGCGAACACAACCTCCAAGAGCACCGATCCGACACCCGCCACCCCGGCCTCGCCCGGTTGGTCGGCGACGGTTCCGTGGCTGTGTACGGCGTGAACCGCTTGCTCGTCGCCCAGCGCAACAGCGGCGGGCATGTCAAGGTGTACGCCCGGTTCCGCGCGCCCCTGGACTGGCACACGAACCTGGACCTGGCCGACGTCGAGGCCGTGCGATCGAGTCTGCTGGCTCTGTTCGACGGCTGGGCCGCTCCCGTCCTCGACCTCCTCCGCCACGGCACCGCTTTCGCACACCGCCCCCTCTACGTCCTGCCCGTCTCCCACACCTGGACCCACGTCCCCGGGGTGACGCTGCTGGGCGACGCCGCGCATCTGATGCCCCCATTGGTGGTGGGCGCGAACCTCGCGATGCCGGAAGGCGCCGAACTCGCCGAGTCCATCGCCACCGGCCCTGAAGATCCCGACGAGGCCGTCCGCGCCTTCGAGGAACAGATGTGGGCACGGGCCGGCAGGTGGGCGAAGATCACGATGGCCGGTCTGGAACGCCTCGTGAGCCCGGACCCCGCCGAAGCCCTCGCCCACTTCGATCGAGTCCAGCCATCCTGACTGCCAAGCGCCAGAGCACCAGCACCAGCACCAGCACCAGGGCCAGGGCCAGGCCGTCGGCGATGTCGGCCCGCTGCGCGAGCACGGCTTCCACGTCTGCCGGCCGGCCGACGACTACGCCGAGAACCCATGAGTCGGCTCGGCGGGCGCGGGAGCTGGGCCTTTCGTAGATTGAGGAGAGAGCAGCCCGCAGGGAATGCGTGTGACGGGACCGGAGATCGACTACACGGCGGTGTTCGCCGCTCTTCCGAGCCCGTGCCTGATGCTCGGCACGGACCTGGTGATCGCTGACGCCAACCGGGCGTTTTGCGAGGTGACCGGGCGCAGCCGGGGTGAGCTGGTCGGGCAGTATCTCTTCGAGGTTTTCCCGGACAACCCCGCCGACCCGGAGGCCGACGGGGTGGTGACGCTGAAAGCCTCACTGCACCGGGTCCTGGCCTCCGGTCAGACCGATCACATGGCGCTACAGAAGTACGACATCCCGGTCCCCGGCAGCCCCGACGTGTTCAAGGAGCGGTGGTGGACCGCGATCAACGTGCCGGTCCTCGGCCCGGACGGAAAGGTCGCCTGGATCATCCACCGGTCCGAGGACATGACCGAGGTCGTCCTCGCCCGCCGCACGGAGCACCTGCCGTCGGTCAGCCCCGGCCGGGAAGCGGCCATGGAGGCCGAGCTGTATGCCCGTGCGCGGCAGCTGCAGCGGCTGAACGAGGAACTGCGGCAGGCCCACGCCCGTGAACGGCGCATCGCCGTCGCCCTGCAAGAAACCATGCTCCAAACCCCGGACCTCGCCCGGCACCCGGACATCGCCGTGCGCTACCTGCCCGCGACCGGATCACTGAACGTGTGCGGCGACTGGTACGACGCGGTCGACCTGCCCCCAGGGCGCTTCACCGTCGCGGTCGGTGACGTGGTCGGCCACGGGCTGACGGCCGCCACCGTCATGGGCATGCTCCGCAGCGCCATGAGCGCCACCACCCACGCCGTCCACGGCCCCGCCCAGGCGCTGGAGGTCCTGGGGCTGTACGCGCGCTCGGTCGAGGGAGCACTGGCCGCCACCGCCGTACAGGTCCTCGTCGACTGCCACAGCCATCTGCTCATCTACAGCAGCGCCGGCCACCCCCCGCCCGTCCTGCTGCACCCGGACGGCACCTGCGACCTCCTCGACCAGGCAACCGACCCACCACTGGGCGCCCGCCCCGAACACGTCCCGCGCCCCCAGGCCACCACCACCTACAACCCCGGCGACACCCTCATCCTCTACACCGACGGCCTGATCGAACGCCGCGATGAGGACATCGACACCGGCCTGACCCGCTTGACCACCACGCTCGCCACCTGCACCGAGCTCGGCCCGGAACACCTCGCCGACGCCCTCCTCGCCCGCCTCGGCCTCACCAGCGGCGCAGGCGACGACATCGCCCTGGTCGTCGTCCGTCTGGAGGAAACGTCCTGACGATCCCCGATCCCTGGTCCATGTCGGGCGACACCGGGCCGTCCAGACCGGCGTAGGCGGGCGATGCGTCGGCGGCGGTCAGGACGGCCGGACCCGCGACGAGGGCCTTCAGTGCGCCCAGAGGGCTCCAGGTCATTTCGCACGCTCAGCAGGCGATGGTGGCCCAGGAGTGGGAGGGGAAGGTGCGCGAGCCCGCTTGGCCGCTTGCCAGCACGTCGAGTTCGGCGCCGGTGGTCGGAGCGGTGATCACGAACGACAGTGTGGCTTTGCCGTCGGAGTCGAAGACACCGGACGCTCCCGAGGTGTAGGTCTTCTGGCCGACGATCCAGTAGTCGGCCCAGACCGACCGGCCCTCGTACCACGAGGGCCAGTAGGACGAACCGTGCGCGACGTCCACCGTCACGATGTCCTCACGGACATAGGCGTGCCTGCCACCGACGCCGATGTCGACGGTCTCGCACCGCTGCCAGACGCCGGTCTCGATCACGTAGTCGTTCCACGTCGAGGCGTCGGCGTAGGTGGCGTTGTCCAGGGTGCAGGGAGCCAGCGGAGCGGTCACGAAGTTGCTGTAGTAGACGCCGAGGTCGTGCCACCACACCTGGTAGGTGACGGTCAGTGTCGCGCCCGGTAGCGGGTTGGCCACCGAGAAGTTGAACGTGGCGTTCTTCCTGACGGTGTCGAACGCGCCGGTGGCGGTGGCGGTCTTGGTGCTGCCGCTGATGGTGTAGAAGGCGGTGATGGTGGAGTTGGCGGGCGCGTAACCGACGGACTCGACGTTGAGGGTGATCCGGTCGACGGGTATCGCGATCGTCATGGGACCGCTGCCACTGTTCTGCACGGCGCAGTGCTGGTCCAGGTTGGGCGCGACCGGTCCGCCCGGGTCGGCGGAGGCGGGTACCGCCCCGGCGGCGGTCAGGCCGATCAGGATGGCGAGAGCGGTGGTCACCGCTCGCCAGGATCTCCAGGTCTTCCAGGTTCTTCGGGTCTTTCGGGTCTTCCGGGCCATCGCGGATGTCCCCCAGATCATTGTTGCCGGACGGTGCTCGCCACTTGTGGCGGCAGAGACGCCCGTACGGCACCCACGGTTCCTGGCCCGGTGCAGCCCCGCTCAGTCCCAGCGAAAGGCCAAGTACACGCATCTAAAAGCGGCTTGTCTCCCTGCGCCAGCACCTCCAGGTGTCATGCTGATCGGCGTGCATCGGCCGTCCGGCCGGTCGGCTCGAGCCGAGAAATGGCCCGGCTCGCCGCCCACCACCCAACAGGCCGACGGCACCGCTTCCCCCGTCCAGTAAGGAACACGGCATGACCATCCCGCACGCCTTCCCCCTGGAGCCCACCTCGATCCATGTTGCCGACGAGGTCCTCGATGACCTGCGCGCCCGTCTCACGCTGACCCGTTCGCCGCTGGCCGAAGGAAATGAGGACTGGTCCTTCGGGATCCCGGACAGCTATCTGCGTGAGCTGGCCGCCGCTCCCACTCCTGCTCAGGCCGCCCGGCTGACCCGCACCCAGCTGCGGTCGCTACTGAAGAAGGCCGGCCGCAGGAACACCATCGACGCCGAGGCGGAACGGCTCCAGACCGCGCTCCGTGCCCCGCAGATGCGCCAACTTCCACTAGTTGAAGAGGCCATGGGCCGTCAGACCCTTGTGCTCCTGGGACAACTCGACGCCGCCTGCAGCAGTGCGGACGATCTCGCTGAGGCCACGGCAGAGTCTTTTGTGAAACACCCGGACGCCGAGATCATCACCGGCTTCCCAGGGCTCAGCGCGCTCAGCGGCGCCCGGGTGTTCGCCGAGATCGGTGACGACCGATCCCGCCTCGCCGACGCCAGAGGCCTGAAGGCTTACGCCGGTTCGGCCCCGGTCACCAGGGCCTCCGGCAAGAGCGTGGCCGTCCTTGCACGCCGGGTCAAGAACCAGCGACTGGCCGCCGTCGGATACGTATGGGCCTTCTCGGCCATGGCCCACTCAGACGGCGCCAGAGCGCACTACGACCGACGCCGTGAGGCCGGAGACCGCCACACCGCCGCCCAGCGCAATCTCTTCAATCGCCTGATCGACTGCCTCCACCACTGCCTGGCCCACCGCGTCTACTCCAGCGAAGCGATCGCCTTCCCCACCCCAGCAGACAACCAACTCCCGGCGGTCGCTTGACAGTTCTTCCGCATCGGTTGTCTTCTTCCCTGCGTCGATGCCCTGGCTGGAGGCATGAACGCTGCTGGAGGTCTTGACGCTCTGGGCATCGATCACACAGGCCGATGGCTCGGCGTCCCGTCCTTCCTTCTCCCGCAGCAGCTGCCTGAGCAGGCCGTTGAGCTGGGCGAACACTCCTTCCTGCTGCCACTTGGCGACCTAGCCGTAGACCGTGTTCCAGTGCGGGAAGTCATGCGGGAACTAGCGCCACTGCACGCCGGTGCGGTCCACATACAAGATCGCGTCCATGATGTCGCGCAGATCGTGCTCGGGCGGCCGGCCGAAGTCCAGGGCCCTGCCGCGGCGCTCGAAGCGCCAGGCCGAGAGCACCGGCTCGATCAACTCCCTGCGGGCATCGGACAGATCACTCGGATACGGGCGTCGCGTCGGCATGCTTCCGGCGTATCGCTCCGGATCGAGTGCACCCAGGCGCACAGCAGCGGCGACAGAAGCACACAGCCCCGAAGACCAGGCACCCTGGGACAAGACAAGAACAAGCCACATCCCACCCCACCCGTCACCCCGCCCAGCCCACCAGCCCCAACCACACCCGCTACCTCCTCCGCACCGCAATCCCACACTCCAAGAACCGCCATATAAATCGGCAGTACAGGTGAAAACGACCTCTGGCTTCACCCCGGCCACCGCCCCCACACCGGCACCCTGGACGGCAGCAGATACAACGCCTGCTGCACCGCCACCGTCTTCCCCACCCCCGGATCCCCGAGCGCGGAGCGGCGGCGGACATCGATCTTGATGCTCGCCACAGAACGACTCCTGAAGTGACGCCGAAACGACTCCCTCAGAAATCGACACAGCCAAGAGGGCCGAGGCGGGGGCGGGCAGGGCTGAGAGGGGCGTGTGCGCGCCCCGACGCCTTCAGCTGATCCGTGTCCCTGTGACCACGATCATCGGGGTTTTCCGGCCCGGCACCCCGTGCTCCGGTCCGGAGAGGGTGCTCTGCCAGTTCACGGCGTGGGGCTTCACCGTGTCGATGACGAGCTGCTGGCCCGTCTCCGGTCCGGCGAAGGTGAGGGCGAAGGGCGCTCCTGGGCCCAGTGCTTTCAGGAAGAGTGTCGCGCGCTCCCGCCACTGCCCGGTGACACCACTGATTCCCCCGGGACGTGGAACATGATGCCGATCGTCCAGCACCCCACGCCGTCGGCCAGGGCGTTGCAGGGATCGCCGATCCGGATTGTGGTGATGTCGCGAAGCCTCCCCCGTGGATCGAAGTGCGGCCCGTAGGACGGGTGATGGCGGAGCAGGTCCCAGTAGGCGTCCCAGAGGGGCCCGTAGCCGGCGAGCTGGTGGGACAAGTAGGCGACATGGTCGCGGTCGCCCTCCAGGAAGTCGATCGTTTCGCACCAGGGAAGCAGCGCCAGTGCGGGGACGAGACTGGCGCCGGCACCCACGACGAGCCCGTGCCGCCGCCGCGAACAGCCGCGGCCGATGTCCTCGAAGTAGTCCGCGATCGAGGTCAACAGCAGCTCCGCCTGGGGCCCGGGCACAGGGTCGGGGGGCATCGCGGAGGTTCGGCGAGTGCGTGGCCGGCCGGGATCGGTGGCCCGCGATGCGCCGCTCGGCCTGCGTCGCTTCGGCTTCGTCTGCACGGTTGCCGTCTCCGCAGGAACTGGCACGGCGGGAAGCGGCACGGCGCGAGGCGTCCCGGCGCGAGGCGTCTCGAGGGAGGCGGTTCGGCGAGGGGGTTCCCGGCCCGAGCCGACTGGGCCGGTGCGCGGGCGACCTCGTCGGCGCCGGCCCGCGTGTCACCTCCGGCGAGGGACAGGAGCAACTCCGCGAGACGGTTGTGGGCGCGGTCCACGTCCGCCTCGGTGCCCGCGCCCGCCGGCCGCCGCTCGACCAGGTACTGGACCAGCTGGTACACGAGAGCCGTGTTGGCGGGCGCCTTCTTCATGTGCCGTTGCAGGGTCGAGGGGTCCACGTGCGGACCGTGCCGGCTGAGCTCCGTCGCCATGGTCCTCACGGACGGAGCCCCCGCATCGGAATGCAGTTTCCACAGCCAGGTGACGTAGTCGTCCAAAGGGCCGGGCGGAATGCTGTCCGGCTTCGGTCTGATGGCCAACTGGCGCCCCCTGCTGCGGTGCTGGTCCACGGTGTGTCACTCCGTAGCAAAGCGTATCGATCCGTCTCAAAGCCGCGGAGCCGGACGCATTGTTTTGCCGGTAGCCCACAACAGGAGGTGATGACCATGAGCGTGAACAGGAGACGGGCCGTACGGTCCGCTTCGCCATCGCCCACAGGAACCGCACGGCCCGTCTGGTGGCCCTCGTCGTGACGGTCGGTGCCGTGATAGCGGTGCTTCTGATCGTGTCGCGGCCGGTCCAACTGTCGATCGGCTGAGCAGCGACACGGCCCGGCCGCCGTCCGGCGGCGCCGACAGGTGGGTTCTGCCAGCGCCCGTCCGGACCGCGGGTCAGCGTGCGCCGGTGAAGGTCTCGTAACCCGCGTCGCAAGACGCGCGCGCCCAGACGATCAGGGACCAGGCGACGCAGCCCACAGCAGCTCCGAACAACGCAGAGCCCGCCCAGGGGAGACAGGAGTTGGATCTCGACTTGGCTGTATCCACGACACGACACGACTCCGAATACTCCATTCGCGGTTCCGAGGTGAGCGGGTGAGTGCCTGGGGCAGCTCACGCCAGCCCTCGCACTGGACCGAACCCGGGCCGCCCCTGGGCCGTCCGACGTCAGCCGACGCCGACCGACAACGACGGAAGCCCACGGCATCTGAGCTGGTCAGAGCCGTGGGCTTCTTCAGCCCCGCTGGTCAGCGAGACCTTTGATCAGTAGACCGGCCAATGAGATCGTGCGGAAGCCTCAGACGTGCATCTGTGCGTCGGCGGGTGAGCGGCGGCCTCCGTACGAGGTGACCAATGCGTCAGCGACGGCCGCCGCGTCAGCGTCGGCTACGTCCGCCGGGTATTCCGGCAGAAGGTCGTCCCAGACGGGCAGCCACGACCCGAACAGCTGGGCCTGCCCCTCGGGCCGGGCGAAGAACCAGATGTGCAGGTGTGCGGCTCCGTCCCCGAACCGGTAGACGTGGGCTCGGGAGATATGCGGCAGTGCCTGCACATGGCGGACGATGTGAGTGGTGAGCACCCCCAGTTCGGCGGCCATTTCGTCGGACAGATCCGCCATATCGCAGTGGTCTCGGGAGTACAGCATCAGCACCAGAGGCACACCGACGCCCGTGACCCGAGCCAGTCGCCATCGTTCGTTGAACCAGATGCCTTCGTCTCGGGCGCGGCACACATCGCAGTTCGCCGGGTCCTCGCCGTGCCGTTCCGGCTCGGGCAGAACGGGCGGGCACAGCGGCGCGACGCGAAGTCCGTCAGGCTCGAACGGGCTTATGTCCCAGCTGGTCATCCGTGCCAACGGAAGCCGAAGCTCACCATCCGCGGCCGCACGTGCGTGGTCGTAGAACTCATCAGGTCGCAAAGCCATGATCGGAGATTAACGTAGCCCGTAGGCGCCCTGATCCGTGCCAGATCGTGCAGGGAGCCGCGGGGAACGCGGATGCTCAACTCTGCAGACGGAAAGCGCCTGCACCGCTGTAGCGCAGGTCAGGTCCAGCACAACTGATAGATCACCTGAGCTTGGCATTTATCCTCGTCGGGCTTGGTGTTCCTTGATTGACTCGGAGCGTTTGACCGTCTTTCCGACGTCGTGACGTGTGGCCCTCTGCTTG
>NZ_JBSFVT010000052.1:0-9686 GCF_053592455.1 Streptomyces sp. NPDC002676 | reverse complement strand
CATCCGCTCGGACGGCCAGCACGTAGTCGATTCCGCGGTCCGCCAGGGCGGCCCGCAGGTGCGCGTTGGTGCCGTAGGCGGCGTCGGCCACGATGCCCGGCGGCCTCATGCCCCAGCCGGCCAGCTGTTCCGCATGGTTTTCGCGGGTCACGGCCGGTTAATCCCAGCCTAATCAGGTCGCCGGTCCAATGGACGTCGCCGAGGCAGGGAGCCCCGGTGAGGAGGTGGGACCGTGAGGATCCGCGATATGGCCGTGCTGGCGGTCATCCCGTTCGCGCTGACGCTGACCGCGTGCAGCAGCAGCGGCGACAGCGGCGTCGCCAGCGCCGACAAGGGCAAGTCCGCCGCGACCGCCCGGGCCAGCAAGTCGGCGGACGCTCGGGAGGCGCAGCTCAAATACGCCCAGTGCATGCGCGAGAACGGTGTCGACGTCAAGGACCCCGAGCCGGGCCAGCCACTCCGGGTGACCGGCAGTGGCGGCTCCGGCAAGAACACGCTGGAGGGGGCAGCGAAGAAGTGCCAGAAGTACATGCAGGACGCCGCTCCCGCTGACGCCGACGCAAACGACAGCAAGGCCCATGACCGAATGGTCAAGTTCGCGCAGTGCATGCGCCAGAACGGCGTCGACATTCCCGACCCGAAGCCCGGTGAGGGCCTGAAGATGCAGGTTCCCCAGGGCTCCCGGGCCAAGGCCGAGGAAGCGCAGAAGAAGTGCCAGAAGTACCTGCCCGGTTCGATGCAGATGGGATCCTCGTGAGCACGCCGGACACCATGCGGGAGTCGTCCCCGAACGGCACCGCTGGCGCCTGGCCGGAGGAGCCGGGGGAGCGGCGCTGGGGCAAGCGCGCCTTCTTGATGGCGGCCGTGCTGGTCGTCATCGTGGCCGGCGCGGCGACCGCCGCCCTCACCCTGAAGAGGGACGACTCGTCGGCGGGCAAGGCCGAGGAGACTGCCATCGCGACGGCACCGGTCACCCGGGGAGACGTCGTCGAGACCGAGTCCGTCGACGGCAAACTGACCTACGTCGACGAGCGGACGATCCCGGCGACCGCGAACGGGGTGGTCACCTGGATCCCGGTCGAAGGCGCGACCGTCACCCGCGGCAAGCCGCTGTTCAAGGTCGACAACAAGCCGGTCACCCTCATGTACGGGTCCCTGCCGCTCTACCGGACCTTGAAGGAGGGCGTCGAAGGCGCCGACGTGAAGGAGCTGGAGAGCAACCTCAAGGCTCTCGGCTACGGCGACAGTCTCTCGGTCGACAAGGACTTCACCTCCGCGACCGCCGAGGCCGTCAAGAAGTGGCAGGACGACCTGGGACTGGTGGAGACGGGCACCGTCGACGCCTCGCAGGTGGTGTTCCAGTCCGGGCCGCTGCGGGTCAGCCAGGTGGCCCTGGAGAAGGGCGGCAGGGCCGGCGCCGGCGCGAATGCGCTGACGGTTACCGGTACCGAGCCGACCGTCCATGTGGACCTGGACGCCGCCAAGCAGAACCTGGCCAGAAAGGGGGCCACGGTCGGCGTCATCCTGCCCGACGGCAAAGAGGTCAAGGGCAAGATCACCTCAGTGGGCAAGGTGGCCAAGGCCGGCAAGGAGGGGGGCCAGTCGACCATCGACGTCGACATCAGGTTCTCCGCCAAGAAGAGCGGCAACATCGACCAGGCACCGGTGACCGTCAAGCTGGAGAGCGAGCGCGCCAAGGCCGTGCTGTCCGTACCGATCGAGGCGCTACTCGCGCTGCGAGAGGGCGGCTTCGGAGTGGAAGTCGTCAAGGGCACGGGGAAGCACATCGTGGCCGTGAAGACCGGCACCTACGGCGGCGGACGGGTCGAGCTCTCCGGTTCCGGCATCGGCGAAGGAACGAAGGTCGAGGTGCCCAGCTCATGAACATCGTAGAGCTGACCGGCGTGACCAAGGCGTATCCGGGCGGCGTCAAGGCACTGCGCGGGGTGGACCTGGTGATCGAGCCGGGCGAACTGACAGCCATCGTCGGGCCGTCCGGCTCGGGCAAGAGCACCCTGCTCAACCTGATCGGCACCCTGGACCGGCCCTCCACCGGCCGTGTGGAGATCGCCGGGTACGACGTCGCCGAACTGTCGGACCGCGAGCTGTCCACGCTGCGTGCCCGGCACATCGGATTCGTGTTCCAGTCCTTCCATCTCGCGGACGGCGTCAGCGCCCTCGACAACGTGGCCGACGGACTCCTCTACGGCGGGGCCTCCCTGCCGAAGCGGCGCGAGGTCGCACGTGCCGCCCTGGAACGGGTCGGCCTGGGCCACCGCCTCAGGCACCGCCCGCACCAGCTCTCCGGTGGTGAACGCCAGCGGGTGGCGGTCGCCAGAGCGGTGGCCGGGGAACCCGATCTGCTGCTTGCGGACGAGCCGACCGGAAACCTCGACACCGCGGCCGGCTCGGAGGTGTTGAGCGTGCTGATGGACCTGCACCACGCCGGCACCACCATCGCGATCATCACGCACGACCAGGACATCGCGCAGTGGGCGCCCCGTCAGGTCCGGGTCCGGGACGGCAATATCGTCACGGACGGCGGCGCGGGCACCGGACGCAATCTGACCGCGGCATGGAAGGGGGTGTCGGCATGAGCGGCGCGGACCAGGCCGCGTCCGTCGGGACCGGGCAGTCGACGAAGCCCGCGCGGCGGCTGTCGCCGGCCCGGCTCGCGCCCAGTGACATCTTCCGGGTGGGCATGTCCGGGCTGCGGTCGCGGCCGACGAGGGTCGTGCTGTCGGCCCTGGGCATCGCCATCGGCATCGCCACCATGGTTGCCGTCATTGGTATCTCCTCGTCCAGCAAGGAGCAGTTGCTGCGTCAGCTGGACTCGCTGGGTACCAACATGCTGACGGTTCAGCCGGGCCAGACCATCTTCGGCGGCGATGCCAAGCTACCCGAGACGTCGGTCGCGATGACCAGGCGAATCGGTCCGGTCGCGACCGTGTCGGCGACTGGAAAGACCGACGCCACGGTCCGGCGCAACAGCCTGATCCCCGAGGAGGTCACGCAGGGCATCGCGGTCCAGGCCACGACCCCCGAGCTGCTCAAGACGCTCGACGGGTCGGTCAGCAAGGGCGCCTGGCTGAACGCCACTACCGCCAAGTACCCGGCCGTGGTGCTGGGTTCGGAGGCGGCCAAGCGGCTCGGCCTGTCCCACGTGGGTGACCAGGTGTGGATAGCGAACCGCTGGTTCACCGTGGTGGGGATTCTTCAGACGCTGCCGCTGGCACCGGAGATCGACCGCTCGGCCCTGGTCGGCTGGGACGCCGCCGAGAAGTACCTGAACTTCGACGCCCATCCCACGATGATCTACGAACGCTCCACCGACGCCTCTGTGGAAGACGTCCGCAACGTCCTGCCCCGCACCGTCAACCCCGAGAACCCCGAAGAGGTGAAGGTCAGCCGGCCCTCCGATGCGCTGGCGGCCAAGGCTGCCGCCGCCGGAACCTTCACCAGTCTTCTGCTTGGACTCGGCGCGGTGGCGCTGCTCGTCGGTGGCGTCGGGGTCGCCAACACCATGGTGATCTCGGTCCTGGAACGGCGCCGCGAGATAGGCCTGCGCCGCTCGCTCGGCGCCACCCGCGGGCAGGTGCGTACCCAGTTCCTCGTCGAGTCGCTACTGCTGTCACTGCTCGGCGGCGTCGTCGGAGCGGTCCTGGGATCGGCCGCCACGATCGTGTTCGCGCTCTACCGGGACTGGCCGCCGGTCGTGCCGCCGTGGGCCTTCGGCGGAGCCATCGGCGCGACGCTGGCCATCGGGACCATCGCCGGCATCTATCCGGCGATGCGGGCGGCCCGGCTCTCTCCGACGGTGGCCCTCGCCACCGCCTGACCCGTTCCCCCGGTGGCGTCCCCCCGTCGTCGCCGGGAGAGGCTCCGGCGGCCGTACGATCACGTCGACCGGCCGCCGAAGCCTCGTCCTGGTTCCACCGGAACCTCTTGTTGGCTGCGGTCAGCCATTCGAGGCCGCTTCCGCCCGAGCCTGCAGCCGCAGGTCCGCCGCCGGGCCACAGGCTGGCCAGCCACGATCACCTCGATGGCTCCGCACGCCTTCATGCCGGCGCCGAGCGCCAGGGCCTGCCAGCGGGTCAGCCTGCTCAGCCGTGCGCCGAGGCAGGCGCCCGCGAGCCTGACGGCGACAGTGACGGCGAGCACGAGCAGGGCCACGGCGAGCACCTCGGGGTCGGCCGGCGCCGGGTCAGGTCGGTGCGCACGTCGGCGGCGAGAAGACCGGGGCCAGGAACACGGGACTCCTTCCGGAAAACGGACGGGTTCGGGCATGGAGTACGCGCATGGATCCGACGTCGCGGGGCACGGGCGGCGCGCGGACGGCATTCCCTGTGCTTTTCGACCGGGAAACGGGGATTTCCGAATCCTCAAATGCCCGTTGGAACCACCTTATTGGAACCTAACATCCCTTGCGTAACCATCGCATCGGACACTGACCCGGGGGGAGGAACATGCGCGTGCTTGTCGTCGAGGACGAGGAAATCCTCGCGGAAACCATCACCGAGGGACTACGGGACCAGGCCATCGCCGTGGACACCGTCTACGACGGGGCAGAGGCCCTGTACCGCACCAGCTACACGAACTACGACGTGATCGTCCTGGATCGCGATCTGCCCGAGGTGCACGGCGACGAAGTGTGCCGTCAACTGGTGGCCCAGCGCAGCAGCAGCCGGATCATCATGCTCACGGCGGCCGACGACGTGACGGAGAAGATCGACGGCCTCTCGCTCGGCGCCGACGACTACCTGGCCAAGCCGTTCGTGTTCGATGAACTGGTGGCCCGGATCCGTGCGCTGGCCCGCCGCTCGGCCCCGCCGCTGCCGCCCGTCCTGGAACGCGCGGGCATCCGGCTCGACCCGCAGCGACGCACCGTCGAGCGCGACGGACGGCCGGTCGTCCTCACGAAGAAGGAGTTCACGCTGCTGGAGGAGCTGATGCGGGCCGACGGACGGGTGGTCAGCGCGGAGGAACTCCTCGACAAGGCATGGGACGAGAACATCGACCCCTTCAGCAATGTGGTTCGGGTGGCCATGGTGGCACTGCGCAAGAAGCTCGGTGAACCACGTGTCATCGAGACCGTCACCGGCGTGGGATACCGGCTGTGAAGGGCATGCACATGAGCCTGAGGACCCGGCTCACCCTCGTCTACGGAGCGCTGTTCCTGGTCACGGGCACCATCCTTGAGGCCGCCACCTACGCGGTCACCGCCCGTGCCGTGCACACCGAGTTCAAGGTGCTGGTCACCAAGCCGCCCCAGGAGGAGATCCCCGGATCGACAACAATCACCTCCCACAACGACATGGCCGAGCAGATCGCCAAGCAGCAGCAGGCGGTCCTGGACCAGACGGTGCAGAGCGCGGTGCTCACGCTGCTGGCCCTGGCCGTCCTGTCGGTACTGCTCGGCTATCTGGTGTCGGGATGGATGCTGCGGCCCCTGCAGCAGATGACCGCCACCGCCCGCAGGCTGTCGGAGAGCACCCTGCACGAGCGGATCGGCCTGACCGGGCCGAACGACGAGATCAAGGAACTCGCGGACACCTTCGACAGCCTCCTCGAACGGCTCGACCGGGCCTTCAACGCCCAGCGCCGGTTCATCGCCAACGCCTCGCACGAACTGCGCACCCCGCTGGCGATCAACCGCACCACGATCGATGTGGCCCTGGCCAAGCCGGGCGGGGTGCCCGACGCGGTGAAGACTCTCGGGCACAAGCTGCTGGGCACCATCAGCCGCCAGGAGCGGCTGCTCGACGGTCTGCTCCTGCTGGCGAAGTCGGAACGCGAGCTGCAGGACCGGTCACCCGTCGACCTGTCCGCCCTGGTGTCGCACGCCGTGGAACAACTCGCCGAGACCGCCCGGCGGGTCGGCGTGACGCTCCATCATGTTCTCCACCCCGCACCGGCCGTCGGTGACCCGGTGCTGCTCGAACGCTGCGCGGCCAACCTGATCGAGAACGCCGTCAAGTTCAATGTCGTGAACGGACAGATCTGGATCCGGACGCGTGAGTCCGCCGGCTTGACGTATCTCCAGGTCGAGAACACCGGCCCCAAGGTCTCCCCGGAACAGGCTGAGTCGATCTTCGAGCCGTTCCGTCGGCTGCGGACCGACCGGGTCGGCTCCGCCAAGGGGGCCGGGCTCGGACTGTCGATCGTACGGGCCGTCATGAACGCCCACGAGGGCACCGTCCAAGCGCACCCCAGGCCGACCGGCGGACTCGTCATCACGCTCCAGCTTCCGGCGCCTTCTCCCCAGGGGCGCAGACGGATGCCCGAGGAGAAGGCCAGCCGTGCCGCAGTAGGTCCCGGACAGGACCTGGCATCTACCGCCCGGCCCGAGTGACCACCGGCACCGTGTTGTCCAGCTGTCGTTTTTGGGGGGTTGTAGATGGTGTTACGGGGTGGTGTGTCACCTGGGGTGTTGTTGGTTGGTTGAGAAGGCTGGTGGAGTGGTTCAACACTTCGCAGCGCACCAGGCCGCTTTGGCGTCGGCCCGTGAGCTGGCCGACACGGAGACCCTGGGACGCGTACTGGGCGCTCTGGGCTCCTCTTACAGGTACCTCGGCCATCTCGACGATGCCGAGTCGTGTCTGCGCGAATCGCTGGTGCATTACCGGGCCGTGGGCAACCGCCAAGGGGAGGCGTCCACGCTCATCAGCCTGGGCAACCTGGAGGCCCGGAATCGCCAGGTCGAAGCCATTGAGACCTTCGCGCTGGCGATGGTCATCGCCCAGGAGACGGGACACGTGCGGTATCAGGGGATATGCCTGCTCAACAGCGGCGCCTCGTTCAGGAGGATCGGACAACCCGCTGAAGCGTTGCGCTTGTGCACCGAAGCGATGCCGATCGTTCGCGAGCACGACGGGCGCATGAGCGAACTCAGCCTCCTGCGCAACATCGCCGAGGCCTATGTCGACATCGGGGATGTCGACCAGGCCATCCAGCACTATCGCGAGCATGATGAGCGCAGTACCACCGTCGGCGCCGACTTCGAACGAGCCGACACGCTCTGGACGTCGGCGATCTCCTGAGTGGGTTGGAGCGGGTCGAGGAAGCGTGTACAGCATGGACCGAGGCTCTCCGGCTGTTCGAGGAACTCAGAGATCCGAAGACTGACATAGCCCGGGCATGCTTGGACCGGCACGCATAGGGTTCGAACGGGTCAGCGCCACGTGTCGCCCCGACGTCACCAAGGCCACCATCAACTCCACGATCTGCGTATCCGGCTGGACTTCGACCGTGCGCTCACCGACCTCATACACCAACCCGCTGAAAATCCAGCAGATTGGTGAGTACGGGTACAGCGACACCAGCACCGCCGACTGCGAAGAAGACCACCTCGTTCCCCTCGAACTCGGCGGCGCGCCGGCCACCTGCGGTGGTGCAAGGCCTGCGCCGGCGTCACCTACGAGGTCCTGGCGGAGCGCGTCAAGGTCAGCGCCACCACGCTCCAGCGCGCGTCGGGCGGGATCGTTCTGCCCACGCTCAGGGTGGCCCTGGCGTACGAGGCAGCCTGCGGCGTCTCCGACGGCCGGGCACGCGAGCTGTGGGAGAGGGCGCCTCAGGCCGAAGGGCGACGGGATAGGCGGCACGCGAGCGCGTTGCCACTGGGGAAGGCGCCTAGGCCGGACCTGATTGCCGACCGGGCCGACATGGGCCGTGCGCTGGCGGAACTGCGGGAGCGCAGCGGGCCGACCTACCGCGCCATGGAACGCAATGTGGAACAGCGCCCTGAACTGGGGCCGCTGTCCCGCTCCACGGCATAGCGCATCCTCACCCGACAGTCCTTCCCACGAGCCAAGAGCAGTTGCTGGCTCTCCTGCACGCGTGCATGGTGCCCGAGCGCGTGCGGGACGACTGGGTGCAGGCGTGGAAGAAGGTCCACCGGGCACAGGCCCTGCGGGAACCAGCCCTCCCCCCGACCCCGAAGCTGGACGTCAGGGACGCCGAGGCCCGGCTCCGGCAGTACGGGCTGGAGGCTGCGGAGTCCTACCGGAGCCTGAAAACGGCCTGGAGCGTGCGCTGCTGCTTGTGCGGGGTGCTCTTCCGCGTCCAGCTCAGCGCACTGACACCGGCTGGACCGGATGCCCCAACCGATGCCCCCGAAAGCTGTCCAGCACCTGCGCCTGAACCGGCCCCACCTGACGGCCGGCGCCCTCGGTGCGCGGGCCGCCGTGCCGTGCCGGGACGGCACGGCCGAGGAGGTGGCCGGCTGACAGAAGAGGCTGCCACATCCATCCGTCAGGTAACCGGCTCCCTTACCGGGACCTGGGGCGCTGTGTCGCGTCTTCGCTCCAAGGGCCACAGGGAACTTTTGCATCCCGCAGCCCCCACCATCGCATGCGGACAGCCCGCGTGCCCGAACCCCGAGGGGAATCGCTCGTGTCCACACTCGCCCTGCTGGTTGTGCTGCTGTTGGTCCTGGTTGGCCTGCTGGCCGTCGCCGCGCTCGGCTACGTTGCCTACCGCCGTCCGGTGCTCAGCCAGCCGCTGACGGTTGCCCTGGCGGGTGCCGTGGTCCTGGTCGCCGTGGTCACTACGGTCACCACCGCCGGCGGCCGGTGAACTGTGATGCCGGGTCGAGCAACGCCGCGTCGAAGGACGAACTCGCCAACGAGGCCCTGGTGCCGCAGTCGGCAACGTCGTCGGCCGCCTCACTTTCAACGGCACCATCATCGAGACCGGCACCGACTCCTATCGGCTGGCCGGCACCCGAGCCCGCGCCGAGCAGGTCGAAGCCGGCTGACTGGCGTCTTCATGCTGGTCCGCTGCCCGTTGCGGCGGGCCGGCCAAGCTCAGGGCTCGTTCATTCAAGGAGTGCGAACGACGCGCGCTCTTGCCACTTCGCACCGTCATGCACCATGAGGTCAACTGATGCGACCCGGGAGGTGAAGGGGGGTCTGCCGAGCAGGTCAGCCTCGATCTCATCCAAAACTGCATCCTCCTGACCGTCAGCGACGGTCAGGTGGGGCACGATCTCGGCGAACTGGCCCCCATAGGGAGGGGCTTCGGCCACCGGTCAGCGATCACCTCAGTGAGCAGCCGCAACTGCGCGTCTGGCTCCGGAGCGAGATACAGCACTCCTGGAAACCGCCCGCAGCTCTCAAACCGCAGTTCAAAGGCATGATGGCTGCCGAGCACATCAGTGAGAGTCGAGTGGACCCGCGCATCTATTCGGCTCTCGTCGAGGAACGGGAAAAGCACCGTGACATGTGCTGGCACTCCTGCTTGGGCTGACGGATCGAACCGTTCACGCCATGCGCGGACAGCCGGCTCCGCGTCCGGGATCCTGACGATCAGTCCCGTCCGGCCTGCCTGAAACCTGCTGGTGCTGTCGACTGCCATGACACCGCATGCTGCCACCTCGGAAGCCGACCGGCAGCACTCATGATGCGTCCATGACCATGAGCGATCCGAAGCACGAAACAAGCGGGGAGCCGACCGCGCCGGACCACGACTGCCGTCATTTCCCGCGAACATCCAGACGGCCGACGATCACCAAGCGCCGCTGGAACCAATGAACAAACGCTGTCGGTTGCAGGGCTCTGGCTCAACTTCTGTGATGCGGCCACTCTGAGTGAGAGTCAGGCTCCTTCGAGCCATACACGAAGTCGCCCGAAAATGATTCGTGGGCAAGGTGGTTGGGCTGACAGTTCGGGGCCGTGGAAGAGGTCGTG
>NZ_JBSFVT010000051.1:0-10657 GCF_053592455.1 Streptomyces sp. NPDC002676 | reverse complement strand
AGTTCGTGGCCTACGGCTGGTCGGGGGAGCGCTCGCTGCCAGCCGTGCACGATCAGGTGGACGGGGCGGTGGCGGCCGCGGTCAGCACCGGCTGGAAGGGTGTGCCGCTCGAAAAGTCGTCGTCGCGGGTGGCAGCGGTGACGGTTCGTCGGCTGGGAGCGTGTCCGGATGATCGTGTCCCTGTTGTACAAGGCGACCCGGAAGTTGCTCTCCCCGCCGTCGTTGCTGCTCCGCGGGGATGAGGCGAAAGACGCTGGGCTTCTCGTCCTGCGCCACGAGAACGCGGTGCTGCGGCGGCAGCTGCCGGCGGGCTGTCTCGATCAGCAGCAACCCGCCTGCCTGCGAGACGGCGCCGTTGCCGTTACCCGACACCCGCAAGCGCGGGTAGAAACCGATACGCTTGCTCACCTGGAAAGTGCCTCCAGCCGGTGCGGGAACAGGGACCTCGACAATCCCCATTCTCGCTGGTCAGGGGCACTTTTCGCGTAACTGATCACCTACCGGACAGCCCACGTCGCAGCGCGAGGTCAGTAGAGGGGGATGGGCTGGATGACGTCGCCAGACTCTCAAGAAGTCACCGAGCGGGCCCGGCCGGTGTGGGTGCTCACACCGCTGGAGAACGTCGGGCCGTTGCGGTTCGGCATGAGCATGGATGAGGCGGCGATGGCGCTGCCGGAGACCCCTGAGCTGCGCCGGTTCCAAGCCGAGCCCTATTTTCCAGAGATCGTGGGTCTCCAGCTGGGGCTCAGCCCGGCGGAACCCACCGTATACGAGTACTTCGACGGCTCCGGCCGACTGTTCTGCGTCGCGACTGACGCCGTTCGCGGGCCGCAGGTGACTCTGGACGGGATGGAGCTGGCCGGTGGTAACCCGGCCAAGCTGGAGCAATGGCTGTTCGATCTGCCCGACTCGATGGGCGGCGTGTCCTATGGGCCGCGCGGAAACCCCGGGATCAACGACCTGGGCCTGGTCCTGCGAGTGCAGGACACCGCAAACGGACTGCTGACCCGGCCGGTGCTGGTAGGCCGCGACTGGGCCGACCGTTGCACCGACGACTGGGAAGGCGCGATCCCCGAATGCGAATGGGTGGGCCACATATGGCCCCACCCATCGTTCCCACAGGACCGTGTCTGGCCTCCAGCTGGATACACACCGACCTGGGCAGGCCGGTGGTCGCCGCCGTTCTAACGGCGCGGCTCACTCCCGAGGCCAGTCTGGGCGGCATGGGGGTTGCTCACCTGAGAAGTGCCTCCGGCTGGTGCAGGAAGCAGGCCCTCGACAATCCTCATTCTCGCTGGTCAGAGGCACTCTACAGTTACCTGATCACCTATAGGACAGTCCACCTCGTGAAAGCGCGAGGCTAAACGACGTCCCGTAAGCGCATGTTGGGCCATGGCTGGGATGGCCTTGGGTCGAGGTGGGGGCTTACCCGGCGAGGGCCAGGTTGTGCAGTCGGGCCACGCCGAGGACGGCGTGGTGGACCCCGTCACCGCGTAGCCGGCAGTCGCGGAGGATCTTGTAGGTCTTCATCCGGGAGAAGGCGTGTTCGACGCGGGCCCTGGCCCGGCGGTGGACGGTGTTGTCGGCCTGCTGCTCAGGTGTGAGGGGTCGGTCTTTGCGTGGCCAGTGCGGGATGAGGGCAGGGGTGCCGCGATAACCGCCGTCACCGAGAACGGGCGCGTTCTTCACGGCGCGGTCCACGCCGGATTCCCGGTAGGCGCGGGCGTCGTGGCGGTTGCCGGGCAGGGGTCGTCCGGCCGCTACGACCAGCCGGGTGTTGGCGTCGATGACGACCTGGTGGTTGGTGGAGCAGCGGTAGTTCTTGCTGGAGGCGGCCACGCTCCGGTCGCGGGTCGGGACCAGGGTGCCGTCCACGATCAGCACCGTGCCGGCCGGGTGCCGACCCCGGACAGGGGCCAGCGCGAGAAGCGGAGCGATGTCGTCGATGACCCGGCCGGCAGCGGACTTCGAGATCCCGAACAAAGGGCCGAGCTGCCGCATCGTGAGGTTCGTCCGCCAGTATGCCGCCACCAGCAGTATGCGGTCTTCCAATGACAAGGCCCACGGCCGTCCGCCGGTGGGTTTGCCACCGCCCCGACGCCGCACGAGCCCCACGAGCTTACGGAACTGACGCCCGTCCAGCCCGGCGAACAGGCCCACCCACCGCGGCTCAGCCGCCGTCACCACCACACCCACGCCAAGATCATCACACGCCTGATCAGGGCTTACGGGACGTCGTTTAGCGCCCTCCGGCCACAACACGCGCGCTGGGACGCCGGTCCGCTTGGCATACGCGACGACGTCCGCTGTACCGCCGAACGCCCACGCTGGCTTTCCGTCCCGTATGGCAAACAGCTCGTCGAAACAGGCCGACGAGGATTTCGCTTCCCGCCTGGTATACGGCCGGATCAACAGCGCCACGGGCAACTACCTGATTGCCGGCTGGACCGTTCTTATGCCGCCCTGCCCGAGCTTCTCGGCCAGCTCGTACCGGCCACTCAGGACCATGTCCCGCCCCACACACGCCTCTCCGTGACTCAGAAACCCATCACAACCCCGGCGCAGCTTACGGCGTGACCTCGACGGGTCCCTCGCCACCGCCGCAGCCGGGCGGGTCGCAGAGAGCAGGCGCGGGCTGGCGCACTGTCGAACTCACGTGACACCCCGGCCAGGGCCTGCGACCAAGCGTACTTGGGCGAGGGTCAGGCGGACGCGCCGTGCAGCAGGATCGCGGTGATGAAGTCCGGGGCCTGACGGGCGCCCATGTGGCCTTCGAGTGTCAGCTCCCACGCGGTCTCGGCCAGGCCGCAGAACGTCGAGGCCAGCCAGGTGGCCGGCATGTCGTTGCGCAGCAGCCCCGAGTTCTGGCCGCGTTCCATGAGCTTGACGGTCCGGATGAAGATCGCCTTGGCCCGCGTGCTGGCCTCGGGCAGACCCGAGACGTCGGGCTCGACGTAGACCAGGCTCCACAGTTCGGCGAACGGCGTGTACTCGGCGACCAGCGCGGCCAGTACCTGCTCCATGGGCGCGGCGTCCGCCTCGGCCTGGTCTAGGACCCGGTCGCAGTCGTCCAGGATCTTCTCGGCCATCGCCTGCACCAGGAGCTTACGGGTGGGGAACAGGCGGACCAGGGTCGCCCGGCTGATGCCCGCGCGCGCGGCGATGACCTGCATGGACGCCGCCCGGTCCTTGGCCAGGACCGGGATTGCCGAGTCCAGTACCTCTGCCGCGTCGGTACGCATCGTCGCACCAGCCTCCAATGCCTCTATTGACACATCGCTGTTTCAATTGCATGCTCTGCAGTATCAGCCTCATTGTACTGACGAGGAGGGTTACCGCTGGACGGGGTCCACACCGCACGACCTGTGGACCAGCAAGCGGACGCGCACCACGGTGCATGGGGCAGTCCCCGACCGGATCGGGGACCTCACTGAAGCCTGCGCGGCTTCTTCACCTACGGGCAGACCGTCGAACGCAACGGAGCGTTCATCGGCCTCCGCGAAAAACTGTGTCCAGATCGCAGATCGGTTGACAGACATGACGATGCACCGCCGGCGTTTCCTGCAGAGCGCGAGCCTGGGCGTGCCCAGCCTGGCCGCTCTCACCTCCTTGTCCGCCTGCAAGGTCAGCCCGACCGATGCGAACACCACGTCGGCCTCGTCCGGTAGTGAACGGGTGATCGTCATCGGTGCCGGGATCAGCGGTCTTGCCGCAGCCCGCCACCTGGCCGACCAGGGACAGGACGTGGTGGTCCTCGAAGCGCGCGACCGAATCGGCGGCCGCATCTGGACGAGCGAGAAATGGGCCGGCGTGCCACTCGACCTCGGCGCCTCATGGATCCACGGCATCAACAACAATCCGATCGCCGCGCTGGCCGCGAAGGCCAGGGCACGGACGGTCGTCACCGACCCCGACAGCTCCACCGACTACCTTCCCGACGGCAGCGAGGTCGACGACGCCCACGAAAAGGTGATGGAGGGCTGGCAGAGCAAAATGGAGGACGCTCTCGCCGCGTACCAGGACAACGCGGACAAGGACACGTCGGTACGCAGCGTGGTGGAGCGCGCCCTGCACTGGTCCTCACTGTCCGACGACGACAAGGTCCTGGCTTCCTTCGGGCTGAACGACTACGAACACGAGTACTCGGGCAGCGTGAACCAGATGTCGGCCCTGTACTTCGACGACGGCGCGGACATCAAGGGCAAGGACGTGCTGTTCCCGCGCGGCTACCGCCAGATCACCGATCTGCTCGCGCGGGGACTGTCGATTCGGACCGGGCAGGTCGTTAGGCACATCGACTGGAACTCCAGCGGCGTGACGGTCGGCACCGACAAGGACACGTTCCACGCCGGCCATGTGGTGGTGACGCTGCCGCTGGGCGTGCTGCAGAGCGGCGCGGTCACGTTCGGGCCCGGGCTGCCCGCCTCCAAGCGCACGGCCATCGCCAAGCTCGGGATGGGCGTGCTCAACAAGTGCTACCTGCGCTTCCCCAAGGTGTTCTGGCCGGACACCGACTGGATGACCTGCATTCCGGAGCTGGACAGGTACGGCCAATGGGAACAGTGGATCAACATCACCCGGCCCACCGGCCAGCCGGTGCTGCTCGGCTTCAACGCCGCCGACTTCGGCCGCACGATCGAAGGCTGGAGCGACACCCAGATCGTCAACAGCGCCATGGAAACGCTGAAAACCATCTTCGGCAGCGACATCCCCGCCCCTGTCGGCTACCAGATCACCCGCTGGGCCTCCGATCCGTACGCACGCGGCTCGTACTCGTACAACAAGATCGGCTCCACACCGGCCATGCGCGACCATCTCGCCACCGCCGTGGGCGACCGTGTGCACTTCGCTGGCGAGGCGACGCACCGCGCCTCCTACCAGACCGTCCACGGCGCCTACCTGTCAGGAATTCGCGCCGCCAAGGAAATCGCAGACTGAAAAGAGCCGGACTGGGCGGTGCCCTCGTCTTCCGCATCCCCGACGGCCAGCCCCGGCCCCGGCCCCGGCCCTCAAAGATGCGGCTCCGGCCTGACCCTCTGCCAAGTCGTCCGAGAGTTGCAGGCACTCCATCCCATCTGGGCCGACGTCTGTCCCGCCTGCCACCGCGACATATCCGCCCCCTGCCACCTGACCAAGCACTACTGGCTTGCGTAATAACGAACCAAGTGTCGGTCTCGGGCGCACCTGAACCCGACCCGACGGAAGGAAGAACACCGTGGGCATCATCAGCTGGATCATCCTCGGCCTGTTCGCCGGAGCCATCGCCAAGACGCTGCTGCCCGGCCGCAGCCCGGTGGGGCTGATCGGCACGACTCTCATCGGCGTCGCGGGCGCCTTCGTCGGCGGCTGGCTCTCCGCCCGCTTCCTCGACCGCCCGGTGGAGAAGGACTTCTTCGACCCGTACACCTGGGGCGCCGCGGTCGCCGGCTCCGTGGTACTGCTCATCGGTCACCGCATCGTGTTCGGCACCTCCCGCGAATAACTTCCGATTGCGGTACGGCTCGCCGAAGACCGTCATCGTCTCGGCAGGCGTTCCGCATCCGGCCGAAGCTCTGGCCGCGCGCGTCGTTGTCAAGGACCCGGGCTGACGACGACTGCGCTCATGTCCCGACGCCTCCTCGCTCAGCGACACGTGCCCCCAGGGCAGCGACAAACCGATGGTCGTCCCTCGCCCCGCCGTCAGCCGGTGCGCCTGCTCTAACGTCACGCTGCCGCTGGGTCGGCGCATGCACAGCCCCCAGCAGCGCCGTCGGCCGTTCGGCGAGGGCGGCGCCCCCCGTTCATCAGCCGCACCCGGCCGAGCAGTTCGGCGACCATCCCGGGGTCTCTTGGGCCGCCCCGGCCGCCGCACCCACTCCGCTCCGCCCCAGTCCCAACCGCTCGACCCGCTGGGAGACAGCATGACCGCACAGCCCTTCGGCGCTCTGTCGCCCTCACCCTTCGAGGCACTGTCCACGGACGATCCCCGCGAGATCGGCGGCTACCGCCTCTGCGCGCGGCTCGGCGCGGGCGGCATGGGCCGGGTCTACCTGGCCTACACCGTTGGCGGGCGCCCGGTCGCGCTCAAGGTGGTCCGGCCAGAACTTGCCGAGGATCCCGGGTTCCGGCACCGCTTCGCCCAGGAGGTCGCCAGCGCCCGGCGTATCCACGGCCTCTACACCGCTCAGGTGGTCGACGCGGGCACCGATGCCATCACCCCCTGGCTCGCCACCACCTTCGTGCCTGGTCCCTCCCTTCAGCAGGTCGTCCGCTGTCACGGCCCGTTGCCGGAACGGACCGTGCTGCTGCTCGTCGCCGGCATCGCTGAGGCCCTGCATGCGATCCACGCAGCGGGCGTCGTCCACCGCGACCTCAAGCCTGGAAACGTCCTCGTTGCTGCCGACGGCCCCCGCGTCATCGACTTCGGCATCGCCCGTGCTGCCGACGCCAACCCCCTGACCGGCACTGGCCTGCGCATCGGCTCGCCGGGCTTCATGGCTCCCGAACAAGCCCTAGGGCTGCCCGCCACGCCGGCCACCGACGTCTTCGCCCTAGGCGCCCTGATCGCTTACATAGGCTCCGGCACCGCCCCCTTCGGCGACGGACCCGAGTCCGCCTCCCTCTACCGGGCGATACACGAGGAGCCCGACCTATCCCATCTTCCGTACGGGCTGCACGAGTTGGTCCGGCTCTGCCTGGCCAAGAACCCCGAAGACCGGCCGGGCACAGCCTGGCTGATCGAGGCCGCCCGCAGGCACCCAGCCACCGGCGGGGAACTCCGCTTCTCCGACGGCTGGCTGCCTCAACAGGTCAGCAACGAGATCCATCGCCACACCGACCTACCGACCACCTCGCCCCCGCCCGCCACGGTGCTCGACCCGGTTCGGTCCGCAGCCGACGCCCTGGCCGCCGCATCCGTTCTCCCCGTCCCGGCGCCCCACCAGCAGCAGCCAGCGCCCGCCGTGCGTAACGCCACGACCGACGCACGCCGAGGCGCCCGCACCGCGCTCCTGACAGCCATCGCCTTTGTCACCGGTGCTGCAACGACCTACGTCCTGCTCCATTCCTCATACTTCGGCGACCGCGTCGAGCAGAACGTCGCCGCCACCGGCAGCATCCCCCCTTCCACTGCCTCAACCCCCGCCCCTTCCTCCGCCACGCCTCCACAACCGACCACGATCTCCGGCTATACCGCCGTCTACACGAATCGCGAACTCACCTCCCCTGACTCGGACTACGAGTTCGATCTCAAGGCTGGGAAGGTGACCCAGGACAACTCCACCTGGTACCTGGGCCGTGAGGACGGCGAGTACTACGTCCCTGATGACAGCGCCGCCTTCATTCCGTCGGTCGGCCCCCTCACGCTCACCGACTGTCTCAAGGGCATCGGCACCCAGCCCGCCTCCACCCTGCCCTTCACGACGCTGCACGCCGGCCGCAGCTTCTGCGTCCGCTACCCGGGCGGCCAGGACATCGCCATCATCCGCACGCTCACCGACGGTTCGAACGACGGCCCGGTCAAGGTCTCCCTCACCTACTACCGCCACCCCGCCTGAGCCCCACCAACCCCATTCAGCCTGGCAAGTTCCCAGCCAGGACACCAGCGGCCCGCATCCCCGAGCGGGCCTGGCAGCGTACGTCCGAGGCCCGGCGAGGTGGGTACGAAGGTCGACAGCAGCAGACCAGCAGGGCGGCCAGCCGGAGCCTGGACGGTCGAACGTCGTCCGCTCCCGATGCGTCTCCCCAGGCCACAGATGGCTTCGGGGCGTGGGGCCGGGGCACGGCGCAGGACGTGCGGGCACCATCAGCAACCGCCCGTAGCCGGGGACGCGTAGGCGCTGGCACAGGCGCATGACAGCGGGGTCCGGCAGGATCGCCCCTGCCCACCCCCCGCTGTCCGTTTGGGCGCAGTTATGTCCATCGCATGCCGATGGCGGATAGCTGTTCCACACGCTCCGGCGACAGTGCGGCGGCTCGGGAGCGTTGGTTGCCGATCCATGCACCGATCCGGAGCTCTTGCTCCTTCTGGTCCTCGCCGTCCCCGACAACGATCTGCTCGATGTGCCTCCTGGGCACCCGGAGGTGGCCTTCGCGCTCGTAGTACTGCTTGGCGGCCTCGTAGGTGGTGGCCCATTTGTCGGCCTGGCTACGACGCGGCTTGGGCTTCTCGTCCTCGGCCGCGGGTCCGATGTCGAGGGCGTGGTCGCACATCCATTGCTGCAGTGCCGTGAGCTGTCCCACTGCAGGCGCTGCGCCTGCGTCCATCGTCCGAGGTCTTCGCCCTGGTGCACGACCGTGCCCGGCGACATGGGCAGCGCACCGCCGGCCTCCAGGTGGAGTCGGAGCAGGTGGAAGGCGCGCTGCCACTCCACCGACCAGGCCGGGCACGGGTTGATGGCGCACCTGAACCTCACGCTCAAGACCGTCAGCCGGCCGAAGAACGTCACCGGGTTCGTCGTCCTACCCCGCCGTTGGGTGGTCGAACGCAGTCTTGCCTGGATCATGCACGGCCGCCGACACGCCCGCGACTACGAACGACTTATCCAGCACTCGGAGTCGCTGATGACATGGGCCGCGATCACGCTCATGACCAGGCGCATCACCCGCCTGACCTCCCGCACAGGAGGGGACAGCCGACCTCCCGCGAAGGCCACCGGGACTGATCATCTTCAACACGGTGAACACCGTGTTGCCCTCGGGTCGCCGGAAAACCGTCCGACTCCCATCCCGTCACCCCCGACTGTCACCCGGGCCGAGCTTCACGTCGGCCACTGATCCGGCGCCGGGCGTGGCGCCCTGCGAGTTGGGGACCAGGCCGAAGCTTCACCTTGGGGTGTACTCCGCATACAGCGGTGTGGCCAGCACTGCACGCGGTTCCCGGTCCGTGCGCGCGGCGAGCACCCGCGCGTGTCCGCTCAGTCGCACCGGCGGGCTGACATCGGGGATTGCCCAGGAGTCAAGGCACAGGTAACGAATGCAATGTGAGACAGAGCCGAGACGAACAGGGTGCAGCGTGAGGGAGGGAGGCTCGAAAACGGTTGTCCCGCCTTCGTCCGGTAGTTCAGCGAGCCTCTGGGCATAGGCGCGGATCGCGTCCACGTAGAAGGGAGGCCCTTGCAATGCGCGGGCCTCTTCAGACTGCCGGCGGTCAAGGACATGCACAGCCGAACCCACGAGCACGAACGGCGGCAGTTCCGCTGCGGCAAAGTAGACCACCCCCGCCGTCGTTGCATCGCCGTTACGGGGGCCGTCGCCGGAGGCGAGGCCGTAGCGAAATGACTCCTCGAACTGGATCCAGTCTCCCGGGCGCAGGTCCTCGTCGCTACGACTGCGGAAGCCTTTGGACCGCTCGATCATGGCCACCACGGCGTCCAGTATGGCCGTCGATGATGGCTGTGAATCACTGGGAAACGTCGCTTTCACGGACGCGATTCCGGCGTTGAGCCCTGCTTCCAGACCGAGCCGCCTGCGGAGCCGGCCCGAGAGCTGCGGGGCTAGGCCGTTTCTGATGGCTCTTGCTGGGCTGGGTGGATCAGCTCGTGGGCTGGGCAGGTGCGCCTCATGGTGCGGCGACATGAGCTCACGGACGCGCAGTGGCAGAAGATTGAGCCGTTACTGTCCGCCAACGGCAAGCCTGGCGGGCAGTGGGCCGATCACCGCAAAGTGATCAACGGAGTGCTGTTCCGGGCCCGTACGGGGGTGCCCTGGCCGGACCTGCCTGAGCGGTATAGCCCCTGGCAGACCGTCTACGAACGGCATCGCCGCTGGTCGGCGGACGGAACGTGGCGGCAGATCCTGGCCGAGTTACAGATCGAGGCCGACGCCGCCGATCCCGACGGGGCGCTGGCCAGGGCGGCCGGGGAGGAGACTGCGCTGCGCAGGCGGGAATGGGCGGTGAACATCGACTCCACCTCGTGCCGGGCACATCAACACGCGGCCGGGGCCCGGCGCCGGCCTCCGCGCGACTTCCCGCAAAAGGGGGCGGGCGCGTGTGGAGGGGGATGGGAGGGAGGCGCTGGGGCGCTCACGGGGCGGACTGACCAGCAAGATCCACCTGTTGTCCGACGACCGGGCCCGCCCGTTGACCTGGCTGACCACGCCGGGACAACGGGGCGACAGCCCCATGTTCATCCCTGTGCTGGACGGCTTGCGGATCCGGCGGTGCGGACCGGACCGGCCACGCCGCCGTCCCGATCGTGTCCGCGGCGACAAGGCGTACTCCAGCCGCGACAACCGCGCTTATCTGCGGCGACGGGGAATCAAGGCAACCATCGCCCAGCCCGATGACCAGCGGGCCAGCCGCAAGCGCAAGGGCCGGGCCGGAGGGCGTCCACCAGCCTTCGACAAGGCCCAGTACCGCCGCCGCAGTGCCGTCGAACGGTGCGTCAGCAAGTGGAAGCAATACCGGGCAGTGGCCAGCCGATACGACAAGCGTGACTACATCTTCAACGGCACCCTGGCCGTCGCAGCGATCGTCATCTGGCTCCGCGACCTCGTCCAAGAGCCATCAGAAACGGCCTAGGCGTTCTTCGGTGAGGAAGGCATGGGCGGCGGTCACGAGGGTGATGTGGTGGTGCCAGCCCGGCCAGGAACGGCCCTCGAAGTGGTCCAGGCCCAGGCCGTGTTTGAGTTCGCGGTAGTCGTGCTCGATGCGCCAGCGGACCTTGGCCAGCCGCAC
>NZ_JBSFVT010000050.1:0-11800 GCF_053592455.1 Streptomyces sp. NPDC002676 | reverse complement strand
TGATGCGGTCGGATGAGTGATCGTGCCGATCGCGTTCCCACTGTTCGACCCTGCCGGGCAGTGCTCCGGGCCGGGGCTTTCTGGGCGGGGTGAGTTGGGCTTGATCCGCTTTGACGGACATCGAAGATCAGGGGTTTCGGCCCCAGAAGGATGATGTCCATCATGGAGAGCATGGGGAAGAAGAAGCCGCGTCCTCGCCGCTCGTTCACGCCGGAGTTCAAGGCCGAGATCGTCGACCTGTGCCGTCGCGGTGACCGGTCCGTCGGTCAGATCGCCAAGGACTTCGACCTGACCGAGACCGCGGTGCGCGACTGGGTGAAGCAGGCCGAGGTCGATGCTGGCGAACGTGACGGCCTGACCAGTAGCGAACGTGAGGAACTGGCCCAGTTGCGGCGGGAGAACCGCCGGTTGCGAGAGGACGTGGAGATCCTCAAGCGGGCCACGGCTTTCTTCGCGAAGGAGACCCGGTGACGGTGCACCCGTTCATCGAGGCGGAGAAGCAGGCAGGCCACAGCGTCAAACGGGCGTGCGAACTGCTGGAGGTCTCCCGTGCCGCCTTCTACGCCCGCCGCACCAGCACACCCGGTCCCCGGGCCGTGCAGAACGCGGAGCTGACCGAGCAGATCACCGCCGTCCACGCCCAGTCCCGGGGCACCTACGGCGCCCCGCGCATACACGCCGTCCTCAAGCGTGAGGGGATGGCCTGCGGCCGCAGACGCATCGCCCGGCTGATGCGGGCTGCCGGGCTTGCTGGCCGGCACCGCAGACGCCGACGCCGCACCACGGTCCCCGACCCACAAGCGGCCGCCCGCCCGGACCTGGTCCTGCGCGACTTCCGGCCCGACCCGACCGCGACAGACGCCCGCTGGTGCGGCGACATTACCTACATCCCCACTGACGAGGGCTGGCTCTACCTGGCCACCGTCATCGACATCGCCTCCCGCCGGGTGGTCGGCTGGGCTACCGCCGATCACCTGCGCACCGAACTGGTCGCCGACGCACTGCGAGCCGCCTGCCGCCAGCGCCGCCCCGCAGGTTCCGTGATCTTCCACTCCGACCGCGGCTCTCAATACACCAGCCACGAATTCGCAGTGCTGGCAAGCCAGTTGGATATCCGGCTATCCGTCGGCCGCACCGGCCAGTGCTGGGACAACGCGCTGGCCGAGTCGTTCTTCGCCACCTTGAAGAACGAGCTGATCGGCACTCAGCCCTGGCCGAGCAGGTCCGCCGCCCGCACCGCGATCTTCGAGTGGATCGAGAGACCCCGTTGCCCAATTGCTTATGCGGCAAGGTCGAGGGCAGCGAGGTGTGATGTCCGGGTGGGGGCGAGTGGTTGCCCGGTCCACCAGGCGTCGATGCGGATGAGGTTGATGGCAGTGGCTGTGAGGATGTGTGCGAGGGCGGTCTTCCGCAGTCCTGCGTAGCGGGTGCGGCGGGCGCCAGTGGCGGTGACGGCCTGGTGGATTGTGCCCTCCACGCCGGAGCGGATCGCGTAGACGGCCTTCCACTCCTCGGTTTCCTGCTCGGCTCGGACGCGTTCGAGGACGGCGTCTTGATCTTGCGGGCGGACGGTGAGTTGTCGGCCGTAGCGGGTGGAGCTGGTGCACTGCGAGCGAGCCGGGCAAGGCGCGCAGGTCTCGGTGGCGAAGCGGATGCGGATCGCGGGCCGCTGGTTGTTATCGAGTCCTTCGGTCCAGTAACGGCTGTGAGCGCCGTTGGGGCAGGTCGCCTGTCGGGCGTCCCAGTCGATGGTGAAGGATGTCTTGCCGTAGCCGGCGGCCTGGACAGTGTGGCGGGTGTGCGGCCTGACCGGGCCGATGACGCGGACACCGCGCTGGCTGGGCGCGGTGAGCAGGAGCTCCGCGGAGATGTATCCGGCGTCCATCAGGTGTTCGCCGGGCAGCAGGTGCTTGGCATGGAGCCGGTCGTGGATCTCGTCGACGACCACGGGGTCGCCGACCGTGGCGTCCGTGGTGACCACGTGTGTGATCAGGTGGGGTCGGCCGCTCTCCTGGGCGTCGCAGGTCTCGGTGAAGTGGACCTTGTAGCCGTCCCAGGCTGAGCCGCGCTTGACGGCGTTGCGGGAATCAGGGTCGTAAGGCGAGGTGATCCTCGCTCTGCTGGGCGGGAGATCACTCTTCCCCCGCCAGGCCACCTCCTGCACCCCGTCCATGACCGTCCGCTGAAACTGCTGCAGCCACACTGTCCGCAGGATGCCGACCGCGGGCACCTCCCGCAGCCAGTCGGGAGCGGCTGGCGCGAAGGCCGCCTCAAGGAACAGGTAGCCGTCGGCGGCAATGCGCCAGGTGAGTTGGGTCCGCTCGTTCTCATCACTTGGCAGCCGATAGGAGTCCATTCGGGCCCCGTACTGTTTCTGCCAGGCCGGGGGCGTCCAGGACGCGAGCCACTGCGGTGCGGCGACGGCGACCGCCTCCAGCGCGGCCCGCAGCGTCTCGCCGACGAACTCCAGGCGGTTGAGGTCCCTCACCGCGGCAAGCACGTGCGTGGAGTCGGTGCGCTGCCGGCCCCGGCCTGCCACCAGCCCCAGCTCCGTGAGCCGTTCCAGCAGCAGATCCAGGATCTCCTCCTCCAGACTGTGGGCCAGGAGACGGTCGCGGAACCCCGTCAGCACGGTGAAATCGAAGCCCGGGTCTGCCAGATCGAGGCCAAGCAGGTACTTCCAATCGATTCTCGCGCGCACCGCGTGGGCCGCCTGGCGGTCGGTCAGGTTCTCCGCGAACTGCAGCACGCTGACCAGCGCCAGCTGGCCCGGAGCGACACCGGGGCGGCCACGCACGCCGAAGGCGGACCTGAAGACCTCGTCGTCGAACAGCGGACCGAGCGCGTCCCGCACCCGCATCGCCAGACACCCCTTGGGAAACGCTGCCCAGGCAACCACCCGCGTTCCCTCAGGCACCTCCCGACCCGAGTCCGCCCGCATCGACACCCAACCCCTCCGTCCCGAGATCGAGGCGGGCTCGCGACCCAAGCCTCCGACCTCAGGCTCCACCCCTCAACCACCCACCAAGGCAGAGATCAGACGCATTCACCCAATTGGGCAACGGGGTCATCGAGAGCTGGTACAACTTGCACCGACTGCACAGCAGCCTCGGCTACCGCAGTCCCGTCGACTATGAGGCCGCACTCGCCGCCTGACCACCACACCGATGGTGTCCGTCAAAGCGGAACAAGCTCACTCCTCCCCATCATGCTGGACCTCGAACTCGAACTCGTACTCGTAGTCGACGTGGGAGTGCACCACGAACGCCTCACCCGAGGGGCGGAGGTAGAGGTACCAGATGACACAGTCCTGCTGATCCCGCAGGAATCGCACGAGGAAGGAACCAGGCTCGACCGGACTGGGGAGTGGTTCCGAGATGTCGGTCCAGCAGCCGGTCACCGAGACCTCGTCCAGCAAGCCGTACAGATTCGCGCTGGTCTGGAACGTGACGAAGTCCTGTGGCAAGTCAGGCTCCTGGTCGCCAGATCCTCCGCCAAGCCATTGAGCTTCGTGACCTGCTCAGGGGCGAGGCCTCGGGCGCCACCGAGCCATGGGAAGGCTCCTGTGAACTGGCTGGAGTCGAGCGGCGGCAGGCTCTCGTACGGGTAGCGCTCGTAGGTGTAACGGCAGGCGCGGTACTCGCCGAGATCGGTGGCGCACCACACGGCGTTGAAGCCGACCGAGGACAGGACAGACCCGGATCGTTCATCTGGCATCGGAACCCCCGTTGATCACAGCGAGCGGAGTTGTCGGCGCCAGCCTGGCAGCCGCCACCGACAACTCCTGCAACGGGTGGGCCAGACCGGCTCCCCCAGAGCGGGGTAGGGGCGAACGTTGCCTGATGCGGCACTAGCTCGGAAGATCGCGTATGCGAGAGTGTGCTGACCTGGCGGGGCGCTGACTTGTATGTTCCGTGGTCGCTTGCCGACGCTCGCCGCTGTTCCCTGCTGCTTCCCTCTCATCGGGCACGCCGGGGGCACGACTATGAAGGGGTGCGAACAGCGGCGTCCAGCACTTGCGACTGGGCGTTGACGAGATCGCTCGGGATGCTCGCCCGCGTCCGGGGGGTATCGGAAACGGCCTTGTAGATCGCCAGTGTGGACCCGTGGCGGATGACGGCCACACTGACGGGGGACTTCAGACCGTCCTCACCGGGCTCGACGACCCACTTGAGACGGAAGGCGACCCCTTCATCGCCTTGCGGGGGAGCGTTGGTGGCGTCGACGTCGTCGTACCTCACCTTCATGGCACCCGCGCCCGCCTCATATCCCTCGCAGGACTTCAGGCTCGTACGAAGCTCTTTTATGACTCGAGGGGCATCCGCTGAGCGGTAGGACACCAGGGTGAGGGTCGCAGGGTGGCCCTTCGTGCCTGCGATGCGCTGCACACTGCCGACGGGGGTGTAGCCGCTGGCTCCATCCACCGCGGCGCTGACCGGCGCGCATAGCGAAGGGGCGGTGTTGGTACGGCGTGCGGCATGGATGACGCCATTGCCCACACCTTTCGTTCCCGCTCCGATCTCTTCCACTTGGACTCCTGGAAGATCATGCGCGTCCACTACGGCATCTTCGAGCTGCTGTTGAGAGAGCACACGTGTCTTCTGCTCCGTGCCTCCGCTGACCGTCGCTGTCGGGGAGCCTCCGTCATGCTTGCTGCCGCAAGCCGTCATGCCGATGGCCATCAAAGCCACGGCCGCCAGGTGTCTTTGCCCGATGGCCCTGCTCATGGGCTCTCCCCTTTGTTCGTACGGTGACGAGGAAGGATACGGCAGGTCATCGGGGGTCTTCACCGTCAGGCTGCGTGCCGGGGTCGTCTTGCTCAACCCACCACTTTCCCCTGCTCTCATCCCGTGCGCCGTCGTCGACCCACACACCGTGGAGCGGGCGTGGTTCATGGCGTCCAGGTGGAGCGCGCCACTGTCTGAACGACCAGGACGCCATGGGCCGCGTCTGCTCAGCTCTGCCTGGGTCGATGGTGTGCGGGATGGGAGCTCCCGACATTTGCCACGACGGGCCTGTGGTCGGCGGCGGCGCCCTCTCTATCCCGGTGCCGGCCGATCTCCCGACGGAGGCGTGTGGGGGCCGGGCCCAGGAGCCAGCCCGCGCCTCGCGCGGGCATTTGATGAAGTAGGGAGCGTTGTACCGCACCCATGATCAGCAACCGCTCGGGTCTGATGCAGGTTTGGGTGACAGGTTCGGTCACGCGGCCTGGAGGGCCGGTGTGGTCATGACGGCCTCGAATTCGACGGGTGTCAGCCGGCCGAGTGCGGCCTGCCTGCGGCGCCGGTGGTAGGTCCTCTCGATCCAGGACACGATCGCGATCCGCAGTTCTTCACGGGTGGACCAGGTCCGGCGGTCGTCTCGGCTACCGTTCCATGCATGCCTTCTGCACTGGACACGGCTCAGGGAGCGGCCGAGTTCGCCGAGTCCTTGCTTCCTCCGTTCGGGAATTGCTGGCTGCATACTCAGGCGGTGGCTGTCAGGGCTCAGGAGGCTTCCGCGGCTGTGTCCGACTCTGACCGGGATCTCCTCGTCGCCGCAGCGTGGCTGCACGGCATCGGTTATGCCCCAGAACTACGTGACACAGGGTTCCATCCCCTCGACGGTGCCCGCCATTTGGAAGCGCTGGGGGCGCCGCCGCGCCTCGTGCGGCTGGTTGCCCACCACTCGGGGGCCGTGTACGAGGCAGAGCAGCGCGGGCTCTCGGCAGAGCTGGCCGTCTACGAGCGGGAGGACTCCCCGGTCCTCGACGCGCTGGTCTTCGCGGACATGACGACCGGCCCCGGCGGGCAGTCCTTCGACTTCGACGTCCGGATCGATGAGATCCTGGTCTGCTGCGAACCGGGGAGCGAAGTGCACGACGCGATCAGCAAAGCGCGCCCCTACCTCGGCGCTGCGGTAGAGCGCACCCAGCGACGGATCGCGGCGTTCACGTCACTGCCGCTGAGCCAACAGGCAATCATCGACAGAAGCACCTGGTGGCCTCCGACGCTCTTCGCAGTGGAACACCAGGACGTGGAACTACTGGCTCGCCTGCTCGACGCCGGCGCAGACCCTGACGAAGGCAACGGTGTGACTCCGCTTACGCACGCGATTGGCACGGAAGGCGACGTCGCGCTGCAGAGCGGTGATCCGCTCACCGTGGCAACGACGGCTGTGCTCCTCGCGTACGGCGCAGACCCCGAGCTGCCCGATGCGACTGGCGAGACGCCGCTCCAGGTAGCCCACTCTTACGACCACGCCCCCGCGATCCGGTTGCTGCGCCGGCATCTGCCGGGCGATCGCTCCGGAAAGCCTCAGCCGATGTGAGGTGCGGCTGTGGGGCGCCCGGGTCATCGTGTACGCGAGGCGCGGCCACTGTCGTACGTGAATCCCGTGTATGGCGCAACACCTGCCGGTGGGCCTCAGTGCCGCTGTGCAGCGGTGAGTCGGTCGACCTGTTTCCGGATCACGTCTTGCGGGAACGAGGGGCGTGCGCCGATGTTCAATTTGTCGAAAGTGACGATGACGGATCCCGCCCGGACTACGGTGTAATCGCGTTCATTGAGCCGGTGGTCCTTCGGCATGGGGGTCGTAGTCAGGAACCGCACGGCTTCGTCTCCCAGGCGAGGTGCTTTCTCCGGGGCCAGCTTTGCCCTGTATCGGCCCACATAGCCGGTGCCCGTGTAAGACCGGCAGGTCTTCAGAGCGTCCTGAAGGCGCCTGAAGGCAGCGACCGCCTTGTCGCCCTCGTAGGAAGCGAGCGTCGATCCCCCGCCCCAGATGTCGTGCTTCCAGTTGAAGACTTGTGATACCTGGGCGAACGCTCCTTGGCCGTTCTCGACATCGATCCAGGTTTGGCATGCCGGGTCTGACACCGGTGGGAATGACGTGCGCTTGCCATGGTCCTCTGCCTCGGCTTCCTCCAACGGAGCCGCGAGGTGAGCACTTCCCCGTCGTGAAGGGCGAGCGCCTTGAGTTGCCGGACGCTCAGCGGGGCGGCGTCCGTGGCGTGCGAGGCCCGTGCTCGGGCCGTCCCCATCCCATGCTGCCCTTCGTGGCTGCTCCCGCAGCCTGCGACCAGAACAGCAGCGACCAGGATGAACGCACCACGTCTCGCCGAACCATTCCCCACGCCTATGGCCTTCCCCGTGAGCGGGATCGCCAGGGTGACGATCCATGTGCGCCCAGAATCTAGCCGGTCAGCCGCGGGAGCGTTCGGCTCGTGCAAGGTCTTCGGCCACGTGACCTCGGCCGCGATGTTGTGCAAACGCGCGGCATCGCACGGCTGTTCGCGGCCCAAGGCCGGATGGCGTCATTCACCGTCGCTGAATGGTTGTCCCGGTGGCCAGTCCACCGCCCGCGCACGTCGTGATCCACGCGCACTCCTTGTCCGCGCGCTCCAGTTCGTGCAGGGCGGTGGTGATCAGGCGGGCGCCCGTCGCGCCGACCTCGCCCGCTGCGCCGACTGCGGCGCGCTACACCGGGCCGTGGCGGCGACTTGGCGTCCCGCCCCGCGCTGCCTGATCTGCGCCGTGCTCGCGCCGACCGCCACCTAGCCGCCCCGCCAGCCTTCGCCCGGGTAGTCGGATGCTCGCCGTTCTGCAGACGTGATGGCACTTTCTGGGGCCAGGCCTCCAAACGGATTTATCGTTGTAGGCCACCGTGACTGGACGAGTCAGCCGATCTGGCTTGCGTCCTGCGTGTTTTGGAACCCTGCGCGGTTACTGTCGCCCGCGCCGAGGCGTCAGCTGCTGGTGGGGTAGGCGAGCAAGCTGGAGTCGACCAGGACGATGCCCGCCGATTCGTCAACGAGTAGCGGGGCGACGCCCGGGCTTGGCAGGTCTTTGCCTGTGCGGGCGTCGAGGGCGACCGCACCGTTGTCGGTCGTGCCGTAGACACGGCCGTGCCAGGCCGTGGTGATTTCGGGAGCGATACGGTCAGCCTGCCGGTCGGGAAGCTGCCACACCACTTTGCCCGTGGAGGCATCCAGGCCGTAGACGACGTAAGAGGCGGCGCCCATGCCGTAGCAGATGAGCATGCTCCGGTCGTCGTAGGTACAGGCCGAGCCGGCGAGGTCGGCTGGGAGGTTGTGCAGGGTACGGCCGGTGCGGGGGTCGGCGAGGCGGTCGTAGGACCCGTTGTCGTAGTCCTTGCCGTGGACGCGGAGCTGGCGCGGGCCGGCCGGGTCTGCACTCACCCATTTGCCGAGGGGGCCCTGCCAGAGACGTCTGCCGGTGGCCAGGTCGAAACCGGCGGGCCGCTGGTCAATGCCGATGTCGTCTTCCAGCAGTGCTCCCGCCACCGTCTGGCCGGTGACTGCGCTGGCCTGGAACTTATCAACGCTCCAGACCTGGCGCGGACCGTTCAGATCGATGCCGTAGGCGGCAGCGCGGGCATCGTTGGAAGTGGAGACACCGATCACGGCGATGCCGTTGTCCGCGCCGATGGCTGAGGCTTTGGGGTCGGCTCCCGTGGCCCACTCAGGCAGCCGCAGGGTGAGGCGCCACATGGCTCGGCCGGTATCCGCATTGGTGCCGGTGACCTCGACCACCGTGTGACTTGCCTGCGTCCCCGTGCCCGTCTGCTCCACCACGAAGGGAGCAATGACAGTCGGGGTGCCGTGGGCACTGACGAGCAACGGGGCGTCGGCGTGGTTGATGTCCTTCCACCCGTCACCCGTTTCGACCGGTGTGCGTTCAGGCGTGACCGTCGCGGTGACCCGGCCCGTTGCGGTGTCCATGGCCTGCATCTGGCTGGTAGTGGCAATGAAGGCGGTCCCTTTGTAGAGGGCCACCGGCAGGGGGGCATTCAGCGTCCCGCCCATGGTCAGACGCCCGGCGATGGCCTGCTCCGGCAACTGGACTGAGTGGCCGGTGGCGAACCTCGCCGGCGGATCGTGAACCGGACGCGATGGCGCGCTTGGTCCGGCCGACACCGGCGACCTCGTCTTCGAGGACGTCTCGTCACTGCCATGACCGCCACAACCTGCCAGCGCACCGAGGACGACAACTACCGTGCATACCCGCCACGTTGATGCCCGCATCGACCGCACGCTGCTCATTCTTCCCCCGAGCCCCAACGAACCTGACGCCGCGCCGGTGCTCACTCTAGAGGCGGCTTCTGACAAGCACCCACGCACAGTTGTCTATTTGCGCCACCTCTGCAGCGACCGAGAGGCGGCACACCACCCAGGTCACCAGCGACGTCGAGCGACCACGTTCTCCAGGCCCTCCAACCCGCGGCTGCGCGCGGCGTGGTGCTACAGCTTGATCTGCCCTGTCAGCCACCACTTGAGCTATTTCACCAGGCTCGGTGCCACCCAGGTGCGGCTGTCGTCCTCGTGGTCCCAGACGAAGAAATCTGTGGCCTGGCCTGCCCCGGGGAGCCGTCGCATGTTTTGTCGCAGTGCAGGCCAGTGTGTGCTTGTGGGGTGAGTCTTCTGGCGTGTCGTGCGGCGTGGGGCAGCGACTCGCGCGACGCATTTCATGATCAGTGGATGGAGTGCGCAGGACGCCGTTGTCTGGGGGCTGTACTTTGCCAGCCCCACAGGCGGCTGTGCGCCAGAGATGTGCCGTGTCTGCCGACGGGTGGGGACACGCCTTCAGCCGTCGGGGATCGTGTCCCACCGGGTGGTGTAGTCACCGGTCGAGTTGACTCGGTTTCGGCTGTGGAGGAAGCTGGGGGTCGTTCCCGCTCGGTTCGGCGGTGAGAAGTTCGGCCATGGAGCCTTCGGATAGGTAGCGGCGGTCGAAGACCTTCCACTCGTCGTGGAGTTCGGCTAGGGCCTGTCGTTTGGATCAGGGCACAGGCGTGGTGAGGGATCCGGGCGATGGCCGGGAACGACCGGCCGAGGCTCAAGATGGGCTCAACTCGCTGGAGTCCGGCTCGTCTGCGGTGCATCCTCTTCGACAAGACCACGTACACCAGGGGGAATACCGATGAAGACCTTGCTCGGCCGAGTCGTGATGCGCGTTCGCGACGTCGTTTCCGGACGCCAGGATCTCAAGGAGTATGGCGACCCGGAGGCTCATCGCCACGGGCCCCACAACCGCGACGCCGACCTCGCGCACCACTACATCCCGACACCGCCGCCGGCCTCCATGAACTTCCCCACCGGCATGTAGACGGCGCGCGCCCGAACACGGGTGCGTCGTTCAAGTGGCGCTCGGCGTACGGCCTGGGAGCTCTCTTTCGGATCACTTGGTGGCGGTTCGATCTCAGGGCCTGCTGAGTCCGAAGGAACTGCTGCCTGCGACGATGCGCTGGTGAGCTATGACGTTGCGGTGTGGGACGGCGAACACGGGAGCCGTCCACTTCTACTCCTCGGCAGGCTTCGAACCGCGCGGAACCTTGCTGAGTAAGGAACTGGGCACGCGCTCAGCTGGCGGCGGTGGTCGTGGTACCGCGACGCCGCGAGGTCCTCGGCCGGCGCCGGGCTCGGGTTCGTCCTAGCCGGCGACGACGTCGTCTGCCTCGACCTCGATCACTGTCTCGACGACGGCGAGATGTCGCCGTGGGCGCAGGGCGTGATCGACACTGCGGCCGGGTGCTGGGTCGAGGTGTCCGCAGGCGGCGACGGGCTGCACGTCCGGAGGGCTAGGCAGTTTTGTTTGGATCAAAGTGGGGGTGAGTGATGGCGGCGGTTCTCCAGTGCCACTCTGGAGCGATGCGATCTGGAACCGACAGCACCGAGAACGGCCTGCGGCATCTGCTCAATGAGTGGGATCCGATCGGCGTCGCTGACGATGTGCAAGACGAGTACGACTGCATGCTCGCCCCTCTCCTGCAGCGGCTTCAGGGTGGCAGCGACCAGGCGGAGATCGGTGAGTTCCTGCGGCATGAGCTGGAAGATCACTTCCGTCTCACCCCGCTTCCGTCAGAGCCGGAAGCGATGGCTGCCCGGGTGATGTCCTGGTGGACAGCTTCCGGCAAGGCCGTTGGCGCCGGCGGCGTGTAGTCGCTCCCTCCGTATCGTCTGCTCGTTGTCCGGGTGTGCCGTTGACTGACGCGCAGTGGGCGCGGATCGAGCCGTTGCTTCCGGACCGGACACCGAAGCGGGGTGGCCGGTGGCGGGACCACCGAGAGGTGATCGACGCCGTCGCCTGGAAATTCCAGACCGGGGCGCAGTGGGTGCGGCTGCCGGAGAAGTACGGCAACTGGCGAGGCGTCTATAACCGGCTGCGGATGTGGTCCGCTGATGGCACGTGGGAACGGGTGTTCACCGCGCTTGTGGCACAGGCCGACGCCGATGAGGAGCTGAACTGGGTCGTCTCGGTGGACTCCACGATCGTGCGAGCCCATCAGCACGCGGCTGGAGCCCGCAAAAAGGGGTCCCAGCTGGCGAGCCGGACGACCATGCCATCGGCCGGTCCTGCGGCGGGCTGACCACGAAGATCCATCTCGCGGCTGACGGCAACTGCCGGCCCCTTGCCTTCCATCTCACCGCCGGGCAGGCCGGTGACGCGCCTGCCTTCGCTGACGTGATGGCCCGCCTGCGTGTTCCCCGAAGGCGCGGACGGCCCCGGACCCGGCCAGAGGTAGTCCTCGCAGACAAGGCGTATTCGTCGCGGGCCATCCGTGAACACCTCAGGCGGCGCGGCATCCGGGCGGTCATCCCCGTGCTGGCCGATCAACGCGGCCACCGTCTGAGACGTGGCAGCCGGGGTGGCAGACCACCCGCCTTCGACCGCGAGACCTACAAGCAGCGCAACACGGTCGAACGCTGCATGTGCGCCACGAGGCGCCTTGTTGTATCCCCGGCTCAGCCGGGAGGAATTGGAGGGATATTCCTGGGCCTGATGGCTCACCTGGATCCGAA
>NZ_JBSFVT010000049.1:0-12857 GCF_053592455.1 Streptomyces sp. NPDC002676 | reverse complement strand
CGCCAACTTCGCCCGGACTCGGTTCACTTCATGTGCGTCCACACACTCACCATGCTCCTGAACAGGTCCGGCAGGAAGACCTAACGGAGTCCTACTAAGGGCTTGCAGAGAATCAACGTGTTGCTTCCCGCTCCGGGGCTCGTTGACGTGGTATGCGCATCGAGGACGAGACCCGCGGCCAACTCGCTGTGAAGTTCGCGGTGTTGTTCCCGCATCTGGACGAGCGGCAGCGGCGGCTGCTCATGGGTGCCGAGGCCCGGGTGCTGGGGCATGGTGGTATCCGGGCCGTCGCGCGGGCGGCTGCGGTGAGTGAGACAACGGTCCGCAAGGGCGTGTCCGAGCTGGAGGCCGGAGAGGAGCCGCTGGGCCGGGTGCGGCGGCCGGGAGGAGGCCCCAAGCGGGTCGCGGACCTCGATCCGGGGCTGCGGCCCGCGCTGCTGACGCTGGTCGAGCCGGACGAGCGGGGTGATCCGATGTCGCCGCTGCGGTGGACCGTGAGGTCGACCCGCACCCTCGCGTTACGCCGCCCGCGAGTGCCTGGATGACTCCCGTTTCACCAACCTGGTGTCCGCCAACGAGGTCCAGGTGGCCCGCGACCTCGTCCGCGCGTGCGCGCTGGGGAGCGGTGACCTACCCGCACCACGTTCCGTCCAGCTGCTCCAGGCCCTCTGGCTCAGTGACGAGGTGATTCGCGCGAGCGTGGCGCTTCCCCACCCCGCCGAGGAAGCGGATCAGGGGTGAGACCGGGCCATAGATCGGCAAGACACCGAAGACAATTGGTGTAATCATGCAACGAATCGCCGTGGCGCTGCGCGCGCAGGACCCGATCACGCAGGCCGGGATAACCGGCCAGCTATGCCCCCGCCCCGAAATCAGGGTGACCGAATGGAGCGAGACCTCCCAGCAAGTGCCTCGCGCTCCACTGGTTCGCCGACCATGACCTTCCCGAGAACATCATCGAGTACCCGTGCGCGGGTCTCCGTGCCTACCTCAGCCAGTCGGGTCCCCTCACACTCCACGCCTGGCCATAGGTGCCGGCAACTCCTGAAGCAGCCGGGCCGGGGCTCCTCCGCTCCGGCCCGGCCTTCAACGAGGCGTACCGGCCGGTTGACGTAACGGATATGAGCGCTGCCACGTCTCCCTATTGCTCTGACCGCATACTGACGCAGAGCACTTGTTCCGCAGCTGTCGTATTCCTGAGCGACAAGTCCGTCAACCCCCTCTACGTGGCCCTGGGCCGTGAGAATTCGCCGGCCGAGAGAGGGGCCCTTACGGGATGCTGCTGTGGACGATCGCGTAGCAATTTCCGAGAACTCGCGGCATTCGAAATCGAGGGTTACGGAGAGCAGAAATGTGGGAACGACCACGGTTCCAGCCTGCCCGCGCAGAGTGCGGTGCTCTGGCGACACCAGTCCGAAACGGCCGGGCTTCAGCGCGACAGAGCGCCGGACTGCAACGACCACTACGGCCGCAGCCTTCCGCCCGCAACCCTGCTTGATCGCCCGGCTGGCCCACCCGACCACCAAGACGGCGGCGTCGGCCAGCGCCGTCGCCACGCCCCGGACCTGGTACGCCACTGACGGCCGGCGAGCAACAGGAACAGCGCCCCCGAGGCTGGCTTCGGCCAGAAGGTCCAGGCGGCGATGCCGACCAACCGACGCCAGCATCTGTCCGATGGCCCCCCACGGCCAGGCTCCGGCACGCGTGCGCCGAAACCGGCGCGGTGCGCGGCTCGGCGGTCACCACACGGAGACCTCGCGTGGATTCGCCTCCTGCTCGCCGCTCAGGTTGGACCGGATCAGTCACGCGTGACTTCCCGGGAACGCCTTGGGCTTCTTCGCACCTCGCGACCATGTGGCGATCGCCGCGTCCAGCATCCGGATCAGCTCCTGCCCCTGTAGCGGAAGGTGCTCTCGGGTCTACCGCGCTCTCGGGCAAGTCGACCTCATGGCCCAGCCGCTCGTGCCGTTGACCTGAACGGCTCAGCCCCGCTCGCGTCCGTCCTCCGGTCAATGTGCGCTGACAGACAGGAACGGACGGACCGAGCGGGAGACACCGATGGCGGACGGCGAGGCACGCCCGGATGACGGCGCCGCAGGGTCCGTGGGACCCGAACGCAGCGAACTCCAGGAGCTGCGCGCACGGGTCGCTGCCCTTGAGAGCGAGCGGGCCCGGCCTCCTCGGCATCACGGCAGGTCCTTGCTCGCCGCCGTCATGATCACGCTCGGGTGCCTTCTCGCCCCGCTCGCGGTCGTCGCATCCTGGGCGGCCACCGAGGTCGCGGACACCGACCGCTACGTGGCCACGATGGCGCCCCTCGCCGCGAACCCCGCCGTCCAGGACGCGGTCGCCAACCGGGCGACCGACGCGCTCATGACGCACCTCGACCTGCCCACCCTGCTCTCCGACATCGCCCCCGCAGACCGGCCGCTGCTGGAGAAGGCACTGGGGCGGCTGGGCAACTCCCTCGAAGGGGCCGTGCACAGCTTCGTCCACGACAAGGCGCGCGCCGTCGTGGCGTCCGACGCGTTCCGGACGCTCTGGACCGACACCAACCGCCGGGCGCACAGCGCCGTCGACAAGGCCCTGACAGGCAAGGGTGGCGGAGCGGTGCAGCTGAAGAACGACACCGTCACCCTCGACCTCGCGCCCGTCATCACTCACGTCAAGCAGCACCTGGTCGACGCCGGTATGAAGGCCGCCGGGCGCATCCCGGACATCCACACCGACATCACCCTGGTCAGGTCCGACGAGATCGGCAAGGCCAAGACGTATGTGCGGCTGTTGCAGATCGCGGGCAACTGGCTGCCGGTGCTGAGCGTGGCCCTGATCGCCGCAGGCGTGCTGCTCTCCGTACGGCGGCGACGGGCACTCGTCGCGGGATGCCTGGGCGCCGCCGTCGCCGCAGGTGTGCTCGGCATCGGGCTGCGCGTGTTCCGGGTGATCTATCTGGACGCCCTGCCGGCGGACGTGTCCCAAAACGCGGCGGGCGCGGTCTACGACACGCTGACCCACTTCCTGCACACCATGGCGCGAATGGTCGTCGCCCTCGGTGTCGTCATCGCCCTCGCGGCCTGGCTCACCGGCCCCGGCCGACGCGCCGGACTGCTCCGGCGGCTGTGGACCACCGGCATCGGGGCCGTACGAGGCACCGCGGACCACGCCGGGCTGCACACGGGGCCGGTCGGCCCCTTCGTGCGCCGCCACCGCACCTGGATCACCTGGGCGCTGGTGGTCGTCGCGCTGGTGGTCTACCTCCTGTGGTCCTATCCGACCGGCTGGGTGGTCGTCGGCCTCACCTTGTGCCTGCTGTTCCTGCTGGCGGTACTGGAGTTCCTGGCGGCCGAACCAGCCCCTGGCGAGGCCCGGCCCCCGGCCACGACGACCGCGACACCCGCCTGACCGCCTGCCTGGGCGGTGCCGGCCTAGGGCCTGTCTGATAGGTCGGTAACGAGATGGGTTGCCGATCGTTCAGTGCCATGTGGGGCGGGGTGATCTGACCGATGCTGAATGGGATGGGCTGGAGCCGCACTTGCCGAAGCACGCCGGTCGAGGCGGACGGTGGAAGGACCACCGGCAGGTCATCAATGGGATCTTGTTCCGCATACGGACCGGCATCCCTTGACGGGACCTTCCAATGAGGTTCGGCAGCTGGCAGACCTGTTACGACCGACATCGCCGCTGGTCAGCGGACGGCACATGGGAGAGGATCTTCCGGAGCATCCAGGCCGACGCCGACGCGGGAGGCCGCATCGACCGGTCCATGGTGAGTGTGGACTCCACCGTGTGCCGCGCTCACCAGCACGCGGCCGGCGCACGCAAGCAGGCGCCACGAAAGGCCGGCAAGCGCATCCGGACAGCCCAGCACCGTCCAGACGAAGCCCTCGGCCCTTCGCGAGGCGGGCTGACGACGAAAATCCATCTGGCCGGTGAGGGCGGGCTGCGGCCGTTGGCCCTGCTGGTCACGCCAGGGCAGTGGGGCGATTGCCCGCAGATGATCCCGGTCCTGGAACGCATTCGCGTGCCCAGGCCGGCGCGCGGCCATCCCCGCACCCGGCCCGAGCACCTCAGCGGCGACAAAGCCTACTCATCACGCCGCAACCGCCGGTACCTGCGGCGTCGACAGATCAAGCACACCATCCCCGAACGCCGTGACCAGCAAGCCCACCGCCAACGCCGTGGCAGCCACGGCGGCAGGCCCGCCGGCTATGACCCAGCGCGCTACGCCCGCAGAAACGAAGTCGAGCGGCTGATCAACCGGTTGAAGATCAACCGGGCCGTGGCAACACGCTTCGACGAGAGGGCATACGTCTTTCACGGCACCGTGACCGTTGCTGCCGTACGCCTCTGGCTCCGTCCGTGACTCCCGAAGTCTCCGGTGGCTGCGTTTCGAACTGCTCAGAAAGACGCCGTCGCCACCCGGATTTAGGACAGCCGGTGTCCGCCATCGTGCCTAGCCTGGCGTCCAACACCGCAGGGCAAGCGCGAAATGAGAGTGGCCATGGCAGAGATCGTTCTGGTTCCCGGGTTCTGGCTCGGAGCGTGGGCATGGGAAGAAGTGACACCGGAGCTGAGGGCAGCGGGACATGACGTCTACCCACTCACGCTGACCGGCCTGGGCGACCGGGCAGCCGAGGCCACCCCTGATGTGGACGTCTACACACACGTAGATGACATCATCCGTCTCATCGACGACAACGATCTGAGGGATGTAGTGCTGGTCGGGCACAGCGGAGCAAACCTGCCGGTTACGGGTGCCGCAGACCGGATCCCGGAGCGGATCGCACGGATCGTATATGTGGACGCCGGTCCATTGCCCGGCGGCATGGCTGTGATCGACTTCAATATGCCCCAGACGCAGGAGGAGTGGCGCAAGCAGGTCGCGGAACAAGGGGACGGCTGGCAGCTGCCAGTACCGCCGTTCGACCCGGCAGCGGACCCGGACAACTTGGCAGGAATCACCAACGAACAACTCGCGCGCATAGTCAAGTTGGCCACACCTCAGCCATTCGCGACCGCCACTCGCCCTCTGAACCGGCCTACAGTGCCGCCGGACGCGCACTGCTCGGTGATCGCCTCAACGTTTACTCCCGAACAGGTGCGCATGCTGGCCGACACCGGCAACCCAGTCTTCGAACCGATGGCCGCAATGGACCTGTGCCACCTGCCAACCGGGCACTGGCCGATGTTCTCCCGGCCGATCGAACTGGCATCGCTGCTGGACGAGATCGCTCGCTGACCAGGGCTACGCTCGCCAGGAGCTCGCCTTGAGCCTTCCGAGCAGCCGCGCGACGCAAGGACCACCAGGCCGTCCGCACGACCCACCGGACACTGCCTAGTGCTGTGACCGGGATGGTCCACCGTGATCGGAAGGCGGCTCGCGGGACGAGCGCACGCGCAACGGCTGGTATTACTGGGGCATGCAGGAAGAGACGGCACGCTCCGCGATCGACACATTCATCTCCGCGTTTAACGCCTCGGACGACAACTATGTGACTGCCCTGCTCTCCCAGGCCCTGACCTCAGACGTGGTCTTCTGGGGGCCGTTGGGTCGCAGCGAAGGAATCGCGGCGGTCGAGCGGTTCGTGCTGGACATCCGGCGCCACCCGGCGGGGACCGGCACGATGGTGCGCTGCTCAGCGGTGGACATGCCTGACGAGTGGGCCCGGTACCAGTGGGTCTTCACCACGCCGGATGGAGGCCCCCGCCTGGCGGGAACGGACGTCGTCCATCTGCGGCGGAGCCTCATCGACCAGGTCATCGTCTTTGCGGGGGAGATCGAGCCGTCCGCCTCCTGAGTCGTCCTTCTGTCGCTGTCCTTCTCGTGAACTTGTCCCTTTCGGCACTCCGGGGCTGCGGTTCGCGGTCGGTCAGGCTGCGGCGTTGAGGGGGCGTCCGCCCCAGCGGATGCCCTTCTCGCTGCGGATGCGGGCGCGTTCCTTGCGTTGGGCGGCAAGTACGTCGGGTGGCGGGCGTTGGCGTTGCGCCGGCGCAGGTAGCGGTGCAGTGCCTGGGTTTCCGTGGGGTGGCTGCGGTGGTGGGAGTTGGCCAGGGTGAACTGCCGCAGCGGGCCGAAGTGGGCCTCGATCGGGTTGGCCCAGGATGCGTAGGTCGGGGTGAAGCACAGCTCGACCTTGTTCTTCTTCGCCCAGCGGCGGATGCTGGCGCCGGTGTGGGCGGAGAGGTTGTCCAGGATGATGTAGATCGGGGCGCCGTCGGGTCGGGCGGCGCCGATCGACTTCAGCGCGGCCAGGGTGTTGGCGGTGCCCTTGCGGCGGCGGTTGACGCCCCACAGGCGGTCGTCGCCCACGGAGCAGCAGCCGTGGAAGTAGGTGACGCCGTGGGTGCGGCGGTAGGTCGCCGGCAGCCGCTTTGGCTTGCCCTGCTTCGCCCAGCAGGAGCCCGCGGTGGGCCGGATCCCCAACGGCCCGAACTCGTCGAAGGCGAAGACCCGGTCCGGGAAGCGACCCAGAACCTGTCCCTTCGCCGTCCTTCCTCCAGCCACCACGGCTTCTCTGCAGCGGCAGGAGCTGCCGAGCGAGAGTGGCGTCACCAGTAGTGGCGGCGGCCACCGATAGCGTGACCGAGCAGGCCCAGAATCCACAGGATGAGGCCGATGGCCACAAGAACGATCCCGATCGTCCACAGGATGCCCAATCTGGTGAGCAGTCCGACGATCAGTAGGATGATCCCGAGGATGATCATTTTGACCTCCAGAGAGGCCCGCACGCGGGGAACGCTTGTGGGAGATGGGCGGGTGAACGCGTCACCGGCCCAGGGACTTCTTGAGCTCTTGCTTGTTCATCGAGGAGCGGCCGTGGATGTTGCGGCGCTGCGCCTCGGCATAGAGCTGGTCGTACGTCGAGCCCTCTGACCCCGAGTGGGACCGCTGGCCGCCGCGCTTGGACGACGACTTGTCCTGTACGGACGACTTACTGGCAGTCTTCGACTCCCCGGAGCGAGCGCGTTCCTTGTTCACCGTTCGCGATGCGATCTCCTTCGCACGCTTGGTGCTTTCGCCGCGTGCTTCAGCGCTTTCCTTGATGTGCTCGTACTGACGCTCTCGCTTCGGGCTCGATCCGCGGGGCATGACGACTCCTTTCCGTGGATCGTTCTTGCTGCTTTTCCTTTCCTCGTCCTTTCGCATTCTTCCTTCACGGTGTCCGACTACCCAGGCCGGCGCGGCGCATACGGCTTCCCTCCAAACAGCGGACAGCGAGGCGTGGTGGCGTCGGCTGCCCGGTAGCCGACGGTAGCGTCGCCATGAAGGAGGACGATGGCCGAAGCCACGGAACACAGCCGCGAGGCTCGCGCACCGCATGGGGCGGCATCGCCGCTGGGTCGGACGCTGCTGAACTGGGCCGCGACGACCGATCACAAGGTGATCGGCCGACTGTACATGGTGACGGCGTTCTGCTTCTCCTCCTGGACGGCCTGCCGGCCCTCATGATGCGCGCGGAACTCGCCCGGCCTGGACTGCAGTTCGTGAGTGAGAGCGGCTACAACCAGCTCTTCACCATCCACGGCACGATCATGATGTTGCTGTTCGCGACGCCGATGTTCGCCGGCTTCACGAATGCCGTGATGCCGCTGCAGTTCGGTGCCCCGGACGTGGCCTTCCCTCGGCTGAACACCCTGTCGTACCGGATGTACCTGTTCGGCGGCCTGATGAAGGCCGTGGACATGGGCAGGCCCTGCAAACGGCACGTACCCGCCGCCGTAGATCACCTCGTGCATGTCCGGCTGGAAGAACAGCGTCAGCCACACACCGGTCAGGACGAGGACGATCATGCTGTAGAGAGCCAGCTCCCCGAGGAGGAAGGACCAGTGGTCGGGGAACGCCTTGCGCAACAGCGCGCCGCCGCCGTCGTACACCGGAGGCCGCTCGACCACCGCGTCGGCGACCCGCTCCGCGGCCACCCTCCGTCGGGGCGCCGTCAAAGTGTGTCCGTGCCGTGCCCGACGGCCGAGCCACACCCCTCACGCTTCACAGAACGCCTCCTTCCGCCGCCGTACGGACCCGTTCTCGTCATCCCTTGCCCAGCAGCGGGTGCGTCGGCTGCCCCTGCGCCGCGAAACCCCCTGCTCAGCTCGGTCCGTCGTCCGCCGAGGCATTCGCGCGACTGCGTGGCATGCTCAGAGGGTGGAGAGCGATCCCGCGCTCCAGGGCGACGGTGCAACACCTGAGGTACTGGCCTTGGCCAAGGTCGTCACCAGGCTGCGCGCCGAGGTCGCGGAGCTGACAGACGTGGCGGCAATGACGGCAGTCGTGGAACGCGCCAAAGGCGTCGTCATAGCCCTGGAAGGCGTGTCGTCGGACGCTGCGTACGAGCGTCTGCGCACACGTGCCGAGCACGGCGGGCACACCCTGTTGGAGGAGTGCTGGATCACCCTGGGCGGCATCGGCCCGGGCCCCGCCCATTCACCGACGCAGACCGCAATCGACCCGCCGACCGGCACAACCCCGGAGACCGAGCTCTCGCCGTTCACTGCCGGTAGGCACCTGGCCGGTAGGACGGCGCTCGGCACCAGCCGAACGAACGTGCTGGCCGAAATCGCCGAGTCCCTCGCCGGCGCCCGCACACCCGACGACGTGGCGGAACTGCTCCTGAGGGCGCTCGGCGACGTCGAGCACGTGGCCGCCATCGTGATCTACACCAGGGCGGCCACCGGAAGCCTGGAGCTCGTGGGGCACTCCGGGATCGACGACGTCATGGCCGAGCAGTGGAGCCACATCCCACCGCTCGCCGGGGTCGCGGCCCTGGCCGCGGTCGCCGATGGAGAGGCGCTGTGGCTGGAGAATCCGGAGCAGGACGCCTCGCGCTACCTGCTCATCGTCGACCCGGCCGAGCTGTGGCCGACCCGCGCCTGGCTCCCCGTACCGGGAAAGCGGCCGGCAAGGGCCGTCGTCGGGCTCTTCCGGACCTGCCGCGCCCCGTTCGACACGAGAACGCGGACCCTGCTGCGCCGGGCCGTGAGGCTGTGCGCCGAACCCCTCAACGCGAGCCGGGGTCGGCGTTCACACGCTGTCGACCTGGTCAACCCGGTCGACGAGGTCCACGCGGCCGAGGTCCAGCGGATCTTCGACGCCCTGACCGGACCCGCGGTCCTGCTGACCCCGCTGCGGGATCCGACCGGTGTGGTGGAGGACTTCCGCATCGACGCGGCGGCACCTGAATCGGTCGACGTGGCCGGACGCCGGGGTAAGGAACTGGTGGGCCGAAGGGTCCTGAAGACGTATCCGACCATGGCGGGCACCCCCGTCTGGAGCGGGTACCTGACAGCCCTGCTGACGGGCTCCGCCTACGAAAGCGGACCGTTCAGATACTGGGAGGTTCTCGCCGGTGTCCCGCGCGAGTCCACCTATTCGGTGCGGGCGTCCCGGCTGGGGGACCGCCTGGTGGTGTCCTGGACCTGCCAGGACACCAACGAAAGGGAGGCCCGCCGCCTCGCCGACATGCAGCGACTGGGCAATCTCGGCTGGGTGAGCTGGAATCTGATGACGGGCCACATCACCTGGTCGGATCAGGTCTATACCATTTTCGGCCGCGCCCCCGCCCTCGGCCCCATCACCCTGGACGCACTGCCCGAACACGTGGTGCCGGACGATCGGCCTGGCCTGGGCGAGGCCGTACGAAGGCTGCTCGACGACGGCATATCCATCGACGAGCCTTTCCGTATCACCGTTGCGAACGGGGTACGGCACCTGCGCATCGTCGCGGAGGCGCAGGCGGACGCGGACGGCGCCGCCGTCGAAGTACATGGCTTCCTCCAGGACCTCACGGCGCTGCGCGATGCCGAGATCGCCCTGGGGGAGAGCGAACGCGCCGTCCTCGTGCAGCGAGGCATGCTTCAGGCCGAACGCGTGCTGGCCGACCGGCTCCGGGAAACCCTGCTGCCGATCCCCGAGCAGTCGCTGGAACTGGCCGACGTGTGCGTGAACGTCGCCTACGTCGCCGCCGACAGAGGGGTGAACGTCGGAGGCGACTGGTACAGCGCCATCGAACTTCCCGACGGGAGCGCTCTGTTCGTCGTCGGCGACGTCGCCGGCCACAGCCTCGCCGCGGTCGGCGCCATGGCCGAGCTGAGGTTCACCGCGAAGGGCATGGCCATCACGGGATCACCGCTGCCCGACGTCCTCCAGCGTCTGAACACCCTCGTACTCCACACGGCCAAGAACGAGTACAGCTCCACCGCCACCGTGGTCATGGCCTACTACAGCCCCCCGAAGCGCCGTCTGACCTGGGTCAGGGCGGGCCATCTGCCGCCCTTGCTGATCCGCGGCGGTGAGGCGACGTTCCTCCCGCAGCCCGAGGGCATCATCCTCGGAGCCGCTCGTGAGCCCTCGTACGGGCAGTCGGTGCTCGACCTGCTGCCCGAAGACCATCTCCTGCTCTACACGGACGGCCTCGTGGAGGAACCGGGCGAGAAGATTGAGGACGGCCTGGAACGGTTTGCCGAGACCACGCTCCGGCTCTTGCGCGAGGGCCGTGGCGACACCCTCGCCACGGCCCTGGCCGCGACGCGGCCGCACCGCCGCGACGACATCTGTGTTCTGGACATCCACCTGCCGCGACGCGCGGATCCGCGTTCCTGTGCCGATCAGTGAGGTCGGCGATCCGGCGGGTGGTGCGACGCTTTCACCGCCGACGTGAGCGACAACACCGGACTCGGCCACCCATGGCGTGCCTTGCTCTCGATCCGCGCGACGCCCGTCACATGTTCTTGCGGGCCCGTCCCTTCATCTGCTCCCCCTTCCCCTTGATTTCCTCGGCCGTCCCGCGCACCGTCTGGCCCGCCTCACCGGCCCTCTGCCGGGCCTTTCCCGCGATGCGGTCTCCCACGCCCTTGCCGCGCAGTTCCTCGTCACCGGTGGCACGTCCGGCTGCTTCCTCGACCTTGCCCTTCATTTCCTGAGCCTTGCCCCGGATCTTCTTTCCCTGGTCAGACATCTGGATCAGCCCCTTGTCAGAGGATTCCGGCTTTCCCAGGCCATCCGATTACCTCAGTCGGTACGCCTCAAACCCAGACTGACGCCGACTTCTCACACGACGACATCAGCCACACATCCTGCTCTGTCGACTACTCACCGTCGGGCAGTCGGCGAACTGCACTGCAGCCCCGATCCGGCCGGTCCGGAATTCCGCATGTCTGCGGGCCGCAGCCGTCGGCGAGGGGCCTAGAAATTCTTTTCTGCCGGGATTTCTGTGTACCCAGCGGACACGGGTACTCGCCACGGGATCGGTCAGTGTCAGGTGCTGTGCCTGAGGCTGATGACGGAAACAGAGGAAGAAGGTGAACGATCACGAGCGACCGTGAGCGGGAAGAGGCACGTCCCCCCTCGCGGAAGGCGACGGCGGCCCCGGAGCGGGCGTCGGCGACCGAGGCCATGCGGGGTGCGGCCCAGCAGCTGGCCGAGCTGCTGGGGCGGGCTCCAGAGTCCGTTTCCGCGCTGAAACCGACCGATGACGGTTGGGAGGCCGAGGTCGAGGTCGTGGAGCTGGAGCGCGTCCCCGACACGAGACATCGGCATGACGCTGCTGACCGCGTGGATCGCCAAGGAGAAGCCGCGTTACCTGCTCGCACGTGCCCGCACCACCGACCTGCACCGAACCGGCCACCTGCGCTGGAAGTTCCTCACCTGGTGCGCCGACTGCGACATCCCCGAAGTCCGCACCCTCGCGCGCACCATCGACCGCTGGTGGCCCGAGATCCAAGCGTTCATCGCCACCGGCCACAGCAACGCCAAGAGCGAAGGCATCAACCGCGTGATCAAGCTCGCCGCGCGAGCCGCCCACGGCTTCCGCAACCCCACCAACCGACGCCTACGCACACGCTGCGTCACCACCCGCCGGGCCCGAGGCCACCTCCACCCCGCCTAAATTCGAAGGTCCGCAAACCTTGCCGCCGGAATTTGTCGTTCGAGGCCCGGCGGAAAGGTATGCGTTTGAGAATCGCTCCGGCGTTCGTCTCTATGCGTGGACGGAGTGCACCGTCGTGTCGCGCGTATTGCGGCTAGATGTTTGATCCGCCGCCGGAGGTATTGTTCCACCAGGCGCTGTAGGAGTTCAGCGAGTACCGCTTCTGCACGCCGCTGGTCGAGGTGATCTCGATGCCGTACTGCATCGTGTCGAAGGTGGTGTTGCGCAGGAGGTTCTGCGACGCGGCCCATCGCCAGACCGCCGAGGCGTCGATGGTGCCGGTGTTGGTCTGCTGGGCGAGGATGAGCTGCAGGACGTTCCAGCCGGGATTGGCCTGCCAGACCGACGCGTACAGGACGCCGCCGATGGTCACGTTGGAAGCGATCTGCCTTCCCCAGCCGCCTGCCGTCCCGGACCAGCTGGTGAAGACCATGATCTCGTCCTGGTTGCCGGTCGACCAGAAGTCGCTCGTCCAGTCCCAGTAGTCACTACCGGAGACGGGAGCCGACGACGTGTTGTACCAGAAGCCCGCCGAGTTCAACTGCGACAACGGCATCTGGGGTCGGACCGCCGTGTTCGGGTAGGACTTGATCCCGCCGCCGGAGTGGTTGGCGTCGACGTACCAGGACTTGATGCTGTTGACGGTCAGGCACTGTGGGCCATGGTTTTGGCCCCAGATGTTGTTGTAGATCGTCCAGGTGCCCCGGGTGTACTGACCCCACTGGTCGCAGGTGGAGTAGACCTGGGCTTGCGCCGGAGACGCGATGCTCAGGAACCCGGCGATCACGGCGGCTATCAGGGCCAGCCGACCGAACCCGACCGACTTGCTGCTGATGGATTTAGAGATCGTCTCAACTGGCTTGATTACTAGGGCCTGTCCGACGGGTCAGGCCCTGGTGCCTGTCCAAGAGGGTTTCGGGCTTGCGCTTTCCGTTG
>NZ_JBSFVT010000048.1:0-15352 GCF_053592455.1 Streptomyces sp. NPDC002676 | reverse complement strand
CACGGACCCACCCCCCGAACTCCGGGCCCTGATCGACGCGGTCAACAACGGACACGGCATTAACCTCTACCGCCGGATTTAACGAACTACCGGTAGCGCCCACCGCGTACCCCTGCCGGACCCCGGCCTCCATCCGCCCGGCCGACTTGGCCTCCTCCAGCCAGCGCCACACCGTACGCTCCGAAACACCCACCGTCTCAGCGACCGCACGCACATGCCGGGTCGACAGCTCCCCCGCCTGCTGCCTTTCCAGCAAACGCCGCACCACCAACGCCCTGGGCAGCACAGCCCCACGGCCGACTCCTACGCCTTGATCCACCCCTCGATCACACCGGCCGAGCCCACCTCAGCACATAAGAACTCTCGAACCTGAGACAGCATCAGCTTCCATGCGATAAAGCCCCACGACGGTGGTCCCGCCCATCAATCTCTCACCTCATGACAGCGGCCCATCCACTCACAAAAAACCGCTGACCAGCCCCGTAACACCCCACCCCAGAACACCACCACCGACTCTCACCACCACCGACACGAAGCCGAGAGATCGCAGTGAGATGACACCAGTACCCCACCCTGTTGGCGACTATGCAATAATTGGCCGGTGATCGCTCTGTCTTCCATTGACCTTACCCGTTTCATGGCCGACTGGTATGGACCGCAGAATCGGCCAGCTGAACGCGCGCTCGGCTGTGACCACCTTCCCGCGCCGCTGCACGCCTGGTATGACCTGGCGGCGAAGTACTCGGCTTCCTTGCTCGGGGTTAAGCGCTTTGTGCGCCCTGATGAAATCAGCTTGCGCAACGGAAAAATGGTCTTCCTGTCCGACCCAAGTGACGCCATCTGGGGATTCGATCCAGGTGACCCGATGAGCGTTTATGAGGGGCGCCTGTATGGAGACTGGGAGAAAGTGCCAGAGTCACTGTCGGAGTTCCTCATTCACAATGCTCTCGGAGAGGCGGTCTACAACGCGCCCATCACAAAGTATGGCGGCTCCGTACAGAACTCAAAAATCCATGACGTTCTTGCGCCGATGACGGAAGTGGCCATTGGGGCGTGGAATTGGCCCGACTCCGGTCATCGCCTCTTCATGGGGCAGGGCATTATCGCCGAGGTAGGGCCCGCAATTAATGCCGGAGCACCCTTGGACGATCCTTCCGGATACAGTGAGGTACAGGTAGGAGCCGTCACCTCATCGGCACTTGCATATTTGGACGAATTTCCAGGGATTGACTGACATCAGGCCACCCTTGAGCATTCAGAAAAAACAAAAGCCCCCGCCTTCCGTGAAGGCGGGGGCTTTTGCATGATTACCAGTCCTTCTCGCCGAATTCCTCGGTTTGGATCATCTTCGACGAGTCCCGGAACGTTACTTCTAGCCTAGAGCCTGCCGGGAGCATCTTGTCGATACTGCGCATGCAGCTGGGACAGATGTAATTCTGATCGATATAGAGGTGTGCTCTCGACCAGTGGTTCTGCCGCATCAGAGCGATGGCATGCGTCTCCGCATGCTCCCGGTTCACTTTCTGAACGCCTGGCGGATCTACGTAGTGACCAGGCTGATTTCCAAGCCCGGATGAAACCGCAAACGGGTGATCCTCTCCTTCCACGTACAGTGCACCGTTCGTCCCTCCAGGATGCTCAAAGTGTTTTGACGCTGCCTTCGCTGCCTCGAGCCCTGCCTCATCGCTGACTGTAACGCCGCCGCGTCTGCCGCTGGCTTCGGCCTCAGCCCCTGCGAGACCAAACGGGCCCTCGGCAATGGGCATAATTGCGCAGGAAAGGCCTGGAGGGCAAGGGTGCTTCAGCTCGTCTTCCAGCTCACTGAATGCTTTTCCGAGCTCCCCCTTAACCAGAGAGGAGAGGAAATTAGAAGTTTTCCGCTGCGGCGCATCCCATCCCTTTAGAGGATGAACAGGATTCCGCCCATCCCCCCACGAGATCCAGGGTTCCGACGACGTGTCGTCGTAATAGCTGAATCCATTCGTCGCATTGATGGGCTGCCCGGTAACTTCATCAATTTCGCTGTATTTCCACGGATTTTCCGCCTTGTGCTTCTTTTCGACCTCTTCGACGGTCTTGGTTCCGCCACATATGCCGTCCAACCCACAGTTACCCAGGCCTGATGGGTCGCTGAGGGTGACCGGCGTGTTGTTGGCGTACGCGTAGCCGTTGAGCGACTGGTGCTGGTCCAGGGTCAGCAGTGGGTCGACGCTGATGAACTGGCCGATTGTGGGGTCGTATTCACGTGCCCCGACGTGAGTCAAGCCGGTTGCGTCGTCGGCTGGCTTGCCCAGGAACGCCTTGTCGTCCGGCCAGGAGGTCGGCTTGGTGCCGCGTGGTGCGCCGAACGGGGTGCTGTAGCGCTTGGTGACCGCGTAGGTGCCGGAGTCGAGGGCGATGCTGGAGGTGCCGTGGTGGTCGGCGGCCAGGAAGCTGAGCTTGGTTCCGGAGACCCCGGACGTCGCCGTGCGGACCGCGATCGTCTGGCCGTTTGCCGTGTAGTAGCGCGTGCCGGACAGCGTCTTCGTGGTGCCCTTGGTAGTGAGGCGGACTTCCGTGCCGCCGTCCAGGTAGAGGACGGTTTCCCCGTCGCCCTTGGCGCGACGGATGAGCAGGTCGCCGTTGGCGTCGTAGAGGTAATTGGTCTCCTTCGCGCTTTCGGTCAGCTTGGACAGTTCGCCCTCGGTGTTCCAGGCCAGCGTCTGCTGGGCCGTCGGGCCGGGGCGGGATGTGGTGTTGCCGCTGCTGTCGTAGGAGTAGGTGCCGGTGCGGGCGCCGGTTGTTTTGTCCAGCGTGTGCGGCTTGTTGTCGGTGGTGTCGTTGTAGGTGTACGTCGTGGCCTTGTCGCCCGACGTGGTGTGCTGCGTTTCCGTCTTGCGCTGGCCGGCGTCGGTGTAGGTGTACGACGTCCAGTACGGGGCTGCTCCATCGAGGTTGGCCACCGTGCGGCCGGAGGTCGCGCAATCCGCGGTCTTCGGGGTCCAGGCTTCAGTCATGCGGCGGTTGCCGTCGTAGGCGAAGCACTGGTAATCGGCCTTGGCGGTGCCGCCCTGGGTGGCGACGTCGAAGATAGAGGTGACGTTGCCGGCGTCGTCCTGGGTGAACTTCAGCTCCTGCGACATGTAGCCGTGCACGTCGTCGCTGACGAAGGAGCGCTTCAGCCGGCGAGTGCCCGCCTCATACTCGTAGTTGAGGTATGCCTTCTGCGCCGAGGTACCGCTCTGCGTGCCGAGGCTGAGCCGGGTCGGGTCGCCCTCGGGTGAATAGGTGGCATCCTGCAGGTAGCCGGTGGTGCCGGCGGCGGTGAGCTGCTGGCCGGTGTTGTTGTAGGTGTAGCCAACGGTTTCTGCGGCCAGGCCGCCGACGGCCGGGGCGTAGTACTGGCTTACTGCGCCGTCGAGGGTGTAGCCGGTGGTGTAGCTGAACGACTTGGGTACACCGGCGGTGACCAGGGGGTCGTCGTCCGGCAGCGTGGTCGTGCTGCCAGTCACCTGGTAGAGGCTGTTGTAGGCGGTGACGGACTGGGTGTAGGCCTTGCCGGTGGCACCGCCGACGTAGCGGATGGCGTCGTCGGGCTGGCCCTTGGCGAGCTGGTCGAATGTCCAGGCGGCGAGCTTGTTGGCGTCCGTCTTGTCGGCCTGCCACATGCCGGTCTTGCGGCCGAGGACGTCGTACTCGTACAGCAGTTTCTTCGAGGCGTCGTCGTTCGGAGTGGTGCTGGTGACCTGGTCGAGTTCGTTGTACTCGGTGGCGGTCTTGCCCTTGTCGGGGTCGGTCGCCGTGACCTGGCGGCCGAAGAGGTCGTAGGTGTAGGACCACGCGGTCTGGTCGGGGCCGGTGACCGTCTTCTGCTGACCGGCGGGGGTGTAGGTGTAGGTGGTGGTGGTGTAGTCGCCGGTCGGGGCGGGGCTTGCGTATTCGCGGCGCTCGGTCGTCTGGCCGAGTGCGTTGGTGATCACTTCGGTGGCCTGGCCGCCTGCCGGGGCGGTTGTGGACACCTTGTCACCGGTGTACGTGCTGGTGGTCGTCCAGCGCGTGACGCCGTAGTTCTTGGTGACCGTCTTGGTGGCACGGCCGGCGCCGTCGTAGGTGGTGTCGGTCTGGATCGGGGGCTGGCCCTCGGTCTGCACCGGGGTGCTGGACGGGGCGGAGGTGTTGTCCCAGATGTCGCCCTGTGTGCTGACGGCGAGGCCGCGGTCGTCGTAGAGGGTGATGCCTACGATGCGTCCGCCGATCGGGGTCGGAGTCTGGGTCTGACGGGTGCGCAGCAGGGAGTCGTAGAACTCGTAGCTGGTGTTGTAGCCGGAGCCTTCACCGTTGAGGGCACTGGTGGAGGTCCAGGGCAGGGCGGTGGCGGTGATCTTGTAGTTGTAGGTGTAGCTCGGGGTTGCGGCGTAGAGGGCCTTGAGGTGGTTGGGCAGCCAGACCTTGGTGATACGGCCGAGTGCGTCGTACTCGTTCTCGGTGATCTTGCCGTTGGGGTCGGTGACCTTGAGGGGGGAGCCGGTGGCCAGGTCGATGGCTGTGGTGGTGGTGTGGCCCTTGGCGTTGGCCACGGTGGTGGAGGTCAGCGGGCCTGTGGTGGTGGGCTGATAGGCGGTGGTCGCGGTGGTCAGGTCGTTGGTGTCCTTGACGACCGTGGGTCGGCCCAGTGTGTCGTAGTCCGTGGTAGTGATCTTCTGCCAGATCGGGTTGTTGGCCGCGGTGTAGCCCTTGACGCGGCCGGTCCACTGCACTTCGCCCTTGGTCGGGGCCTGAGTGGAGGACCAGGTCTTCTGGTCATACGCCACGGCGGTGTCGGAGATGACGTCACCGGGCCGGGTCGCGTCGGCGGGCAGGTCGAGTGCGTCGCCGGTGATGGCGCACGGCTTGGAGATGACGCGAGTGCGAGTTACCAGCTTGTTGATGCCCAGTGCGTCGTTACGTCCGTACCAGGCGCGCGTGCAGGTCTCGTCTCCGTCGACCTTTTCGTCGCCGCTGTCCTCCACGGACTGCGGCATGCCGTAGTCGTCGTAGGTGGTCGCCACCGTGCGTTCCCGGTCGGTGGGGGCGATGCCGCTGGTGATGCGGGTGCGTGTGTGGGTGGCGGCGGTGCGGACGTAGTACGCCTCGGTGTCCGCGTACGACTTGTGCTGGGTGGCGGTCTGCTTGGACCAGGGGTCGTTGATCTGGCCGCCGACTTCCACGCCGCCGTTGTAGGTGACGGTTTCCCGAGTGAATCCCGCGTACGGATCGGAGTCGGTGATCCCCGCGGCCTTGACGCCGGTGACCGTGGCGGTCTTGCGCTTGTCCGGGTCGGGGGTCTTGCCGTCGGAGCCGAGGACGCGGTCGCCGTTCATGCCGCGCAGGTAGATGGTGACCGTCTTGAGCTGGTCGCTGTCATGGTCGCCGATGAGCTGGGTGACCTTGCTGTAGCCGCGCCAGGTCGACCAGGTGCGTTCCTTGGCCGGCGTGATGGGGTCGTCGTTGTAGTGCCAGGCGCCGTCGGAGGTGCCGTCGGAGTACTGGTAGGTGTGCTGGACGGCTTCGGAGCCGCCGTAGGTGTCGGTGGTGGAGACGGAGGTGACGGGGTACTTCTGGAACCAGTCCAGGATCGGGGTCTTCTCGCCGTTGGGTGACCAGTACACCGGGTAGCAGTTCTTGGTGTTCTCGTCGACCTTGGGCATGGTCTGCCCGTAGGTGCAGTCGGCTGGGGCGTAGGTGACGACCGTCTTCGCACCGGCCTCGGAGGTGATCGAGTTCAGGCGGGGCTTTTCGAAGGCGAGGATGTCGTCGCTGGGCCCGGCGACTCGGTTCGGCAGGAAGATGTGCGTGAACTTCACCGGGTCGAGAGTGAGGTCGTCACCGTACTTGCCTGTGTGCTGGAGCTCATCCAGCCACAGAGACTGGTCGGTGGCGTCTCCGGTGTCACCGGGGTCGAGGTAGAGCTGCTTGAGCGACCAGGAGTCGACGTAGTAGTAGGCCGGCGTAGTTGCGGCTGCGTTCCAGGCAAGCGTCGCGATGGTGGTCAGCCGCTTACGCGTGAAGAAGGCGGGTGCGACGTTGCCGGTGCACTTGTCGCCGTCCTTGCAGATCGCGTCGAACGGCACGTCGGGCCAGTTGTCGCGGGTGGCATCGGTCAGCGAGTCGCAGCCGGTGCCGGAGGCCAGGCAGCGTTCGGCGTAGGTGAAGGTGACCTTGTCGGAGTAGGCCGGGGTAGCGGAGAAGAGGGAGCCGGCCCGCTGGCCGTAGCGGATCTGCTTGAGGTAGCCGCCGCGGACGTAGTCGGTGCCGGTGGTGTCATCGCCGAGCATGTCGTAGTTGTTGTGCTCGGCGGTGTACCAGTAGGTCGCGGCGTTGTCGTGGGTGTCGGTGACCAGGTCGAGGTTCCAGCGCCAGGCCTGCTGCTTGTCGCGGCCCGAGAAGCTGGTGCCATCCGCGTAGCCGGGCTCGCCCTCGTCGTCTCCGAAGACGGGCACGGTCCACACCGAGTCGGTACGGTCGGTCGCGCTGGCGCCCTCCAGCTTGTTCAGGCCGAAGGTGTAGGTAGTGCCGTCGCCGGTGGTCACCGTCCAGTACTCGCCGTTGTCGTCGTCATTGTCGGCGCCGGTGAGGTGCTTGACGGTGGAGGCGTCGTCGTCCTTCAGCCGCCAGGTTCCGGTGGTGTCGTCCTTGACCAGTTCGGTGGATTTACCGTTGAGCACAAGGGAGGCGTTGTCGTACTTCCAGCACAGGTCGTACTTGCCGTCCTGGCCGTCGTCGTCACAGGTGTCGTACTTGCGCTCGATGTAGGAGGAGGTGAGGTCGAAGCCCACACCGAGCTGGCTGCCCTGGTTGTTGGAGTTCGCCGTCTGGCCGTCGACGGCTCCGGAGTCGTAGGAGATCGACAGGTCGGGCTGCGGGCCGGCTGCGGCGGGCGGGGTGCGCAGTGGGTAGGACCAGGTGAAGCTGCCAGAGGAGCCGCCGGACTCCCAGGTGGAGGATGCGGACAGCGAAGTGGCCTTGTAGTCACCCCCGCCGGACTGCGTGCCGGCTGTCACGGCGAGGACCATCGGCTGGGCGGTTGCCGCCTTGGGGGCGGTGGCGAGGTTGAGCTGAGTGGTCAGCGTCTGGGCGCCGCGGTCGTTTCTTGCGGCGAGTGTGTTGCGGGTGCGGCATGTGGCCTTGGCCGGGTTGTCGAGCGCGCACGCGGGCAGCTGCTGGACTTGGAGGCGGCCGGCCCAGTCACCGCCGTAGGCGGCAGCAAACTTGCCGTAGCCGATGCCGAGTCGGGCGGCGCCGCCGGTGACGGGACCGGTGACGGTGAAGACGACGCCCTTGACGCCCAGGCGGCGGGCGGATTTCTGGTCGAGGACGGTGACCTTGACCGTCTTTGCTGCCGCCGGTTGTTTCTTGGCGGAGTTGGTCTTGTGGGGTGCGGTGAGGGAGACCGGGAGCGCGCCCGGTGCGGCTTTCGCCGTGCCGGAGGTGGTCTTGCCTGCGGGCAGGGTGAGGGTGGTGGTGCCGCCGCTGGGCCAGGTCACGGTGCGGGCCTGGTCGTGGCGGGCGCGCTTGGCCGCGGCTGCGTCCGCGCGCGCGAATGCGGCGACGGCAGCGTCGTTCTTGCTGTTGGCCTTGGCGGTGAACTCACTCACCTTGGCCGCACGCGGTGCGGGCAGCTGGGGCTTGCCCAACGGGTCCTTGTCGGCTGCGAATGTGACCGGGGTGAGCAATCCGGGCAGCAGCGCCAAACCCAGGACAGCGGCTGTGCGCTGCGACCAGGTGCGTCTGCCGGACAGAGGGCTGCCGATCCGGGGCAGGCCAGGGCCGGGCGAGTGCATGACAGGTCTCCTCAAGGCCGGCTGCCGTCGCAGCCGGCCTTCACGTGGATGTGAAAGAGCAAAGGCAGGGGGCCTGGTCCGGCCGGATGGGTGGGCGGCCGGACCAGGTGGGCAGGTCAGTTGTCGGACTCGGTGACCTGCGCGCGGACCTGATCGGGTGTCATCGCTCCCACCCAGATCCTGATGTCGGCCAGGTCTCCGGGCAGGTAACGGCCCAGCAGACCGCCGGAGTTGCCGCGGCCCACCGACAGCGTGCCGCTGCCCTGCTGCGGTGTGGTGAGCCCGGCATCGTCCTGTCCGGCCTGCAGGATGGCACCCACATACAGCTGGGCCACGCCGAACTGCTGGTCACCGTTGTCGTCGGTGAAGTCCTGGTCGGCGTCGAATACGCCGGTGACATCCACCCAGGTGTCCCAGGCCTTGGCATCGACCGGCTCCTCGGAGGGTGCGATCGCCGTATCGATGACCGAGGTGCCATCAGCGGTGACCGCGGTCCGGCCGAACTTCCACACGTAGTCGGTGGCTGAGATCTTCTCCACCCACAGGGCCCAGGACGATTCCTTCCCGGCCGGGGTGGCCTGCGCGACGATGGTCGAGCGGTAGCCGACCGAGCGGGCATCCATCTGCGCCTTGCTCAGGCGCACCCGGGCCGACACGGTGAACGACCCGGTCTCGTCGACCACCGGGCCGGTCACCGACGCATACCCAGTGGTGCCGTTGAGCACCAGCGACGTGGCGTCCTCCCCCGACAAGGAGGCCCCATCGGCGGAGAGCTGCAGCGGGCCTCGCTGGTACAGGAACGATCCGCTGGAGGGGCTGTCGGGGTTCTCCGGGCTCTCCTGCACCTGGGTGCCCGAGGAGATCGTCGGGTCCCAGTGCGCCACGAGCTCGTTGGCCGGAACACTGTCCTGCTCCAGCCGGTCCTCGGCCCGCACCACCCCAGCCTTCTGCGCTTCCTGCCAGACCGCGACCTCGTCGACGCGCCCCGTGAAGTACTCGCCGTAGGTGCCCGTGCCGTTCTGCAGCGTCTTGGACCGGCCGAACATCAGATTCCGGTCCGCGGCCCACGGCGTGTACGCCGACGAAGCGTCCGCGAGCACCACCGGCTTGCCCTGCGGGCGGCCGTTGACAAACAGCTGGATCGTGTCGTCACTTGTGTCCGTGGTGTGCTTGGTGTTGAACACGCCGGTCAGATGGGTCCACACGCGCAGCGGCGGGTTCTCCTGATCGGCCAGCGATCGGATGTAGACGGGTGTTTCGCCCTTGGTCGGGTCGGGGTCCTTCGCGGTACGGTTGAACACCCACTTCTTGTACGAGGACGAGTAGTACAAGGTGAACGCCGAACCGTAGTCGCCGGGGGCTGACAGCACCGCGTGGTTGGTCGCGTTGTCGGTCAGGTAGACCCAGGCCGACACGGTGAACGAGTCTTGCGTGTTGACGGCGACGCCGTCGGTGGAGGCGTAGCCGTCCGATCCTTCTGTCCGGTCGTTCAGCCACAGCGACCGGTCGCCGGTGCCGCGCCGGGCCATCGTCGACCAGCCGGCCGACGCATCGCGCAGGATCGCGTCGTGGCGGATGCCCGAGGTGCCGGTGTCCTTGGCCACGGTCTCCCCCGAGCCCGGAGCGGCGTCATCGAACCGCCACCGTCCAGTGGGGCCAGGCGAGAGGCCGACCTTGAAGGTGAACTGCTGAGGCTCGCCCCAGCGCACCCGGCCGTTGTGCAGGTCGCTGGCCTCCACCGACAAAGTCTGGGTTCCCGAAAGGTCCGGTGTGATGTCGGGGACCTTAACGGGGCCGTTGAGTGTTTCGGGTTCGACGGTCTCGGTGTCCGTGCTGTCGCTGGACAGCAGGCGCCAGCGGTAGGCCTGCACGTCCTTGTCGGCCGTGTTCGGCGTGAACGTGAAGCTGCCCGGGGTCCCCGGAGCTCCGTATCCGTCGCAGGCGTTGGCGACGCACTCCTTGTACGGGCCGTTGGCGATCACCGTGGGCGGCCTCGGTGCAGAGGTGTCGATGCGCAGATAGCACCAGGACGAATACGGGGAGAACAAGTTGACGTCGGTACCGACCCCATGCGACTGCGTCCGGGCACGGAAGCGGTACAGACCCCCGTCGGCGCGGGTCGACGTCTCAATGTTCTCCACGGTGCCGTCCGGATGCCAGCCGCTGTCCGGCTTGTAGCCGGTCCACACCTTCGACCAGGTCCCCTTGGTGGTGTCGTCGCTAGAGCGTTCCATCCAGAACTCCGCCTGCAGCGAACCCTCTTCATCACCCTGGTGAAGTTCGACCTGTGTCTGGACACTGGCCTGCAACTTGGGGGTGAGTGTGGTCACCGTCGTCGGCTCGCTGGAGGCCTTGCACTCCGTTGTCGTACCCGTACCCGGGATCACACCGACCTTCGTCGGCACGCCCGGCTTGTACATGTAGTTGACCTGCAGCTCGGCATTGTTGTCGAACCGCTTCCACGCCCGCGGCTCGCTCTCATCCTTCGCCCGCAGCATCAGCGTCAGCCGCGGGAACTTGCCTGCCGCGAACGACCGGACCGTGCTGGTGAGGTTCTCATCCGGCTCGGTCGGGTTGTCGTTGAATTTAATCCACTGGTCGGGCTGCTCAGGACTGCACAGATCGCCTCGGCCGGCCGACACGTAGCGGTCGCCCATCTGATCCAGTTGTCTTGGTCCCGGCCAGCGGGTGCCCTCGGAGATGTTGTCAGTGCGCTCCAGGTCCACCCAGTACGGGTTGCAGTTGAACGACCAGGTCTCTTGCGCGAGAAACGTAGCGTCCAGCACGTACTTGCCGACCAGGGCTCCCGGCCCGAACTCGAAGTACATACGGTCGGTGTAGCCGCTGGCACTGCACCCGTACCCGTCGGCGATCCCGCAGCGGCCTACGCCCTTGGGTTCGGTGAACTTCCAGAACTTGTCGCCGTCCGACGACAGCTTCGTCCACTCCGAGACACCCAGACCGACCGACGGATCGATGTAGACCGGATAGACGGTGTCCGCACCCCGCAGCAGATCCAGGTCCGGGCTGACGGACACGATGCCGTCTCCGACCTTGACGGGCAGCTCGGCGCTCGCATCGCCTTCACCCGGCTGGACCGAGTCGCTCTGCTCCTCCTGCGGCTGTGGCTCGCCGGCAGCCCTGGTGGTCATCAGCTGGGTTTGCACCCCGGTGGCCGCATCGCCCGCGGAGTCCCACATCATGCCAGCGGGCCCGCGGAAGACCGCGTTGCCGTCCTCGTCGACCGCCCGGACCCCCCCCCGCCCTGACCCGCCACCACGCTCAGCCCGTCACCGCGCGCAGTGAGCTTCACCTTCTCCAGTTCCGGACTGGCCGCAGCCTGCGCGTCCTTGACGACGAGCACCTCGTGATAGCCATCGGCCGTCGCGGTCAGCTGCAGATCCACACCCTTGACCGGAACATCCGCATAAGTGGCCGTGGCACCTTCCAGAGCCGGGGCAGGCAACGAAGTGGGCCAGCCGAGCGTGAGCTCCTGACCGGCCTTCGTGCCCAGACGAATCAGGTCCGCGCCACTGCCGCCCCCGGAAAACGCCAGGTCGACCACAGCCGCCTTGGGGCCCACTGTGCCGTCCGCACGCTTCTCCAGCGTGGCATCCACATCCCGCCACGAACCGTCGGCCGCCTTGGCCCGCTGAGGCTGCGTCGACTGCGTCAGCGTGAACGTGCCGTCCGGATTCGCCACAGTCGTCGTGTACTCGCTGCGCGCAGCCGTCACCTCTACCGGCTCACCGGACACAGCCGCCTGCTCGGCCGCCGTCACCTCGGTCGTCTGCAACGAGGCCACCGACGACGACACCGCCGACGCACGCGAAACACCCGAAGACGCGAACACCGGAAGGCCACCTACCAGCGCGGTCACGACCGTGACAACCGCCCCTCGCGACAGGCGTCTGCTCCACGCACGTTGACGCCTACCCCGCCCCAACTCCACAACTCCACCCCAGGATTGCAAGAAGTACACAGGAATCTCATGAGAAGAGCCGCAGTCAACGCGAGCCGAACACACAGCGTCAACGTGACGTACGTCACGCGCGACAACAGGCATGCACCCCTGACCAGGCAATTCGGGCACAACCGCAACCCTGGAAACAGAAGGCGGAGGCCAAGTCGATTACATAGAGCAACAATCGCCGCATCTCGGCGATCAGAACACGCCACTCGCCACGTCGGCCGCAAGGGCGTTCGCGTGACCGGATAATCGCCTCAACTCGCCAAGCGAAAAGCGCATTTACAGTCGCGGCCCCCCTCAAGCGGCCAGGCACTTTCCAGCCATGCCCCTTCTCCCCCGTGGAGGGGACATCGCGCACCGTAGCCGCCCGCCACCCCACCGTGAAAAAAGGGTTCGGTCTCTGCCCCAACCGAACGCGAGTTCCCCATAACAGGGCGACCGGCTTGAAAGCGCTTGCGCGGGACAGTCAGCGCAGGAGGACCATGTATGCGCTCAGGTCCCGACAAGAAGAGGTGGGCCACCCAGGTCGGGGTGACCACCTTGAGTGGCGTCGGTGTCAGGGTCCGGCGTCAGCTACCGCTTCCGGCGGGGTCAGTGGTGGTGCCCGCGGTGGCGGGGTCCAGGAGGCTTCGTCGAATGAAGCGGCGGCCGTGGTCGTTGCGCAGGGTCGCGGTGTCGGCGTGGTTGTCCCACACGTAGTTGCGGCGGTCCTGGTAGAGGTCGGTGCGGGTGTCGCGGCCGGTGCCGGTGTGGACGCGGACGGTGGAGCGGCCTCCCAGGTAGACGTGGTGGAAGCTGTAGGTGTGGCCGTCCTCGTCCGCAAGGGTCCAGTCGTCGAGGTTCACCGTCCACCGGGTCGGACACGCCAGCCAGCGGAGGAACATCTTGTGCACGAGGCTTGCCTGCCGACCCGTCTCGACATGCTGCGATTCGCCCCTCGCGTCGTCGAGCGGCAGCACGCGCGGCAACTCGAACTCCTCGACCAGCGGATCGCTGACGAACAATGGCAAGAGCACGAACGGCGGCAAAGTGGGCAGCGACGGCCGCCGGCACCCCAGTGGCTGATCCGGCTTGCACAGGACCGACGTGGACGCCGTGCGGACCTGTGAGTGCTGGGCGGTGGCCATCAGCAGCCGGTGCCGCCCAGTCACCCGCGTGGTTCTCGGCGCACTGCGCCGTCAAGTACCGCCCTGGGACGACTCTTTAGAGCAGGTGCGGCCGGATCCGCCAGGGATGTGCGGCCTCGGTTTCGGTGCCGTCGGTGCGCACCCCGACGATCCGGTAGTACGAGATCGAGCCGAGCGGCTGGGTCTGGTCGAGGTAACTGTCGTTCTGTACCGCCCAGGCCTGCGCGCCCAGGCCGGCGGTCTGGACATCGATCAGCAGCAGCGCCGGATCAGCCAGCACAGCGCGTGCCCAGCGAGCCACCTGCTGCCGCTGCCGGGACCCCGAAGGCGGCTTGCGCAGCACCCTCACCGCATCGTCCAGGCTCCCGAACTGTTCAGCCGCGGACTGTACGTGCCACAGGCCGTCGCCGTCCGGATGGGCGTGCACCGTGCCGAGATACCGCTCGTGCTCGTAGACAACCCAAGTCGGCCGCTGGGTGTCGCCGGGCCGCACAAACCGCACAGGTGCACCGTCAACCCGACGGGATGGCGTCCCGCCGAGCGGTGTAGCCGTTCCAGGCGAGAGTGCTGGCCGGTGGTGGTCCCGTAACGGTCTGCTCAATGCCTTCCCCGGCGATACGGTCGTGATGATCGCTCAGATAGTGATGCCGGTTGGTGTAATGGACGGCGCCCTGGCGTCGTACCTGTCCGTCACCATTGCTCCACCTGGCTGCTCGCGGCACCTACTGTCGCCCGGGTCGCTGACTGTGCGACAGTGCGAGTTGACGCTTCATCAAAAATTCAGAGAAGGGACGACGTTGGCGACCGCATGGGAATACCGGACAGTCAGGATTGGCAATGGTGTCAGTTGGGAGGTACTGCTGAACACCGCAGGTCAGGAGGGATGGGAAGCTGTGGGCGTAGTGCCTCTTAATGCCAGCTACATAAGCAATAACGTGGGCGGAACGCAATCCATGCAGAATACGGTATTTGGGGTGTTGTTGAAGCGCCCTAGATGAACGAGAGCTGCCCCTGGGATGGATCGTGTCTCGCCGCGTCGTGTAGCCGTTCAAAGGTCGTGAACGCGCGGGTGTCTGCCCGGGGCGTGCACCCAGCGTTGTTGACTGCCCCCTAAACAAGGGCAGGCCATCGCGCAAGTCTCCCTGATGAACGGGCAGTTCAACCGAAGGAGAGCGCGATGGCCTTGTGCCAGTCTGACCTGATGCGGCTGCTGGAGTCACTACGTACGGCTGACGGAGTTGAGACGATCAGGGTGCTGTGCGAGCGCATCCTGCAGGAGCTCATCGAGGCCGAGGCCACCGAGGCCATCGGTGCCGCCCCGGGCGAACGTTCCGACCAACGCACCACGTGGCGTAACGGCTACCGAGACCGCCTGCTGACCACTCAGGCCGGTGACCTCGATCTGAAGATCCCGAAGGTGAGGACGGGGTCGTTCTTCCCCTCTCTTCTCGAGCGGCGCCGGCGGATCGACCGGGCCCTGTTCGCCGTGGTGATGGAGGCATACGTGCACGGGGTCTCGACCCGCTCGGTGGATGACCTGGTCAAAGCACTGGGTGCGGACAGCGGGATCTCCAAATCGGAGGTGTCGCGGATCTGCGGAGAACTCGACGCTGAACTGACGGCGTTCAAGGAGCGGCCGCTGGACCACACCGTCTTCCCCTACGTGTTCCTGGATGCGACCTACTGCAAGGCGCGGGTGAATCACCGGATCGTGTCCCAGGCGGTAGTCATCGCGACCGGGATCTCCGTCACCGGGCACCGCGAAATCCTCGGGCTGATGGTCGGCGACAGCGAGTCGAAGCCGTTCTGGACGAAGCTCCTGCGGTCCTTACGGGCCCGCGGCCTGGAGAACGTTCAGCTGGTCATCTCGGACAGCCACAGCGGCCTGGTGGCCGCCATCCGCACTGTCTTCCTCGGCTCGGCCTGGCAGCGATGCCGAGTTCACTTCGTGCGAGACGTGTTCGGCGTGATCGAAAAGGGGTCGGGAGAGATGGTGGCGGCGACCATCCGCACCATCTTTGCGCAGACCACTGGCGAGGCCGTCCGCACCCAGCTGAACGTAGTCGCCGACATGCTCGGACGGCAGTTCCCCCAGGTCAAGACCATGCTGCTGGACGCCGGAGCCGACATCACCGCCTTTGCGGACTTCCCGCCGGCCCACTGGAAGAAGATCTGGTCGACGAATCCGCTGGAGCGGCTGAACCGGGAGATCAAACGGCGGGCCGATGTCGTCCAGGTCTTCCCCAACCCTGCCGCCCTGGACCGGCTGGCCGCCGCGGTCCTAGGCGGTTTCGTTTGGATCACCTGGCAGACCAGAGGAAGATGCCCGCGACGTGCAACCCAGCCAAGTAGATAGTCGCTGTCTTCTCGTAGCGGGTGGCGATCCCGCGCCACTGCTTCAAGCGGTTGGTTGGGTAGGCCGCGCGACGAGGTGCTTGCCATGTGCAGGCCCTTTT
>NZ_JBSFVT010000047.1:0-16311 GCF_053592455.1 Streptomyces sp. NPDC002676 | reverse complement strand
TTGCCCACGAATCATTTTCGGGCGACTTCGTGTATGGCTCGAAGGAGCCTGACTGTCACTCAGAGTGGCCGCATCACAGAAGTTGAGCCAGAGCCCCTTCTCGCGTACAGAGCCACGTGTGCGGCGTGCTGATCCGGGCGGACTGCGTTGGATGTCGGGCTGAGACCGGCGTACGGCATGATGGGCCGGTGGACTTCGAGTCGTACCGGGGCGAGCTGCTCGCGTTCTGTTACCGGATGCTGGGTTCGTTCCACGAGGCCGAGGATGTGGTTCAGGAGACGCTGTTGCGTGCCTGGAAGGCCCGGGATCGGTATGACCCGGCGCGCGCGTCGGTGCGGACCTGGTTGTACCGGATCGCAACGAATGCATGCCTGACTGCGCTGGAGGGGCACGGCCGGCGCCCGCTGCCGTCCGGGTTGGGTACGCCGAGCGACGATCCTGAGGCCGTGCTGACGCCGGCGCTCGATGTCCCCTGGCTGGAGCCGTTTCCTGATGCGCGGTCGGATGTCCAGGCGCGGGTTGATCTGCGCCTGGCGTGGGTGGCGGCGGTGCAGGTGCTTCCGGCCCGGCAGCGCGCCGTCCTGGTGCTGCGGGAGGTGCTGGGGTTCACCGCGGCCGAGGTCGCCGAGCAGCTGGGGACCACTGTGGTGGCGGTCAACAGCGCACTGCAGCGCGCCCGTGCCGCCCTCGCGGGCGCGGGCGGTCCCGATGCGGTGCGTGAGCCGGACGATCCCGGGGTGCGGGCGGTGGTGCAGCGGTATGTGCGGGCGTTCGAGGCCGCCGACGTGCCCGCACTGGTGCAGTTGCTGGCCGAGGACGCGATCCTGGAGATGCCGCCAGTCCCGCTGTGGTACCGCGGCCGCGCCGACTACGGTCGGTTCCTGGAGCGCGTCTTCCGGACGCGCGGCACCGGCTGGGCCGTACGGGAACTCACAGCGAACGGGCAGCCGGCGCTGGCGGCGTACGCGCCACAGCCCGGCGGGGGGCACCGGCTGCACACCCTCCAGGTGCTCACCGTCACCGGCGGCCTGGTGGCGCACAACGTCGTCTTCGCCGATCCGGGCGTCTTCGACGTCTTCGAGCTGCCGCGGCACATTCCTGCCGGGGATTTCGCGTCGGAGCGATGAGTCGGGCGGGGGCCGCCGGTATGTACCGGTGAGCACTCGACCTGAGCGAGAGGAACATCGCTGTGAGCATCATCGTGATCGGGTTCGTCACCTTGGACGGGGTCATGTCCGACCCCACCGGTTCGGAGGGGACGCCGCTGGGCGGCTGGGCGCTGCGGCACGGCCGCGAAGCCATCGACGGAGACAAATTCCGTCTCGACCGCACGCTGGACGACGGCGTGCTGCTGTTCGGGCGCACGACCTGGCAGATCTTCTCGCGGCTGTGGCCCGGACGTGAAGGCCCGTTTGCCGCACGCATGAACGCCGCCCGGAAACTGGTCGCTTCCCGCACGCTGAGCGGCACGGACAACGCGGCGTGGGCGAACTCGCGCATTCTGGAAGGCGACGTCATCGACGCCGTCAAGCACGAACCGCGCGATGTGGTCGTCATCGGCAGCCTCAGCATCGGGCGCCAGTTGATGGCCGAGGACCTGATCGACGAGTACCGGCTTCTGACGTTTCCCACCGTCCTCGGCACCGGCGACCGGCTCTTCCCCGCGGGAGGCCCGCACGCGATGCTGGAGTGCCTGTCGGCGGAACAGGTCGGCCCCGCCGTCCTCACCCGCCACCGGAGGGCCGCCGCATGACCGCCGGACTCCCTCCCACGAGCAGCGTGAGCACTCCGAGAACCGGTCACACCAGCCCTATGATCTGCGACTTCAAGTTGGCGGAGGCTCCGTCCCCGGTGCGCACCACGATGGACAGGCGCACCGGGCGCGCACCGGCCGGTGCGGGGTGCGCATCAACGGCCTGACCCACTCCGACCGCCTCCAGCTGACGGAGGACGTCGGTGATGTCCTCGTGGTCCTCGGTGAGGATCTGCACGGCGAAGTCGATGACGGCGCGGGCGATGGCCTCCGCCGCGTGCCAGGGCTGCTCCTCGCCTCACGCGGTGCGTAGTTCAACGCAGTGGTGAGCTTCGAAGAACGGCGATGTGGGCGGGCTGCGGAATCTGCTGGCCGCCGCCGTGCGGCTGGTCGGAAACAACGGCGGCAAGGCCCCGAACCTGGCCAGTGCAGCGCGTCTACTACGTTGTCACGGGTCGACTTCGGGGCCAGTCCTATGCCGGGCTGCCTCAGGTGGTGATGGTGAGGATCGCCGAGCCGGTGAGCTGGTGCGCCGCGTTCTCGGCGTACAGCCGGAAGTAGCTCGTCCGGCCCGCAGCCCGGTGGAACGTGAACGAGTTGCCGGTCAGCAGCGGCCCCGACAGCCGGACGAAGCACGGCCCGTCGGCGGTCGAGGGCCCGCTGCAGGACCCCTCGCGATAGCCGGTCGTCACTGTGTCGGCCGGGTCCTTCGGGTCCCAGCTGACGGTCACCTGCTCGGTGGCCGTGTCATAGCTGTACGTCAGGCCGGTCGGCGCCGGTGCCGGCGCGGTTTGGGTGATACCGGTGGGCGCTGCAACCGCCGGGACGGTGGCCGCTCCTCCCGCTGCCGCCAGCGCGATGGCCACCGCCGCTGCGCGGCAGGCGATCCGTACGCGGTCTCGCATGTCCCCTCCAGGATGTTGATCGATTTGAACTGCGGAAGGGTACGATCTCGGCCCGCTGCCTGGATGGCGGACAGCGGGCGGTGGGATGGCGAACGGCTGAAGTCTTGCCGGGGTGTGCCGGGACGCGGCCGTGTTTCCCCGGTCCGATCCCTCCGGCGCAGCGCGTGCGCATCCACATCTTCCTCGCGTGAGCATCCAGGCCCCTGACGAGACCGAACTCGCCCACGCAGACGGCGCCGATCAGACCCCACCCACCACGACACACCGATCAAGATCAATGTGTGGGGATCAGCAGAGCAAGTCTGGCCGACCCCAAAGCACCAGGTGGCCAATTTCATCGGCCATCCACTGCTCAGGGGTGACCCCACACCTGCTCACGATTCCCCAACTGCGGAATGAGATCGTCCTGTGGGACAGGGGTCCTGTTTGCTCCTAGGCCGACGATCAGAGCTGGCTCGCGATCCGTCGGCCGAGCTGTTCGAGGAATTCCTGCAAGCTGCCTGCGACGACCTCAAAGTCGTCAAGCCAGGAAGCCGTGGTGGACTTCCAGACTCGTCCGCTGTCCCCGATCGCGAACAGACGGCCCCCGCCGTCGCTGGCGAAGACCAGTGCGATCGATTCGCCGTCGATCGGAGCGGGGCCGTACTCGCGGAAGTGTTCCGCCGCCGTCGTGGGTGAGTGGATGAAGTACCCGCTGTCGACGTCGGGCAGGGGAGCCTCGCTGATCACCCCGTAGAGCGTGGTCAGGTCGGAGGGGATCGGCGTCAGGTCCACGAGTGCGTCCGTGGCCTGGTGGCTGTCGTCGGTTGCGAGCATCACGGCGTTGTGGCCGGGTGGGAAGCCGTGCGTCGGGAGGAAGGACTGCATCAGCTTCGTCAGCGCCGCATCGGCCTGCTCCCACCAGGACCGGACCCACTCCGCGTCGAGCCGCTCATCTGGCACATTCCCCTCCTCGTATCCCGATAGCCAGCCAGCACCAGGGCCGGGGCTGTCATGGGGCGTGTCCGATGGGTCAGTGAGCCTGGCGTGCCTGGTCAGTTGACTGCACTGACTCGTTGACCGGTTCCACTCGGCGAAGGCTGATCAGGGGCAGCAGTCGCGTGCCCGACGGCGAAGGCGGCTACCGGCCCTTCGTGGTGGCCCCGCCACGACCATGTAAGTCCCAGGAGCCGGTGTGCCCGCGCACCCTCGTGAACCATGGGGCCGGGTGCCGCGTCATCCTGGTACGCGGCCCGTGCCGGGTGGCGCTGGGCGAGGGAGAGCAGGGAGACAGATGACGGCACGTGACGTGTTCTGTGTCGTGTGGGCGAGCCTGGCGTGCCTGTGGGGCGGTGTGCGGGAGGCGCGGCTGCGTCGGTACGGCGTCCACGCCGGGGCCGGTCACCGCTCCTCGCGGTGACCGGCCAGAACATCCTGGCGAAGAGCGCGCATCTCGCGTCGATCGATGTCGACGGGCCTGAGGCAGTTACTCCTCCAGACGATGCGCTGCTCAGCGCTGAAGGGCGGACTGTGCGGGTTGGGTCGGGCGGTCAGCGGGCGGGCACTTCGAACCCGAGGGCGGTCAGGGCCTCTTCGGCGGCCTGCTGGTCCTGCTCGTAGCTGCCGCCGGAGATTCCGAGGCCTCCGACGCACTGTCCGTTGTCGATGATCGGGTAGCCGCCGCCGACTGCCATCAGGCGCGGGTGGCCGGCCAGTGGCGCGATCCGCGGATTGGCGAGGTAGTCGTTCCATGCATGGGTGGGGGTGTGGAAGGAGGCTGCGGTCCAGGCCTTGTCGACGGCGACCTCGGTGGTGAGGAAGGGCGCGTCGTCGGCGCGGTCGAACGCCTTGAGGTGCCCGCCCGGGTCGGTGACGGCGACAGCCGCCGTGAAACCGATCCGGGCGGCGGCGGCGTGCACCTCTGCGATCAGTGCGCCTGCGGCGGTCTGGGTGATCGAGGAGGCGGGGGAGGACTTTGCGGGTGTGTCGGTGCTCATGAGTAGTTCCTTTGTTGCTGCGCTGTGCGGGTGGCGCCGTTCCGGGCGCAGTGGTGGGGCCGGGTCACCGCAGTGATGAGCCGGGGGTGGGGACCACGCGGGTGACGACGGTCTTCTCGGGGATCAGCAGGCCGTGGACGACCGGGCCGATCTCGTTCTTCCAGCGGTCGTGTTCGTAAACGGCCGCGTACAGAGCCTGGCTCTGGGCCTCGTCCTCGAACCGGCGGATCCACACGTAGCCGTCCTCGTCCTCGTCATCGACGAAGGAGCCGGTCACGTCCATACCCAGTGAGGCCTGGAACGGGATGACCACGTCCTCCATGTAGCGCACCCACTCCTCGCGGCGTCCGGGCTGCGCCTGGTAGCGGCGGATCTCGTAGTACACGGTGCTGCTCCAAAGGTGCATGCCGGGGTGGTCAGTTGGTGACGGTGAGGACGAGCTTGCCGCGAGTGCGGCCCGCTTCGCCGCGGGCGTGGGCCGTGCCGGCCTGCTCCAGCGGGAAGGTCTCCTCCACCGCGACGGCGACCTGGCCGGCATCGATCAGGTCGGCGATCGTCGTCAGCGCCGCGCCGTCCGGCTCGACCAGGAACGCAGTGACACGCACGCCGGCCGCCTCGGCGGCCTGGGCCAGTTCCGGGGAGACGCCGGCCGGGATCGCGACCAGAAGGCCGCCCGGGCGCAGGACCTTCAGCGAGCGGGTGCCGGTCTGGTCATGGGCATCGCCCACCAGGTCGATGACGACATCGACGTCGGCGACAGCGTCTTCGAAGCGGGTGGTGGTGTAGTCGATGGTCTCCTCCGCGCCGAGCTCCTTGAGCCAGGGGTGACGGGCGCTGCTGGCGGTGGCGATCACATGGGCGCCCAGATGCCGGGCGAACTGGACGGCGAAGTGGCCGACCCCGCCTGCGGCGGCGGTGACCAGGACGCGCTGGCCGGCCTGCAGGTGCGCGGTGTCGACCACGGCCTGCCAGGCGGTCAGCGCCGCCAGCGGCACGGCGGCGGCGTGCACGTGGTCGAGAGTGGCGGGCTTGCGGGCGAACTGCCGGGCCGGGGCGGTCACGTACTCGGCGTAGGCGTTCGCGACGCGCGGGAACCACGGCATGCCGTAGACCTCGTCGCCGGCCTTCAGAGTGGTCACGCCGAAGCCGACCTCCTCCACCACCCCGGACACGTCCCAGCCGAGGGTGAACGGCGGCTCACCCAGCAGGCCGGCCATGCCGGTGCCGCCGCGGGTCTTCCAGTCCACCGGGTTGATCCCGGCCGCGTGCACCCGCACCAGTACCTCGGTGGGCAGCGGCGCCGGGCGCGGCACCTGCTGGATCCGCAGCACCTCCGGTCCGCCGAAACCGTCCTGAACCACCGCGCGCATCATGTCTGCGGACATGCGTCATCTCCTGAAAAGGCACTCTGCAGAAGGCCCTCGGCGGGCCCCCGTTGACGTCGACGACGCTATCCCCGGGGGTATAGTTACCTTCAAGGTCCAGTACTTCCCGTTGGGAAGTGACCTGGTGAGGAGAGTGAGCGTGACGACCACCTGCCCCAGCGGCCAGCACGCGCACCACGACGTCTACGCCGCCCAGTGCCCCTGCCGCGCCCTGCTCGACCTGCTCGCCAACAAGTGGTCCGCGCTGGCCATCGGCGCCCTGGAGGACGGGCCCCAGCGCTTCGGAGAGCTCCAGCGCAGGCTCCAGGGCGTCAGCCCCAAGGTGCTCACCCAGACGCTCCGCCGCCTGGAGGACTCCGGCATCCTCGACCGCACCATCTACCCCGCCGTCCCCCTGCACGTCGAGTACGCCCTCACCCCCCTCGGCAAGAGCGCCGCGATCCCGCTCAACGTGCTCCGCACCTGGGTCGAGGAGAACATCGACCACGCCTTCCGGCCGGAGCCGACGGCGCCGTAACGGGGCCAACAGGCCTGTACCCCGGTACGCGCGACACCGTGCGGCACCCAGACCGGTCCTCCCGCGACGCCAACTGGGACTGATCGTTCTCAAGTTCACGGTCGGCAACACCACCCGGACCGGCCCGGGGTCCCGGCCGGGAGCCCACATTCCCACGAACTCCCACGGCGGGCTGAGCACCAAGGTCCACCTGGCCGCAGGCGGCCGCGCAGGGCCTCTCGCTCTCACCGTCACCGCAGGCCAGGCAGGTGACGCATCCGCCTTCGAGACGGTGATGTCCCGCCTCCGCGTGCCCCGCAGGGGCCCGGGCAGGCCCCGGACCCGGCCCCTGGCCGTTCTCGCCGACCGCGCGTACTCCTCACGCGCCGTCCGCAGCCACCTGCGGCGCCGGGGCATCCGTGCGGTCATCTCACAGCCATCCGACCAAGTCGGCCACCGCCTGCGGCGAGGCCGATTCGGCGGCCGTCCGCGCAAGGCCCAGGAAGCCGACGACGTCGACACCACCTTGCCCGAGCCGGAACCGCCGCAGCGGCGGCGGGAGCCGACGGTGACCTTCCTGACCGCGCGGCGGCTGGCTCATTTGCCGCCCGACACCCGGCCGCTTCCCTCACCGGCCCCCTACGAACCAGCTCCTCAGCCGCCGCACCACCACTGCCAGCAAGGGAGAGCAGATGCCATGAACGCCACCAGCCGCCGCCGGATGAGCGAGCAGGCGGCCGAAACCGCCGTGGTCGGCGCCTGCCGGATGCTCCGGCTGCCCACCATCCGCGCGAAGTTCCCGGACCTGGCCGAGCAGGCCGCCCGCGAGCAGATGTCCTATCTCGCCTTTCTCGCCGAACTGCTGCTCGCAGAGTGCGACGACCGGGCCCGGCGCCGCTCCGAGCGCCGGATCAAGGCCGCAGCTTTCCCGAGGCAGAAGTCGCTGCGGGAGTTCGACTTCGACGCCAACCCCAACATCGACGCCGCCGTCGTCCACACCCTCGCGACTTGCGCGTGGGTGAAGAAGGGACAGCCGCTCTGCCTGATCGGCGACTCCGGCACCGGCAAGTCCCACCTGCTGATCGCCCTGGGCACTGAGGCCGCAATGGCAGGTTTCCGGGCGAAGTACACCCTAGCGGCGAAGCTCGTCAACGAGCTGGTCGAGGCCGCGGACGAGAAGCAGCTGACCAAGACGATCGCCAGCTACGGCCGTGTCGATCTTTTGTGCATCGACGAACTCGGACACTTGGAGCTCGACAAGCACGGCGCCGAACTGCTGTTCCAGGTTCTGACCGAGCGGGAGGAGAAGAACAGCGTCGCCATCGCCTCCAATGAAGCCTTCGGCGCGTGGACCAACACCTTCACCGACCCCCGGCTCTCACGGCCATCGTCGACCGGCTCACTTTCAACGGCACGATCATCGAGACCGGCACAGACTCCTACCGCCTCGCTGAGACCCGGGCCAAGACAGAACGCACCGCCACACGCTGAACAGGAGTCATCACATGCTGCTCCCGTCCCCTGGAAGGAATCGACACGATGCTGGAGTGCTTCCCCTCGATGGTGCGCTCCCACCCGAGCGGGATCGATGATCGAGTCGTCGACCCAGATGAACGGGCGTTCTGCCGCAGCTTGGACGAGGGCTCGGGTCTTCCAGGTCAACGCGCCGACCTCACACTCCTCTGCGTCGCCGAGCTCATGAGTCTGCTCGCGCTAGGCGACGCCCGACGGTTGCGGTGGTCAGGCCGTGTTGGAGCGGGTCGAGGTGATCACGACGGATGTGTAGGGCATGGTGGCGTGTCCGCCGATCTTGTCAATCGCGGTTCCGGCGCTGTCCAGGACCTCGGCCATTTTGTCTGCGGGGAGTTGGGTGAGGCCGCCGAAGGTGGGGAGTTGGTCGAGCCACTCTTCTCGGGAGTAGGTGCGCTCCCAGGTGAAGCGCCACTGTTCCGGCTCGCTGAAGGTGCCGGTCTGCCGGATCCCGTCGGCGATTTTCGCGAACAGTGGTTGGTATGCGTCCACGGCCGAGCCTCTCAGCAGGCCGGGGTTGAACGGGGAATCGGGGGCGACCTGTTGGAGCGCTTCGGCGAGGGCGTCGATCACTTCGGGCGGGAGCTGGGGGACGTGGTGGAAGGGGGCGAGTCGGCCGCCGGGCCGGAGCACCTGGGCCGCCTTGGCCGCGCCGGCGACGGGGTCCACCCAGTGCCAGGCGGTGCCGGCGATGACCGCATCGAACTGCCGCCCGGCCGGCTGCCAGTCCTCGAACCTGGCGACCTCGACCTCGACACGGCTGCGGCGCGCAAAGGCGGCCATCCGCTTGTCGGGCTCGACACCGAGCACCGTGCAGCCGGCCGCCTGGAATTGCCGGGCCTCGATACCGGTCCCGGCTCCGACGTCGAGGACGTGCCGACCGGGGCTTGCCGCGACGATTCTGTCCACCAGGGCCTGGGGATATGGCGGTCGGGCACGGTCGTAGCGTTCGGCGTCCACGCCGAACGACTCGGCCGTCTGCCGGTGGCGGTGGGGCTCGGGACCGGACTTGTCCGGCTGTCCCTGCGATAAAGTGGGCATGCGCCCACACTAATGGGCGGTTGCCCACTTGTTAAGGCGGGCCGGCGCGGAAAGGGAGACAATGCCGTCAGGGGTGCACATCCACAACGTGCGCGGCCAGTTGTTCGAAGCCGCCGAGCGCGTCCTGCTCCGGGACGGGCCCGACGCGTTGACCAGCCGGGCGGTCACGGAGGAGGCGAACTGCGCCAAGGGCGTGCTGCACCGGCACTTCACCGACTTCGACGCTTTCCTGGCGGAACTGGTCCTCGCCCGCGTCCGCGGCATCGAGGAACGAACCACGGCCCTGCGTGCCGCCGCTGGCACCGGGGGCGTGGTGGACAACCTCGCCGACGCCCTGCAGGACCTGTTCGGGCCGGTCACGGTGGCAATCGTCGCGCTCATCACCTTCCGCGACGGCCTCCGCGTCCGGCTGCGTGAGGCCGGTCTGACCGGCATCCCACTGGCCATGCAAGGCACCGCCATGATCGCCGCCTATCTCACTGCCGAGCGGGAGTTGGGGCGCCTGGCCGGTGACGCCGACATCGACACACTCGCCCCCACCCTCGTCGGGGCCGGACACCTGCTGTTCGCCGACCGGGCAAGCGCCCCGCCGCAGACCGCCGCCGTCCGCAAGATGGTGACCATCGTCATCGCCAGCGCCTTGCGACCACCCCAGCCGCGACCTGAGCGCCTCGGTCGCACGTCGCCCCCGTCCGCCCCTGCCCGGGTCAGGTAGACCTCCACAGCGAGTTCTCCGCAGGCCAAGCGCCAGATACCTGGGGAGGCCCACTGAGCAGGTATGGCTTCGGCCCGAGCAAGGGGCGGCCGTTTTTCAAGGAACGTTCTCACCGGGCCCCGCAACGGCTCAACTGCTCGGCAGCGTTGCTGAAGCGCACCGACATTTCTGCAGCCGATCAGGATCGAGCGTTCACGGAACTCGCCGTCAGGCGTTGCCGCTTCCCACCGACACAATCACCGCTCCCACTGGGAATCCGTCAGATCACCCCTATGTCCCACAATCCCATCAACGACTCACCTGATCGACAGGACACTGAGTCGGCCTGCAGGACGAAGAACAGGAAGCACAGGAAGCGCGGCTTGGCCGCGACGACTTCGAGGAACAGCTCGCGGGCGGCTGGATCAGGCTCTGGCTCGCTGATGACCGTTATCCGGAAACCGGCCCTGGTGAAAGCATCGATGAGGTTGATGGCAAAGGTATGGTCGGCAGACGCGATCAGCCGACCGCCGGGCCTGAGTATGCGGCGCAGCTCGGCCAGCGCCGGCCCCCAGTTCTCCACGTAGTGCAGCACCAAGGACGCGACTACATCGTCGAACGTGTCATCAGAGTAAGGAAGTGGGCCGCAAAGGTCCGCCACCTTCAGATCCGCACCGTCGCCGAGCCAGCTCCAGCATCCCGGCATTCGCGTCGAAGCCGCTCACGATGGCGCCACGGTTGCGCAGCGCCGCGAACAGGGGCCGGAACCGCAGCCGGCGTCAAGGATCCGCCGGCCGGCCATGTCTCCGGCGAGAGCCAGCATCGCGGGCCGCTCGGTCAGGGAGTGTTCTGCGAAGCGACAGCCCGATCGCAGACGAGTTGCATGAGCTCCTGGGCCCGCTCCAGGAAGTCGAGCCTGTAGGGGCCGTCGCCGATCGGGCCGTAGGTCATGTCGATGAAGACCGCTCCCACCCGGGCTCGCATCTCGACGTGATCGCCGTTCGAGTCGCTTGTGCCGTCAGTGATGGTGTACCTGGTCGCGAAGCTCTCATCACCACACTTCGGCATCGAGATACGCGTCTCTTCCGGATCGCTGGTTTCGGCACCCTTCAACACCTCCGCGTACCCATCGATCACCGTTCGGACGTCTCGGCACGCGGTCACGCGATAGGTCACCATGAGGTTGCCCGAGTTCTTTTCCGGGTTCTCATAGTTCGCGGTTCCCGCGTTACACCCTTTCTCCCCTTCGACGGGGAACCCGTTGCGCACACTGAAGACTGCCCAGCCTGACGGCATGTCCTCCAGTCCAGGCACCACGTCCTTCGTCTCCGCCACAGTCAGCGCACGAGGTGTAGTGGCCCTCTCCTCGCTGCCGCTGCCGCTGCCGCTGCCCGGCGCTGGGCCATCGTTCTTGCCGGCTGTCGCGGATGTGGAGCCATGGCCGCTTTCCGGAGAGTCCTCAGAACTCAGGATCCGGCTCCCGCCGTACACGGCGAGGACGATCACAGCGAGGACCACCAGCACGGCCAGCATGAGCGCCACCATGCCGGCCGCTGACGTCGGCTTCCTGAAGTTGATCGTCCCGCTGCCGACCAGGATCGGGTTGTCGCCGCGCATCCGGCTGCGGTCGATGACCACACCGCCGGCAGCATGCGGTGCACTCAGGTGAACCGTCAGCGCGTGTTGCAGCCGGGGATCGGTCTCGATCTCCTCGGCGAGAACCGCCGATGCCCCGGCCTGCGCCTCGGGGGACGCCCCGGTCTCCTCAAGATCCGCCAGTGCGGCCCGACCGCGATCCGACGCCCCCAGCCGGTCTCGTACGACCTGCGCGACAGCGGCCCCAGCCTGCTCGCCCACTGCGGTTGCTGTCCCCGTGATCACAGCCGCCAGGACCCCGACAGCAGCCGCGGCGAGTTCACCCGCTCCCATGACACCCCCGAATCACACGGACACCAGGCAACCACCTTTGTTACCGCAGCATGCCAGCGAGACACCGGAATCCATCCAACTCCTCGCTGATGGCTGAAAGTTCGCGCCGCTGGTCCGTGAGTGGTGCGGGTGGCTGAGGGTAGGATTGCCCGCGTCCTCCCGATGCTCGGGCGCTGGGCCACCCGCCCCGGGGCTCCCACGGCATATCCGTGGGCGTTCCGTACGCGGTGCTGCGCACCACCGTGGACTGCAAGGACTGCGGAAGCGAGATCCCGGTGCGCGACCCCGGCCCGGAGGCGCCGTCCGAGCGCCAGCCATCGAATTCGCACTCGCCCTCGCGGTCCGCGACGCCCGCTGCCTGCCCTCACCCCTCCGCGATCACGCTCCGAGCACGAAGAAGCCCCTGCTCATCGAGCAGGGACTCCCTTTGCAGCAACACTCAGATGAGCAGGGAGCGGGCGCAGGTCGGCCCGTACCCGGCCAGACGAGACAGCTCGTCGGTGAGGGGTCGCCCGCACTCCCGGCACGACGAGGACGGGCCCCCGCCGGTCGGCTGGCACGACGGGGACAGCGATGGGCCCCGGTCGGTCGGCCGGCCATCATCGCGGGCGGAGGAGAGCAGGGAGGTGACGGCGACCGTCGCGACGGCGGTGACGATCGGCACGACGTGCGGGCGGGCGGCCATGGCGGCCTTCACAGCCTGCTCGCGGACGCGAGTGGCGGCCGTCGCCGCGGTGGCCCGGATGCGGGCTGCGCGGCCCTGCTCGCCGCCGTCGGTCGGGGCGGTGCGGGGCGTCAACGGCTGGTGCGGGGAGGCGTCATCCATGGTGTGGTCCTTCGTGGTCTGACGGTTGGTCAAAGCCATTGTGCAGGCGCCCCGCACGCGTTGTGCGGGGCGCCCGGAACGGTCGAAGCCGCGGTCGAAGCCCCCCTAGGACCGGGAGTTCGGCGGTGGCGCTGCAGAGGGAGCAGAGCCGGACGCCCGGACGCCCGGCTGCCTCGAGGGCGCGTTCCCAGCTGAGCGGGAGCGCGTCCTTCGGGGCCTCCGCGCAGTCGACGGCGTGGACGATGCCGTGGCTCGGGCCGCGGCCGGTGCCGACCTGACCCAGCCGGGACGGGCAGCGCGGGCCGAGGACCTCGGCGACCACGGAGGGCGGCGGGACTGGCGTCGTCGGGACCGAGCTGTAGTCGACGCCTTCAACCGGCCGAACCATCGCCGGCGCCTCCACCCAGAGCCTGTACTCCGCCGCCTCGACGCCACCTGTCTCGGGGTTGCGGTAGGACGCGGCCATGACCTCATAGAAGCGGGGCGGAGAGCCACCGGCTCCCGATCTTCGCTTCTGGTGACAGAAAGAGTGCTGAATGAACGCATGTGACGAGTCGAATGCCTTGTTGGTGACAACCAGACTGCCTCGACTGTTCCACTTCGCCAGCTCACTCGGCTCCACCGGTCACAACTCCTGAGCTTCGGCTCAACTTGGCCGGCTGAGAACCGACGCCACCGACGCCGGGTGAGGCAGCCGGGGACCGTCAGTGGCTGGTGACAGGATCACCGGCATGGCTTTCGTACGTACTACTCCGCCGCGGCCTGTGGACGTGACCGTGGTCTTTCCTGAGCTGGCTTCGTTGGCGCGTCCTGCGATTCGGCTGCATCCTCGTGCCGGGTCACCTTCGGTCAGGGAGAGCTCGGTCGGGGGGCCGTTGCTGTGGCCGGTGACGGAGCCGTGGCCGCACTGCGAAGGCTCGCACCTGGACAGTGGGTTCCGCCAGCCGCCGGCAGAAGTGCGGCTCGAGAGGCGCGTGCGGGCCCGGCTGCACCGTGATCCCGATGGTCCCGCGTTCACGCCCGAGGAGGAGGCGATCAAGGGCCGCAACGCCGCGATGCTCAGGGAGCGACTCGACGCCGGCCCTCCGTGGCCCGCGGAGTGCCCAGTCCCCATGTTGCCCGTGGCCCAGCTGTATCTGCGCGACATACCCCTGTTGCGGCCGCCCGGCCAGGCCGATCTGCTCCAGGTTCTCTGGTGCCCCTACGACCACGATCCGGATTACAAGCCGTCGACCGCACTGTTCTGGCGGTCCGCCGCCGCGGTCGTCGACATCGTCGCCACACCGCCAGAACCGTATGAGGCGGACTACCCGGGCTATGTGCCGGAGCCGTGTCTGCTGGCACCAGAAGCAATCACCGAATACCCCAACAGCCTCGATCTGAGCCCGGAGATGCGGCAGGTGCTGGGGGACTGGAACAGATGGCAGGCAGCTGACGTCGGTGTGGACAGCTCGTACGCGGACTATCCGAGGGAGTTCTATGACAGTGAGCTGGCTGACGCTCCCGGCTGGAAGGTTGGCGGCTGGCCCCCGTGGGGCCGCACTGACCCGTATCCCCGATTCTGCGCTGTCTGCGACGTCCAGATGGTCCCGCTGCTGACCGTCGCCTCCTTCGAATGGGACGGCGGTACGCGCGGCTGGGCGCCATACGAAGATCAAGCCGCCGCGTTTGCCGCCAGTCATGTCGCTGGCCAGGACCCCGCGCAGCCGACCGCGGTCGAAGTCGGCAGCGCTGACAATCTCCAGCTCTACGTCTGCCCGGTATCTCCGGAGCATCCGCACACCGACCTGATCCAATGAGCTGTCGGACCTGTCACACACCCTCCGTAGGGAGCTGGGCGGCTTCGGAAAGCTCCATGTGCGTCACGGCAAGGGCGCCCGCGGATCGGGCCCGCGTGAGCGGATGGTGCCGCCGATCAATGGCGCCGACCGCACGCTGCGGTGGTTCACGAGGACGTCTGGGGCCAGTTCGACGACGACCACACCCGTCCCGGTGCCCCGCTGTGCCCCTCCGAGCGCAAGAACTCCGACGGTTCCTCGCGCCGGGTCGGCGACGACGCGTTGCTCGACGGCCTGGCGGCCGCAGCGAAGACCCATTTGCCCGGCTGGGTCGACAAGCTCACGCCACACGTCCTGCGGCACTTTTGCGCATCCGAGCTCTACCTCGGGGGCCTTGATCTGCTCGCGATTCAGGAGGTCCTCGGGCACTCCTGGATTGCCACGACGATGCGGTACATCCAGGTCCAGCAGACCCGGGTCGAGGACGCCTGGGTGGCCGGGCAGCAGCGGGCCGCGAAGCGGCTGGGAGGACCTGGACGTGATCTGCGTCGTGCTCGGCTGCGAGATGGGCGACCTGCTGATTCCCGAGCCCGGGAAGGCCAGGCGCCCACGCGCGGAGGCGGGTTACGACGCTTCCGACCTCCTTCCCCCGGCACTCGATGAACTGGGCCTCACCTTCTACGCGGTTGGCAGCGTTGCCGGGCAGGAAGCCGCCGCACGAGCACTTGCCGCCCGGATGCTGGCCGGCGAGCTGACTCCACGCGAGCTGGCCTTCCAGATCCACCAGCACTTCGGGCACAAGCTGCCTCTGGCCGAGCGTCTCGCCGGACTGGACGACGAGTACGACATCCTCGAATACGGCGTCAGGACAGCGGCACAGCTCGACGCCGATGTCACGGACGAAGCCCTTCGACTCGCTCAGCATCCTCGTGTTCCAGCCGAACCCACGGATGCATCGGCCTACTGACCTTTCCAGTCAGTTGTCGGGGGTGACAGTGTGAGATCCCCTGCGGTACGCCGTGGCCATGAGATATGCGCAGGGCGGTGGTCTCACTCCGCAGGGCCAGGCCGCGCGGGAGCGGGTGCGCATGCTGGCCGCGGATGGCTTTGTCCGGGGCGAGAAGAACACGGTGATCGCGAAAGAACTGCGGGTCAGCGTCCGGTCGGTGGAGCGGTGGCGCCGGTCCTGGCGGGAGGGAGGACGACAGGCACTGCGTCCTTCGGGCCCGGCCAAGCGACCCAAGGTCGACGACCATGACTTCGCTGTACTCGAGCCGCTACTGCTGGCAGGGGCGATGGCTCAGGGCTGGGCTGATGAGCGGTGGACACTCGCGCGGGTACGGTTGCTGATCGCCGACCAGCTGGATGTGTCGCTGTCGATCCGCGGAGTGTGGGAGTTGCTCCGGCGGCACGGCTGGTCCTGTCAGCAGCCCACGCGGCAGGCCATCGAGCGGGACGATGCTGCGGTGGCCGGCTGGCTGAAGGAGACCTGGCCGCGGGCAAAGCCACCGCGGCGGCGCTCGGGGCATGGCTGGTGTTTGAGGACGAAGCCGCCGTCTCGATGACGTCGCACTGCGCACGCACCTGGGCACCACGAGGCGGCACACCTGTCGTGCGGTTCAACGGCGCCTCCCGAGGCCGCATCTCGATGGCTGCCGTGGGCTGCTTCAAGTCCGGCGAACGCAGCCGGCTGATCTACCGCCCCCGCATCCAGGGCCATCACCAGGGCGCTCACCGAGGGTTCACCTGGCAGGACTACCGCGACCTTCTCGTCCGGGCTCACCTGCAACTCGGCGGCCCCATCGTGGTCGTCTGGGACAACCTCAATGTTCATCGCTGCAGTCGATTGCGCCAGTACGCAGCTGATCACGACTGGCTCACCATCGTCCAGCTGCCCTCCTATGCACCCGACCTAATTCGGTGTTAAGAGGCGGTCCCGACGGGCCTACCAGTCCCGGGACTGTTCGAGTACAGGGCATGCAGCGCAGGCTCTCATTC
>NZ_JBSFVT010000046.1:0-17935 GCF_053592455.1 Streptomyces sp. NPDC002676 | reverse complement strand
AGATGCTCAAGCGCCAGATGTTCGGGCGGGCAGGCTTCCAACTTCTTCGCAAACGCGTCCTATTGGCGTAACGGAGAGTGGCCGCGTCACAGAAGATGAGCCAGACCCGGTTGCAGTGAACGAAGCCACTCAACCGGACGGCGTGACCGAGGACCACACGCCGAACCACTGCTCGGCGCCGTACTCCTCGAACCGCTCCACCTCGGTGAAGCCCAGCTTCGCCGCGAGGCGCATCGCGCGGTCGTTGGCGGTCTGGGTGCAGAGCACCACCGGCTCGCTGGGAACCGCGTCGGTAAACCAGTCGAGTGCCGCTGCGCACGTCTCGGCGGCGTACCCGCATCCCCACGCTTCCGGCAGGAACATTGCGGGCAACGGCATCCTGTTGGGCAACGGGCTAATCTTGGTCGACAGTCATCGTGCCCGTGGGATCTGTTGCCTTCTCACCGCCCGCACCAGCGATGACGCCCGCACTGGAAGCTCCTGGCGATCAGCTGAATTCGTGGCCTTGCCCAAGACCGGACCCGCGACCGACACCCTCGCCAGCTGATCACTAACTTCGCAGCCTGGGGCTTCGGGCGCCTACGGAACCGAGCACTGATGCCGACCTCGTTACGGCGCGGCGACCTCTCCGGCCTCGCTGGCCGGGGCGCTGCCGTGCGCCGCTACCGCCGCCACTAGCGCTCCGGCGCTTGCTGTCCCCGCCGCGAGCGCGAACACCGCGCCTGTGCCCGCCTGGTCGAGCAGCGCCCCGGCGAAAGCCGAACCGGCGGCGAGGCCCAGGTTGTAGGAGGTGCTGACCCAGGTTCCCGCCTCCAACTGCGCGTCCGTCGGAACCGTTGAGTCCACCAGCAGGAAGGACGTGATCAGCAGGGTGTCCGCGCAGACCCCGAGGCTGAGCAGCGCGAACGCCGCGACCGGCGCGGCCGTGATCAGCGCTGGCAGGGCGAGGCAGACTGCGGCCGAGGTGGCCAGCAGCGCCAGTCGCGACGCGGCCGTGAGTCGCCACGCGTGGCGCCCGTAGGCCAGGCCGCCGAGAGCTCCGCCGACGGAGCAGAGCGCCAGCAGCCAGCCGGTGACGCCCGCGCCCCAGGAGGCGACGGCGGCGATCTCCTCCACCGCGAGCGCGCACCCGGAGCTGAGGACGACCAGCAGAACGGCCGCGAAACCCGGTACGCGCAGGGGGCCCCAGGGTGACCGCGCGGTCGCGTTTCCGGCGGTCGGCCGCAGCTCGATGGCGGACCGGCGCAGCGCGGCGCCGAGCGCGCCGAAGCCGACGAGCACCAGAGCGACGCAGGAGGCCAGTGCCGACGGAGCCGAGGTGTCGCTGATCAGGACACCTCCGACGGCCGGGCCGAGGGCGAAGACCGTCGACTCCGAGACGGTGTCCAGACTGAGCGCGCGCTGCCGCTGGGCCGGGTCGGTCGCCAACCGGCCCCACAGGGTGCGCATCAGCGGTCCCACCGGTGGCGGGACTGCCCCGGCGGCGGTGGCCAGGGCGATGGCTAGCCACGGCGCGGCCCCGGCCGCTCCGACAACGGCGATGGCGGCGAGCAGGCCCGCGTAGGCGCCGGCCAGCACCATCAGCGCGCGCCGCCGCCGCGCGACGAGCCGGGCGCGGGCGGGACCGAGCAGCGCCGTGACCAGGCCGAACAGCCCGCTCGCCGTGCCGGCGACGGCGTAGGAGTGGGTGGCCTGCTTCAGTGTGAGCAGCAGCGGCAGGCCCAATAGACCGTAGGAGAGCCGCGCGAGCATCGCGGCGGCGAACAGCTTGCGGGCATGCGGGAGTGCGAGAACGGCGCGATAGGACGCGCCGCCCTTGGACGGGCGTGACATGGAAGTACTCCGGTTGCAACGCGAGGACATGACCGATCGCGGTACCGCCCGGCCGGATACGGCGTGGGCGGGCGACGGTCTGTCAGTGCGGTCCGGAGATCATGGCGGTGACGATAGCAGCCCGCCGAAGGAGCCGCTCGGGTTTCTGACCTGCGATCAGTCTCCGCTCGGTGATGGGCATGATGGTCGAGTTGGGGTGGGTGCAGAGCGGCCCGCCACGATTCCTGAACCATGAGGGCTCAACGCGGCTTCCCCGATCACGCGGCAGGGGCTACGCGGTGCGAGAGCGCGCAGATCCTCCATGTCGGTGCAGAAGTCTTCGTGCGGACCGATCCAGTCGGGGTCCCATGAGGCACGGTCGGCGGTGCGTATCTGGGCCTGGAGGTCGGCCAGCTCGCCGGGCAGGTCCCGCAGTCGCGTGACGATGCGAGTGCCGTTGCGCGGACCGCCCTTGGACCGTGACAGCAGATTCGCCATCTCCCGGTCCGGAACGACGACGTGGCAGTACGGCACCGCGATGCCCAACGCATCGATGTCGTACAGGGCGTTCACCGTCCAGGTCTTGGTCTGGTTGCTGAAGAGCTCGGCTTTCAGGTCCACGGCAATGCGCACCGACGGCATCCGGTCGGCGAACGCAGCCATGCGGGGTCGGCCAGATCTCGGGCGAGCCGTGTCGAGTCCGATCTCCCGGTGGAGGTCGATGCGGTACTCGCCTAGTAGCTCCTTGAGTAGTTCGTAGTGCTCGTGCAGGATTTCGCGTGCCTGGACCCGAACACGCAGTTCGTGCCGACTGATCGGATCGTCTGCGAGCATCCCGGCATACGTCTCCTCCCACTCGAGCCTGCTCCGGGCAGCGTCGCGTACGGCTTCGGGCCGGTATCCAAGCCGTCGCAGGTTTTCGATCTCCTCGTCCCTCGGCCCCGCGAGCAGCTGGAACTCGGCGCACTGATTGGCCTTGCGCAGCAGGTCCCGAAGCTCCGGGACCGTGTCCATGTTGACGTCACCGGAGGACCACGGAGGACCAGCGGGGCGCGTTCGCCGACGAGCGCCCATGCTGCCCCGATGCCGAGCACTCGCGGTGGGCTGGGCCGGAACGTCGGTCGGCCGAAGCTCACATGCATGGCGTGCAGCATCTGGTGCCGGAGCAGGACACGGCGTGAACGCATGGTGCGACAGTGGGAGACCGATGCCATAATCCGGGCTACGTCCGCCCGCTGGCGCGGGTCGGTGATCTTCCCGATCTCCATGTAGTGGGTGGCCGAGAGCGGGAACACGACACCTGCCGCGGAAGCGTCCCTAACGGCGGTGAGCAGGGCCGTGTCGGATGCCTCGCGTGGTGCTCCGCTCGCCGCGCAGGCTAGCCGGATCCACACCCACAGATCGAGATAGACCGACGGCGCAGCCATGTGGAGGTTCGGCGAGTCGGCAGTCTCTGTCATCGGCGTCTCCTGGTTCTCCGCGCCGCGCGATGTTTGACGCCCTGGGCGGGCGAGACGGTGACGCCTGGTCGAACTGACAAGCGTCGTGCCCGTGGCCCACCATTCTTCCAGCAGAGCATCGCGGGCGCCGCACAATTTCACCTGACGCCACATGCGGGCCGGCAGTATCTCCCCGCCATGGTCTGTCTGTTGGGCATCGACATGCTGTGCCGCTGGGCGGGTTCACGTCGGACGCGCATCCGTGACCGGCGGCAGCAAGATGCAGAAGGTCACCCCCTGTCCTGGACCGGTGGTCAGTGCCCCCGGCCCGTGGTGGGCGGTGACCAGGGACTGGACGATGGAGGGGCCGAGACCCGCCCCAGCGCCGCAGGCGCGGGAGCAGGAACTGTCGGCGCGGTAGATGCGTTCGAAGGACCGCTCGGCCTGTTCGTCGGTCATCTGCCGTCTGTAGTCCGCGAGTCGGTTTGCGGCGCAATCGCATCGCCCCCTCGCCGGTTTGGTCCGGGCTGCTATTGAAGAGGGTGCGGATGCCGTCACGGACTGCGGTTCGGGCCCGGGCGGGTCGGGCTGGTCCGCTTGTGCGGCCCGTGATCAACTCGCCGCGCATCCATACGCTCGCGCTCAGTACCCGTCGCGTTTGGGGGCGAGTGCCCGCAGCAGGGTGTACTGGCCCGGGCAGTGAAGGGTGGTCAGTGTGGGCGCGGGTGCGTTTGGCCGCGGCCAGGGTTTGTCCGGGGGAGAGGGCACCAGGCTGTGGCCGTCGTCGCTCACCTCGTCCGGCTCCACCTGGAGGTCGGCGGCGAACTGCCGATGGAGCCCGGCGACGTCGTGGCGTCCAGCGGGGCCAGGAGGTGCCCGTTCTCCTGGGCCCATCCGCGCGCGGCGGCGAGTCCTTCTTCCCACGCGACGTCGTAGTGCGACCAGATCATGCTCTGCTTCTCCAGCTGCTCGATGCGGTCGGCGTCCATGTCCCCGGGGGCGTAGAAGCCGCCAGCGTCGGCGATCCACTGCCCCAGCGGAAAGTTGGCGAGCGAGGCCGACCACCCCTCGGCCTCCGCCTCCTGGCCGCCGCCAGCGGGCACGCGGTACGTGAACGGGACCTTGAGGTCGCCGTGGAGCAGGTCGTAGATGACGGCGGCCTCCACCCCGCGCCGCCAGTGCTCGTGCTCGGGGTTGAGGACTCGCAGGTTGATGAACGCCGCCAGCTGAGCTGGGGCAGGCACCGACGGCCCGGATCCGTCCACCTCGCCTCGGCCCTCCTGCGGCGCCTTCGGCGTCATGTATCCGCTCTGACCGCCGGTACGGCGTGGTGGCATTGCCGCTCTACCGCTCGGCGGTGCCTTCCTCACCGTCAATCTCGTAGATCCGCTCTTGAAGCCGTTCACCGGCCCAGTCCAGCCCGACGCCCAGGTCAAACCAGTGCCGATCCTTGCGGACTCCGGGCGGTGAGAGGTTCACCGCCGCCCACGAGAACACCCCCAGGAGGATGGAACGCCCGTGCTGCGTGGTGCGCACGGACAACGCAAACGGTGCGGCGAGTGCCGCGCGGGTGACCAACATGACCTGTTCGTCCTCAGAATGCCGACGCCCGCCCGTGAGAAACCGGGGCGTTTCAAGGATTTTGACCCACTCGACCACTGCGTCTGCCACCTGGGCGCGCAAGGACTCTTCGATGCCCTTCCGGACGGCGGTCGCGGGATCATCGCCGAGCCAGCCAAGCCAGTGATCAGGATCAGTGAGCTTGCTGAAGTCGTCCTGTGGCACCCCGTGACGAGGATTCTCCTGGTACTCACCTGTCAGTTTCCCGCTGCTATCCACCAACCACGCGCCGCGGATTGCCTCGGGAGGCACGTAGCCGTTCGGGTCGTCGATATACGTCGGGTCGATCTCGGCGACGCTGCCACCCGGATTCTCAGCAGCCGCAGCCAGCAGCGCCGGCTCGTTCGGTATGCCCTTACGTCGGCTTCGCGAGCCAAAAAGCCCCACGTTCCCACCCCCACCGTTGCCCACCCAGTTGACCGCGATTGTGCCGCACCGGTCAGGACCGCACGCCGACTCACCCGAGACCGACCCGCCATCCGCCAAGGCCCCCGCCCACCACGGAAAGCCACCCCGACACGGTATGAGATGGAGAGCCGGTCAGGGCGCCGAGGGTGGCGGCCCGTCGGCCAGGCGCTGCATCCGACGCCCGAACATCCGCACGGGTCGCGCCCATAGGAGAACGGCCCCGCCCGGCGGCGCGGCCAGGGCAGGGCCGCGCAGGGGGTCGCCGGCGTACCAGACCAGCCCCTGCTCAGCATCCAGCACGCGCCAGTTCCAGCGCCAGGCGACCGCCGACAGCACCCGCCCGCCTTCCCCCGCAGGCAGGAGAGCCGGCTGACCGACCGACAGCGGCAGCACCGGATACCTGCCGTCCCACACACGCCAAGGATACCGAGCCGCGAGGCGACACATGCGTGGGATGTTGACCAGGCCCGCTAGCCCGCCACCGAGCGGCAGTAACTGGTTCTAACAAAAGCCGTTGATCATGTGACTGTTGGCTTGTCCGCTCGTTGGTCTGGTCGTGGGGAAACGTCAGTCCCGGCCATGGATCGTGTCGGATGAACTGTGGTCGCTCATCAAGCCGTTGCTGTCCGAGCCGGCGCCGAAGCTGGTCGAGGGCAGACCTCGAGTGCTGGACCGGCAGGCGCTGTGCGGGATCCTCTTCGTCCTGCACACCGGCATCCAGTGGGAGTACCTGCCCCAGGAGCTGGGCTTCGGTTCGGGTATGACCTGCTGGCGGCGCCTGGCGGCCTGGAACGAGGCTGGCGTATGGGAGCAGGTGCACGTGCTGCTGCTGGAGAAGCTGCGGTCGAAGGACAAGTTGGACTGGTCCCGGGCGTTGATCGACTCCTCCCATGTCAGGGCTGCCCGGCGAGGCCCAAAAGCGGTCCCAGCCCGGTCGATCGAGCACGTCCGGGCAGCAAGCTCCACCTCATCGTCGACGGGCAGGGCATCCCACTCGCGGTATCGCTGACCGGCGGCAACCGCAACGACGTCACCCAACTCCTGCCCCTGCTCGACAAGATCCCGGCGATCGCGGGCCGGGTCGGCAGACCACGCCGGCGCCCCGACGCGCTGCTGGCCGACCGCGGCTACGACCACGACAAGTACCGCCGCCTGCTCTGGCACGCGGGATCCGACCCGTGATCGCGAAGCGAGGCGAGCCCCACGGCACCGGCCTGGGCATTTTCCGCTACGTCGTCGAGCGCACGATCGCCTGGCTCCACGGCTTCCGCCGCCTGCGCATCCGCTGGGAACGACGCGACGACATCCACGAAGCGTTCCTCGGACTCGCCATCTGCCTGATCACCCACCGCCACGTCCAACGGCTTTGTTAGGGGCAGTAAGCCAAAGCCGACGACTGCGATCAGTAGGTTGTCCGCAGATACGGGTACGTCAGCCCGCTGTGGCCGCGCGGTACGCCGCAACCGCTGGTGAGAGGACGGTCTCCACACCGGACTGCGGCTTCTTCGCGGACATTTTCTGCACCATCAGGATCACGTTCCCCTCGCGGACGAACCCCGTCTCAGTGATGTACGGGTCCGTATCACCGGACAAGGTCGACGCGATCCGGAGCACCAGGCTGTCGTCCGCCCTTACATCGGCACCCCTCACGGACACGGTGTTCTGCGTGCGGGTGCCGTCGTCGAGCGCGTCGGTGTAGGCGGTGCAGCGCTGCGTGACGCCGCGAACGGCGGCCATGACCGCGGCCGCCTGGCCGGGTGCGTACCGGTCGAGGGACTCCTGGCCGAACCAGCCGTAGTCGTCACCGACGGGCTCCTGCTCCACTGCGACCGCCACGTCCTCGCCCGGGCGGGCATGAGCCGTCATGAAGGACTCGACGGTGAGTTGGGAACACGGCATCGACGCGATCGGAACGGTGGAGGGGGTGTGCGGGGCGCCGGTCGTTGTCGAGTCGATCTTTCCCGTCATCAGCTTGAAGCCATGCGGAAGCTGGGCCTGAGTCAGCAGGCCATCACGCAGCCGATCCCGCAGGGGCACCGAGGTGGACGGCGGGCGTGCCGACGAGCCAGCAGAACAAGCCGAGGTGGCAAGGATCGCCGTGATGGCCGCGGCCACCGCGACATGATGTGCGCGCACCAGTCTGTTCCCCCTCAGATCCATAGTCGGCCTACCCTCTCACGCGGCGGTTGTGGCCTCTGCTTCGCGTCGGGCCGGTGCTTTCCAACCCCGGGAGTCAGTCGGCTACCTGGGCCCTCCTGCAACGCCGGGGCGTCGCGCCCAGTGCGCGCCACGCCCCGGCCTCACCCTCAACTGCTTTGCCAGGGCTCCTAGTCCAGGATGCCGAGAGCCGTGTCGGGCCGGCAGGGAATGCACGGCGGTACCTGCTGGCGCAGGGCATCGAGGGCCTGCTGCCGGGTCGCAGGGCGGGCACCGGCTGCTCTTGGCCGCTGCCCCGAACTCACCGGTGCGTACCGCGTCCACGTTGGTGCGGTTGAGACCGTACTGGATTAATTAGCCAGTCCGGTGGGGCCGTCCGCATCTTCATCCCCCGGCGCCGCTCCGCCTTACGCCGTTCCTCGCGATCCAACCGTCGATCTGGAGGGCTGCCGTCGCCTGCTGAACCACCACCCGGCGGGCGAAGCGGAGCAGCTGAAGCCGCGACGGTTATTCGTTCATGCGCTCGATTCCGTGAGCCAGTGGAATCGCCGGAATCTATCCACAGGCCAACGCTTCTACGGTCGGTGTCCGCTTCCGGGTGTGAGGTGCCCCGAAAGCACTCCGAAGGGGCACGACCATGACGCAGACGAAGTTCGACAAGCAGATGGAGGAGTCCGCCGACTCCCTCGTGCGCGGGATGGGCCGGGTCCTGGCTGGCAGGGACCTGGACGGCGTGAAGCGGACCGACGCCACGTTCTGGCGCGCGGGCACCCGCGCCCTGCCGAAGGTGGAGGGCAAGGTCCGGCGCCGCTCCGAAGTCCTCTCCGTCACCGACGACTCGCTCTTCGGCTACGACATCGCCCAGAACCTCCTGGTCGAAGGAACCAGCGACTACACCCACCTCACACTGATCAGCGACTTCCTCAAAGAGGCGAGCCGCACTCACCTCGATGACCGCTGGCGCATCCTGCCCGGAGTAATTGTCAATATGCATGGATGAGCTGGCCTGGGTAGGGCTTGCTGCGTTAGTCGGCCGTGAGGTTGCTCGGTTCCTCCCCGCGATACGGCATCCATCGGTATCCGGTCTGGAACACTTCGTAGTCGGCGCTCGGGTCGAGTTCCGCATGCAGCTTTTCGCAGAGCACGAGCCCGTGGATGCTGCCGTCGTTCAGTTCGTCAGACCACTCGCACCTGAGCTCAGCAGGGTCTAGGAGTGATTCCGGATCCCAGCCGACCTTCGCGGCGACATATCCGTGGAACTGCGCGAGCAGTTCATAGAGTTGGTGTCCCAGTTCGGTCAGCTCTGCTGCGGTGAGCTGGAATCTGGGGAGGCTGCCGTCCAGGCCACAACCCCAACTGACGGCCATGGGCAGGATCGAGAGCTCGATGTATGAGCCCACCTTCGCCAGCATCGGCCGGTAGAGAGGGATGCGGTGGGCGCCCGCGCGAAGCACCCATGGCTCGGGGTCGATGCGGGCGGCAGCCTGTGCGGCCTCGGCGTCGTCGCCGAAGTTCACCACGAGCTCGAAACAGATCGCCACGGTTCTTCTGCCTCCCCAGCCCCACAGCCTCACGCAGCCGGTGTTTCGGTATGTTCGACGCGGATGCCATTCTTGAACCTGGCGCCCGTACGGACCAGGGGCACCAGGTGGGATCCAGCGATCGCCCGCCAGCGCGGACGCCGGTGTCAGCGACGGGTGGGCGCACACCCTGGCAGTCTCCGCGGCCGAGTCCACTGCCGTGACCACGACCGAGGCGGAGGAGAAAACGGCGCCGTCGCTCGCTCCGGTGCCGGGCTCGACGGCGCCGCCCTGGCGGGAAGGGCTGCCGGTGACGGTTCTGGCGCCGGACTATGAGCGGATTCTGGGCGTGCTGGAACAGCAGCGATCCATGGGTCACGGGCCGCTTCGGGCCAAAGAGATTGCGGTGGAGCTGGGCCTTGGGGCGACGCCGGCGAAGGTCGAGGGTCTGCGGTCGAAAGCCCGGCACCTGGCGGAGCGCGGGTGGCTCCTGCTGGAGGCGTCGGGAGCATTCAGTGCCGGTCGGCGGCCCGGGCCCGTGCCAGACGCCGGCACATCCGCGTGACCATCGACGTGCGCCAACGTACAGCGAACATCCCCTGCGTACCCTGGCATTTTCGCCGCCCAAGCGGAGCCGACCTCCCCTCTTCGCGCGGGCCTGTGTCGGCCGTGGGGAACCCTGTGACAAGATCCGCTGGCATGTCATCTGTCATGTCGTCTGCCATGCCTTCGTTGCCTTCGTTGCCTTCGTCGCCCACGGGCCCCTCAAGAACCGGTCGCCGTCTGCTGGTCGCCCTGCTCGCGCTGCTCGCGACAGCGGGCTCCACCGTGGCCGAGGCCGGCACGCCGTCCGGCCCGGTGCCCGGCGCCGCGGTGAGGGCGGTGGCCGAACCCGCTACGCCCGACCGCCCCAGCTACGACGTGAAGCTGCGCGCCGACGCCGACGGCTCCCACTGGGCGGGCCGGCAGACGGTGTCCTTCCGCAACGCCTCCAGCCGGCCCCTGCGTGAGGTGTATATACGCCTGTGGGGCAATGGCGAGGACGGCTGCGGGACATCGGGAAGACCGTCCCCCGTCCGCGTCTCCCACGTGCGCGGCGGCACTCCGGGCCGCCCGGGCGTGAAGTGCACGGCGCTGCGCATCGCTCTGCCGAGGCCGCTCGCACGCGGCGAGCGGACGGCCGTCTCCTTCGACGTGGCCCTCACCGTGCCCGCACGCAACAACCGCTTCGGCCGCGAAGGCGCGTTCCGCTTCCTGGGCAACGCGCTGCCGGTCCTCGCCGTGCACGACGCGAGGGGGTGGCACCTCGATCCGTATGTGTCGTACGGCGAGAGCTTCTACACCCTGGCGAGCGACTTCCGGGTGCGCCTGGACCACCCGTCCGCCCTCAAGGTCCCGGCGACCGGCAGCACATGGACCCGCCCCGGCGGTACCGGGCGTACGGTCACACACAGCGTCGCCAAGCGGGTGCGGGACTTCGCATGGGCGGCGGGCCCGTTCCGCACCGCGACCCAGACCTCGCCCGACGGCGTGCGCGTGAAGTCGTACTGGTCGCCGAACACGCCCGCCGCCGGTGTCCGCCTCAACCGCAAGGACGGCGTCGCCGCCATCGACCGGTTCGGCAGGGAGTTCGGCCGCTATCCGTACGGCGAGATAGACCTCGTGATGACCCCCGGGTTCGCCGGCGGCATGGAGTACCCCGGCCTGGTCATCCTCGGCACCGAGGAGGAGGGCGGCGCCACCGTCCACGAGATCGCCCACCAGTGGTGGTACGGCATCGTGGGCAACGACGAGTACAACTCACCCTGGCTGGACGAGAGTTTCGCTCAGTACGCCAACGCGCGCTACTACCGCTGGGACGGGTTCGAGTGCTCGCCGGACGACTCCTGGCCGAGCGCCACCGCCGCGCTCACCAACTCGATGGCCTACTGGTCTACACACCGTGGCGAGTACTTCCAGGTCGTGTACGGGATCGGCCCCTGCGTCCTGGCCGACCTGGAGCACGTCCTCGGGGCCGGCACCATGGCGCGCCTCATCAAGAAGTACGCCCACGACCACTGGTACGGCGTCTCCACCACCGTCGACTTCAAGAAGGCCGCACAGTCGATGACGCACAGGGACCTCGGCCCCTTCTGGCGGAAGCACCGCATCCGCTGAAGTCGCACTCCGCTCGCGGGTGACGGGCGTACCCCGTCGGCGCCACGATGACGGTGACCGACGGGGTACGCGGGCAGGGCGGCGTCGTTCCGGCGGTGCATCCGGGTTGATGGGGCTTCAGGAGCTGGGGCAGGACTGCGGGGTGGTCGGCGGGGGCTGACGCGGAGGCAGGCACGACTTCCGGTGATCATGAGGTGTCGAGTCCCTGATCACCACGACGGAAGACCGTGCCTGCCTGCTCATCCTCGCTCATCCCGCGCCCTCTGGGCCAACTCGCCGACACCGCGCCGACCGTCCCCGATGACCTCCCCGGCCTGCTGACCTGCCTGGCTCAGGTGCCCGATCCCCGCCGGGACCAGGGCCGACGCCACCCGCTCGCCTTCGTCCTCTCCCTGGCCGCGTGCGCGGTCCTGGCCGGAGCGAAGTCCCTGGCCGCGATCGCGGAGTGGGCCGCCGACGCCCCGCCCAACGTCCTGGCCCGGCTCGGTGGCCCATGCCGGGAGCCGGACCGCGGCCCCGTCGCCCCGGCCGAGGCCACCGTGCGTCGTGTCCTCCAACGCATCGACGGCGACGCGCTGGATACAGCCGTCGGAAGTTGGCTCGCCGGGCGCGAACGCGCCGCCGGCCAGGAGGAGAACGACAGCGACCGGCGGCCCCTGCCCTCCCTCGCCGTGGACGGCAAGACCGTGCGCGGTGCCCGCCGCACCGACGGCACCCAGGTCCATCTGCTCGCCGCGATGACGGGGACCGGCCTGGTCACCGCCCAGCGCGAGGTGGACGCCACGACCAACGAGATCACCGTCTTCCAGCCCCTGCTTGCCCCGCTCAACCTGCACGGCACGGTGGTCACCTTCGACGCCCTCCACTCGCAGACCGCCCACGCGCGCTTCCTCGTCGAGGACAAGCACGCCCACTACATCGCGCTGATCAAGGGCAATCAGCCCACCCTGCACCAGTGGCTGAAGGCCCTGCCATGGCGGGAAGTGCCACTCCTGGACAAGACGCGGGCCACCGCGCACGGCCGCGACGAGATCCGCCGGATCAAGGCCGCCGCCGTCGCCGGGATCGCGTTCCCACACGCGGTGCAGGCCGTCCAGATCGTGCGCCGCCGACGGATCGTCACCACCGGCAAGGTCACCCTGGAACGCATCTACGGGGTGACCGACCTGACCGCGGAGCAGGCCGACGCAACCGAAATCGCCCGCCGCGTCCGCGGCCACTGGGGCATCGAGAACAAGATCCACCACGTCAGGGACACCACGTACGCCGAGGACGCCTCCCGCGTACGCACCGGCACCGCTCGACGTGCCATGGCATCCCTGCGCAACCTGGCCATCGGCGCTCTCCGACTCGCCAACCAGACGAACATCGCCGCTGGACTCCGCCACCACACCCGCGACGGCAACCGTCCACTGATCACCCTCGGCATCATGTGATCAACCAGGACACATCACCTGAACGACGCGGCCCTGGCCATCAAAAGCAGACCGACGGTAGCGGGAAGGCTCGCCTCACTCTTCCGGTGGTGTCCACATCACTCTGACTCGGTCGGCGGCGACGTCAAACCCGAGCAGTGGCTGCGTGCCGCCGCCTTCGGGGAACAGCGGCACCGACTTGCCCAGGCGACGGCCGATGGCGGTCAGGAACCCGCACAGGACGTCCAGCCGCTCCTGCCCCTGAAGTTCCCGGAGGTCGACGTCGAAGCCGATCTGCTCGTCGCCGAGGAACCGGAAGATCGCGCAGACCTCGGGATCAGGCCACACACTCAGGCTCGGGCACTCGGCGTCGGCCGGGCGGGACAGCACGGCCTCGGCGCGGGGCAGCGGCAGCACTGCGTTGCCCTCGGCGAACTCGAAGGTCCAGCCCTGTTCCTTGATCAGGTCGAGCACGGCCTGCCAGTCCGCCGCCGTCGTGTTCTCAACGAACACATCGGGCAGGCAGCCCCCATCGGCGGGATCGAGCAGCCACGCGACCTGGTCGTCCCACAGCAGATCAGCCATCCCACCATCCTGCCCGCTGGGTCCTGCTACACGGACTGAATTTCCTCAAGGCCCCTCAAGACCGGCGGTGATCTGGGCTGCTGCGAGTCGGGCCTCTTCGCGCACCGCCGGGTCGGGGTGACGTAGGAAGGGCTCGATCAACGGCCGTGCCTGCGCGGAGTGCGTCGCGCCGAGGATGTAGAGGGCGTGTTCGAGGTGCTCGCGCGCCATGGTCGGCATGGTGGCGGTCAACGGTTCGACGACCTCCAGGGGCAGGCTGTGGCGGTCGAACGCCTCGCTTATCGAGTTCAGCGCGGACTCGCGGACCTTGGTCACCGGTTCGTTGACGACCAGGGTGACCAGTCGCCCGACGACCAAGCGGGCGGCATCAGCGTCGAGCACGGTGCCGCGCAGGATTAACCACGACCACGACCTGGTCGACGTCACCATCCAAACCGGCCGCCGCCACACTGACGTCCTCCATACCACCTCAAAGCACCCATTCTGGGACGACACCTTCCACTCCTGGATGCGCGCCGGCCACCTCAAGCCCGGCCACAACCTGGAAACCGCCACCAACCACCACGCCCGCATCCTCACCGTCCGCACCCGCACTGGCGCTGCGGACATGTACAACCTCACCGTCCAGCAACTCCACACGTACTATGTACTCGCTGGGGTCACACCGGTACTCGTTCACAACTGCCATGGCTCCATTGAGGGGCACTCGACGACCTGTTCATGCGACCCGGAGAATCCGAGAAGCGAAGTTACGCTTGACAGGGACTCGTTCGAGGCGGCTAGAAACAGTGGGCTAGACATCGTGGGAACACTTGATACCGGTACACGACAAACCCTCAGAGGGCGACTGGAGAGCGCAGTTGAAACCTTTGGAAAAGTGACTGGGTTTACCGAAAAGAGTGGCGGCGAGTACAGAGAGTTTCGCTTGGACGTTGACCCGGTGAAGGGTGCACATATCAACGTGATGACGGGTAAGGGCGCAGCCGTCCGGAAATATGCCATCAGGTGGCCGTCCGATACCGTAGCCCCCTGGTTGAAGGTGCTCCAAAAATGACCGAGAACAATGGATACGCAAGTCGCCCAGACTATCTGCCGGGCTTCATGAACGATCCCGAAGATGACGATGGTCGCCAAGTTGTGAAGCTACGATGGGCCGAGAGTCGGGAATTGGAGGCGATGAGCCTTAACAGATTTCCGTCGACCTTCAGTGCGGCTCTTGACTGGGATTCCGCTTCATACGAGGACCGTCTTTGGTGGGATGATGAAGAGGGATGGGCGCGGATGGCATCGCAACTGCTGTCTGCTTACGCGGAACGTGGGATGACCGTCGCCATCTTCTGGGGGAATCTCGCACTGCCGACTGTCACTCTGCCTGCGGATGTTGCCATACGTCATGCGCGCGAGATCCTTGATGTAGGGCCGCACTTCTGGATTTACCCGATTGGTGCTTCCGTTCTCATCGAGTGCCTGATGGATGGGCAAATCACGGTTGCGACCATTCCTGCAACATAGGACAGGGCGGCTAACTCGGCTGGCGTAAGGCCCACCAGTACAGATTCGACCCAGGCGCTAAGCCTGCACGGTAGTACGCTTATGTAAATTTGAAGCCCCGTCAGGTGGTACCTGGCGGGGCTTCGGCGTGGGGTGTGTCAATTTAACGGCTGATCTTGGTTGTTGAGTGGTCAGTTGTTGCTCGGGGTCAGGCGGCCCTCGAAGGCGATCTGGAACGCGTTCAGGGGTGCTTTCCAGCGCATGGTCCACCTCTTGCGGCCCTTCCCGGTCGGGTCCAGGCTCATCAGTGCCATGTAGATGCACTTGAGGGCGGCGGCCTCGTTGGGGAAGTGGCCGCGGGCGCGGACGGCCTTGCGGATGCGGGCGTTGACGCTTTCGATCGCGTTCGTGCTGCAGATGACCTTGCGTATCTCGACGTCGAAGGAGAGGAACGGCACGAACTCGGCCCAGGCGTCCGACCACAGCTTCACGATCGCCGGATACTTCCGGCCCCACGCTTCCTGGAACTCCAGGAACCGCTCCGTGGCCGCGTCCTCGTTGGGCGCGGTGTAGACGGGCTTGAGTGCCTTGGCGACTTTGTCCCAGTCCTGACGGGCGGCGTAACGGAACGAGTTCCGCAGCAGGTGAACCACACACGTTTGAACAATCGTGCGAGGCCAGACGGTCTCCACGGCCTCGGGAAGGCCCTTGAGTCCGTCACAGACCAGCATCAGCACGTCGTCCAGGCCGTGGTTCTTCAGCTCGGTGAACACGTGCAGCCAGTACTTGGCGCCCTCGCCGCCGTCGCCGGCCCAGATGCCGAGGATGTCGCGGGTGCCGTCCACGGTCACCGCCATCACGACGTAGACCGGACGGTTCGCGACCTGCCCGTCCCTGATCTTGACGTTGATGGCGTCCACGAACAGGACCGGATAGACGCGGTCGAGCGGCCGGTTCTGCCACTCGGCCATGCCCTCCATCACTTGGTCGGTGATGGTGGAGACGGTCTGCTTGGACACCTCGGCGCCGTACACCTCGGCGAGATGAGCCGATATCTCCCCGTGGGTAAGGCCCTTCGCGGACAACGACAGCACCATCTCGTCGACGCCTGTGAGGCGCCGCTGCCGCTTCTTGACGATCTGCGGCTCGAAGCTGCCGGCAGTGTCACGCGGCACCTTCACTTCCACCGGCCCGACATCGGTCAGCACGGTCTTGGCCCGGGTGCCGTTGCGGCTGTTGCCGTTGTTCTTCCCTGCCGGATCATGCTTCTCATAACCGAGGTGATCGGTGATCTCGCCCTCCAGGGCAGATTCCAAGACCCGCTTGGTCAACTGCTGCAGCAGCCCACCCTGCCCGGTCAGCTGCAGCCCCTCCGACCGGGCCCGCTCCACCAGCATCGCGACCAGTTGCTCATCGGACACGGGCGCAGGCTGCCCCACCTGGGCACTCTCGTCAGGCTCCACGGTCTCCAACTCCACGGCGGTGTCAGTCACTCGACTTCTCTCCCGTGATCGTCGGATCCGCCGTTAGATTTACACTCCCGATTGTGCAGGCGGGCGATGCCGAGCATGGCGTGGTGGACGCCGTCGCCTTTGAGGCGGCAGTCGCGAAGGATCTTCCAGGTCTTCATGCGGGCGAAGACGTGCTCGACGCGGGCGCGGACCTTGCGGTGAGAGGCGTTGTGTTCCTCCTTCCAGGCGGGTAGTTCGCTCTGGCCTTTCTCTCGGCGGTGTGGGATGACCAGGCCGGTGCCGCGGTAGCCGCCGTCCGCGATGACGGTGGTCGTACCGACGGCGGCTTTCGCCCCCGACAGTTCCCATGCCTTGCAGTCGTTGCGGTTGCCGGGCACCGGCTTGCCGACGGCGACGACCAGGCGGGCGTCGGCGTCGATGACGACCTGGTGGTTGGTGGAGTACCGGTAGTTTTTCGACTGCTCGGCGATGGTGTGATCGCGAGTGGGCACCAGGGTGCCGTCCACGATCAGCACGGTGTCCTTGCGGAACCGTTTGCGCTGCTGGAGCGCGAGCGAGGGCCCAAGGTGGTCGATGATGCGATCGGCAGCCGACTTCGATACCCCGAACAGCGGTGCCAGCTGCCGTAGCGTGAGGCTAGTGCGCCAATACGCGGCGACCAGCAGGACTCGGTCCTCCAGCGGCAGGCCCCACGGTCGGCCCTTGCGAACGGGGTCTGCGCCCTCTTGTCGTAACGCCGTGACCAGCTTGCCGAACTGTCGCGGGCTCAGTCCGCTGAACGGGGCTATCCAGGACGGCTCCGACGCCGTAATCACACCAGCCACAGCAAGATCATCTCAGCTGCCGGCCATTCGCGGTGACCGGTGAGCAAGGAGTGCAGGCCGAGGAAACGGCTTTGCGTCCCATGTGATCAGCGTGGAAGCTGGCTCGCCGGAGGTACTGAAGATGACCAACGTTGTGTTGAAGCTGTCAGCCCGTGACTTGCTGCATGCGGACTTGGCGTCGTGCGGGTGGGCAGGGTCTGACCATCACCTGGCTGGCGTCGTCAAGCAGTTGGAACGTGCCCGGATCGGTGAGGTCGACTACCTTGCGGTCTGCCCCGCAACCAACATCCCTGTGGCGAAGGGTGGCGTCGACTATCAGGTCAAGGACGGTGTCGGCACGTTGTGGCAACTGGCGGTCCACCCCGCATTGCAATCGTGTGGGATCGGCACGTTCCTTGTCGAAGCCGCAGAACTGCGGATCAGGAACCGCGGTCTGCGGCAGGCTGAGCTGGCTGTGGAGGAAAACAACCCCCGGGCACGTGCACTATACGAACGACTGGGATACGTCGCGTACGACCGTCAGCCGGACTCGTGGGACGAGCAAGCCCCTGATGGGTCGTTGCGCCGCTACGAAACGATCTGCACGTTGATGCGGAAGGAACTCGCGTAGGCTCAGTCACCTTCACGGGATCTGTCGGCGAACGCGTCGTCCCAGGTCACGTGGTCATCGGTTCCGGGTGTCGCCCTCCAAGGCCGTGGGCCACGGCGAAGGCTCCGTCCTCGGCCCTGGCTAGAAGCTGTGGGTGCTGAGCGGCTCCTCCGCGCTCAGTTCGCCCTGCCCGAGGCATGACGCGGCACCCGCGTCTGGCGGACCTCAACTGGACCGTGTAACGGCTGAGCCTGCGGGACGTGGAGGACAACCGACTGGCGATTCTTGACGTAGCCCGAGCGGTCACGGGACAGCCCACCGCCCCCGACGATCTTTTACGGGACAGCCCTTAGTAGGACTCCGTTAGGTCTTCCTGCCGGGCCTGTTCAGGAGCATGGTGGGAGTGTGGACGCACATGAAGTGAACCGAGTCCGGGCGAAGTTGGC
>NZ_JBSFVT010000045.1:0-18570 GCF_053592455.1 Streptomyces sp. NPDC002676 | reverse complement strand
CATCAGCCACGGCGACCTGGTCCGCAACAACCCCGACCAGACCATGACCATCGACCCCTGCAACCTGCAGTTCCTCTACCAGGGCAAGTCCCCCAACACACCGCCGAACACCTCCTACGACAACCTGCCGTACCGGCCCGGCATCCTCACCCTGCAGCGCTGACCCGCCTGATCGACACTCACCACCTCGAGGAACCCCAGCCGTGCGTCGGCTGGGGTTCCTCTCTTTTGTGGACTTTCGTCGTGGATGACGGCCGCGGAACCGCCGCCCGTGCCGCGCGTCGCTGCGGCCGACCCGCACCAGGAACTCCGCCTTCCCCTGGGCGAAGTCGATGCCCGCGGGGTTGGTGAACCGCGGCCCGGTCAGCGCTTTGGCGGGGACCTTGGTCAGGTCTTCGTTCCGGAACCCGCTGACATCGCCGAGCGCGCTGATCAGCGGGAGGCCGGGAGGCTTGATCAGTCCGAGCGTCACGGTCTCCTCCAGGCCCTTGGCCGGGGGACCATCCAGTGCGTCGCCCGCCCGCTGTCCGCCGCGGTCACGTCGGTGCTGCCCCACATGCCCGATCCGGTGTTGCGGAACCCGTGCTTTCCGCGGACAGCATCATCCCCTGAGGCCGGCACCAGGGTCTCGTGCTGCGTCTGGGGCGATCTTGCTGTGGCTGGTGTGATCTCAGCGTCGGAACCTTCCTGGACAGCCCCGTTCACCGGGCTGAGCCCGCGAACGTTCGGAAAGCTGCTCACCCAGCTGCGACGCGGGGGGGCCGATGTGGCACGCCCTGGGCGGCCGTGGTCGCCTGCCGCTTGAGGACCGGGTGCTGCTCGTCGCCGCGTACTGGCGCACCAACCTGACCCTGCGACAGCTCGCGCCACTGTTCGGAGTCTCCAAGTCGGCAGCAGATCGGATCATCGACCACACGGGCCCGCTGCTGGCACTGCACCAGCGCCAACGGTTCCGTCGCGGCACTGTGCTCATCACGGAAGGGACCCTGCTGCCGACTCGCGACCACCAAGTGGCGGAGCAGTCGAAGAAGTATCGCTACTCAACCAACCACCAGGTGGTCATCGACGCCGACGCCCGCCTGGTCGTCGCCGTCGGCCGGCCCGTTCCAGGTAACCGCAACGACTGCAAGGCGTAGTCCGAGTCGGGTGTCGCCGCAGCGGTGGGCAAGACACCCACCATCGCCGACGGCGGCTACCAGGGCGCGGCGCGGTCAGCTCCGCCTGGTCGCGAACGGCATAGCGTCGGCCCATTCCCAGAAGGCGCCCGCCTCGTCGACTTCCCGTTGCAGCAGGGCGAACAGCAGGCTCATGTCGGTGCCGGGAGGCACGTCGATGGCGACGAAGCGCTCCCCGTGCCATTCGCTGAGTAGTCCGGATTCTTTGATCGAGTTCTTGATGAGGTTGATGCTGCGGCCAAGTCGTTCGGCGTCCGCGCTCGGCCTGAGCAGTGTGCGCAGGACGCGGTGTCCGCTCCTTTGGACAACTTCGACCACGCGAAATGCCCGTGAGAGACGGACCCGGTCTCCGAGAGCGAGGCCGTAGGCCATGAAGGGGATGCAGGCCACCGCGTATGTGCCGTCCTCTTCGGGTAGGAGCCACAGCTGCTCGATCTGCCCGTCGAGGTCGAAGGGGGCCAGATCGGCCTGGGCGATGTAGTTGCTCTCGGCCCGCCCGACCGGGTCCTCGTGCACGATGTACTGCATCTCCGCCCCCTGCTGCCTGCTCATCTCGGCGAAGATCGTCCCATGGCCTCGGCTCGCGAAGCTGACCGGGCGTCGCATCGGCGCAGAGCAGTTCAGGGGATGTCGCCGGACCAGTCGCAGCGCCGGTTGCCGGGGCGCGGGTCGCACATCGCCCGGCCGCCGGCGCCGAACCGCCCGAGGTCCGTCTGGAGGGAGACACCGGTGTCGATCTCGTCTTCTGTCCAGCCGGTGATGTCGAGCTGTTGACTGAACTAGATTTGGCGTCTTCGCAGCTCAGAAGTTGTTTCTGCTAGCTTCCTGGCATGGGTCAACTCGGTGATCCCACACGCAGTGTGGAGAATCTCGTCCTGCCCGATACGGGCTGCCTCTTGAAGACTGACGATCCCTGGGAGCCGTACCGGCTGCTCGATCAGGACGGAACGGTCATCGAGCCCGCCGCCCTGTACCTCCGGGACCTGCTGGCCGCGGACACCCCTGCATCCACGTTGCGGTCGTACGGCAACGACCTGCCGCGCTGGTGGCGATTCCTGTGGGTGCGCGCGATCTTGTGGGACCGCGTCGCACGGGAAGACGCCCGGGCCCGTATGGCTGTTCCGGGTGCACCGAACCCGGTGAGGGGGAAACCGACGCTGGGCCATGGGACAACCTCAACGTCCACAAGGACCGCCGACTGCGGGAGTTCATCGACACCCACGACTGGATCACCTGCTACTTCCTGCCGCCCTACGCACCGGACCTCAACCCCGTCGAGGGCATCTGGTCCCTGCTGCGGCGCAACAGCCAGGTCAACACCGCCTTCACCGACTCCGGCCACCTCATCAGCACGCTCCGACACGGTCTCCGCCAGATCCGGTACCGCAGCAACCTCATCAACGGATGCCTCGCCGAAACCGGCCTCACCCTGACGACATCACGGCGACAACGTCAGTCGTGGCTGAGCCGGCCCTTCTCGGCAGTGTTGAACACGAAGGCGGCCGACACACAGAATGTCGGCCGCCCGATATACCCTTTCTAGATATTGATCAGATTCCAGGTCTGGTATATGTTGCTCGCTACGCAGGTACCCCTAGTCTGATAAGGGCGACTGAGATTTCCGTCGAGACAGGCGAAATTGTCCCCATTTTCGAACTGATGGTCCCCATTCCAGAGCTGCCACAGCACGCCCATATCGTTGTTACCACACGCTGAGGTCGTTCCGAGGCCCCATTGGTAATCCACTCGCAGGCATAGCCCGGTGTTCACGTCCTGGATATGCCAGAGGCCTGTTTTAACCCAGATGAAGCGCCATTCTTGGTAGATGTTGCCGGACTGGCAGGGATTGAAGTAAACGGACCCCCCTGCATTACTGTCCAAGCAGGAGCCGCCGATGGCGTGCTGGATGTGGTGGATGGTGCCGCCGTCAGCACGCGCACTGCCAGCGTCCATAACGCTGAACCCAATTACGGCTACAAGCGCTGATAGCAGCGCCCCGATCCGCCCGCTGATTATCTTCTTCTCCACGTCCCGCCCTCTCGTGTCGGTGCATCGCCGCGGTGCCCCCGGCTGCAGGGGCACCACAGCGGCTGACTGCTTACCAGTGGTCGCAGGTCGCGCCGTCTCCGGCCCGGCGCCCGCCTGGGCGAGGGCCGAGACAGCGACTTGGGCCTTCCTGCGCACACTCACACCACGGGGACTGGCCCGGGTGAGCGACGCATGCGTTGGTTCCTTTCGTCGAGGTTTCTGATGCCGATCGTCCACAGCCCCCACGGCGGTGACCAGGCAGAACGGCCGGAAGAAAGACCGGCAGTTTCACCGGCGGATATCCCTGTGATGTACTCACCTGCGCAGATCTGGACCATCCGGCGGGGGGCGTGATGAGCGAGGGCGGATTCGGAGCGCTGTTACGGGCCCGGCGCAGCGGGGCCGGGCTGACGCAGGAGGAGCTCGCCGAACGCTCGGGGCTGAGCGTGCGGGCCATCCGTGACCTCGAGCAGGGCAGGGTTGCCCGGCCCCGACGTGAAACGTTGCGGCTGCTGACCACGGCACTCGGCCTGCCACAGGACGAAGGCGAGGAACTTCTTCGCCTTGCCCGTCAGGCGTTACCACCGGCTCTGACGGGGTCCGTTGACGCCGAGTTACCGACCGCTCCTGCCACGACGGCACCCACCCGCAGTGACGATCCGCATCCCGCAGTCGTCCCGCCAGAGGAGCCGGACACGCTTCCAAAGGGCGAGACCAGCGGCCATCAGGCCAGACACGAGCGTGGGAGAAGACCTGCGGCACTCTACATCCTGCTCACCGCCCTGCTGACGGTCACCGCGCTCTCCTCCGATCGGGGCCCGCTGCCCGCGCTGACGTCCCACCACGACCACGGCCCGCGCGTCTCCCGGAGCACGAGCAGGGCTGCCTATGCCGCCCGGATCGGCAACAGCGACTTCACATCGCCTTACGGTCCGTCGACCACCGGGGCCGATCTGCAGGTGCTGCACGCGGTCGCCCGCGGCGAGACGCTGATCGTCACCGTCGCCCTCACCGGTGCGGGCTCAGGTGCGGTCACCGTGACCGACACAGCCGGCAACACCTACCGGCCGGCCGGGCACATCAGCGACCACGGCCGCCTGCTGCTCTTCGCAGTCGTCCGTGCCAGGCCGCTGGACACACTCGATCAGATCACCATTCGCTGGCCGAGAGCCACCGTCGCCCACACCGCTGTCGACGCATTCCGGGGGATCACCGCCGCCGGACCTTGGACCGTGGCCGAATCAGACATCGACCACTGGACCGCCGCCGAATCGGACACCAGCACCAGCACCGAATCCATCAACATTGGCGACCTGCCACTGTGTACTGAAGGTGACCTTTTCTTCACCGCCGTGAACGCCCCAACCGGCCCCGCTCCCCAATTCGATGCGCCCTGGCAGGAAGCGCCCTGGCAGCCCGTGGATCCACCACCTCACAACCCCACGCTCACGACGGCCTACCGCTCCATCACCTCCACAGACAACGACTGCACGGTCCACGGCACCGCGACCCCACCATGGCAGTTCATCACCCTGCGCCTCCACGCAGTGGCAAGACCAAGCAGCACGCGCTGAGGCGTGCCCAGGGCCTACCGGTTCAGTCGTCGGCCGGCGCGCTGTCGGAGGAGCAGCGCGAGCAAATGGAGGGCATCGACCCCGCCTGGTGCCCGGCCTGGCCGGTGGAGTGGCAGGTGCCTTCCATCTGGTCCGGCTGCACCTGGAGGCCAGCGGAAGCTGCGGACCGAACCGGGCAACGTTGTGCGTCAGGGCGAGGACCTCGGACGATGGGTACGGTCGGTGCGACTCGGCTGGAACAAGCTCACCACCGTGCAGCAGTGGATGTGCGAACACGGCCTTGCCATCGAGCCCGCGGCCGAAGACGAGGAGCCTCAGCCGCGCCGCAGCCAGGGCGACCGGTGGGGCTCAACCTCATCGCCGCACGCCAGCACTACCAACGTGAAGGAAACGTCCAAGTCCCCCGCAAACACACCGAAACCACCATCGTACCGGCGGCTGATGAACCGGCAGCTGACCGTGCAGGAGTCCCGCCACCGCCTCGCCCGCGCGATCTGTCACGGCGGCCGGGGCGAGATCCGCCAGGCGTACCGCGACGGGGAGGAGGACCAGTTGGCCAGTCTGGGACTCGTCCTCAACGCCGTGGTCCTGTGGAACACCCGCTACCTGGACGCCGCCGTCGCCCAGCTCCGCGCCGAGGGCCACGACATCAAGGACGAGGACGTCGCCCGGCTCTCCCCGCTCAAGGACCGGCATATCAACTTCCTGGGCCGCTACCTGTTCAACATCAAGGCCAGCGGCCCCGGCCAGGGCCTGTGTCCCTTTCGGGACCCGGACGCCATCGCACCGTCACCGCAGCGTCGCCTACGGTGTGGCTCCAGTCCTGACAAGTGCGAGGCAGGTCAGAACCCGCTCAGGCCGGTCTGTGAGTGCCGTCTTATGGTTCCGGGATGAGTAATTCTGCTGCGGCTGCTGTCCTCACAACCGCCGACCTGTCTGAAGCGATACGTGCGGTTCGTACCTTGCTGGGCAGGGCAGACATCGGTCAGGCAGAGGTCGACTTCGAAGCCGTGATCAGGTCGCCGGATGTCCTGGTGCAACTACGTCGCGTACTGCCTGACCTCGAATGGTGGGCGTCGGCTGGCAAGGAGCACGGTTCGTCGGAGGCCGGCGACAACCCTGCAGACTGCCTGCCGATCCGAGTGTTCGACTGGGGGCGTCCGCTGGACCGAGCTGAGCCCTTCATCGCCGCTCTGGGGCCAGATCCTGCGGCTGTTCGGTGGGATCTGGACGCATGGCCTGCGGTTCCCGAAGCGGGACTGGAGGAGATCTCGCAGAAGTACGCATACCTCACACTGACCGTGAATTCCCGGGACCTCTACCAGGACGAGCCGTCACAGGACCACACCGTCCACGTGCACGTCCGGAACCGGAACGGCGACCAGACCGCCCGCGTCCATTGGCTCGCCGATCAAGTGGGTGGCCGATTTACAGGCAGGGTGGAGTTGGCGCCTCTGTAACCCCTTCAGCAAACCGCCAAGACCGCCGTCTCCATCCGCGCCCACCGATACCACCAACGCCGGGAACTCCCGGTCGCGCGGGCCGCATCCGGGGCCCGCACCCAAGGACTCATTCGGTCTCCGCGGGCACTGGGGCGCCACGGGCGATCAGGCGACGGCCGCCTGCCTGCGGTGCAGCGGGCCGACACGCCGCAGGGGATGGAGGGCAGGTCCTCGCTGATCGCCTCCCGGGCGAAAACTCATGCTGCTGGGAGCCGGTCAAGGAAGCCGAGGACGGAGGTGATCCGGCCATCCTCGGCAAGGATCACCACGTCCGAGCCGGCGACCGGCGCCGAGCCGTCGACGGTGGACACCAACTCCCAGCTGAAGCGGGCTATGTGATGGTTGCCGTCCACGTCACCGGCCGACCTGAACTCGAACCCGGGGAACTGCTCGTGCGCCGCCCGGATCACCTCGGCGATCTTCTCGTGGCCGCGCACGTCGGCCAGCGGGTCGGTGTAGGTGCCGTCCTCGGTCCACGCCGCGGCCACGGCCTTGGCGAGCGCCTCGGCGTCGGTGGCGTTCCACGCCTCGAAGTAGCGGGCGACGGCGGCGGTGTAGATCGACATGACGGGACTCCTTTACGGTGAAGTGGCTTTGCAATCGGCTCAGTTGGCTCGGGTCCCGAGCCGGAGTGCGCCGGCCCGAAACCCGATGCCTTCACCTTGCCGCGCTCCGCCCTGCCACGCGATTACCGCCCAGGTAATAGGACGCTGACCCGCGGAAGCGGCTCCCCGACCTCGGGCTTGGCCGGGCGGCCCGGGCCTTGATGCGGATAGGTCCACTTCTTCGCGACCAGCCTCGCGTGCCAGCGCAGCACGGTACGTGGGCTGACAAGCAGCCTCAACAGTTGGAGCAAGCGCACCGCGCGGTCGTAGCCCTTGAAGGCGGGCTTGGGGCTGCTGCGCTGCAGGACGGCCAGTTGGTGCCGGAGCACCAGTATCTCGACATCCTTGGCCGCCGAGGACCGCGCCAGCAGGCACGGCCGGCCAGCCGAGCGGCAGGCAGCCGACCCGATGACCGGATACGGCTTGGGACCTGTGGGGCACGTAGCAGGCATGACGATGACGACGACGGTTCCGCCGGGGTGCCGGGACCAGCGGCGCATTCGCACTCTGACCGTTTCGCTGTCCAGACGGGGCGCCGCAGTCCCAGGCCTGCGCGAGCGGGGCGCGTGCGGCTCTATCCAATCGGGCGGCAAGTCCGATCGTCGGCCTATCGCACTCGCTGCTTAGGATCCGCGCCGTGGCAGAGGTCCCCGATGAGCTGATCAACCTGGAGCGGTCCGCCGAGGAGGAACGCGCGAAGATCGCCGGACTCCCGAGGTGGTGCAGGCGGCCATCACCGCGCACGCCGAAGCCACCGAGGCCAGCCGCTACGAGATCGAGCAGTAGCCGGTCCGTGTCTACCGCTGATCGAGCCAGGCGGCCAGCACGCCAGCGATCTCCTCGTCGGCGAGGGTGATGCGTACATCGGGTCGGCTGCCGTCGGCAAGACCAGCCGCCTCACGACGGCCCTGGCCACCCTTGCTGCATGAGGAGCGCCTGGTACGGGAGACCGCTCGACAACTGATCGCCGCCGCCGCAAGCGACCCTGTCTCGGCAAGCCGGACGCTGAACGCCGCCCCCGAGTCCCCCAGTTACTCGACGGGCCCCGGGATCGTCCGGGCTCGGGCGGCATGAGCGGCTGGTGCACTTGCTGCCATCGCTGCCGTCGCAGATGGCAGCGTTACGGGGGGGCGTCGCTCTGGTCAGGCAGATGAGAACACTGTCGGAACTCCGTGGCACCGGGAGGCCCGGCTGCCGGCCGAGCGATACGGCAGGCACAGCCCGGAGGGAGCAGGAAGCCCTACACCTTGCAGGCCACACCCTCTGAAGCAGTGACACCCGCTCACCGTCGTCCGCTCGAAGGGCCGTCGGCAACACGCCGTCGGCCAGCCAACGCCGCACCCAGGCCGCGTCGGTGGCGAATGCCGCCCGACGAAGGGACCGTAGCGAACGACACCTACCCCGGACCTGAAACGCGCAGCAACGTGACGTGCCTATGCGGTCACAGCGCTAGACTCGGCACCCGTACTAGTCATGATCATCACAGGACGGGACCACATGTTCCAAGACGCTCCGATCTACCACCGGCTTGTCGCGGAACGGGGCGATGTACCTGCGCGGGTCCGTGACGCGGCGACGAGCATAATGCGCGAACTCGATCACGTAATCGGTGCGATGGCATCGCCCGCCCCCTCAGCACCCCCTATGCCGATCGGGCAGTCCGAAGCCGCGGGGCGAACTGCACTTCCCCTCCCCCGGTCGTAGCCGCTGCCGGGCCGGCGGCACCGGGCGGAATCCCGTGTGCCGTCGTCTGTCCGTGGGGCCGGAAGGATCTCGCTGGGCGGGTTCACCGACTGCCCGGACCGATGCACGGACCAGCGACCCACCATGGGCTCCCCGCCTCTGCCGTCCCCTTGGCAGCGGACATCAAAGGCGACCTCGAAGCGCAGCGCGGCCGGGCCCGGCGCCGATGCTCGTATCGGCGGTGCGGGGGACAGCAGCCGTTCAGCCAGGACATGGTCAGCTCGACCACCCAACGGTATCGGCCTTGACGGTTGGAGGCTTCGACGCCGCGGGGGCGATGCGTGGGACGACCCGCCGCCGACGCAGCCATCCCCACAGGTGGCCGAAGTCGTAAGCGCCCAGGGGAGCCCCGTGGCCTCGGTAGCGGTCTCGTCGGCGACTCCCCCGTCGTCGCGCGGGCGTTGCGCAAGTGATCTTGGGAAGGCAGCATGGCCGATCGACGGGACGCCGCGCTCAGCAGGGCGCGCGGCGGCGGAGGCGGGAGGGAACACATCATGATTCGGCTGGCCGACACGCCCATGACCTGGGTGGCGACCGGAGACAGCATCACCCGGGGCGTGCTGCACACCCACGGTGCACGTGGCTGGGTCGAGCATGTGCACGAGCGGGTGGGGTGGCAGCTGGGCAGGCTCACGGATGTCGTGGTCAACTCTGGCGTCTCCGGATGGAGTGCGGGTGACGTGCTCGGAGCACATGAGTGGCTGATCGGCCGCTTTCAGCCCGATGTGCTGTCCGTCTCGCTCGGCACCAACGACTGCCTCGCCGGCGAGGCCGGGCTGCCCGCCTTTTGCGACGCGATGCGCAAAATCATCGACGGCGTCGGTGAAGGCACACAGATCGTGCTGCACACCCCGGTGCTGGTCAGTTTCTCGGGCCGCGAGCGGCGTGCGGCCATGCCTGCGTACTGCCAGGCGGTACGGGAGCTCGCCGCGGAGACTGGCGCGCTGCTCGCCGACCACGAAGCGCACTGGCTCGCGCACCATGGCACGGCGGACCCGATCCCGTGGCTGGACGACGCGGCGCATCCCAACGCGACCGGTCATCTGGAGATGGCCAACCATGCGCTACGGGTGATGGGCCTGGGCGAACTGGAACAGCCTTAGCCAGGCGGCCCCGTGTGGTCATAGCCTCCAGGAGCTGGGCGATCACGTTGCTGGCCGCCGGGTCCCCTGCGGGGCTCGGAAGAGTTACTCGGTGATCAGCGCCGCCAGGGGGACGACGTCAGCGATGCACGGGCCACACGGGCCAACGGCCCCAGGAGGCGTCGCCGATGAAGCGACCCCGGTCGTTGCGCAGCGTTGCCGTGTCGTGGTCGTTGTCGCACACGTAGTGGCGGCGGTCCTGGTACTCGTCGGTGCGGGTGTCACGGCCTTCGCCGGTGTGGACGCGGACCGTCGTGCCGCCGTCCAGCCAGTAATGGCGGAAGGTGTAGGTGGGCCCGCCTCGTCCGACAGCGTCCAGCCGTCCAGGTTCACCGCCCGCCAGGTGGTGTTGGTGATGTCCACCCATTCCTTGTTCAGCGACCGGTTCGAGCGGTTTTCCCGGCCCGGCGAGTCGTACCGCACGGCGCTGATGTACACCCGGGACGATCGCGGCCCGGGTGATGGTCGGCGGCCGACGCCGGCAACGCCACCACCCCCACGCAAGCGGCAGCCACGGCAGCGGTAGCGGGGACGCGTCGGGCGATCACAGAAGCGGACATGAGGTCCCCCTTCACGGTCGTATGCACACCCCGAGCACCACGGCCATAGCCGCAGCCACCCCCGGGGGGTATGGTTCTGGTGTGAGGCCAGCCGGCCGCACACCCACACCGTGCAGCCCAAGTGAAGAAGCCATGGGCGATACGCGACGGCTGCTACTTCTTGTCCGTATTAGCGTGACTCTCGGAAGCAACGTCCATCCACCACCGGGCGACACGAGGTTGACGCCCTCTCACCCCCGGCCGCCGCCTCACGCCCGGCCCAGGGAGCCGTTCCGCCACACCACGCCACCACACCCGCGCCTGGGCGGCCTGAGCGTCCCCCTGGTTACGGACGGCTGCTGATGTTGCCGGCCTGCACGCTGGCCCCACCGCCCGTTACAGCCGCCCCCACCGCGACGAACGCGGTAACGGCGAACGCGGCAGCCAGCACTGCACCAATGAACTTCTTCACTGGAGGTGGCCGGGCGGCTCTGCTGTGCGGCCACCTCGCGTCAGCGCCTCTACACCGGTGCGCCGTAGAGAATCACCTCCGCGATGCCGGCGACGGTCTGCGCGCCGCCTCCGGCGACCTGGGTGACGGCGATACGGATTTGTCACACATTCGTCGCGGTGAAGACTTCGGGAAGGGTGTACTGGCCTGGCCGTGTCAGGCCGGAGAACACCGTGTTCCAGGTGGCTCCGTCGCCGGAGGTCTGCAGGTCGAAGGTGTACCAGCTGCTGTCCTTGCCCCAGTGGATGCGTATCCCGTCGAGGTCGTGCGTGTCGGTGAGTTCCACGGTCAGTGTCTGGGGAACCGACGGGGACGAGGCGCTCCACCCGGTGCCGAAGGTGATGTCCCCGTCGAAGGCCTTCGAGTCCTATGTGGTGAGGCGGACCTATCGCTTGTCGCAGCAGAGTGCGGCTGCGAGCCCCAGAAAGCCCAGGTAGTTGCAAGGGTTTCGTTCGTAGCGGGGACTGAGTCGGCGGTAGCCGGACAGCCACGACATGGTGCGTTCGATCACCCAACGGTGACGCCCCAGCCGCTCGCTGGATTCGATGCCCTTGCGGGCGATGCGTACGCCGATTCGCTTGCCTCGGACCCATTTACGCAGGTCGGGCTGGTCATACGCCTTGTCGACGTGGAGCTTGCGGGGCTTGTAATGTCGGCCCCGATCGGGGTCGTGTCTCGATTGGACTCCGGCGATCACGAGCTTGAGCCCCTGGCTGTCATGGGTGTTGCCACTTGAGATACCGACCACGAGAGGCAGTCCCGACCGGTCGGACAGGACATGCATCTCGGAACCTGGCCTACCCCGGTCCACGGGGCTCGGACCTGCGAGTTCGCCCCCTTTTTCGCCCTCACGTGGGCGGTATCGAGGACCACGCGGGAGAGGTCAAGCAGCTCTTTGGCTGCGAGTTTGTGGACCACGGCCTGGTGCAGCCGGCCCCACACCCCAGCACGAGACCAGATCAGGAACCGGCGGTGGGCAGTCGACTTCGAGACATCGAAGCACGGCGGCAGCGCACGCCAGGCACAACCGCTGACCAGCACGTAGATGATGGCCGCAAAGAGCGGCTCATCAGGAGTGTTCACCGTTCCGCCGCCCTGCGGCCGCGCTCGCTGCTCCGGGATCAGCGGCTTGGCGATCTCCCACAAGCCGTCCGGAACAATCCGACTCCACGCTCCCCGCCCCATGCCAAGTCAACGTCCGCCTCACCACATAGGACACGGTCTTATGGTGGAAAAGGCCGTGCCCTCACACCGACCGTCGGCGAACACCCCCATTGCGTCGATGCGGGTGATCCTCAACAAGTGGTCCATGTCGGGTCGCTCCAGTACTTTCCGACGCCCGTTACGATCCACAGCACATGAGTAAGCCCGCCTCGCGGCCTGGCTGCGAGGCCTGTCCCGCTGTGGGAACGAGGTGTCGCCGTGGCCGTTCGGGACAAGAGCACAACCATTGGAAACAGCGGGTTGGAGGTGCTGCACATTTCGGTGGGAAGACCGGCCACCGTCGAGATCCGCGAACCCCGCGACACCCTCGCCCTGAGCCGGAAGCTGAACGCTGTCAATATCGACATCGTCGAAGACCAGAACTTCACCGCCCTCAAGAGGGGTCAGACAATCCCGTGGGGGAGTATTCGTACCTCGGGACCTGTGGGCCAGGAGATCAGCTATCGCGTCCGCACTGGACCCGATGTCACCGGGACTCCCGAGTTCACGTTCTAATACTCCAGCCGTCGATCGTGATCTCGGTGGTGAGGGGCGCCGAGGCAGCAGGTGGCCAGCGTCGATCATCTCGCCCGAGATCGCCCACGCCGTCGCGGGCGTCGGCTCCTTCTCCGTCTACCCGAGTTCACCGAGACGGAGGGCATCCCTCATCTCGCTGAGCCTCGCGGTCGTGGCCGGGGTCCGCTCCTGCGCTTGTTCAGCGAGTCGGAGGGCGTCGTCAATCTCGCTGAGCTTCACGGAGGACAGGACGGCCGCCCGTTCTATCAGGTCGTCCCGGGACACAGTGGTCAGCCACGTGCACGGGGTGAAGCCTGGACGCGGGAACGCGAGCCGCAGCACGCCTTCGAACGGCAGTCCTTCACCGGCGCCGACCGTCACTTCGATGCCCAGACCGCTGATGTCGACGCCCGCCGGAGCGACGACCTGCATCACCCGGATCCCGGACGTGTCGTCTCCCGACAGCAGTACGACCAACCTCCGCTCGTCGAACTGGACCCACCAGACTTCGCCACGTTGCACAAGTCCTCCAGACACATGACGGCAGACAGACGCTGCGCGACCCTGACGCGCTGTGGAGACGGGTGCGGCCACCGTTGATCATCGGTGTGTGAAGACTGAAGATCATGCGGTGGCCACAGGTCACAGCGTAGACCCTGCCCGCTGGCACGAGGCGTTCGAGGGCCTGATGGCCCAGATCGCGGGCCGGTTCGCACGGGTCGAACCCCGACGTCGGGTCGGGCGGTTGGTGCTCGGGCTGCTGTCGGACCTGCCGCGCAAAAACTGCTGGACCATCGCAGAGTGGGCCGGAGAGAGCACCCCGGACGGCATGCAGCACCTGCTCGGGCGGGCCAAGTGGGACGCCGACCAGGTCCGCGACGACGTGCGGGCCTACGTGGTGGAGCATCTGCGGGGCGACCAGGCGGTTCTGGTGGTCGACGAGACCGGCGACGTGAAGAAGGGCACCGACACCGTCGGTGTCCAGCGCCAGTACACCGGCACCGCGGGCAGGATCGAGAACGCGCAGGTCGCCGTCTGTCTCGTCTACGCCGGCCACCACGGACACGCCGCGGTAGACCGGGAACTGTACGTTCCGCGTTCCTGGACCTCGGACCCCGACCGCTGCCGGGCCGCCGGACTCGGTGACAAGACCGAATTCGCGACCAAACCGCAGCTTGCCGCCCGCATGGTCACCCGATTCCTGGACGCCGGCCACCGGGCCGCCTGGGTCGCGGGAGACGAGGTCTACGGCGGCAACCCGACGCTACGCGCCGCGCTGGAAGAACGCGGCACCGGCTACGTCCTCGCGGTGGCCTGCTCGCACGAAGTCACCACAGGCGCCGGGAAGTTCCGCGCGGACACGCTGGCCAGGAAGGTGCCCAAGAGGGCCTGACAGAAGCTGTCCGCAGGGAGCGGAGCCAAGGGCCACCGCTTCTACGACTGGGCCGTCATCGACCTCACCGACCTCCGGCCCGGGAGCCGGCAGTTGCTGATCCGCCGCAACCGCAGTACCGGCGAACTCGCGTACTGCCGCTGCTACTCGCCAGCCGCCGCAGTGCCGCTAACCACCCTGGTGCGCGTCGCTGGATCAAGGTGGCGGATCGAGGAGTTTTTCCAGTCCGGCAAGGGCCTGGCGGCCTTGGACGAGCACCAGGTCCGCCGCTACCCGTCCTGGTCCCGCTGGGTCACCCTGGCCATGCTCGCGCACGCCTTCCTCGCCGTCGTCCGCGCGAACGAACACGACCGCGATCCCGCACCAGACGCCCTCATACCGCTCACCTGCAACGAGATCCAACGGCTGTTCATCACGCTCGTCATCCGGCCCGCCTTTGACCCGGTCCACCGGCTCGGCTGGTCCGACTGGCGACGCCGCCACCAGGCCCGATCCCAGACCAGCCACTACCGGCGGCAAGCCACTCGAACGTGAAGACCACGATTTATGGCTGGAGTACTAAGAGCGTGTCCTATGTGGTGAGGCGTCGTTGGTCTCGGTATGGGGCGGGGTAGGTGGAGTTGGATTGTTCCGGACGGGTTGTGGGAGACCGCAGAACTGCTTATCCCACTGTCGAAGGTGCGGCCACAGGGCGGCGGGACGCAGGACACTCCTGATGAGACGCTGTTCGCGGCCATCATCTACGTCCTGGTCAGCGGGTGCGCTTGGCGGGCTCTACCACCCTGCTTCGGGATATCGAAGTCGACGGCCCACCGGCGCTTCCTGATCTGGCCGAGGGCCGGAGTCTGGGGGCAGCTCCACGAGGAGATCCTGCACCGACTCGGCGACGCCGGCCTTCTCGATCTCTCATGTGCCGTCCTCGACTCCGCCCACGTCCGCGCTAGGCCTGTTCTGAGTTCAGATCACTGGTGGGCTGCTTCGGCTCCCAGGAGACTTCCGGCTGCTGCAGGAACGATCTGTGACGCGTGGTGATGTGACTGATGCCGATGGGAGTTGATCGAGCCGCATCTGCCGTTGGGCGAACGTGGGTCGATCCCTGACCTGCGCAGCTACCTACTTCAATGCGGTGATGTGGAGGTTCCGTACGGGGAGCCCTGGCCCGACGTTCCGCGCCGGTACGGATGCTGGTCGACGATCTACGACCGGTTCCGGGTTCGAGGGGATTGACCTTCACGGTTCGACATCGAGGCGGGGCGACGTCAGCTGGTTGAGGGGGACCCTGCCGTCCAGTACGTCCAACGGTGTGGTGACCACGGGCAGGCGCCGGACGATGTCGTCGTTCAGCAACTGCGTCTGCGCGAGCACCGCCGTTTGATCCCAGTAGATGCGCTCGCTCCGCACACGCGGGCCTCGGAAGTCCACGACGGCGATGACCGGTATACGGACCTGCTGCCCGGTGGGTGCCAATCCAGGCAGAATCCAGGGCACCTCGATGTCGTGGGTGAACGACACGATCATTTCGTCTACGAGGCTGTCGTCTCCCACCGTGCGGGATATCGAACGCACAGTGAAATCGTCCGGGTTCCGTCCAATGAACCAGCGTGCGTAGAAGTCCTTGACGCCGTCGTACCCACTACCGCCCATGGCGGTCGGCACATGGACGACGATGGGGTCGTCGTCCATCGTGGCCATCGTAGCCTCCACGTCCTGCGCCACGAACTCGCCGGCGGTGTGGGCTTCCCAGATACGCTCCATCGTTGCGCGATCAGCCATGCCCGCTCCTGACAGTAGGCATCTCGGCTGTGCGGGTGTCTCGGGTCTCGGGATAGCCATACGCCGCTGCCCATTACGCCGCATCCCCTTCTTCTGGACGCGAGGAAGACACCGCAGATTCAGGATAGGCAGGTGTGGGTCCGCGCGCACTCTTAGGCGTTTACCGAGTTCGGATCACGAGTCTCGACGTTCTGCTGCCCTGGCTGGATCCGGGGCGGTAGACAGGCGCGATGGCTCGGGATGATCTCACGGACGACGAGTGGGCGGTGATTGAGCCGTTGCTGCCACTGGGCGAGCGCGGTCCGATTCCTGACCTGCGGCGACTGGTGAACGGCGTGATGTGGCGGTTCCGTACGGGCAGTCCGTGGCGGGACATGCCCCAGCAATACGGGTCCTGGTCCACCGTCTACGGGCGGTTCCACCTGTGGGCCGGTGCGGGGTCTTCCAGGCGCTGATGGAAGCGGTGATCGCTGAGGCCGCCGCCCGGGGGCAGGCGGAGCTCGGGCTGGTGAGCGTGGACGCCATGTCTGCCCGGCCCCAGCACCACGCCGCCGGGATGATGCTGGACCCGGAACTGCTGGAGACGCTGGATAAGGCCGTCGCCGAGGAAAAGGGGCTTCTCCAAAGGGGCAGAACGCCTCGATAGTCGACCGGGACGAGGCGCCGGACGAGGCCCGTGAGGAGCGTCGGCGTCTGCGCCGGCGTCGCAAGGCCCGTCTCCGCGACGCCGAACTGGGCCGTTCCCGTGGCAGGTTGACCAGCAAGGTGCACCTGTCGGCGGACCGCTGCTGCCATCCGCTGTCCTTCGTCCTCACGCCCGGCCAGGCCGCCGACAGTCCCCGTTTCACCGCCGTTCTGGAACGCATCAAGGTGCGCGGGCCGGTGGGCCGCCCCCGCACCCGCCCCGACGCGGTCGCCGCGGACAAGACATCCCACGCGGATAAGAGTCAAGCTGCTTCGGCGGAGAGTTGTGTCGGCTGCTGGTTCGGGAAGGCGGTCGCTTCGTCGTAGACGTAGCCGTTCTGGAGGCAGTGAAAGAGCACGCCCATGAAGCGATTGAACAGGTTTCGCTGTGCCGCGACGTGGCGGTCGCCGGCTTCTCTGCGGCGGTCGTAGTGGGCCCTGACGCCTGGTGACTTGGCGAGGGAGACGAAGGCCCACACGTAGCCGGCGGCGGCCAGGCACTGGTTCTTGACCCGTCGGCTCATGACCACGCAGCTTTTGCCACTGGCCCGGGTGACCGGGGCCGCTTCCGGCGTAGACCTTCAGCGAGCTGGCGTTCGCAAAGCGGGTTCGGTCGTCGCCGATCTCTGCGAGGACACGGGCGCCGGTTAAGGATCCGAGGCCGGGAAAGCTGCGGATGATGGGTGAATCCGGGTGTTCGTCGAAGGCCTGGGCGGTGGCTTCTTCGAGCTGGTCCGCGTTGTGACAGGCAGTGTTCAGCTGCCGGAGTAGAGCGGCTGTCTGCTGACCAAGAGCTGATTCGACTTGCGGAAGCTGGTGAAGATAGTCCCGCTGGAAGACCTCATGGATCCTGTCGGCTTCGGCCTGGATGCCGCGGACTCGGCCGGCCTGCTTGAGCAGCGCCTGCAAACGCCGGCGGGTCAGGATCGCCGGATAGAACTCGCGCAGTTGTGAACGCTTGTTGTGGGCCTGGCCGCGGTCCCAGACGGCGTCCTGCTGGGCCCGTGCGAGTACGGCGATGGCCCGTACGAGTTCGGAATCCGCAGGCAGCGGCCGGTGGGCGGCCATGTCGGTCCGCAGGATGTTCGCCAGGGCCGCGGCGTCCACGGCATCGGACTTCTTCCGGGTAACAGAGTGACGGTCCCGGTAGCGTGCGACCGCCAGCGGATTGATCGCGAAGACCGGTCGGCCGGTTGCTCGCAGGCAGGCAACGAGGAGTCCTCGGGAGGTCTCGATCGCCACGGGGATCGGAGCGTCCTCGCTATCACCGTGCTGGGTCAGCAGGGCTGTGAGCTGGGCGAACCCTGCCGCATCGTCGGTGATCCGTGCTTTGACGAGTTGTTTTCCACCTGCGTCGACCAGCGCGATGTCGTGGTGGTCTTCGGCCCAGTCCACCCCGCAGAACACGGGTGTCGATAACCCGGCGATCTCCATCAAGCCCTCCTTAGTCACAACTCTTTTTCCAGTTCAGAGCCTGTGCAGGGCGCGCGTACTCCCTGATGGAAGTGCTCAAGGCACGTCATCCCACCAGCCGTTCGCAACCCCAGCGAGTCATGCGGCCCTCGGTCTGCTTCAGAGCTGTGCGCTCACGGCAGGAGTGAGAGGTGATCCGTACAACCGGCTCGGACTGCCAAGCAGCGAACCGCGACCGGAACCGACAGGCAGTGCAACGACCAAAGGCGCCCCTGCCTGCACTCACATGACCGATACCGCGCTCTTGCCGACGGAACTGTGCCTCATCCTGAACATCTCGACGTACACCGATGGGCGCGAAGCGGCCTCGTCTTGTCAAAGGACTCTGCGGTCCCGGGCATACTCACGGCTCGGCTCGCGCCCTGAAAGCCGGCTCCGCGTCCCCGGTTCCTCTTCCTGGGAGCGTGAGGAACCCAGCTCGCTTACCGCCCTTCCCGTCCCATTAGGCGTATTCGTCACGCGCCATTCGCGAGCACCTGCACAAGCGCGGTATCCGCGCGGTGATTCCCGTCCCGGCGGACCAACAGGCCCACCGGCTACGAAGGGGCAGCCGGGGCGGCCGCCCACCTCGCCTCGACCGAGCGGCATACAAACAGCGCAACACCGTCGAGCGGTGCATGTGCGCCACGAGGCGCCTTGTTGTATCCCCGGCTCAGCCGGGAGGAATTGGAGGGATATTCCTGGGCCTGATGGCTCACCTGGATCCGAA
>NZ_JBSFVT010000044.1:0-20111 GCF_053592455.1 Streptomyces sp. NPDC002676 | reverse complement strand
GCCAACTTCGCCCGGACTCGGTTCACTTCATGTGCGTCCACACTCCCACCATGCTCCTGAACAGGCCCGGCAGGAAGACCTAACGGAGTCCTACTTTCCGCTGGCTGGGTGACAGCCGCCTCTTGTGCGAGCGCCCGACGGTTGTCGGCCGGTACTTCTCGAGGCCATCGGGCCGCGTGCCGTGGGAGTTGAAGCATGCCTACGGGTCTGCGGAAGGGCGCGAACCATGTCCTTGCTGCTGGGGGAGATCGACTTCAGCGTCTTCCTCATGGCTGTGTCGGTTTCTGAGGGAGTCGTTTCTATGTGACTTCGGGAGTCGTTCTGCGCTGAGCGTCATGATCATTGTCAGTGACTTTTGATGTCGCTCGGGTGCTGTGGGGCCGCCCGCTTGGTCATGATGAGAGCCGGAACGTCCCCGCCGGCCGAACTCGCCGCCACAGCTTGATGAGCTAATTGCGCTTCTGACCCCCCGTAGGCAAGCTGAGCCTTACCCCCTTCAAATGATTGCCCTACCGGGATGCCACGGTCGGGAACCGAACACGTACCTTGAAGCCACCGACCCATGGCATGCGGGCAGGTCCGCGATGCCCCCGACAGGCAGGATGGCAAGGCATATGGCGATTCCCGAACACATCCGTGAACTGCGGGCAGCCGTCGGCTCCCAGCACCTGCTGTGGATTCCCGGTGTAAACGCGGTCGTCATCGACGACGCCGACCGAGTGCTACTGCAGCGACGGAAAGAAGACGGGCTCTGGTCGGTGCTGAGCGGCATCCTGGACCCGGGCGAGGAACCGGCTGCCGGAATTGTCCGAGAGGTATGGGAGGAGACCGGAGTCCAGGTGATGCCGGAGGCAATCACCAGCGTCACGGTGTCACCGCCAGTGACTCATGCCAACGGCGATCGCGCCCAGTACCTCGAGGTGTGCTTCCGTTGCCGCCCAGTTGGAGGCAAGGCGCGAGTGAACGACGACGAGTCGCTTGAGGTCGACTGGTTCCCCCTGGATGCCCTGCCGCCGCTGGGGGAACGCTGCCGGCTCCGAATCAAGCGTGCACAGGAGCAAGACGGGGCATGGTTCGCTTCACATTGACGGTCGCGCTTCCAAAGCGACTTCCATGCGCAGTAGCTTCACTGCCTGCAGAGCGGCAAGCTGTTCGCCGAACGCCGCGGCTTGACGAGTTGGACACCTGAGGTGTCTTCGGCGTCGGCTGCGGCGATGGCCTTCGGCACCCTTTGACCAGCATTCCGGCTCTTGGCTGGGCTGGTTATCAGCCGGCCCCTCCCGTGTGACGCCCGGTCAGCCGGCCTGGGCCTCCTCGGCCTGGGCTTTGGTGTGCGCGAGGCGGTAGGACTCGGTGCCGGCCTGGATGATGGCGCCGTTGAAGGTCAGCCGATCGACGATGGCCGCGCAGAGCCGAGGGTCGGCGAACGTCTTCGTCCACTCGGCCGTGCGGCCGTGCCGTTTAAGGAGCTGGTCGTAGTGGGCCACCGACGGCAGCGGCCGGGTGTCGGGCGGGAGGTGGGACAGCTTCCAGTCGGACAGGAAGGTGACCGTGCCGCCGGTCTCCTCCTGCGGCTGGACAGGTCGGGTCGGGGCGGACTTCGCGGGTTCCGTGAAGGTCTCCCCTTCGGCGGCCTTGCGGGCCTCCAGCGCGACCGCGTCCGCGGTCAGGGCGCCCGCCCGGTGGGCCGCAGCGAGTCCGGCAATCACGTGTTCGTGTTCCATGTACCTGGCCAGCAGCAGCACCTCGATCAGGGCTCTGGTGCCGGCCGCCTCACCGTGGGCGGCGCGGGCCGCGGTCCACCAGGCTTCGTGGACGGGGGTGAACTTCCCTGCGGCTTTGGCTTGTTCGAGGGCGGTCGCTCCGGGGAAGGCACCCGGCTTGCGCAGGAGGGGGCTTGACCCGGAATCTTGGACACGGGCTATGCGGCTTGGGCCAGAGTAGTTGATGTTGTATCGAGTGCTGTCTCGTAGGTGATGGGACTGCGTTGTCCGAGGCTGGAGTGGCGGCGTCGGGTGTTGTAGCGGTGCAGCCGGCGGAACAGGTCGATACGGGCTTCGCGCTCGTGGCCCAGGCCCTGCGGCCCTGGAGGGTCTCCCGTTTGCAGCTGGCGTTGAAGGACTCGGCGAGCGCATTGTCCGCCGAACTGCCGACGGCGCTCATGCTCTGGATCACGCCCGCCCGGCGGCAGGCGTCGGCGTAGGCCCGGCTCGTGTACTGGGTCCCGTTGACCAACTCGCCCATCTCACGCAGTCCGGCGGTGATCCTGGGGACGCCGTAGGCGCCGTCCGCGTCCTGGTGAACCGTGCGTATCCGGGCGGCGAGCTTCGCGTCGGCTGCCTGGCGGGCCGCCCTCGCGGCTGCGGTCCTGCGCCAGTAGTAGAAGCTCGAGCGGGCGATGCCCAGGATGGTGCACAGCCGCTTCACGCCGAAGCGGCGCTGGTGGTCGGAGACGAACTGGAAGCGGTTCACCAGCGCGTCTCCCCGGCGAAATGACCCCCTCACCTGGGACGGCCCACAGCTACCTGGCATGGACACCGATGGATGATGCGGCTACCGCGCCGCCCGCGGCCGACGGCTGACCGCCGGGCAGAAGGAGGCGCACAAGCTCGTGGCCCGTGAACGCGCTGCGAACGAGCACGGCTTCGCCGACCTGAAGAACTGGCGCGTGCTCACCAAGCTCCGCCTCAATGCCCGTCACTCCATCGCACTGCTGCGGGCCCTGCTCGTCCCCACCCGCACCGAAGTCTCCCGGTGACGGACAATCACCTGCTACCGATCCCGCCGCCGACCAGCACAAGCACCTCCACGACCGGCCACACCTGGAATGGGATGCCGAACGAGTCACCGGAGTTCGGCGGAGCCGGTGGCCGCCGCTCTCGTGGTGGCGAGGGGCCCAAGGAGGCGGACGCTTCGCGCGTCAGTCAGTCACTTGTAGATCTTGCCGGGCTCGGCCTTGGCCGGAGCGAGCAGCTGGGAGACGGTCACGAAGGTGTAGCCCTGCTTGCTGAGCGCCTTCAGGATGGAAGGCATGGCCGGCACGGTGCCTTTGTGCAGCGGGTGGAGCAGGATGATCCCGTCGCGGCCGGCGCCAGTGAGTACGCGCTTGGTGATCAGCGCGCTGTCGTCCGTCTCGTAGTCCTTCGCGGTCACCGTCCACAGCACCTGCGCCATCCCCAGTTCCTTCGATACCTTGGAGACGCGGTCGTCGGTGCGGCCCTGGGGCGGGCGCATCAGCGTCGGCTCGCTGCCGGTGATGCTGGAGATGGCCCGTGCCGTGCGGCGCAGCTCGTCGCGGATCTGCGCGTCAGAGACATCGGTCAGCACCGCGTGCGTCCAGGTGTGGTCCCCGATCTCGTGGCCGTCCTTGGCGATCCGCCGCACCACGTCCGGGAACTTGGGGATGCGCCGGCCCTCAAGGAAGAACGTCGACGGCGCCTTGTACTCCTTCAGGAGGTCCATCAGTCGGTCGGTGGGTTCGCCCGGGTTGCCGTCGAAGGTGAGCGCGATGCACTTGACCTTCCGGCAGTCCACCTGCCCCGACGGTACGCCTGCTGCAGACGCGGCCCGGTCACGTTCCTCGCGCGGGGAGAGAGTCTCCATCTTGTTCGCCTGGATGACCATGACGACGGTCACCGTCACAGCCGCCACCACGGCCAGGGTCAGGAGTATGAGTAGGCGAGGCCGCCTCTTCAGGATCTTCACCTCAAGGAGAAGATTTCAGCGCCGGAAGGGTTGCCCAGCGGCCTCGATAGTGAGGCAGAACACGTCTGTGCAGCGCGTTTCAAGTGAGCTGCGGCGCAACCTCAGCTGCAATCCGCTCCAGCGTCTCTCCGACGTGCTCGGCCGCCGACGGTGGCGCTGGTGTGCCTCGCGCCTGGGAACGGCCCGCTGCTCCGGCCGCCGCCCTCCGGCAAGAAGTCGTCCATCACCCGCCGGTGGGTGAAGAACGACCGACTCAACCACGCCGGCTACCTGTGGTCCTTCTCAGCCATCACCGCCTCACCCGGTGCCAAGGCCCACTACCGCAGGCGGCGCAACGAGCACGGAGACTGGCATGCGGCCGCACAGCGCAACCTGTTGAACCGCATGATCGGCCAGCTCTACCACTGCCTCCAGAACCACACACTGTTCGATGAGAGCACGGCCTTCCCCACCGAACTCCCGGTCGCCGCTTGACCTACTAATCGCCTGAGGTGTCTATGCGGTCAGAGCACTAGATGGGCACGCCGCCGTTCGTACGGACAGCCGGTCAGGTCAGCGCCCGCGTGGACCAGGTCGAAGACTACGTAGTGCGCCGGCCACTGAGGCAGGTCAGAGCATTGCCGACGCGAGTCAAGCAGCTGCCAGCTTGCTGGACCCCTCCGAGCCCGAGGGCCGGTGCGCCGCGTTGCTCGGCGACCGTCACCTGCCTGACCTGTGGTGTAGCTGCTGCTCAGACTTCGGTGAGACAGCTCAAGGTTCGGTGCGACAGGACAACCTGTGACTGAGCGCCCAAGTAGACACCGTTCGCCAGATAGGTGCTCAGAGCCTCAGAGAGGCCATGAGAGCTCTCCGGGCACTCTGGCCCTTCTGAGTACGAGACTGAGTACGGCGACGGTGCCGTCGGCCTGGGCGGCGGTGTTCGGATGGCTTCATGACGCTGACTACTTCCCCCGCTCCAGCGGCGTCCGCTTTCCGCCGCCGGTTCAGGGTCCTGGGGCTGTCCGTTGCCGGGGCCGTTGTGGTGTTCCTGCCCGTGGGGTTCGTCAAGGGCTGCACCGCCGTGATGGGTGGACCAGTCCGTTCCGAGGCGCCGTTTCTCGAGCACGTACGCGACACACAGGCCGCCGGCGAGGACACAGTTCGCTTCCTGGGCTCGGATCCGGACTCCGTGATCCTGGGAAAGTCCAGGGTCAGCGCATCCTGCGTGGACGATCTCGGTGTCGACCGGGCTGACACCCACCGGGACCAGCCGTCCGTCTCCTGGGCCCCGGATTTCAAGGACGGCGACGCCGGGTATCGCGCGGCGGTCGCCGACCTTCGCAGGCGGTCGTCCGAGCGGGGATGGAAGGTGACGACGGAGCCGGAGACTGACCCGGTCACCGGCAAAGCGACCGGCCTGCAAGAGATCCACACCACCGACGACCACGGCGTCGCGCTGTCGCTGAGCCCCGGCCGACGTACTGGCGAGGGACTGGTCATCGCCGACGGCGGCTGCGTCCGCCACGACGGCTACTGGGATACAGACGACTGGGGCCTCTACTGATGGGCCCGACCGCTCCGGCGCCGTGTGCGTCGCCCGTCTTCTCGCCGGACTGAGCAACGTACTTGGCGAGCAGTGCCAACGGGGGGCGCTCGGTGTGCGACACGATGTCGCTCCAGGTAAGTATGGACAGCCACGTGAAGGAGGTATCGATCGGCTGAACTTCGGGCCAGTGTCGAGGGCCCGTCCCCACGCTCCCATGAGTCGCTGGGAACGGCGGGGTGTGAAGCGGAGCGTTCAAGCCCAAGGGCGCCCCGGCCATCGGGGAGCAACAGGTGAGGGTCAGGCTGGACGGGCGAATGCAAGTGAACCCTTGATGATGCCTCATGACTTCTAAATGGCCGAAGAGATCACAGCGACGCTGGCCGACGGGGCGCTGACCGTCACCGTCCCCAAGGCCCAGGCGGCCAAGCCGCACCACATCGAGATCACCCAAGCCTGAAGGCAGTGTTGCGGTGCGGGCGGCTCGCCCAACCCCACCGCCGCATCCGGGCGATGGCGTGACTGGTTTCTACGCACCTATGCGTCCTGTCTGCAAGCCGAACGGCACCCGGCGGCGTCTGGAGGCAGGTGCCGTGCGGCTTGCGGCCCGCGGGAGGGACCTATCCGGTCATGGAGGGGGCGACGGGGGAGAGGGCCGGGGCGAGCTGCATGCCGGGGGTCAGGCCGAGGGCGATGAGGGCGTCGGGCAGGCCGCGTCCGGTGCGGGCCGCGTCCAGTGTTCCCGGGGCGGCCAGTGGGCGGCAGCTGGCGGCGACGATGTCGAAGAGGTGCTGCACCCGGCCGGGTCCGCGGGGCAGCAGCTGGCCGTGGAAGTCCTCGTGGTGGGCGAGCACGAGCGCGGCCAGGCCGGCGACGTGGGCGGAGGCCGTGCTGGTGCCGTCGAGGGTGGCGTAGCCACCCTGCGGGGCACAGGACAGGACCGCCACGCCGGGAGCGGCCGCGTCCACACCCGGGCCGTGGCAGCCGAACGGGGCGGCGAAGAGCCCTTCGGGTGTCAGCTGGGGGCCGTAGTGGGTGGCGGGGGAGGTGTCGGGCGGGTAGGTGCCAAAGGCTCCCAGCGCGCCGACGCTGAACACGGTGGGGAGCGAGGCGGGGAAGGCGATCGGTCCGCCGGTGTCGCCCGCCGGGGCGATGCAGGCGATGCCTGCGGCGGCTGCGTCGGCGAGTTTGCGGGAGACCAGCGTCGAGGGGTAGAGGGTCGCCACCTGAATGTGGGCGATGTCAATCTCGCGTTCGATGCAGTGGTCGAGGGCGGCGATCAGATCGCTGAAGTGCCCGTCAGGCAGCACCTGGCAGACGTCGAGTTCGGCGTCGACGGCGATGCCGATGATGCCTTTGCCGGTGTCCGCTCCGGCGATGATGCCGGCCGCGTGGGTACCGGTGCCGGCCGGGTCGTGGGCCCAGCCCTCCTTGGTGCCGCCCACCACGTCGATGCCGGAGTGCACCCGTTGTTTCAGGTCGGGGTGGTCGGTGCTGACGCCCGTGCCGATGACGGCGATCTTGATGCCGAAGGCGCGGAACGTGGGCGGCAGCTGGTCAAGCCGCATGGCCTGCTGGCCCCAGCCGTAACTCTGGCGTTCCTCCAGTTCCGGGTAGACCTTGGACAGCGGGGTGAGGGTGACGAGGTTGTCCTGGGTCGCCGACAGCTCGGGGCGGGGGATCCAGCGGTCGGTGTATCCGCCCGCGGGCCGGACGTACAGGGACTGGACGGAGTGGGCGGTGTCCGTGGCCAGGGTGAGGGTGACCGTCCCGTCGGCGGCGGTGATGCCCTGGCTGGGCCAGGTCGCCCCGATGAGGAACACCCCGGCGCCGGCCAGGGGTTCGCCGTCCGGGCCGCAGACGCGAACCGAGATGTCCACGGGCTTGTCCAGCGGCGTGACCAGCCCCGGGTCGCGCAGCGACAGCATCCCCGCGGTCGGCGTGGTGGCGGGTACGGCTGCGGACAGCGGCAGGTCCGGCTCGATGTGCACGTGCAGCGTCCGAATCGCCGGCAGCTGGGCCTCGGCGGCTTCGACAACCGCGATCTCCGGACAGGAAGGCAGGACCCCGGTCGACTGCAGCTTCTCCGACGGGGTGAGTCTGCGGGCCACCGTGACCTCGGGCATCCTCTCCAGCTGGTCGCACACCGCGTCCATACCGAGTTCGGGCACTCCCGGCGGGAGCAGCTGCTGCGGCAGCGGGGTCACCATGTAGCGCGACCGGCGCGGTTGCACCGCGATCGGTGACGCTGCGCTCATCTGTCGCGGGGCTGTTTCCTTCTCGGGGCCCGGCCCGCCGGCTCCTCCCGGTCCGCCGGCCCCTGCGCCTTCTGCTTCGCTCTGGCGGTTGTTCCGGGGCTTGTTTCCGGGCCTGTCCTTGACCATCACGTTCACCTTCACCACGCCTACGTCGTTTTTTGAGCTTCTGATCCGGGGGACGGGCGGCTCGTGCTTCCACGGCCGTGCGGTGTGCCCGGGAATCGCTCCCGGGCACACCGCACAGCGCGCCGCCTGATGTCAGCCGATACCGAAGGGCTGACCCATCTGGCCGAAGCCGAAGCCGGGCTGCTGGTACTGCTGCGGGTACGACTGGCCGAACGGCTGCTGGCCGAAGCCGCCGCCCCAGGGCTGCTGGCTCGGCTGGCTCTGCTGCACCAGCGTCAGGATCGCGGTCGGCAGCGCCTGCTGCACCGACTGCTCCACCGCGCTGCGCACACCCTGGAGCAGCGTCGTGTGCAGCGCGACAGCCAGGTAGGGGTGGGCCTGGTGGGCCAGGCCCTGCTGCTGCAGCTGCTGCTGGACCTGCTGGATCTGCTGCAGCGTCTGCTGCATGCGCTGCGCGATCTGCTGGCTCGCCTGCTGGCAGGCCTGCTGGATCGTCTGCTGGACGACCTGCGCGAGCTGCTGCTGCGGCCCGGCGACCTGCTGGCCGAACTGCTGCAGGGGCGGGGTAGCGGTCATCACCGACATGAATGCTCCATTCGATGCCATGGGAAAGCCGACATAACAGATGATGTTGGCTTTTTCGGAATACTTCCGATGCGCTGAAGCTAAGGTGCCGTCGCCCCGCCCGCAATCGGCCGAGCCGCTCATAAGGGAGGAATCCCCCCGATCGGATCCGGCGAGGGCGAGCCGGCCGGGAGCGCAACGGACAGGTGGCGTGGATCATCCATGGGGTGCACCCACTCGGCCAGTTGCCAGCCGTTCTTCCGGCCCACCGGAGCCAGCAGCCCGCGGACATAGTCCCGCATCCGCCACCGCAGTTCCGCCCGCCCGAACCGGCCCACCACCAGTGCGAAGACGGACTCCAACTCCGCAGCCCAGCCCTCAACTTCATCAATCCCCTCCACGACCGGACAGCGAGAACAACGAGGTCAGGACACGATTTCTGACTGGGGTACTAAGCCAGGTGAACTTGACGATCGGCACCTTGGCCTGGGCCTCGATCAGGGCGGCGTTGGCGGCGGCGACGGTGTCGGCGCGCAGGTAGTACTGGTCGACGTGGACCAGGCGGATGCACGCGGCCCTCGGCGACGAGCGCCAGGCCGAGAAGCACCTCGGCGCCGTCGACGAGCTGGTGGCCGACTGCCTGGGCGACGACGTCCCGGAGTGGGTGGCGCACTTCGACGCCGCCGAGCACGCCGGAGCCCGCGCGGTCTCCGCCCGCGACCTGCACGGCATCGGCCAAACCCGCGCCGCGAGCGTGCACTTCGCAGACGCCCTCGCGCTCAGGAAGCCGGGGTTCGAACGGGTCCGCGTCATGGACCGGATCGGCCTGGCCGCCGCCCTGTTCAACGAGGGCAAGCCTGAGCAGGCCGCCTTAGAGGCCCACCAGGCCCTCGACGAGGCTGCCCGGGTCGACTCCGCCGTCGTCACCTCTCGGCTCAACACCCTGCTGGATGCCGCCCGCCCGTACCGGACCACCGTGGCGGACGGGGTGCGGGCCCGTGCGGCGGATCTCGCCGCAGCGCGGCCGACCACCGTCGCCGCCTGAGACCATCGGAGCCATGGGCAAGCACTCCCGACCCGGACCGCCGAACCAGCTGTCCCGCGCCGTCCCGCGCGTCGACGCCGACGACCGGCTCGCCGCGTACAACAAGCGGCGCCGCCCGCCGCTGGACGTCCATCGCCGGCACCGACCGCTCCACGGCGGCGGCGGAGACCTCCGCCCTGACGAGCCCCGGGCCCTTGAGGAGTGGAACCGGTTTTCGTACGAACCCGCCGGCACCGCCGCGAACCTTGCGGAGGCAGAGCGGTGGGTGAACCAGCAGGACCCCCGGGATCAGGCAGAAGATCAGCAGGCCGCTGCGGGCATGCCGGCGCGATGCCCGCAGCCGAGCCTCAATCCGGCGTCGCTTCGCCCTCGGGGTGCAGGGAAGCCCGGCCCCGTCCGGGCCACCGCCGGGTGACACCCTTCCCGATCAGTCCCACACTGGAATCGCTCACATGGGTGGACTGCTCGGTGTTCAGCTCTGCTCTCCGAGCCTGGCTGCCTTTCCGGCCCCCTGCCCGGCTCAAGCCGACTTCACCCGCGGCTGCCGGGCTGGGGCCGGGTGTGCCATCTCCGCCCGGGACATCTGCCCGGACACCGAACCAGCCCGCCTCTCCTGCGGGCCGCGCCCTGCTGGACGAGTACACCGCGGAACCATCTGGGTGAGCCGGGCGCCTCGCTGCTTGATGCCGACGGCGGGTGACCGCTTGACCTCGGCCGTGATCCGGCGCGCTGGAAGGCGGGTGGTGCTGTCGTCGCCGACTGCTGGGGAGGAAGGTGTGGGACGTGAGCGATGATCGGGATGACAAGGCGCTGCTGAACCGTCTGACGTTGCTGGCGGATGCCCAGGCGGCGCTGGCCAGCACGCTGGACCTGCTGGAGGGGCTGCGGCGGGCGTGCCGGGTGCTGGCCGGGCGGCTGGGGGACTGGTGCACGGTTGACCTGCTGGACGAAGACGGCCGGCTGGAGCGGGCCGTCGTGGTCCACCGCACCCCCGAGGCGCTGGCACCGGGCGGCTACGAGGGGCCGCTGCCGCCGGTGCCGCAAGGTGACGGCGGGCCGCTGCCGCGGGTACTGCGGGGGGCGGGGCCGCTGCTGCTCGCCGAGATCCTTCCGCCCAGCCGGGCGGAGAACCCGCTGCACGCCCGGCAGCTGGAGTTGTTCGAGCAGTTGGGTGCGCGCAGTGCTGTCATCGCCCCGCTGCGGTCCCGCCGCGAGGTTCTGGGCGCCCTGACCGTGGCCCGCACCGATGCCGACCGTCCCTTCACCGAAGACGATCTCCCGTTGATCGAGGACCTGGTGCGCGGCCTGGCGCTGCAGGTGGACAATGCGCGGCTGTACCAGCAGACCCGGCACATCGCCGAGCGCTTCCAACGCGCCCTGCTGCCCGAGATGCCGCAGGTCCGCGACCTCCAGATCACCGCCCGCTACACCCCCGCGCAGGCCATCGCCCAGGTCGGCGGTGACTGGTACGACGCCTTCGTCCTGCCCCGCGGCGACACGGTCCTGGCCATCGGCGACGTCACCGGCCACGACCTGCAGGCGGCAGTCGCCATGAGCGCCCTGCGCAACATGCTGCGCGGTATCGCCGTGGACCGCCAAGAGCCCCCCGGCGAGGTCCTGCGCCGCCTGGACATCGCCAGTCACACGCTGATCCAGGAGGCGACCGCGACGTGTATCTACGGCCTGGTCAAACACCGCGAGGAGCAGGGCCCGTGGGTCCTGCACCATTCCTGTGCCGGGCACCTGCCACCGTTGCTGACCACCACCGGCGGCGACACCCGCTATCTGGAGACGGGCGCGGGACTGCTGATCGGCATGGATCCCGACCACCGGCGCCCGACCGCCGTCGACGAACTGCCCGCCCACTCCACCGTGCTGCTGTACACCGACGGACTGATCGAGCGCCGCGGCGAATCCCTCGACCACGGGCTGACCCGGCTGCGTCAGCACACCGCCGCCCTCGCCCGCGAACCCCTGGACGTCTTCTGCGACGAACTGCTGGGCGGGCTCGGCGCCGACAGCACCGACGACATCGCCCTGCTCGCCCTGCGACCCACCCCACCGGCCGGCACCTGATCCGGCCGACGCCCGCGGCCAGGTTCCGCAACCGACGTCAGGACTCTGCCCGTCGGGCGTACATCTCCTTGCCCGCCGCGGCTCGTTGATCTCGGCGTGGCAGCACAACGACCTGACGCAGGTGCGCACTACACGCAGTGGCGGGAGCAGCTGCGGCGGGTCCTGGCATGCAGCGAGCCGGCGTTCATCGATCGCCTGGGCGTCGCCTGCGACGAGGGCGGCAGAAGCGGGCGATCACCAGCGGTTGATGACTCGCCCGGTCCCGCAGCGACGCGCACCATGGAAAGTGACTGAATGATCCGCTCTCGCGGAGATGAACCGCGATGACGCTGCCTGTACGACACCGGCCCGGCAGCCTGCTGGAGAGGCCGTTCTCCCGCTTCGGATGGGGTGAACCCATCGCCGCCGAGTTCGAGGAAATGTTCGAGCGCATGAACCGGCTGCTGGAAGGCGCCACTGCTCCGGCCGCGCTGGGCTGGTCGCCCGCGGCCGACATGCGGGAAACCGACGACTCCTACGTGATCGAGGCGGAACTGCCCGGTATCAAGCGCGACGACATCGACATCGAGATGAGCGAGCGGGAACTGCGCATCACCGGGGAGTACAAGGAACGGGAGCGCGAGGGCGTCCTGCGCCGCAGCACCCGCCGCACCGGCCGTTTCGAGTACCAGACCCTCCTGCCCGCCGATGTCAGGGCGGAAGAGGTCAGCGCGACCCTGCACGAGGGCGTGCTGACCGTCACCGTGCCCAAGGCACAGGCCACCAAGCCGCGGCACATCGAGATCACCGAGTCCTGATCCCGCCGGGGCGTGCCGCGAAGCCGTCGCATGGCAGGCCCGTTGTGAACACGGCTCTGCCGTGCGACGGCCAAGCCGTCGCTGCAGAGGGAAAGGCAGGACACGACGATGCTGACGCCGCACGTCAGGACCGTCGCCGCGGCACTGCACTCCTACCGTTCCGCATGGGCCGGTCTGCTGCACGATCCGGCGAACCCGCTCACCTCTCGCCGGCTCGACGACGCCGCCTACACACTCCGCGTCCATATCGGACAACGCAACGCCGCCGACGCCGCGACACAGGCACAGCGCCTCCTTGCCGGGGCCTCAGCCCGCGTGGCGACGGACCGGGCCACGCAGGAAATCACTGCCTCCCGCGGAGCCGATGCAGAGCCCGGGTTTCGCCGCGGGACTGCCGGCCCACCACGCGCGGATGAAGGCATGGAAGATCAGTGACTGCCGCCTGAAAGGCGACGGCGTTCACACCGCCATGCTCGGAATCGCCCGGCTGCACAACCTCGCCCTCACGGGGTAACTCCCGCCCCATACGAGGACCGGAGAGGCCCAGGGGAGCGGCTCCCTGCCTCCCCGGCTCGGAGAATGCTCAGTCGATACAGAATTCGTTGCCCTCGATGTCCAGCATTGGGATGCATGACTCGTTTTCCTCATCGGCATACAGCGTCTGTACGTGGGTCGCACCGAGCGCAACCAGTCGTGCGCACTCAGCTTCGAGCGTGGCGAGGCGCTTGTCCCCTACGAGCCCGGTGCCGACCCGGACGTCGAGATGCACCCGGTTCTTGACGATCTTGCCTTCGGGGACGCGCTGGAAGAACAGGCGCGGGCCTACACCTGAGGGATCACTGCAGGCGAACCATGAACCCTGCTGCTCAGGGGGCAGGGTGCGGTTGAATTCCTCCCAGGTGGTGAATCCCTCCGGTGGCGGCGGTGTGACGTACCCCAACACCTCGCACCAGAAGCGAGCGAGGCGTTCAGGTTCTGCGCAGTCAAAGGTCACTTGGAACTTCTTGATCGCTGACATCGGCGCACCGTACCGCGTACAAGGGGGACCCTGCCCCTCATTTCCTCAGGCGGATCCGCCCGCCACACGCCGCACCCAGGGTCGCCTTGGACACCAAGTGATCAAACCGGACAGTCCACGAGAACGACGCGACCGTGGCGGCGGAGCGCCCCCGTGGTCCCCAGGATCCAGTCCTGACCAACCACCTTCATGCCAAGATCAGTTGCGGGACAACCCTTAGCGAAGCCGACGATCAACCAGACCATAGAACCCTACTGGCTGTCAGGAGCTCGACAGAAGAGTGATCACTGATTGTCAGCAAACACCCGACGCCTCCATTGTCAGCCGCACGCGGATTCCAGCGTTTCGCCCGGAAACCCCGCCAACAAAACCGCGGACCCTATACATCGGCCTTTCCCGCGACCAGCTGCCCGGCACGGACCTGACCGTCATCGCCGATCTCGGCGCCGTTGACGAATCCGGCGTCCGCCCCGACAGTCCCCGGCCTGCGCTGGCCCGCCGCTCATCGCGGGCGGCCTGACCGGTCGCCGCAGCCGACACCCTGCCCACCAACCGTGACCCCTTCCGTGTGTCGCGTGTGGGAATCTGGCAGCAGGCGACAGCCGGCTGACGACGGGATGGTGAGGACGCGATGCGGGAGGCGTATCACGCGGAGCTGGAGGCCATCGGTGACGGGCTGGTGGAGATGGCGCACCTGGTCGGTTCCGCCATGGGCCGTGCCACCAGTGCTCTGATGGACGCTGATCTTCAGCTCGCACAGAGCGTGATCTCGGCCGATGACAAGGTCGATGATCTCCAGCGGGACCTGGAGAACCGGGCGATCGTGGTGCTGGCACGCCAGCAGCCCGTCGCCACCGATCTGCGGGTCGTGGTCACCTCGCTGCGCATAAGCGCGGACCTGGAACGCTGCGGCGACCTGGCGAGCCACGTGGCCAAGCTGGCCCGGCTGCGCCACCCCTCGCCCGCGATCCCGCGCGATCTGCGCCGCACCATCTTGGAGATGGGCCAGCTCGCGCAGCGCCTGATGGCGCAGGCTGCCGAAGTCCTCATCACCCACGACGTCCCTGCCGCGCTGCAGCTGGAGAAGGACGACGACCGGATGGACGAGCTGCACCACATGATCTTCCAGCACCTGATGGACGAGAAGTGGCAGCACGGGGTGGAGACCGCCGTGGACGTCACCCTCGCCGGCCGGTACTACGAGCGGTTCGCCGACCACGCCGTCTCCGTCGCCCGCCGCGTGGTCTACCTGGTCACGGGCGAACAGGCTGACGAACTGGCCACCGAGCCGCCCGCCACCGCCTGATCACAGGCCGTCGGTTCTCCGGCTCCCAGTTCCCGCACCGGGCGGTCCTGACCAGGCAATGAGCGGGCCCCGGATGCCGGGCGTGGATCCCGGGGCCCGCCCGCACGAGTGCCGCGGGGAGTGTATGTGTCCCCCGGTACAACGCGACCGCCCTGCGGAGGTCACGCGCATGACCCTGCTGTCAGAGCGACCGGCATCCGCTTCGGCCTGGCACGATGCTCCCCATGGAGCCGCTGCCGACGTCCTACCCCGCCGACCTGATCCCCGACGCCACGGGCCCGGACGCCTTCAACGCCGCGTACAGGGCGGCCAAGCGGCAGCGTGCCGTGTTCGTCGCCGTCGCGTGCCAGGCTGAGCGCTGGACGGTGAAGGCCGACGGGCCTGTTTGGCGAGGTTGGTGAGGAGGCCTTACGGCGGCTGGACTTCCATGCCCTCCCGGAAAATCTGCCGGTGATCGTGGACGAGCAGATGCGGCCGGTCGAGCCAGCATGCAGCTGGTTTCGTCACCTCGCCTACCTTCGTCGCGATCCGGAGGGCGTCCTGCGGCACTACGCCTACATCGTGCTGCGGCTGATGGAGTTCCTGGCGGAGCGGGGCCGCGACCTGGGCACGGTGGCGGAGTCCGATCTGGTGGCCTACCGGCGGTCGCGCACGGAGTTACAGGACGAGCCGGTGGGAGGGACGGTCTGGGACCGCGAGGTGTCGGTGATCAACATGCTGCTGGACTGGATGGTCGGGCAGGGCCTGCGACGAGCCTCACCGCTGCGGGCGGCCGGCTCCTCGAACCCGCTGTCCACCGGGATGAGCCGGGACATGGACATCCGGCACCTGACGCTGGGGTAGTACCTGTTGTTGAGTGCCGTTCAAGATGAGCATGGGCTTGTCATTCAAGCTGAGGATGTCGGGGGTTGAGGAAAGGCCCGCCGGGGGCGTCCCACGGGCCTTGTCGATCTCCATCGTTTCACTGGGATGCTCGGAGTGCCCATCATCCTGTCGAAGCTTTGGCATCATGCTCGGGTGATCGTTCCGATACCTTTCGTGGTGCCCGCAGGCCGGATGAGCGGCAGTGAACAACCGGTACTCCAGCTCTTCGGAGGCGCCCAACTCCGGCCGTGGTGCCAGGACGACGCGCCCGCGCTGATCGCGGCCCACCTTGATCCGGCAATCCAGCGGTGGATGCGGGCCGCTCCTCTGACACTGGACGAGGCCCAGGAGCGGATTACACGCTGGAAGGACCGCTGGCGGACCGAGGAGCGGGCGGTCTGGGCGATCTGCAGCTCCGCCGATGCCGATCCCGTCGGGATGATCGGCCTCGCGACCTCGGATCTAAAGGGGGGCAGTGCCGAGGTCTTCTACTGGCTGCTGCCTGCAGGCCGTGGCGCCGGGGTCATGCGCGACGCGACGCTCCGCGTGAGCCGGTGGGCCATTGACGAACTGGGATTGCACCGACTGTGGCTTACTCACTCCGTTGCCAACTCGGCGTCGTGCCGGGTCGCGCTGCGAGCGGGATTCGTCTTGGAAGGCACGATGCGAAGCGCCCTGCTGCATTCGGACGGCTGGCATGACGAGCATCTGCATGCGCGTGTCCAGGGTGACGCCTGGCCGGGGTGAGGAGGCCGGTCATTCGGCGGTGGCTTCGGCGACGGCGGCTCTGGCGCCGGCCTCGTCGACGATGGACTTGTTGTCGGGGTAGGGGGACTGCAGGGCCTGGACGGCGAGGTTGTCGACCGCCCGGGGATATCCGCGGGAGGTGTCGTGGATGAGGGTGATCGCGTCGTCGGGGAAGAGGGTGTCGCTTCGTCCGGCGAGTGCGAGGTGGTGGGCGACGTAGGAGGGGGTTTCCTCGCTGGTCATGGGCGGCATGTTGTAGCGGATGGCGATGCGCTGGTCGAGCGCGGCGAGCATGCCGAGCTTGATCTTGCGGCGGAGGGTGGGCCGGCCGATGAAGACGGCGATCCAGATGCCGCCCACCGCGCCACTTGCTTCCTTTGCTCGATTGGTTCTCACCCGAGCCAGCGGCCGATCGGCACGATGACTACAGAGGGCCACACCACGACGTGGTGATGCAGCTTTACGCTCGATCAGCGTTCTCCCCGCGCGCCGACGGACCGGGCGGCAGGGCGTGCGGCCACAGAAGATGTGCGGGCAAGGAAGTCCTGCAACTCGCGGTGGCGGAACTGGTAAGCGACTCCCGCGGTGCGCATCAGTCCTACCTGGCAGCACCAGTCCAGAAAATGCTGCAAGCGCCATGGCAGCCGCTGATCCGACCGCCGACGTCGTGTGCAAAGAAGAAGCGCGAGGTACCGCACACGAGCGGCGCCATGCCCAAACAGGGCCATGGCCGCGAGAGACAAACCAAGACCGCACGCTAGATCGCCCAGGAGCCCGGCCTCGGCCGAGACTCCCATGCCGAGTCCTCCGAAGAACATCGTGATGGCGACTACGACCTCGGCGCGGCTTTGGCGAGCGTGGAACGCTGGGGCGAGGCCCTCGCCGTTGGCGAGGAAGCGGTGGGGATCTACCGTCGGGTGGCGGCGGACAACCCGGTCGCTCACGAGCCCGAGCTCGCTGGCTCGCTGTCCAACCTCGGCCTTCGGCTGGCGCAGACGGAGCGCCGGGGCGAGGCCCTCGCCGTTGGCGAGGAAGCGGGGGAGATCTACCGTCGGGTGGCGGCTGACAACCCGGCCGTCTACGAGCCCGACCTCGCGCGCTCGCTGTCCACCCTCGGCACGGATCTGGCGCAGGCGGGGCGCTGGGGCGAGGCCCTCACCTCCGAGCAGCAGGCGGTGGAGATCCGGCGTCGGGTGGCGGCTGACGACCCGGCCGCTTATGAGCCTGACCTCGCAAGCTCGCTGTCCAACCTTGGCGCGCATCTGGCGAGCGTGGGGCGCCGGGGCGAGGCCGTCACTGTTGGCGAGGAAGCGGTGGGGATCTATCGTCGGCTGGCGGCTGACGACCCGGCCGCCTACGAGCCTGGCCTCGCACGTTCGCTGTCCAAGGGTGAAGCCCTCAGCTCCGAGCAGCAGGCGGTGGAGATCCGGCGTCGGGTGGCGGCTGATAACCCGGCCGCCTACGAGCCCGACCTCGCACGCTCGCTGTGCAACCTCGGCCTTCGGCTGGCGCAGGCGGGGCGCTGGGGCGAGGCCCTCACCTCCGAGCAGCAGGCGGTGGAGATCTGCCGTCGGCTGGTGGCTGACTCCGAAGCGCTGCGCATCACTGGGGAGGCCGTGGAGCTTTACCGCCGTCACGTTGCCATGAGTCCCTCAGTGCTTCCGGAACTTCACAGCGTGCTGTACCTGCAGGCATATTTGCTCGATGGGCTCGGGCGGGAGCAGGAGGCGGAGACGGTGCGCCGCTGGCTCATTGAGAGGTGATCGCTCCGCGCCGGCCGACCCGGGTTGTGATTCCGGGGTTCGTAGTTGGTGTGGTGGGGGTGATTTGAGCTGGGGTGTTGGGGGTTTTCTGATAATGGAGCGAGCGTTTCCGGGGCGTTGGAGGCGGTGGTGACGGGGCGTCTGGCCTGGGGTTGTTCGGGGTTCGTTGATAACGGGGGTGTGGTGTTGGTGTTGGTCTCCGGCTTCTAAAGGACTGGCGCGGGTTTGTGCTGGTCAGCGGCTTGCTGTGTGGTCGGGCCTGCCGGTCCAGTACAGGGCGGCGTCGATGTCGCATGCGGTCCAGCCGTTGGCGTGTGGTCCGCCGTGTCTGAGGAGGTCGTCGAGGAGTTGCATGTAGCGGCCGTAGCGTCCCGGGGCGGGGCGGGGCGGGGCGGGGTGAGGGTGAGGCCGAGGGTGTCGAGGGCGTGTTGGACGCGGCGGTCGCAGACGGCCATCGCTCGTGTGCCGCTGCGGCAGGACGGCTGAGGCGAGGGCGTTGCCGGTGCGGAAGCCGGGCAACTCCGACATGATGCCGCGCCCTGTTCAGGCGGCTTCACCACGCGGGACGGTGATATCGCGGACGGTGGTGACGGCGCGTTCGGTGACCGCTCGCACGTGGGTGTCGGGCAGGGACATGATCGCCGACACCCATGCGATCTGTGCGGAGAGCCGTTTCTAGACGACTATGCCGTTTCGTTTGGATCATGGGATCGTTGATTTGGGTGTGCCGTTGCCTGACGTGCAGTGGGCACGGATCGATCCGTCCCCGGGTTGGACACCGAACGGGTGGCCGGTGACGCGGCATGCGGTGCAGGCGGGAGCGTTACCGGAGCGGGTCGCGGTGACACACGCGATCGTGACCTTGGTGGTGAGAGCAGGCCCTGTACTGGGAGAACGAGGAGATCTGGCCGTACCGCCTGCACCGGTCGGCGGGAGCCAGCGTGTCACATGGCGCCGACGCCACCCCGGGGGGCATCCTGTGGGCACTTGCGATCGCGGGAAACAGCCGACGAGAAGGGTCCAGCGATGCCGGTGTCGTCGCAGGGCGTTACGGTCGTGGCGCTCCTCGCGGACCCGGACGTGCCGACGGAGATCGCTCAGCGCATGGCCCAGACACTTCCTGATCGGCTCGCCGACAAGTCAGGCCAGGGGCGACGGTTCGACGTCGAGGTGGTCAGTGAGCCCTTCACCTCAGGGACCGAGGACCCGCCCACCTTGATGCGCCGGATCATGGACCGTGGGAGTACGGAGAACTGGGACATCGTCGTGGCCCTCACCGATCTTCCGCTGCACTCACACGGGCGCAAGCTCGCTGTGAATCTGAATCACGAACACGGCTTGGCGCTGCTCTCTCTTCCTTCACTGGGGGGCCTGCGGCTGCAGACGAGGGCCCGGCGGGCCGTTGAAGAAGCTGTGCTTGGCTTGGCGGGTCCGCAAACCACTGCGGCTGAAGGACCTCCGCGAAGTCAGCCGCTTCTGGGGCCCTTCGTCAATCGTCTCGCGCCTATTCATCCGGGCCAATCCGGTGAGAAGGAGACCGACGATGTTCGGTACGTCGTCAGCGGGCCGCGCGGTTACCTGCGGGTGCTCGCCGGTATGGTCCGCGCCAACCGGCCGTGGCGGTTGGTGCCGGCCTTGTCGAAAGCCCTGGCGGCCGCACTCGCCACGGGAGCAGTCGCCACCGTGAACTCCACCGTCTGGAGCCTGGCCGCGTCCCTGAGCACGCCACGCCTCGTGATCGCCACGGTCGGGTCTGTCTCGATCATGATCGGCTGGCTGATCGTGGACGCGAACCTGTGGCATCGATCACCAGAGAGCTCGCCGGAGGCGAGGCAGAGGGCGGCTCTCTACAACGCCTCGACCGTCGTGACCGTGGGGATCGGGGTGCTCGTCTGTTACGTGGGTTTGATGGTCATCAACTTGGTGTCGGCGCTGTTCATCCTCAACGACCGAGTGTTCGCTTCCATGACACGAACCCCGCTTCACGCCACGGAGTTCTGGACGTTGTCCTGGTTCGTCGCTTCGGTCGCCACCGTGGGCGGCGCCCTTGGATCGGGCTTGGAGAGCGACGAGGCGATCCGGGCAGCCGCCTACTCCAAGCGCGAACAGGAGCGTCGCAGAGTGCTGCACGACGACCACGGTGACTAGGCAGTTTATGTTTGGATCATCGGGCTGACCAGAGGAAGATGCCCGCGATGTGGAGTCCGGCCAGGTAAATGGTCGCGGTCTTCTCGTAGCGGGTGGCGATCCCGCGCCACTGCTTCAAGCGGTTGGTTGGGTAGGCCGCGCGACGAGGTGCTTGCCATGTGCAGGCCCTTTT
>NZ_JBSFVT010000043.1:0-21373 GCF_053592455.1 Streptomyces sp. NPDC002676 | reverse complement strand
AGCGGACGAACCACGCCCATCTCTCCCGCCACGAAAGGGAGTTCATGCCCACCCACCCGAACTAAACGATCACGTTCGGAAAGCGGATGGCATCTCAGAGCGAGCAACCAACCAACAGCAGACCCATAGACACCACAACAGACCGACAGCACTCAAACCGCAAACCTGTCACCACGCACACCACAGCAACGTCAGCAAAAACCCGAAAGACCAGACACCCACCAGCAACAACACCAACTGACACCCACGCGGCCACCAACTGACAAAACGCTGCCGCCCATCAATCAACGAACCAGCGCAGCTGGCCTCTCCAGCGGGAAAACCGCAGGCCACACACACGCAACTACCCGTTTGCTTACTGTAATTCCGTGGGAGTGTTCATGCTTCTACGCGCAGCCAGGTGTTGCCTGTGCGGAGCCAGAGGGAACCGTCGCGGCCTTGGCCGCAGCGCATGACGACTCGACCGGGCACCCGCAACCGACGGCGGCTGGTTACTTCCCAGGTGGTGCCGTTGAGCTCGGCACGTGTGAGCTCAACGGACCGCTTGTTGTGGTCTCGGCGAGTGAGTACTGCCCTGCTGCCGCGGACCGCAAATCCGTCCGGGTTGGGGACGGGGCTGTGGTAGCTGGCAACGTCGCCGGTGGACGGAGTGATCCGTGTCAGGAAGGTGCCGCCTCGGCTGCTGCCGGAGTACCAGACGAGCCATACCTGGTCGTTCTCGGTCGCGGCGGTGCAGCCTTCCAGTGGGTGGTCGGGTAGCCGGCCCTTGGGCGTCCAGGAGGTCTGGCCCTGGGTGTTCCAGCCCGCGAGGCCCGCTGCTGACTCGGGGTGGCCGCCGTAGATGCCCTCGTCGCCGTAAGCCGTCCAGATGCCTCCATGGAAGTCGGTGACCAGGGCGGGTATGTCGTCACCGATGCAGAACTCGGCCTCAGGTGTACCTGATGGGGAGAACACCACGGCGTTGGGCGCCCAGGGGCCCTCGGTCTCGTTCCGGAACGTACGGCCGCTCACCAGCAGGAATCGGGAATCCGGGAGCAGGGCCAAGTGGCTGGGCCGGATCCGAATGTCCTTCACCAGGATGCGCCGCTCTTCCTGTCCCGTGACGGTGACCAGCTCACCCGTGAACGGGACTTTTGGCCCCCACCCGATCCACCCCTTGATGTAGCGGGTGTGATCAAGGTATCGCCGGTGGACCAGCAGGATCGCAAGCTCCCCGGCGGGCCCGACGCTCCACCAAAGGGCTCGGTGTCCCCGCACGGCGTCAGCAGTGGGAAGTCGCCACACGTGGTGTATCGCGGCATCGGAACCAGCAGTCACGGGGCGGAAATTCATGAGCAGTCGCCTCTAGGACTCCGGGAGCCAAGCAGCCCGAAGAGCACTACCCTACCGGCTGGTGGCGTACGGGAGCGCTGCGATGCGGGACCAGTTGATGCTGCTGGGCCGTGATCCTCAGGTGGTGGGTCTGGCGTGCCGGCCGCTGGCGTTCGTACGGTGGGACGGAGAGCGGGCTTCTGCAACTGGCCGCTCGTCTTGCTGGCGGGAGGCACGTGCTCGTTGTGTGCCTCGGTCCGGGTGGCCTGCCACGCCGACTTCAGGGCACCGGGAGGCCTTCGCCGCGGATCGACTCAAAGTGCGACCAGGTGCACCGGTGCGCGGCTACAGCCATCCCGGCAGGCGCCTGGCCACCGGTGCGGGCGCTGTAGATCGAGCCGGCCTCGCCCTGGCGGGCCTGGCCGGAGCGGGACCCCAACGGCCATCAGCCGCCTCCCCGCACACCGAGCCAGCCACACTGCCCGCCACACGCTACGCACACGACAGACCCTTCGGGGGAGACGACCGTCGCCACCCACTGCGACGACTCCCATGTCGCCCCTCAGCACCCCTCCCGTCGCACGGGACCTGCTCTCTCCTCGGCCGCATAGTGCCGGGCGACCGATCACGCTGCGCTGGGAGCCGCTGGTACGGGCCGTCTCCTGTGTGAGCGCCTGCGTGCTTGGGTCGACGACCTCCTCCTCAGGTGAGCGGGTGCGGGCGGCGGACGCTAGGAGCAGAATCGAGGTATGCCGTTGATCGTCGGGATCCACGGAATGGCGCAGCAGTTCAGCAGCTCGTACGAACTCGAATCGTCCTGGTTCAACGCGCTGCGGGGCGGTTTGGACGTGGCCGGCTGGGACATCGTGGCCGAGGCGTTGGCCGACAAGGACCTGCGGGTGGCGTTCTTCGCGGACCTCTTCCGGCCGACCGGTGCGATGCCGGTGGGCGAACCGGCCTACGGCCCGGACGACATCCGGCCGGGTCTTGACCGCGACTTGTTGACGGTGCTTTATGGGGCTGCGCTCGAAAGGGAACCCGACCTGGCCCCGCCGGAGGGCGCCATGCGACTGGATCGGGCCGCCACGGCGTTCATGCTCAGGCAGCTGTTGCGCTCGCGCACCTTCGCCGGCGTGGCGGAGCGCGCGTTCATTGGCAACCTCCGGCAGGTATCGGACTATCTCACCGACCCGGCGACCAAGGGCGCCGTGCTGCGGCGGCTCGGGAAACGGGTCGGTAACGACACCCGGGTGCTGATCGGCCACTCGCTCGGCTCGGTCATCGCCTACGAGTACCTCTACCGCTCCCGCCCGGCCTCGATCCGGCTGCTGCTGACCCTCGGCAGCCCGCTTGGAATGCCCCATCTGATCTTTGACCGGCTGAGCCCGGCGCCGGTCAACGGCCTCGGACCCTGGCCGGGTGACGTGCCCACCTGGGTCAACGTCGCCGATCACGACGACATCGTCGCTCTCCGGCCCGAGCTGGCTGGTCTGTTCCCTGGGCCACCGCCCGATGGCCAGGTCGACGACCGGCGGGTGATTAACGATCCCGCCCATCCGCACGCCGCGACGAACTACCTGAATGCGCGAGAGACGGGAAGTGCTCTTGGACATGTCCTCGGCCAAGGGGTTCCCGGGGAACAACCCCAGACCTGAGCGGCCACCGCCGGTGTTGCTTGCGGCCGGTACGGGCTCCTACGACCATCCCGGCCTCTCGCACCTGCCCAAGGTACCCACATCGCTACGGACGGTCGTCACGGAGCTCGGTCGGCTCGGGATCACGCCGGTGGCCAGCGATCCGCCATACCACCTCGACCCCGAGCTTGATCCTCTGAAGCGAGCCATCGGTGATGTCGCCCGCGCCCACCCCCTCGTCATCGTCTACTACTCGGGCCATGGCGCCCATCCGGACCGCGATCACTACTACTTGATGGTCCGGGCATCAAAGCCCTCGATGCTGCTCACGTCGGCGCTATCCGTGGCGGACTTGCCCGTCCTGCTGATGCCTCAGGACGAGGATGGTGTGCCTGAGCCGGAGCAGCCGGAGGTGCTGCTGATCATCGACTGCTGCTTCGCCGGCAAGGGCGCGGAGGAAATCGGCGACGTAGTGAAGTGCTTCGGCAATAAACGCGTGTGGGTCTTGGCCAGTGCTGGCGGCCTGGAGTACGCGAAGGACGGCCGGTTCGCCGACGCGCTGGCCGAGGCGCTGCAAGAGCCGCTGGCTGGGGCCAGCATGCCGTACCTGGGTCTGGAGAGCATTTCGTACGCGATCAACGTCATCCTGGGTACCGAAGGGCAGATGACGCGCCACTTCCTGCCCCGTGAAGGGGGCATAGGGCTGGCGCCGTTCTTCCCCAACCCGATGCACGAACCCGGTGTAGCAGGACTGACCGTCAGCGAGCAGCACTGGATCTCCCGGCTGCACGGCGCCCCCGAAGCCACGACCGGCTTCTACCTCACCGGCCGCTCGGGCAGAGTCAGGGCCGCCGTCGACCTCGTCGAGTGGCTGACCGCCGCCGGGCGCAGCGGCCTCGCAGTGGTCACTGGCAGTCCGGGATCGGGGAAGTCCACGCTGCTCGCCCTGCCCGTCCAGCTGAGCCGACCAGGGGGCCGTGAGCAGTTGCTGGGCCCCGGCGGGACGGCACGGAATCTGCTGGTGTCCCGTGCTGCGGGGCTTGTTCCCGTCGATGCCCCGCTGATCGCCGTGCACGGCCACGGGCTCAACGCCGACCAGGTCGCCCGGGAGATCGCAGGCCAGCTTGGCCGCCGGACCGACAGCGCGATCGGACTGTTGCAGGACCTGGGCACCGTCCCGGAGAGGAAGGAGTGGGCGGTCGTCGTCGACGCCATTGACGAGGCCACCGGGCCCTGCTCCCTGTTGGACGGACTGCTGGTGCCGCTGGCTCACCGGCACGGCCTGCGTGTCGCCCTTGGAACCAGGCGCCACCTCCTCGACCGGATCGGGCCGACCGACTTGTCGATCGATCTGGACACCGAGCCCTTCCTTGACCCCGAGGCGCTGGTCGAATACATCCGCGAGCTGCTGCTGGCCACCCACGAGCCGGACGTCTCGACGCCCTACCGGTCAGCCGCACCGGAGGTGGTGGACGCCGTCGCCCGCACGCTCGCCGACCGGGCCACCACCGCAGTGGCGGGCAACCAGCGGGCGGAGTCCTTCCTGGTCGACCAGTTGCTGGCCCGGTCCACTCGCAGCCGGCCGTCACCCGCCGACCTCGCCACCGCCCACTGGCGGGCGCGCCTGCCAAGCACATTGAGCGAGGCCTTCGAGGAGGACCTTGCCCGCCTGACCGACAACGTGCCGGTGGCGCACGCCCTGCTGCGGGCGCTCGCCTGGGCCAACGGGCCCGGGCTGCCCTGGGAAAACATCTGGGTGCCAGTAGCACGTGCCCTGGCCGGACCTGCCACAGAAGAGACGGTGACCGACCACGACGTGCGTCGGCTCCTCGACCGGGCGGGCGCCTACATCGTAGAAGACGTCGGGCCGGGGCAACGGTCCGTCTTCCGACCCGTGCACCACCTCCTCACCACCCATCTCCGAAGCCTCCCGGCCGCCACGGCACCGGTGAGGAGCCCGGAAACGGTTCAGCAGGTCATTGCGGACGCCCTGGTGAACACCGTGTCGGGCTATGGTGAGGGACACCGTGACTGGGCCTCCGCTCACCCGTACCTGCGCACCTACCTCGCGCTGCACGCCTCCCAGGCCGGGGCCACCACCTTGGCGGACCTCACCCACGAGGTGGGCCTGCTCGCCGTCGCTGACCCAGTCACACTGACACCACTGCTCCCCCCCACCGTGGCCGAGTTGCGTGACGCCGCCAGGGTCTACCGGCGTGCCCGGCCGTTGCTCGGCTCCAGGCCCGAACTCAACGCCGCCTACCTGCAGGAGTCGGCGCTCGCCCTGAGCAGCGATCTCGCCGACTCCCCCACCGGTCTTACCCCCGTCTACCGGACCCGCCTGGCGGCCGTCACCTTCGACGACAGCCTGCTGACTCTGACTGCCCCCGGCGACGAGGTCACGGCAGTCGCGCTCGGCGCGGCACCGGACGGCCGTCTCCTGCTAGCCGCAGGCACCGTCAACGGCCGGGCTCAAGTATGGGATGCACAGACTGGTTCTTCAGTCGGGGAGCCGCTCATCACGTTTAGCGGAGTTGTCGGCCGCGGCCGTCCAGCAACCACCGCACTGGCCTTTGGACACACTCACGACGGACGCCTCCGGCTGGCCACTGGCAGCGCGGCCGGCACCGTACGGATCTGGGAGCCGGACACTGGTGCGCTGCTCACCGAGCCCGCCTACGCTGGCCGCTTGGTGCGCTCGTTGGTGTTCCTCCCTCCACCGGATGATCGAATGCTGCTTGCCGCCGCAGTCGGACACGCAGTGAACGTGTGGAACGGCGCTAGCGGAGACCACGTCGCGGAGCTGACGGGCGCAAGCAGTCTGACCGAGCTCGCCGTCGGACCGGCACCGGATGGCGGCTTTTGGCTCATCGGAGCAAGCCCAGGTGAGAAGAGCGACGACAGCACGGTGCTGCTTTGGAGGTGGACGAATGCGGGCGATCTGTCAACCGCCAGTCTGGTAGCGGACCACCAATACGCTGGCCGGGTGGCAGCGGTCGGCGTCACTGCCGGCACACTCCCAGCATGCGTGTGTCTTGACGAGACCGACGAGATGCAACTTTGGAACGCAGCCAACGCCACCCGACTCGGCAGGCCGGTCCCCCTCACCGAAGAGGACTGGACGCCGCATGAGGAATTCGGCGAGACCTCTGAGGGCCAGTGGCTGGTGGCATACCAAACTCGTGACTTCGCAGTCCAACGGTGTGACCTGCGTTCTGGCAGCACGATCAACCATCCCCTCCTTGGGCACCGAGGGCCGTTGAAAGCGCTTACGTTCGGCGCAGCGCCGCACGGACCTCTCCTACTCGCCACCGGCGGTGCGGATGGCACCGTGCGCCTCTGGGACCCGGCCAGCCGACCCTTCCACCGCGGGGATCCAAGGCCCATGAAAGAAGCGGTTCTCGGTTGCTCGGCGGACGGGCCGATTCGTCTGGCCTCAAGGGACGACTATGCACGCGTGCGCCTATGGGGTCTGGAAGGCAGTAAATGGGCGGGGCTCCGGCTCATTCCCCACCGCCTGTTCGAGCCCGTCGAACTCGGCACCGCGTCGTCAGGGCGCCTTCTGCTCGCCAACAACGAGTCTTGGAAAGGCGGCAGACCGTGTCTGTGGGATGCGATTACAGGCTCCCCAGTCGAGTTGGCGCCCACGCCCGCCGGCGCACGCGTCTGGCTCCAAACCGCCTCGAACGGTCGTCTGTTGCTCGGTAGCACGATGGGAGCGGAATCGAGGTACCAGGATCCGATCAGCGGCGCAGTCCTCTGGGATTCCGCTTCTGCTACCGGCATCAGCCGCACGAGGGTGCCCTCGTTTGAACGCGGCACTCGGGCCGAAGAACGCTTCCTGCTCGTCGACTCGCTGTACGACGAAGTCCGCGTACAGGATGCCGTCAGCGGCGCGCTGGTCTGCCGCACCCACATGCACTACTCGATCTCCTCGACGGCACTCGCCACGGGGCCGGATGGCCGCCTTCTGCTCGCCGCTGGCACGCCGTTCGGCGGGATAGCCGAGCGACCGTGGCCGTCGCCGGTCCTGCTGTGGGACCTCACGGCGGATCCGGACGAGCCGCCGCATGCATTCGATGGCCACAAGGACTGGGTGTCCTCGGTGGCCTTCGGTACCCTGCCCGACGGCTATCCGTTCCTGGTCTCAGGCGGGGAAGACCACACAGTCCGGTTCTGGGATCTAATCGCCCTGCGCCCTCTGGCCACCCTGCATCGCCGATCTCGAGTGCGGGCCGTGGCCGCGCTCGGGCCCCTCCTCGCGATCGGCGACGACGAAGGACTCGCGGTCATCGAGCTCGACAGCTCCTTCCTGTCTCAATGAAGCCTTTGTGGCCGGCAGGCCAGCCGCGGCCGTGGCAGTGAAGCAGTCATCGATGACGGTGGCCAGATTCAGCCGGCCCTGCTTGGTGAGGGCAGGTGCTGATGCTTGATCAAAGAGGACTTGAGGCGAAGCCAGCCGTCGAGGGGAAGATTGCGGCTAGACCGGTTGGATCGGCGGGGTCACGCTACCGGCCGCCAACTGCCGCCCTGCCTGGGCTGGAGCGGCGGTTGGTCGCATGCACGGCTGCCGCGGCGGGCCTGATGTGCCGCCCTGCAATGAGCCGGTCGTTAGTCCTGAGCAAGTCGGCTCGGACGGGCTCGGGACGTGGCGCCAAGTCGCCGCCATGGCCCGGTGTAGCGGGCTCCGCAGCCGGCGCAGCGGGCTAGGTAGAGCGCGGAGGCGGGGGTGTGGGCGGCTGCAGGTACGACGGTGTAGCAGCGTTCCTCGACGACCGTGATCAGGGCGGGCCAGGGGGTGGGGCAGGTGCAGCCTGCGTCGGTCATGTGGGATCGGTGTCCTCCCGGCTCTGGTAGCGGCGACTGTTGGGCTGGCGTTCGATGCCCCGGCTCACAGCGGCGACGTCCTGGTCGGTGTAGGCGGTGCGGATGCCGGAGACGGTATAGCCGCTGGCCTGGGCCAGAGGCTCGAGCTTGTAGGGACGCTCCCCGTGGAACTCACGGCCATAGGCGAGCAGCAGACGGATCTCACGGTCGGCTGCTTCCTTGGCCGCCCGAGCGTTGCCGAGTGCGACGAGCAGGGGATCCTCCTCCAGGCCGTCGCACTGGGCCTGGAGGTCGGCCGCGTACTGCTCTCGCTCGGCAGCGGCCTGCTCGCAGGCGTCGACGAGTTCTTCGATCTGGTCGTCGATGCAGTGGTCGGGATGGTGGAATCCCCCGACGGCGTCATCGACCTTGAGGCGGTACACGGCCTGGCTCAGGACGCCGGGGGTGGCATCGATGTTGACGTGCGTCCATGCCGGTGGCGGAACGAGTCACCTTCGGGCCCGAGCGCGAGCTCGCGGCCGGACGACGATGTTGCGATCCTCGGCCGTCCCCACCAGCACCCCCTTGCCTCTTGTCAGCTTCGCACGCCCGGTTGCGATCCTCGGTCGTCCCGAAGGACGACCGCCACCAGGTTCGGCACGACCATGTCGTAGGCGACGCTGGAGTTGCGATCCTCGGTCGTCCCGAAGGACAACCGCCACCGGAGTAGGTGAGGTTCAGGCCGCCGCGCCACTGGACGTTGCGATCCTCGGTCGTCCCGAAGGACGACCGCCAGGACATGCTGCTCGGCAAGCCCGTCCTGACCGACCCGTTGCGATCCTCGGCCGTCCCGAAGGACGACCGCCAGCGTGGGCAGGCCGCGGAGGCGGTCGATGGTGGGACCGTTGCGATCCTCGGCCGTCCCGAAGGACAACCGCCAGCGCCGCCGACACGGCCAACCTGCTGCCCGAACTGCTCGTTGCGATCCTCGGCCGTCCCGAAGGACGACCGCCAGCGGCCACGGAGACGCTCCCCGCCTACGTGACCGTGATGTTGCGATCCTCGGCCGTCCCGAAGGACGACCGCCAGCGGAACAACCGAGGCGCAGCCGACACCCGGCCCGCATGGTTGCGATCCTCGGCCGTCCCGAAGGACGACCGCCAGCGCCGGGTACTCCGCCCAGTCGTTCGGGGATGAGGGGTTGCGATCCTCGGCCGTCCGAAGAGCAACCGCCACTCCTGTGCGCCCGCCCACGGGTCCGCTTCCACGTCGTTGTGATCCTCGGTCACCCTGAAGGGCGACCGCCACGGCAAAGGCCGTTTACGAGGTGCTGGCGATGCACGTGTTGCGATCCTCGGTCGCCCCGAAGGGCGACCGCCACGTGTTGCCACCCTTGGTGTACACCCACGTCTCGTCGTTGCGATCCTCGGTCGCCCCAGACGGTGACCGCCATCGGGAGCTTATACTGGTGGCGCACCGGGTGGCCGGTGTTGCGATCCTCGGTTGCTCCGGAGAGCGACCGTACGCGCGGTTCTTCCGGCGCCGGCCCGAAGTTGCAATCCTAGGTCTCCCCGAAGGGCGACCGCCATGCTGGAGCAGCTGGCTGCGGAGCGTCTCGGGGACGAGGTTGCGATCCCGGTCGCCCCAAAGGGCGACCGCCACGGTCGCCGAGGTGGCGCACCTGCTCGACGCGCACAAGTTGCGATCCTCGGCCGCCCCGAAAGACGACCGCCAGAGCGCGCCGAGCCCGGCATCGCTCGCTGTGAGACCGTTGCGATCCTCGGTCGCCCCGAAGGGCGACCGCTACGACCGGTGTCCGTTGCCGGGTTCGCCCGGACTGGCTGTTGCGATCCTCGGTCGCCTCGAAGGGTAACCGCCACGTTCACCAGCGGTCCGCGCTGCTGGGTGAGGCTGTTGTTGCGATCCTCGGTCGCCCCGAAAGGCGACCGCCACACGTAGCGCAGGCCCTTGAAGTCTCCTTGAGCGTCGTTGCGATCCTCGGTCGCCCCAGAGGGCGACCGCCACGGCGCCGCGGACGACGTCCCAGACCTGCCCCTTGTTGTTGTGATCCTCGGTTGCCCCGGAGAGCGACCGCCACGTGGCCGTCTTCGAGCCGGACCGCGACGTACTTTCCGTTGCGATCCTCGGTCGCCCCGAAGGGCGACCGCCACGTCGACTTCGACGTCGGGTGCGCCTGCCTTCGCGGGTTGCGATTCTCGGTCGCCCCGGAGGGCGACCGCCACCCGGCGGCTGGAAACCCTGGTCGCCCTGCTGTCCACGTTGCGATCCTCGGTCGCCCCGAAGAGCCACCGCCACTCGTGGGTGACCTCGTAAACCTTCTGGTCATGGTCGTTGCGATCCTCGGGCGCTCCGAAGGACGACCGCCAGGACGCCACTGTCCCGGAACACTGTATCGATCGGTGGGACCTTCAGTCGCTGCCCGTCTCACTAGACGGCGGGTTCGATTCCTCGTTGGGGGTGGTAGGGGCCTGTCCACTCGTATAGATCACCGGCGATTTCGACAGCGTGTCCAGCCTTGATCGCTGTTTCCAGTTCTCGTTGTGGGATGGATGCCATGTGGGCCTGGAGTGTGCGGTAGGTCTCGGGGGTTGGTATCCCGCTACGGAGTTGTTCGATGGCATTTTGGGCGGCCTGCCGGTCGTTCTGGTTGAGCTGGGAGCGGATGGCGACGATGGCTACGGAGTGCTCGTTGTCGATCATGCGCATTCTGCGGGCGGTTTCCGGGTAGTCCAGCTTTTCTCGCAGTGCTTCGATGGCTTCTCCGGTTGCTCCGTTGGGGTCTGTGGAGGAGCGTCCGGCCTGGAGTCGGTAGCGGTGCTGGTAGTAGGAGCGCAGTATGTCCAGATCGTCTGGGGCTGCGAGGCCCTTGCCGAAGCGGCGGGATGCTGCGGCGATGCCGCATCGGTTGTAGATCGCTTGTGGCTGGAGACCGTCTGTCGGTTCGAAGATAGTCATGATGCTGTCTTCGGTCGGGCGGTGCCCTTCACGGTTGATGCGCCCGGCGGCTTGCTGTTCGGACTCTGGCAGCGATCTGGCGCGGTATCCGCGCGGGAAGTCGAGGTCGACGCCGGCCTCGATCAGCGATGTCGACACCAGCAGTGTGTCCAGGCCGGCGTCAAGGCGTTGCTTTGCCGCTTGGATGGTTTCTCTGCGGTGGCCGCCGGTCATGCGGGTCGACAGGTGCAGGGTGCTGGGGTCCTCGTCGCGGTCGCCAAGCCAGACCTTGTGCACGTGGTTGGCGTCTTTCGTTCCGTTGACCACCATCAGAGCCTGGCCGTGTGTTGTGGCCTCTGCGGCGATGCTTTTGAGGGTCGCCTCTGGGCCGGTGCGCCAGTCGTACCGGACCCGGCGGAGCCGCTGGAAAAGCGGCGCGGGGTTGGCGACGATGTCGCGCTGTGGCAGGCCGGTCTGCCAGGGGTTCAGTGCGGTGAGTTCCGGTTGTGTGGCCGAGGACAGGACCAGGGTCACGCCGTAGTGCTCGACGAGCTCCCGCAGGCCGGACAGGATCGGTGTCAGTAGGGTGTCGGGGAGGGCCTGTACCTCGTCCAGGACGATGACGGAGTGGGCGAGCCGGTGCAGTCGGCGGGTGGCTGACGGGCTGTTGCCGAACAGGCTCTCGATCAGCCGGACCGTGGTGGTGACGATGAACGGGGCGTCCCAGTTCTCCGCGGCCAGTTTCGCCCACCGGTTAGGGTAAGCGCGCCTTTGGTCTTGGTATACGTCGCTTGAGGTGCCCGATGATCGTGGTGCGTGCCGTTCAGGCGCCTCGAAGTTCACGGCGGAGTGGTGTTCCAACACCGTCCGCGGCCCGTGTTCTGGATCCAGCAGGCTCCGGTAGACAGCCGCATTCTGCTCCGTGATCGAAATGAACGGGACCGCGACGATGACGCGCCGCAGTCCGTGCAGCGCGGCATGTCGGAGTGCGAATCCTCCGCCGGCGAAGGTCTTGCCGGCGCCGGTCGGCAGGTGCAGCCGGTACACCCCCGGCTCGCCAGCCGCGGTTTCGATCGCCTCCTGATAGACCTCCTCTCGGAGCCCGTCCAGCCACGAGGGCTCCTTGCGGCGTCGACGCTCGGCAAGGGCCTCCTGGCGGCGGGTCTCGTACCGCTCCCACAACTCCGGCATGCCCGCACCCGGCCGGGGAGGTGGGCCCGGTCTGAAGTGCGCGGTGGTGTCCAGCCGGTCGGCGTCGACCACAGCCGAGTAGGTCATGCGGACCAGCATCTCCACGCTGATCCTGTTGCACGGGTCGAGCCAGTCCGGGACAGCCGGGCAGGTTCCGTCAAGGATCTCCGGCATGACTTCGGCGACCCGGCTGATCGCCTCGTTGACCTTTCCGGAGTCCCGCATCAGGCCCTTGAGCCGGACACTGAGTTCCGACCAGGCGGACAAGCCGGTGTGGTGTCCCTCGATGACGCCGGCGAACGGTGTCAGTACCGGATGCTGCCGGGCTACTTGAGCGAACAGGAACGCCCCGGCGTCATGGTGTGCGGGGCGGCGGACCTTCCGGCCGGTTGTGGCTTCTTCGATCAGGCCGTCCTGCCAGGCGCACGCACCCTTGCCGGTGTCGTGGTCGCGTCCCAGCCTATAGGCGAGTTCTCCGCCTCCCCATGGCTCGGCGAAACGCCGGGCCAGTTCGCCGGTGCCTCGGGCGTGGTCTTCGTACCAGTGCCAGACGCCCCGACGGCCCGGTGAGTGGGCTACGAGCCTGCCTGCTGGGGCTGGCATACGTCCCGATATCTCATCAAGTGCCTTTTCTGCAACCATACTTGACTTACCATCACTTATGCGTTGAGATCCGACTAGATGACCGTAGTTCACTACCGGCCTGCGTACCGAAGGTCGTGGATCGGGGCAGTGCGACGACGCTATCCGTCAGCACTGACAACGGGCCGAGCCAGCTAGGACATGAGGCGGGAAGGTGCATGATTTCTACACAATCACGACAGCGTGGAGAGAGGGCTGACCGGCCACTTCCCGTGCAGGTGGAGGCCTGGGGTCCGCTGGCATGCTTCACGCGTCCGGAACTCAAGGTCGAACGGGTCTCCTACCCGGTCATGACCCCGTCGGCGGCAAGGGGGCTGCTGGAGGCGATCCTGTGGAAGCCGGAGATCACCTACCAGATCGAGCGGATCGAACTGCTCAAGCCGGTGCAGTGGACCAGCTTCCGCCGCAACGAGGTCAACAACTCGATCATCACCAAGAAGACCTTCGAGGACCTGCGCGCCAACAACGGCTACCGGTATGACGTCGCCGAGGACCGCGGGCAGCGCGTCACCGTCGCACTGCGCGAGGTCGCCTACCGCATCCACGCCACCATCAACGCCACCGACCGCTGCACCGCGCCGCTGCCAAAGTACCGCGACCAGTTCGACCGCCGCGTCAAGCGCGGTGCCTGCTTTGAGCAACCCCACTTCGGGTGCCGGGAGTTCGCGGCGTTCTTCGGCCCCCGCGGATCAGCGCAGGAGGCCGGTGTCGTCACCGCCGCCGACCAGGCCGGCATCCCCCCGATCGACGAGATCGGGCTGATGCTCCACCACATCGAGTACCTGCCGAAAGGCAAGGAGCGCTACCACTGGTTCCGCGCCCGTCTTGAGCGCGGTGTTCTCCACGTGCCGGACCGCCCGCTCGCCCCCGCGCAGGATGGCCAAATGCCCGGGGCCGAGGGCCGCGCTTCTGCCGAGGGGACGGCCTGAAGTGCTCCTGCACAACCTCGTCCAGCACGCCGACAGCCGCGAGGACGCCGTCCCCGACTACTACCAGCGGCGTCCGATCATGTGGCAGATCGACCTTTCCAGCACCAGCGATGCCGAGCCGCTGATCATCGACCAGCGTCCCGGCAAGGGGGAAGAGCCGCGGAAGGTCACCGCCCCCTACACCGGCCGCTCCGGGAAGAACCCGCCGCCGTTCCTGCTCGCCGACAGCGCGCTGTACGTTCTCGGCCACCCCGGCCTGGTGAAGGGTGCGGACGATAAGAAGATTCCGTCGACCGACCAGAAGGACATCACCAAGGCCGAGGAGCGGCACACCGCCTACCGCGCCATGGTGACCTCCTGGTGCAACGAGCACCCCGGCCTTCCCCAAGCCCGCACCCTGGCCCAGTGGCTGGACAGACCCTTCACGCCGGACGACTGGCCCGAGGAGATGGATCAAGGGCACCTCGTCGCCATCAGCGTGGACGGCGAGTGGATCCACGACCTCCCCCAGGCCCAGCGCTGGTGGGCAGAAAAGGTCAAGAGCACGAAGAGCGGCAAGCCTGGCAAGGATCAGGAAGGCATCTGCCTTGTCTGCGGGCAAACGGGAGCGTTGCTGTCCACCCTTCCGGTCCCCGTCAAGGGCCTTCCCAACTCCGGGATGAACACCCAGCTGATCTGCCTCAACCAGCCCGCCCACTACCGGGCCGGCATCAAGCAGCTCGGTGCCACCCCCGTCTGCGTCGACTGCGGAACCAAGGCCGCCACCGCCCTGAATACGCTGCTGGCCGACCCCGAGCACCACACCCGCGCCGGCGACTCCGCCATCGTGTGGTGGACCCGCAACGCCACCACAGAGACCGACATGTGGACCCTGGACAACCCCGAACCCACCGAGGTTGCCCAACTCGTCGACGGCCTCCACCACCCCCACAAGGGACGTGACGCGCTCGCCGCCCTCGACGACGACGCCTTCCACGCCGTCACCTTGCGGGTGAACACCAACAGGGTCATCATCGCCCACTGGATCACCATCCCCGTCCCCGAACTCAAACAGCGGCTCGGAACCTGGTTCACCGACCAGCAGACCTGGGACGGCTGGAACAACACCTACCTCTACTGGCCCATCTGGCGCCTGGCCCTGGCCGCCGCCCGCTGGGACAAGCGCAAGAACACATACATCGACACCACCATCCCCAAGCATCTGCAAGCCGACCTGGCCAAAGCCGCACTCCACGGCACACCGCCGCCGGCCCATGTCCTGCCGGTCCTCATGCAGCGCATCCGCGCCGACCACCACATCGACCGGCCCCGCATCGCGCTGCTGCGCCTCGCCCTGACCCGTACGACCACCCGCCACAAGGAGCTGTGCGTGCCCCAGCTGAACACCACTTCGACCGAACCCGGATACGTGTGCGGACGGATCATGGCCATGCTCGAAGCGATCCAGCGCAAAGCCATGCCCAAGGTCAACACCACCATCACCGACAAGTACCTGACCACAGCCGTCGTCTCGCCCCGAGCCGTCCTCACCCGCCTCCGCATCGGCGCACGCCCCCACCTGCGCACCATCGCCCGCAAAAGCGAGCCCGCCGCCAAGGCCATGGAAAACCGACTGCGGGACGCCTTCGACCTGCTCGACACCCTCCCCGCCCACCTCAACGCCGAGCAGCAGGCCCTGTTCATCCTCGGCTACGAACACCAGCGCGCTCACTCCGCCCGAGCCGCAGCCGAAGCCATCAAAGCCCGCGAAGCCGGCAAGGAACTCGCCGCCGACCAGACAGCGGACGCCCTCCCCGAAGCGGCCGAAGACGCGGACACAACCGACAGCACCCTCTGGTAAGCGCCTCGCAGCCCCAGGACCGTCACCTCGGAAAGGAATCAAGCACAGTCATGACCGCCGCACACCTGGACCCAACCCGCAAGCACGACTACCTCTTCCTCATCGACGTCAAGGACGGCAACCCCAACGGCGACCCCGACGCCGGCGGCATGCCCCGCACCGACCCCATCACCAGCCAGGGCATCATCACCGACGTCGCCCTCAAGCGAAAGATCCGCAACACCATCACCCTCGCCCACCAGGGGCAGCCCGGCTTCGAGATGTACGTCGAGGAAGGCGTCGCCCTCAACCCTCAGATCCAGCGCGCCTACCACGAAGGCGGCACCACGGAAGGCGACACCGCCACCGCCCAGCAGTGGATGATCCGCAACTTCTACGACGTGCGCCTCTTCGGCGCCGTCATGTCCGTCGGCGACCAGAAGAAGCACGCCGGAAGGGCCCGCGGCCCCATGCAACTCACCTTCTCCCGCTCCATCGACCCCGTCACCCCGCTCGAGGCCGGCATCACCCGCGTCGCCCCGAACAAACCCGAAGACCTCGCCAACGGCAAGGTCACCGAGATGGGCAACAAGCACTACGTGCCCTACGGGCTGTACCGCGGCCACGGCTTCTACTCCGGAGCCCTCGGCACGAAAGCCGGCGTCACCCCGGAAGACCTGGCCGCCTACTGGCACGCCATGACCATGATGTTCGACCACGACCGCGCCGCCTCCCGCGGCGAAATGGCCATCCGCGGCCTGTACATCTTCACCCACGACGACGCCTACGGACGAGCACCCGCCCACAAGCTCTTCGCCCTCATCCGCATCAAACCGCTCGGCCACAGCGAAGCACGATCCTGGGACGACTACGCCGACCAGATCAACATCGACGAAGACAATATCCCCGACGGAGTCACCCTCACCCGACTCATCGACTGAGCCGACTCAAAAGCGCGGAACACGGCTCAGAGCTACGTACCGTTTCGAGCTACGGCTGAGGGTCGCAACGAACTCGATCTCGACCAAACTTCAGACGCCGTTGACCGCGGCGGTCGCCCTCAGGAGCGACCGAGGATCGCAACAACATTGAAGTGGACGCACTCAAGCAACTTCAGACGATGGCGGCTGCCTCCGAGGCGGCCGAGGATCGCAACATGGACTCCGGCGGGCACTGGCGCGATTCCGGCGCGAGTGGCGGTCGCCCTCCGGGGCAACCGAGGATCGCAACAACTACTGGCGCGTGCGTGCAATTATGGGGCGTCCGGGGGGCGGTCGCCCTCTGGGGCAACCGAGGATCGCAACGGGTCGAGGTTGACCACGCCGGACGCCACGTGCGCGGGTGGCGGTCGCCCTCCTGGGCGACCCAGGATCGCAACGGGTCCTGGACAATCCGCCAGACCACGTAGTTGACGATGGCGGTCGCCCTCCGGGGCGGCTGGGGATCGCAACGGTCTGGTCGTGCTCCTCTTTGCGGGCCGCCTCGCTGTGGCGGTCGCCCCCGGGGGCGACCGAGGATCGTAACAGCCCGGACCAGGTGGCGAGGTACAGGCCCAGGGTGGTGGCGGTCGCCCTCCGGGACGACCGAGGATCGCAACACCGACGCCGGCCTGTGCGAGCCCTGCGCCCGCCCGTGGCGGTCGCCCTCCGGGGCGACCGAGGATCGCAACATGGGCCGGACGCTGCTCGCCGACCTGGACGACTGCCCGTGGCGGTCGTCCCCCGGGACGACCGAGGATCGCAACGTCGTATGGGAGGGGTTGATCGGACTCCCCGGGCCCCGGTGGCGGTTGCCCTCCGGGCGGCCGAAGATCGCAACCAACTCTCCCGCGCCGACCTGCGCGGCGACGCCGACTGGCGGTCGCTCTCCAGGACGGCCGAGGATCGCAACGACCCTCACGAGCGCACCACCCGGCTGACGTTCATCGGATAGCGGTTGTCCTCCGGGGCGACCGAGGATCGCAACGACTACCGCAAGTGGCGTGGCAAGAAGGAGTTCATGAGTGGCGGTCACCCTGCGGGGTGGCCGAGGATCACAACTTGTCGTGCCGGGTGTGCTGCCACAGACGGCCGTCGTGGCGGCCGTCCTCCGGGACGACCACGGATCACACCGGCGGTTTCGTGTACAACAGCGACGCGAAGGCGCAAATGGCGGTCGCCCTCCCAGGCGGCCGTGGATCGCAACATCCACGGCATCACGTTCTGCGCGAGGACGTCCCACGATGGCGGTCGCCCTCCCGGGCGACCGAGGATCGCAACGGCAGGAGGTAGAGGATCTCGTAGCCGGGGCCAACGAGTGGCAGTCGCCCTCCGGGGACGGCCGAGGGTCGCAACTCAACGTAGCAGTCGACCTGCACCGCGTACGCACCCTGACGGTCGCCGTAAAGGGCGGCCGAGGATCGCAACATCACCGCCGACCCGACCACCGTCGGCCTGGTCGCGGTGGCGGGCACCCTCCGGGGCGACCGAGGATCGCAACGAAGACGTACCCACCGTCCTCAACGTCAACGGCGGGTGTGGCGGTCGCCCTCCGGGGCGACTGAGGATCGCAACGCCGGGCTGTACCCCGGGGCGTGGTGAATGAACCGGATGGCGGTCGCCCTCCGGGGCGACCGAGGATCGCAACGGGGTGGTGCTGTCATGACCCTCCGCCATGATGCCCGGCACCACGGCGGCGCAGCGCGCGCCAGAATGGGCTCTTGTGTCCGAGAAGAAGCACGATCAGCCGCCGCCGTTTGCCGCCGATGCCGTCGACATACCAGTCCTCTTCCGTGATGGCCCTGGCGGCCGGACCAAGGGCGAATGGCGTCGAGATGACCTGGCCTCCTGGCAGGCCACCCGCTTCCCCGACGTCGACGGGTGGTACCTGCCAACGACCACGTGGAGGGAGATCCTCAAGGCTGCCGTTGAGGTGGGCCGTGATCTGTCCGCGTGGCTGGATCGCCCGCACTACGCCTTGCGCGAGATCTGCGCACGGATCGCCCCTATGGATACCTACCTGGACCTCCACGATGGACCGAAGCTCCATCCAGGTAACTCGGGTCGTCGCCTGACCTCGAACGTCGTCCTGCAGGAAGGCACGGAGTCCAGCGCCCGCGGCGCCTTCGCCTACCGCATGGGCATGACCATGGCCGAGTGGGCCTGCCGCTCTCTGATGGGCCTGGGGCAGACCTGGCACATTGAGGATAAGTGGCCACTAGGGATCACCGATCCCGCTCAGCACACGAAGCCGGTCAAGGGACAGAAGAATCCACGGCCGGACCTGTGGGGCCGGCACGAGGGTGAGGACCGCCACTGGCTGATCGAGGCAAAGGGAGGCGACATCCGGCCGGGCCGGCTGAATCGCGGGTGGGAGCAGTTGAAGGGGGGTTGCACGGTGGTTCACCCCCACGGTCTCGATCACCGCCTGATCCTGTGCGGGACGGGTCTCCTGCGTCATGCCACCCCGAGGAACGACCTGTTCGTTACGATCCGCCACGAACATCACCCAGGTAGGCAGACCGGGCCGTCCGGCACTGCGCCCAATGCCTCGCCAGCCTCACCTGGGCCGTACTCCATGGAGGACAACCTCGAGGAGGACGAAAGCGGAGTTCGCCTCCTGGACGTTGCCCGGTCCCAAATGCTGCTCTTCCTCTCCCTGCGGGCCGTGGGGATCGCCTCCTCCTCGCGGCTCCGTCTTGTTCCCGTCGCCCGGAATCGCGCGGAGCGCCGGCGTGCGTCGGGCCTGCTCACCCTGACGGAAGACGATGAAGCGACCCGCCAACGCCGCGATGCGCTGCGTGGACGGCCCGGCGAGCCCTCCGACGAGCAGGCGCGGGAGGTCGGGCTGGAGGCGTTTCTCACAGCCCGCATGCCGGGCACGGAGGTCTCTCTCGGCATGTCCCGACGGCTCTTCGCCGCCTGCGAGTCGCTGTACTGGGCCGACCGGGACATCGCCGCGCGTATCCCAGGTCTGCGTGCCGAAGACGTGGGGGGCGCCGAGCTGCGCGAGGGTGAGATCGATCGAAGGGTGGAGGCCGCCAGGCGTGAGTACCGCGAGCGTCAGGACGACGCCCGGCCCCGCCTCCGGCGCCAAGTGCGAGACGCGTTCCTCGAGGCAGACCACCAGCCGTGGACGTCCCGGGTGGGCGAGAATCCGGAGTTCACCATCTCGCCCGGCACACTGGAGTCCACGACGCCGGAGACCTATCTGGCCGTGGACCCCGCAGACACCTTCCACCGTTGGCACTAACAGCCGCCCCAACGGCAACCGTCGTCCACGGCTCAGGGGCGCCTGCCGAGGGTCGGCAGCCCGGCCGAGGTGGCCCGCACGCTCCGGCCGTGACGGGCGGCGCGGCCGTCCTTGAGGATCTGGCGGGCCCGGGCGGCCAGGGTCTCGGCCGACGGTGGTCAGGGGGCCACCCACATGTACGGCTCCGGGGGCTCCGCGTCCATCCAGCCGCCCGGCCCCGAGCCCATCCCGCAGCAGCCCGCAGCCGGTGCCGACCTGACCGCTGGAACAGCACAGGGCGCCGCTCGGTCCATCACGGCCCGGCTGGTGGACAAGTTCCTCACCAACCCGCCCGACTGGCTCAGAGTCTTGTGGCACGCGCAGCCGCGGCCCTGGGAATAGCCATCGCAGCCGGGCAGAATCTCCATGGCAGGCCCGAGACCCCCGAAGTCATCGATGCCTCCGCACACCTGATCACCCGGCAGGTCGAGCGGCCCCTGGCGGGCCGGAACCACGATGACGGTGCGCAGACCGGGAACGGCGGTGCGCTCCCACCCCTCGCCTGGGTGGGAGCGCACCGTAAACACGGGTGCCGATCAGTGCGGCGGGGTTGCCGCCCGATGCTATCCGCGGCCTTGTCAGCGGCGGTGGTCACCACCGTGACGCTCGCCACCGCCGTCACGGTCGTGGCCGCCGTCACGGCGGTGGCCCCAGGACTCCTCGTCGACGAACCGGCCCCGGTCGTTGCGCAGCGTCGCGGTGTCCCGGTCGTTGTCCCACACGTAGTAGCGGCGGTCCTGGAACACGTCGGTGTAGGTGTCACGGCCTTCGCCCGTGTGGACGCGGACGGTTCCGCGGCCCTCCAGCCAGAAGTGGCGGAAGGTGTAGGTGTGGCCCGCCTCGTCCGACAACGTCCAGCCGTCCAGGTTCACCGCCCACCGGGTGGAGTTGGTGACATCCACCCACTCCCTGTTCAACGACCGGTTCGAGCGGTTGTCCCGGCCAGGCGAGTCGTACTGCACGGCGCTGATGTACACCCGGGCACGATCGCGGCCCGGGTGGTGGTCGGCGGCCGACGCCGGCAACGCCACCGCCCCCACGCAAGCAGCAGCCCCGGCTGCGGCAGCGGTCACACGGCGGGCGATCACAGAAACGGACACGAGGTCCCCCTTCACGGCCGTCACCACACCCCGAGCACCACGGCCAAAGCTGCAGCCGCCCCCAGAGGTGTGGTTCTGGTGTGTGGCCGGTCGGCCGCACATCCACACCGTGCAGTCCGAGTGCCGAAACTATGGGCGATACGCGACAGCTGTTACTGATTGCCCATATTCGCGTGACTGTCGGATGCACCACCCATCCACCGCCGCACGGCACACGGGTGACGTCCCCTCACCCCCGGCCGCCGCCTGGCGCCCGGCCCCGGACCACCGGTCCGCCACACCACGCCACCACACCGGCGCCTGGGCCGTCACCCGAAAGTGAGTAACAGCCACTGACCAGCGCCCAGGACACGCGCAGCACACGACCAGGGCGTGGCGCATCCGGCGAACGTGGCCTACGCGGACGGTGAGACCACGCAGAACGGCGAGTCCACTCCCCCACGCACCGCCACCCGAAAAGCCCCTGCGGCCACGCACGCGGCGGCGCGGGAGTGTCTAATCAACGGCGGATCTGACGAGCAGCTCGTTGCGATGCTGGTTGACCGGGCCCGGAACGACGGACTGCAGCTGACTGGCGAGGGTGGGCTGTTGCAGCTGCTGACCAAGCGGGTGCTGGAGTCAGCCCTGGAAGGCGAGATCACCGACCACGTCGGCTACGAGAAGCACGACCCGACTGGGAAGAACAACGGCAACAGCCGCAACGGCACCCGGGCGAAG
>NZ_JBSFVT010000042.1:0-23911 GCF_053592455.1 Streptomyces sp. NPDC002676 | reverse complement strand
CGACATCTCGAAGCGTGGAGAACGGCCGTCTCCGCTGTCTCGGGAAGAACCGCAGATCAGTAGGTCGGGTGACCTACGAGGTTAAACGTCAAGCTGAGAAGCCGTGTCTCAACCGAACATGATCGCTTGATTTCCGCTGGTCAGGCATGGTCCAGCTCGGAATGAGGGAGGCATGCGGCGTCTTGTTTCGGCTCCGTGATCGAGGGGTGCACGATGGCGTCGGTGCTGGGAATGCTGGAGGAACGGGAGACAGCGGCCCGGGTGCGGGTGGAAGGACTGCGGGAAGAAGTCGCACGGCTGGCTGGGGTGCTGGAGGCCGCGGAGATCGAGCTGGACCGGCGGGTGATCGCGCGAGAGGAGCTGGTAGAGGCCCTGGCTTCCTCGGCTGCCGAGACCACCGCCGAGACCGAGGCGAAGGCGGAAACCGCGCCCTCGCCCGCGCCGGTGCCGGGCTCGATCGTGCCGCCTTGGCGCGAAGGACTGCCGGTGACGGTGCTGGCGCCGGACTACCAGCGGATTCTGGGCGTGCTCGACGAGCGGCAGCCCGCGGGCCAGGGGCCGCTGAAGGCCAGGGAGATCACGGTTCAGCTGGGCTTGGAGACAACGTCGGCGAAGGTCGAGGGGGTGCGCTCGAAGGCCAGGCGCCTGGCGGAGCACGGGTGGCTCCTGCAGGAGACGTCGGGGATGTTCAGCGCCGCCCGGCGGCCCGTGCCCGCGCCAGACGCCGCCCCATCCGCGTGACCATCGACCACCGGATCATCGCCTCGCTGCTGACCGGCAACGTCTCGTAGTCCCGGGCCAGTCGGCGCGAATGCATCAGCCACGCGAACGTGCGCTCTGCCACCCACCGCCTGGGCAGCACCACAAATCCCTCCATGTCGTCGGTGCGTTTGACGATCTCCAAGGTCAGCGCGAGTTTCTGACGGCACCAGTCGACGAGGGAGCCGGTGTAGCCGCCGTCGGCCCAGACGGGGGTGATGTCGCGGTGCAGGCGGCGCAGCCGCTGCAACAGGCCCACGGCGGCGGCCCGGTCGCCGATGTTCGCGGCGGTGACCGCGACGCCCAGGAGCAGACCGAGTGTGTCGGTCACGATGTGCCGCTTGCGGCCCGCCACCTTCTTCCCGCCGTCGTAGCCGCGTGAGGCGGCCGGCACCGAAGCCGCGGCCCGCACCGACTGCGCGTCGATGCCCCCGCACTCGGCTCGGCCTCACGTCCCTCGCGCTCACGGACCTTTCCGCGCAGCCGGTCATGGAACTCGGTGATCAGCCCGTGCTCGCGCCAGCGGCGGAAGAAGGCATAGACCCGGCCCCAGGCGGGGAAGTCCGCGGGCGTCACCCGCCAGGAGATCCCGCCCGCGACCAGGTAGCGGATCGCGTCCAGCAGTTGGCGGTGGCAGTAGCCCTCGGGCTGCCCGCCTCTGCCTTGGAGCCAGGCCGGCACCGGCAACAACGGCCGGATGGCCGCCCACTCCGCGTCCGTCATGTCCGACGGATACCGGCGCACCCGGTCAGGATGGTCGGCCGCGTTGCCGTACACGTGCGCGAGGCAATCACACGATGGAGCGGCCGAGTTGAACTGAACGGGCTCGGACGCGTACGACAACGACACCAGGGCCTCCCGGCATTGCTTGGTGAGATTCGCATCCCCGAACTACCGAGGGGCCCTGGCTTCATGCGCGCACAACGGGAAGATCACCCCGGCGGGAAACCTGTTCGACCGCACGTTCCATGATCGGTTGAGATACGGCTTCTGACAACCAGCCAAGCCAGCAGGCCGTCCAAGAGCCGTCATGACGCTGAACCTGCGACGCGGGTCAAGCTATGAGCAGGCGGAGGCCGAGATCTGCCGCGTCGAGGTCGGCGAGGTCGCTGTTGCGCTCGGCCCACCGGCCGGAGTCGAGGTCGTCGCTGAGGCTTCGCACCGCCCGCTCCTCGGCCTCCGGCCCGACCCTCGTCCACACCGACGACGCACGGCGCACATGATCCTCCAGATACGCCCCCGGTCGGCGCCAGTACGCCTCGAACAGGCCGTCAGCACAGTCCCACGGGATGGGCACCGGCTCAGCGCGGGCGCCGATCGCGTCGGCCATCCCAGCAAGCGAGGGAAACTCCGCGAGGACGGCGGCGAACTCGGGCAGGTAGTCGCGGGTAAGCCAGAACCGGTCCTGCCATCCGGGCTCGTCGGTGTCGAACGTGAGCACCACCACGCGGCGGGCCACGCGTCGCATCTCGCGCAGCCCCGCTATCGGGTCCCCCCAGTGGTGAACGGTGGAGACGGCCATCGCGACATCGAAGGACTGGTCCTCGAACGGCAGGCTCTCCGCGGCGGCGGCCACGCACGGCGCTGAGCCGGCAGGCCGCTGCCCCCGCATGACCGCTGATGGCTCCACCGCGGTCACGTCGCGATCAGCAGGCTCGTAGGAGCCGGTGCCGGCCCCGACGTTCAGCACCGTCTGCGCGTCGCCGAGCGCGTCCCAGATCTGCGCGGCGATCCGCGGTTCGGTGCGCCGTGTCGCGGTGTAAGCGCCGCCGATCGCGTCGTACAGCCGTGCACCGAGCATCTCCAGTTGCTCCTCCGGTGTCACCTTCAGTCCCTTCGCCCGTGCCTCAAGTTCTCTGTCGATGGCCGTCACCATGGCGTCAGCGCGATCACGCTGCTCCAGCAGCAGGCCGCGCAGTCGGCGCAGGTGCGCGACCGCGTCGGTGGACGGGTCGCCGACCAGTTCCGCAACCTCCCGCAGCCCGAAGCCCAGCCGCCGATAGGCCAGCACTTCCCGCAGCTGCTCCACGTCGCCAGCCGAATAGGCCCGGTACCCGGCCGCGGTCCGCGCCGACGGACGCACGAGCCCGATCTGGTCATAGTGATGCAGCGTGCGGACGCTCACGCCAGCCAGCTCGGCCACGCGTCCCACAGTCCAGTGATCCTCCACGGCATCGACTATGCAGCCTGACGCCACGTGAGGGTCAAGCCTCACTTACGGCAGCAAGAACCGAACGCGGAGCAGCGGCCCGAGGGCACTACTGCAAGCCAGAGCGATGGTCTGGTTCAGAGAAGCTTGGAACTGGACGGAGTGGCCCCGCAGCGCCCGAGTGACATCAAAAGTCACTGACATTGATCACGACGCCCGCCCCAGAATGAACCCCGAAGTCGCTCCGAAATGACTCCCTTGGAAACCACCTTGTCAGCGGTGGTCGTGAAGCACGTCTACCCGGCACTGCGGTCGGTGCGGTCCCCGTCCGGACCGGGGGTGTCCTGTCCCAGGCCCCGCCGGATCGCAATCTCCACAGGTGAGTACGCACCGTCGGCACGTTCCAGTTCGTACGGCGCGGCCGGCATCAGCGGCGGCTGGGCCATGAAGCGCGGCCGCACCCCATGGTGCGGTTGCGCCGCGTGCACCAGGAACGGATGGCACAGGAAGACGTCGCCCGGGGACCCGGTGGCGAGGGCGAGTGGCCGGTGATCGGACACCGCCACCAGATCGGGCGCGAGGGTCAGCCCGCTCGCCCCGTCCTCCCCGTACTTCTCCAGCACCTTCGGCACGTCGAGGTGTGAGCCGACCCGGATCCGGGTCGGGGCGTCCTCCTCACCGACCTCGCTGAACAGGAACAGCATCAGCAGCGCCCGACCCTGGGAGCGCAGATTCGTGAAGTACCAGCTCTCGCCCTCCGGCAGATAGCTCCCCTCGATGTGCCAGCCCGCGTCGTCTGGCTCCTCCTCGTGCGGGAAGCGCAGGGGGAACGTGCCCAGCGAGTAGCGCGGCTCCCAGCGTCCCGCGCCGACGAGCAGGTCGTACGCGCGCTGCAGGGACGGGGAGTTGGGTGCGGCCGCGAACGGTCCCTGCGCCATGCCGCCCACCCAGTGCACGGGCTGCGTCCACGTCGACGGGTCGTCCGGGTCGCAGCCCGTCTCCCGCCACAGCAGCCGCGCGCAGTCCGCAGCCACGCGCGGCGCGACGGCGCCCTCCAACTTCACGAAGCCGTCGCGGAGGAAACGGGATACCAAGGTCGTGTCATCCATGCCCCCATCATGCGGCGACACCGGCTCCGATCACCCCACATTTTCCGCACCGCCTTTGTCGGGTGATCACCGATGCCCTTCCGCCCCTCCGAGACCGGAAGTGGGAGCCTTCAGCTTGCTGACCAGCCGATTCTCAACCACTGACCAACTGCTCTCACCTCGCTGTCCAGCTCCAACACCCTCCCCCACCAACCCGAACACCCCGCCAGACAACGCCGATCAGCCCACTCAACCGCATCCACCCGCCTGAACACTGAAATGAGAACCACACCGGACAAGAACGCGAGAACTCCCAGCGGGATCGGTTCTCGCCCAGATCGGGACTGTAAATCGTTCGGTGTAACTGGGGTGGTTGGTTACTGACGGGCTGCTGAGAGGCGGCCGTCGAAGGTGATGTCGAAGGCGTTCAGTGCGGTCTTCCAGCGCATGGTCCAGCGGGCCTGGCCCTTGCCGGTGGGGTCAAGCGACATGATCGCCATGTAGACGCACTTCAACGCGGCCTGCTCGATGCCCCTATGTTTGTCAAGCTGCGATTGCAGTGCTTGAGGCAGGGGAGCCGACAGTGATGCTCGCTCGGATGATCTTGTAGATCTGGCGGGCGAGGTAACGCTTCAGGCACCTGATGATCTCCCGCTTCCCTCGGCCTTCGGCGGTGCGTCGTTGCAGGTAGGCGCGGGTCTCGGGGTGGCAGCGGAGACGAGTGAGAACAACACGGAACAGGGCGGCGTTGGCTTGGCGGTTGCCGCCGCGGTTGAGCCGGCGCCGTTGGGTCTTGCCGGAAGACATCTCCACGGGGCTGACCCCGCACAAGGCGGCGAACGCCGCTTCGTGGGCTAGGCGGTCGGGGTTGTCGCCAGCCGCGATCAGCAGGGTGGCGGCGGAGTCCTGGCCGACGCCGAACAGGTCGAGCAGCGGGGTGCGGTCTTGCGGACCTGCTCGGTGGTGAGCTTCTCCAGGTCGCTGATCTCGGCATTCAGGTTCTGGACCCGGCTGGCCAGGATGCTGAGCGTGCGCGCGACCGCCCCTGCCACCCCGGCGCGGGGCTCGGCGTCGAGGGCTATGCAATGCGTGACGAGCTGGTGGGTAGTCAGGCCGGACAGTGCCTCCCGCAGTGACGGCTCAGCGTTGACGAGTATGCCCTTGAGCTGGTTGATGGCCTGGGTGCGGGCCTTGATGGCGGACCCTTTGGCGATCTTGAACGCGCGAAGCATCTCCACGGCGCCGTCGCCGGTCTTCGGGGTGACGGTGGCCCGGCCGGAGATGACGGCACGGGCTGCGGACTCGGCGTCCACGGCGTCGGTCTTGCCCCGGTGCCGCCGCATGCTGCGGTCCGGGCGGTTGACCTCGATCACCGTGACCCCGCAGGCACGCAGGTGGCGTGCGAGCGCCGCCCCGTAGGAGCCGGTTCCCTCGACGCCCGCCCGCCGCACAACACCGAACTTCCTGGCCCAGGCATGGAGTTCTTCGTATCCGGCGGCCGTGGCAGGGAACGACGCGGTGGCGGCAAGGAGGCCGAGGGCGGTGACGACAGCCGCAACGTGCTCGTCCTTGTGGGTGTCGACTCCGAGCACCACTTCGTCGGCGGTGGGCAGGCGGGTGGATTCGACGGTCGCTGTCTGCTCCGGCATGCTGGTCATGACTGTCCTGATCCTCGACGGCTTCGGGGTGGGATAGCCGTCGTCGGACCGGGCGGGCGGTCGGAACTGTGACGGTGCCTGTCGCGAAGGCCCCTATCGGGACACGTCCGTGCCGGTCCGACGGCAGCGAGCACCGCTCCGGCCCGTGGTCGACAGATCGAGACAACAAGCACCGAAGGCCAGTTAGGGAATGAGTCAGGCCACCGGCCGAAGCGGCATGACCCATACTCACAGTTGGGGAAATGCCCGCGGGCTCGGACGGCCTTGCGGATCCGGGCGTTCACGCTCTCAATGGCGTTCGTGGTGCAGACAACTCGCCTGATTTCACTGTCGAATTGGAGGAAGGGAATGAACTCGGCCCAGGCGTTCTCCCACAGCTTCACGATCGCCGGATACTTCTTGCCCCAGGCTTCGCCGAACTCGAGGAACCGCTCCTCGGCGACGTCCTGGGTCGGAGCCGTGTAGATGGGCTTGAGCGCCTTGGCGACCTTGTCCCAGTCCTGCCGGGCCGCGTAACGGAACGAGGCCCTGATCAGGTGAACGACGCAGATCTGCGTGATCGCCTGGGGCCAGACCGCCTCAATCGCGTCGGGCAGGCCCTTGAGCCCGTCGCAGACGACCATGCAGACATCTTCCGTGCCGCGATTCTTGATCTCGGTCAGCACCTGGAGCCAGTACTTGGCGCCCTCGCCGCCGTCGCCGGCCCATAGCCCGAGGATCTCGCGGGTGCCTTCGACGGTGACCGCGAGGACGACGTATATGGGCCTGTTGGCGACCTTGCCGTCCCGCAGCCTACGTCCCACCAGGACACCCTTCCTCGAATCTGCAAGATCCATTGTCAGAGTGTCCACACCTCCGGGGTCACCTCAGGACGTACCTGAACCGTGCCAGATCCTTTCCCGGACCTTCTTCCTGCGGGCCTCCAGCAGGCCGGGCACCAACGGCACCGGCCACCTTCACGAGCGAGCCGAGCGGACGAACCATGCCCATCGGCCCTGCCGCCGGCCGGAGTTCGCGCCCACACAGCCCGAACCGAACGATCATGCCCGGAAAGCGGCTGAGGTCTCAGCCCAGGAAGCGGCGCGAGACCTCCGCGTAGCTGCGGGTCATGTCGATCAGCCGCGCCAGAGCACCCGAGTCCAGCGACTGGGGAGCGTCAGTCCAGGAGTCGTCAGGAGACGGGTGGCTTTCGACCAGTAGGCCGTCCGCACCGGCTGCGATGGCCGCGCAGGACAGCGACGTGACCCATTCGCGGCGGCCGGCGGCGTGGCTCGGATCGATGATGATCGGGGAATCAGTCTTCGTCCGCATCACCGGCACCGCTGAGATGTCTAGAGTGTTGCGGGTATCGGTAACGAATGTCCGGATGCCGCGTTCGCACAGGATCACCTGGTCATTTCCCTCTGCACGCACATACTCGGCTGCGCCGAGCCACTCGTCGTAGGTGGCGGAGAAGCCCCGTTTCAGGATTACGGGTAGTCCGCTTCGGCCCACTTCCTGCAGGAGTCGGCTGTTGTACATCGAGCGGGTGCCGATCAGGAAGCAGTGGACGTGGGGCAAGAGGAGTTCCACGTCCGCTACCCCCAGTGGTTCGGAGAGAATCGGAAGCCCCGTCGCATGGTGGGCCTCGTCCAGCAGAGCGATACCGGGTGCACCCATGCCCTGGAAGCGGCCTGGGGCCGAGCGGGGTTTGAACACAGAGCCCCGCAGCACGTGGGCTCCGGCCGCGGCCGCTGCCTTGGCATGCCGCACGTAGTCGGGCTCGACCGAGCAGGGGCCCGAGATCACCGGCACCTCCCCGCCTCCGAAAGCCACATCGCCGACCTTCACCTGCGGCCTCGTGTGCACTGACCGGGCATTGCGCTCCATGAGGGTCTCCATATTCAGCTGCCCTTCTTGTGGTTGTGGACGTTGTTGTTGTGGACGGAGGCCAGTTGAATGACCTTCCGCAGCTTGGCTGCGATGAACTGCATTCCCTCCCGTTCGACGATCGAGTGGTGATCGCCGTCGAGTTCATGGACAACGACCTTGTCCGCCACCTCGCTCCAACCGAGATCGCGTGGCGACGCGGTGTCCGTGCTCGATCGGAAGAGGGTGAGCTCGCCGGGGAACGGGCGCGCACGGTATCCGTTGACCGCCTCCTGGTTGGCCTCGCAGACCTCGGCGATGGTGGCGAGCCGGGCGAGGCTGAACAGGGCGGGCAGCAGTTCGCGAGCCGCCGCGGTTCGCCTGATGCCCTCGATCGCGGCGTGGCGGGGGAGGCCGGTCAGTGCTGCCACGTCGATATCCATGTTGAGCGCGTTGCCGAGCGCTTGGTAGGCGGACTCGATGGCGTCGACGGGCGGGAAATACGGCACTGCGTCGATCAGCACCACGGCGGGTGAGTCGTACCCCGAGTCCCGCAGCCGCCGAGCCGTCTCCAGGGCGAGGACGCCGCCAAGTGAGTAGCCCAGGAATATCTTTGGAGTCTCGGGAGTGTGCTGGGAGATTTCGGAGGCGTAACGCTCCACCATCTGCTCGAGGGTGCGGTCGACTTGTAGTCCCGGGGTGAGACCGAAGGACTGAAGGCCGTAGATCGGCTGATCGATACCGAGGGAGCTGATCAGCTCGGCGTACCGGGCGATGCTGCCGCCGAGCGGGTGGAAGCAGTACAGGGTAGGGCGTTGCGGCAATCCGGTCTGCATGCGGACCAAGGAGGTGTTCGACCTGCTGGCGCTTCCGCGAAGGCACATCGCCTGAGCGCCGACGGTGCGCGCCTCCTGGACGAAGTCGAGCGAGACTTCGTAGCCGAAGTTACGGCCGATCTCCTTGCGTAGCTGCTCGGCGGTCCGCGTGGTTCCGCCGATCCGGAAGAAGTCGTCGTCGAGGCCTATGTCCGTACGTTCGAGTATCCGTTTCCAGATCTCATGGACAGCTCGCTCCACGCTGATGATTCGGGACGGCGGGTGCGGCATTCGGCTCGCGGACTGGTCATCGCTGACGGTGGCACGGATCGCGGCGCTGAGAGTAAGGGCTGTGGGGTTGGTGAATACCTGAGCGCCCTTCACCTGCAGACCGACTCCCCGGGCCCTGAGCACGAAGTCGACGACCATCAGGGAGTCAGCGCCCATGTCGAAGAAGTCGTCGTCCGGTTCCAGGTCCATTGCGAGGAGATCGCTCCATATGCGGCATATGATCTCTGTCGCGGTGGCCACATCATCGGTCATTGAGAGCATGTCAATGCCTTTCTGCCCGGTCCGCGCCCAGCAAGGACCTGGCGGTCATCCGGACCGGTCCGGACGGGAAAGTGAAGGTGAATTCCACTGCGTTGAGGGCCTGTTCGACGGTGGTGAGCATCGCGTCATGGTCTGGCGCCTGTCCCCACATGATGTCGAGGTGTGCCGATCCCACGCCGCCGCCTACCACCGCGCCGGGTCGGACGGTCGGGCGGTAGGTGGCCACGTGCCGCATCTGCCTGACCTGAGCGACTCCCTGAAACTCCGTCACCGTGGCCTGACTTAGCGGAGCAGGGGTCAGATGGTAGAAGTGCACACCGTCGATCGCAGGGATCTCGCACGTGACGGGCTCGCCAAGTGCGAGCTGACCCGCGACATGTACCAGGTCGATCCCGGTCGCCCGAAGGCTGAGTTCGTTACGCAGCCCACCGAGGCGACCGTTGACCTCGATGATCCGCGGGCCATCGGGTGTCAGCTTGACCTCCGTGTGGGTGATGCCGACCCGGACGCCCAGGGCGGTCAGCGCGCGCTGGGTGAGGTCGGTGATCGCCTGCTGCTCCTGTGGCGGCAGCACGCACGGCCAGAACCCGCCGACTTCCCGGAACGGCGCGACGAGCGGGAGGGTGCTGGTCACCGCAAGGTGCCGGACGTTCCCGTCCAGGACCGCACTCTCCACCGATACGTAGTCCCCATACGGTGCGCACGGTTGCCCCTGAAGCAACTCCTCAAGGACGAATGGGGGTTCACCGGTTGCGACCTCCGTCTCGGACAGCAGCCGTCGCACCAAAGCCTGCCCGTGTGCGGCGCCTTCTACGAGGTGTGTCTCGCGGCTGCCTTCGCCGCGGGTTGGCTTGAGTACGGCCGGCAAGCCGACGGCCGCCACCGCTTCGGGCCACTCGTGCGCGGCGGTCAGCGGGACGCATGCCACCGCGTCGACTCCCTGGTGGCGCAGGATCTGACGCTGGCGGAACTTGTTGGTGAGGACGTCGGCGACGTCGGGTGAGTGATAGCGCAGTCCGAGGCTTTCGGCAATCGTCGCGGTGCGGCGCTGCATCCGTTCACTGAACGTCAGCAGGGCGTCCGGGCGGATCTGCTTGAGTTGACTGACTGCTTGCTCATCCTCGTCCGACAGCAAGACGACGTCGGCGAGTTCACGCAGCAGGGGCAGTAGAGGTTCGGTGAAGTCCGACCTGTTGACGGCGAAGACTACCTCGCCCAACTGCGATAATCCTGCGAGGACTTCATGAGGACTCGCAGCGCCCAAGTCGTACACTACGGCGATTCGTCGCGCACTACTCATGTGCTTCTTCCCGGTCTCTGCTTAGTTGGTGGCAAGTACGCGGCGGTCCGAGCCCTCCGAGGCCGTTTGGACCCACCGCGCTCGTTTGGTGAGCGGAATGACCAACGAACCCACCGCTAGGAGCCCTGTTGAGAGGAGAATCCAGCCGCCGGGCTGGAGATCGACGACCAGCATGGCGACAATGCTGGGCCCGAACGCGTCCTGCATCGCAGCGCCGACGGAGAATGCGCCCAGATGCCGGCCCTGGCCTTGAGCGGGTGACAGGCCGAAGGACAGTCCCCAGCCGCCGGCGGACTGGCACAACTCGCCTACGGTGAGCACCACTGTCGCGAGGACTAGCGTGGCGATCAGCCAGGGCCCGAAAAGGTAGTGGGTGAGAGCAAACACCAGAGCGGCCAGCGCTGTGGCGACGGCTGAGAAGGTGAGGGTGCGTGCGGCGCCCGCAACGGTGTGGCTCCAGCGACTGACCGTCACCTGGAAAGCCAGGGCCAGCACGGTGTTGACCAGAATGAGTACCGGAAGACAGGACCGAGGTGCCGTGGTTCCACGCAGAATCCACAGCGGCAGGCCGACTTCCAGGATGCTCACGTGCAGTGCGAGGACCCCGCTGACCAGTCCGAGCAGGATGAAACCGGCTGACAGCCGACGCGTGGGGGCCGTGGGCCGGCTGGGACGTTGCCCTTGCGGTTTCGGCAGCCCGGCCGTGATCGCCGCAACCAGCGCGTAGCAGGCGGCGACGGTGAGAACGACGAGGACGAAGGAGGCGCGCGCGGGCGAGGCGATCGCCGGCGCCGCGGCCGCTGCTCCGAGAGAGACACCCACATTGAAGGCCGTTCGCAGGTATGCCTGCAGCCGTACGCCTTCTCCCTCACCTGAGATTCCGCCGACCAGCGTCTGGCGTACCACCTGGTTGCCCCGGTCGGTCGCGCCGAGCAGCGCGACTACCACGAGCAAGGAGGCGAAGTCGTGCACGAGAGCGAGGGCTGCTACCAGGCAGGCCTGGGACATCTGGGTGCCGACCGCCGCGTTGCGTGCTCCGAACCGGTCGGCGAGTCGGCCGAAGGGGATCGCGGCGAGAAACCCCATCACGCCCGCTGCCGACACGGCCAAGCCGACCTCGGCAGCCGACAGGCCCAGCCACTGAGTGAAGAAGACAATGCTCGATGCCGCGTAGAGCCCCCGCCCCAGGGAGAACACCAGGGTGCCGAGAGCGAGGATGCGGTAAGGGCGGGGGATCTGTTTCAACCGACTCACCCGCGGCATTTTGGCGATCACTGAGCAGGTCCGGACAGCGCGGCGAGCGCTCGGCGGTCCAGCTTCCCCGACGCGGTCAGAGGGAGCCGAGGCACGATCGCGTAGCGGCTGGGAACCATGTGCTTCGGAAGCAAGGAGGCTGCATGGAGCCGCAGTTTGCGTGCGAGGGTCCGTTCGTCGATGCTATCCGACTCCGCGACGACGGCGGCGACCAGCGCAGACCCCCGCGCATCGGGGGCGACCGCAACATCGCTCACCAGGTCGTGTCTGCGAAGGACACTCTCGATCTCGCCCGGTTCGATCCGGAATCCACGTACTTTCACCTGGTGGTCGTTGCGCCCCAGGTACTCGAGCTCCCCGTTGCCGAGGCGGCGGCCGAGATCGCCGGTCCGGTAGAAACGAGCGGGCCCGGTCGGCGTCTGGAGGGTGGGGAAGCGTTCCGCTGTGAGGGCCAGCCTATCTACATACCCGAGTGCGACACTGTCCCCACTGATGAAGATCTCGCCAGGCTCGCCGTCGGCGACCTCCTCCAGCCGACCGTTACGCAGGCTGATTCCCACATGGGGGAGTGCGGTCCCTATCGGGGATGCCACCGGTCGCCGGTAGTCCTCGTCGGTGAGCACCTTCACGGTGGAATGCACGGTCGCCTCGGTGATGCCGTACATGTTCACCATGACGGGGCGAGGTCCGGAGATTCGCGAAACGAAGCCCGAGGCCACATCCAGGTCCACGCTCTCCCCGCCGAAGATCACATAGCGCAGACTGGTTTCCGGCGCCCCTGCACCCTCGTGCACCCGGGTCAAGGCTCGGAACGCGGAGGGAACCTGGTTGAGCACAGTGATGCGTTCACGGATCAACAGATCCAGGAAATCATCGGCGGACTGAGCTTGCAGCTGCGGTACGCAGACCGCGGTCGCGCCGGTGAGCAGCGCCCCCCACAGCTCCCAGACCGAGAAGTCAAAGCTGAGGGAGTGGAAGAGGGCCCATCGGTCCTGCGGCGTGAACTCGAAGAGCGGGAGGGTGCTGCGCATGAGGGCCAGCACGTTGGCGTTGCTTATCGTCACGCCCTTGGGCCGGCCTGTCGAACCAGAGGTGTAGATGGTGTACACGGGATCCTTGACGCGGGCGGTCGAAGCCGCGGCCGGCGGCCGTCCGTCGATGCCGGACAGTGCGAGGTCCGGCCCGATCACAGTGACATGATCGAGACCGCAGTCCTGCGCCCGCAGCGGATCGCCCACGACGACCTTCAGGCCATGGTCCTCGGTGATGTACCGAAGACGCTCCGCCGGATAGTCGGGGTCCAATGGCACGTAGGCCGCGCCGGCCTTCAGCAGGGCAAGGATGTTGACGACCGACTGCGCCGACCGGTCCACGAGCAGCCCGATGTGGTCGTTGACCCCGATCCCCTGCGAGGCAAACACGTGGGCACGCTGATTCGCGGCTCGGTCCAGCTCCGCGTAAGTCAGCGTCGTGTTCCCGTCGACTAGGGCGATTCTCGCCGGAAACCTCTCGGCGATGCGCAGGAATTCTTCAGCAAGCGTTTCGGGTGAATCCGGACTGGGGTGTGGCGTCCCGGCGGGCACGGTGGAACTCCTTGTCGGACGAAGACTGCGGTGGGGCACGGCGGTGCCCACCAAGAATGGGGTGCGTCTAGAAAGGGCATTGCCTGAACGGGGGGCGGTCACCAGCGCCAGGACGGCGCTTGGGGGTGGTGCTACTCCCATATGGTGTTGTTCGGGGCTGCTGTCGCCGCGCTCTCCGAGGCGGCGTTCCGGTTGGCGGCCGCGGTGGTGCTGCCGACGGCGACGGCCGACGTGAGGACGGCCAAGGTGAGAGCGGTGACGGCGAGACCGGCGGCCTTGACGATGACGGTGCGGTCCATGGGAAGGTCCTTCTCTGGCGCGGCGTGAAGAGGGAATTCCTACTCACATCCAGCAGCGACGCACTGTCTTTCTTGCCTTGTCCGCCGCTGTTCCATCTGGCAGGAAATAGCTTCGTCACGGCTCAGGACTGGCGGAAGGGCTTTCGGATGGACGGAAGCGGCCTTGGACCGATCCGTCCATCGCGGCCGGAAGCAGGCGCAGTCTCTCGTAGAACGGTGCGACAAGCGGGGCCTCTGCGCCGACCAACTCCCATCCGCGCAGGGCGGATACGGATTCCAGTGCACGGCGGCACAGTGCAGTCGCACGGGCCTCTGCGTCCTCGAGACGTTCGGCGAGAAGATAGACGCCTAGGACCTGATGCGGCTGTGCGCGCGGATGGGTCACGACGTGCTCGACGTGCTCCTCGGGACGAGCTGCGGCACGGACCAGGTCGCCGATGTCGACGGGAAGGATGGATGACTTGGAGTCCGCCCGCAGGCGAATGTGGATGAGGTACACAGCTGTGACCGTCCCAAATGACCTAACCCAGGCATAGGTGATCAACATGGACCCTTTGGGCCTTGGCCTAAACCGTCCACGATGGACCTGGCCCCTTCGGTGCCACGCGTGAAATGATCACGTGCGCAATGAACCGAGGAGTCATTACGGGGGGACCGAATGCTCACGACGCTTGGTCTGGATGCCGCCTCCGAGGCGGTTTACCGTGCGATGCTCGCGCATCCGCATGAGGGTGTCGCGGCGTTGAGCAAGCGACTGGGTCTGACTGCGACCGAGATTCGGCAGAGCCTGGACATGCTGAGCGAGCTGGCTTTGATCCGTCCGTCCTGCGACCAACATGGTGCATTCCATGCGGTATCGCCGGACGTCGGCCTTGAGTTGCTGATGGCCCGTCAGCGAGAGGAATTAGCCGCACAACAGCAGCGGATCGAGGCCTCGCGGGTCGCCGCCGCCCAGCTGATCGCCGAATTCGCCCACCTTCATCCGTCGATCTCCCGCCCTGGGGTGGACCAGATGGTGGGGCTCGATGAGATCCGCGACCGGATCGCCGCTCTGGCCCGCCATCTGCGGACCGAGATAATGACCTTTGCCCCCGGCGGCGGGCACAAGCCGGAGAGCATCGAGGCTTCCAAGCCCCACGACCAGAATCTGCTGGAACGTGGCATCAGGATGCGCACCGTCTACCTCGACAGCGTGCGCAACGATCAGCGGACGGTGGCGTACGTCAACTGGCTCGCGGAGCGAGGCGGCGAGGTACGCACGGTGGGGTCACTGCCGATCCGGATGATCCTCTTCGACCGAGCTACCGCGGTCATCCCGGTCAGCAGCGACGACACCGCGGCCGGCGCCGTGGTGTTGACCGGGGAGGGAATGCTGACCGCGCTCTGCGCGCTGTTCGAGAACGTGTGGGTCGGCGCCCAGCCGCTGAGCAGGGTCGCCGCGCGGGACGACCGCGGGCTGAGCGCTCAGAATGCGACTGTGGTGCGGCTGCTCGCGGAGGGGTACACCGACGAGGCGATAGCCAAACGGCTCGGAGTGTCCCCGCGCACTGCCCGGCGGCTGGCGACCGAACTGATGGAACGGCTCGGCGCGCGCAGTCGCTTCGAGGCAGGCGTGCGGGCGGTGCAGCAGGGCTGGTTGCCCAGCCAGGCCTGATCGGCCCGGCGTCCGGAGGCGGCCGGCGCTGAGGCCCTGAGGGGTGGGGCAGGTCAGCTGTCACGGCTTGGCGGTCCAGCGGGTTCCGCCCTGCGGTGGCGGGGAAGGACTTCTCCGCCACCCGGATCGAACGCGATTGCGGAACCGCGTCGACCGGGCGGGGAGGGATGACCAGATGCTGGGTCCCGTACGAGACACAAAGAAAGAGACACCACAGGTCTGGCCGTGGGAACAGCAGGCACACCGGGCACGGTCGGCTGCGGGTCCGGTATGGCGGCCGCCGTGGCGGGGCCGGCCTTCCCGGGGGAGGGCGGCAGGACGTTCAGGGTGCGCCCGTGCGCCTTGGGCACCGTCATGTTGGCCGCGTCGATCAGCTTCGCCGCACTCCAGCACAGCATCGTGCCGTACGGGGGGGGCCTCGGGGGCGACGTCCAGGCGGCCGGTGTCCGCGTCGAACGCCACGGTCTGGATGTGACCGGTGAGCTCGGGCGCGGCCGCGGCAAGGATGGCGTCGAACTGGGCGAGGACGCTGCTGCTGGCGGCCGGTGCGGCCATGCCGCGCTTGGTCATCATCATCGTGATTGCGCTGCCGAGTCCGAGCGGCTCGCGGCCGTCCCGGCGTACGACCGTGCCGGTGCGCCTCTTCGGCTTCTCCTTGCGTGCGCCGCCGTTCTTCTTCGCCGTCTCCTGCACCGCGACCAGGGCCTGGCGCGCGAGGTCGACCCCGCTCAGCTCGCCGCTTACGCGATCACCGCCCCGGCCGTCTCGCCGTCTAGCGGTCTCGCGGCCAGCTCGGCCAGCCGGGCCGACCACGGCGCGGGCGCGGCCTGCTCGGTGCGGACGGTCGTCTGCTCGCGCAACTGCTCCAGCCGCATCCCCGATGCGCGCGCCGCGGTTTCGGGAGTGTCCCCGCGGGTGCGGGGAGGGATATGGGTTGATGGTGGTCCCTGCCTGCGCGGGGAATCGGTCGATGTCTTCGTGTGCATCTGGCCGATCTCCGCTGGCGCGGAGAATGTGTCCGGTCGGAATCAGGGAGTCCGGCCGGTGGGGATGTACTTGCGTACGAGGATAAGGCCAACTCCGTAAGAGGTCCTAACAGAAGTTGTTGATCACGTGACTGTGGGCTTGTCCGCTCGTTGGTCTGGTCGTGGGGAAGAGACAGTCGCGGCCGTGGGTCGTGTCGGATGAACTGTGGTCGCTGGTCGAGCCGTTGCTTCCCGAGCCGGGACCGAAGCTGGTCCGGTGCCGCTGCAGAATCCATCCCCGTTGCATGGAGACGAAGTCGACATCATCCGACGTGAAACCGGGCTTGATGACCAGCCGCTCAGACAAGTCCGCCATAGGGGCAACTCTCCTAAACCGTTTAGGGGTTTCAGCTGTTTGCGGGCAACAATCATGGCCGTCCGGCGAAGAGGTCGCGCAGGGCGGTCAGGGGGTTGATGCCGTGCTTGCGCACGGTGGAGATGTAGGAGCGGATCCGGGCGAAGCATTTCGCGCCGGCCAGGGTCCGCCAGGATCCGGAGATCTTCTGTTGTGCCTTGACCATCCGCAGGTCGCGCTCGGCGGCATTGTTGTCGAACGGGACCGCGAAATCGGTCATGTACCGCTGATACTCCCCGGCGCGGTCTCTCAACCGCTCGGCCAGGGCTCTGGCCCTGGACTTCGGCCCCTTGCCGGTGTGCGGGTTGGCGGCGATACCGCACAACGCCGCCTGCCGGTAGCGGTCCTGGAAACCAGTGAGTGTGTCGGGGGCGAGGGCGTCTTGTCCGGCGACCAGGGCGTCGGCGACTGTGTCCTTGGCCTCGAGAAGGACGTCAATCATGGCCTTGGCCCAGGATGGGTCGCGGCGGGTGTCCTCGCAGGCGGCGATCAGTTCGCGCAGGACGTGGGACCGCACAGAGCCTGAGCGGTGCCGTAGACGGTGTAGGAGGCCAGGGCGTCGGTGACCAGGGTGCCGGTGAAGGCAGGCAGGACCCCCAGACCGTTCATCGCCTCCCGGCCGCGCTGGGCGTGGATGCCGTAGAAGGTGACCAGCTGGGTGCACATCACGTGCAGCCAGTGCAGCTTCCCTGCCACCCGCACCCCGGACTCGTCGGCGTGGGCCACCGGCGCGGTGGCCAGGTGGTCCTTGACCTGCGGCTCGAAGCCAGCCAGCCCCGCGTGGGCGCGGGCCAGCACGGAGATGACGGTGCCGGTGGAGAGCAATGCTCGGAACCTGTGGATCGGCCAGGGAGGACGTACCTTCCCTGGTGATCGATCGATAGGTCATCGAGCAAGGCCGACGTGGGCGCGTCGGTCGGGAAGGCACGTCCGTGCTCACCGTAGTCAACACCGATGGCACCACCGTTGGCGGGGCATCGCTGCTGGACGAGATCGTCCGGGAGGGCGCCCGCCGGATGCTGGCCGCCGCACTGGAGGCCGAGGTCAACTCCTACATATCCGAGTTGGCCAACCAGCGGGACGAGAGCGGCCGCCGCTTGGTGGTGCGCAACGGATACCACCAGCCGCGGAAGGTCACCACCGCCGCCGGAGCGGTCGAGGTCAAGGTTCCACGGGTCAACGACAAGCATGCCGATGCGGCCACCGAGGAAGGCAAGCGGTTCTCCTCGGCGATCCTTGCGCCCTGGTGCCGCAGGTCACCAAAGATCGCCGAAGTGCTGCCGCTGCTCTACCTGCACGGCCTGTCCACCGGTGACTTCGTGCCCGCGCTGGAGCAATTCCTCGGCTCTGCCGCCAGCCTGTCGCCGGCCACCGTCACCCGGCTCACCGCCCAGTGGCGGGCCGACCACCAGGCGTTCCAGGAGCGCGACCTGTCCGGCACGGCCTACGTCTATGTCTGGGTCGACGGCATCCACCTGCGGATCCGCCTGGACGAGCCCAGGGCCGCCGTCCTGGTCATGATCGGGGTGCGTGCGGACGGCACCAAGGAATTGGTGGCCATGACCGACGGCTACCGCGAATCGTCCGAGGCCTGGGCCGACCTGCTGCGGGACTGCGCGCGCCGCGGCATGCGGGCTCCAGTCCTGGCCGTGGGCGACGGCGCGCTCGGATTCTGGAAGGCCCTGCGCGAGGTCTTCCCCGCCACCCGCGAGCAGAGGTGCTGGGTTCACAAAACGGCCAATGTCCTGGACAGCCTGCCGAAGTCCGCGCAGCCAGCGGCGAAGAAGGCCCTGCAGGACATCTACAACGCCGAGGACCGCGAGCACGCCGAGCAGGCCATCACGACCTTCGCCACGCTCTACGGCGCGAAGTTCCCCAAGGCCGTCGCGAAGATCACCAGCGACCAGGACGAGTTACTGGCGTTCTACGACTTCCCGGCCGAGCACTGGATCCACCTGCGGACCACCAATCCGATCGAGTCGACCTTCGCCACCGTCCGCCTGCGGACCCAGGTCACCAAAGGAGCGGGCAGCCGGGCCGCCGCCCTCGCGATGGTCTTCAAGCTGGTCGAGTCCGCCCAGAACCGGTGGCGCGCAGTGAACGCACCCCACCTCGTTGCCCTGGTCCGGGCCGGCGCCCGCTTCGAACGCGGCCGGCTCGTCGAACGCCCGGAAACCCTCGCAGCATGACGAGCCTCGACTGATCCACGGGACCTGTCCGACAATTGCCCCTGCCGGACTCCCTCAACAGACAGGTGCGCAATCGTGGGCGAATCGCACCCGCTCCTGACGTTCTTCATGGCCGCCGCCGACGGTTGCTTCCCGCCGGCCGACGGCCGGGTAACGGTGTTACCGCCCCTGCCTGGGGGACTTGAGTGCTCGGTCGCCTTCACCGGCCACGCTGTCGTCGCCACCGCCCTGACCAGCCAGGCCGTATACGCCCAAGGGCCGGATGGCTTCGGTGCGTCGCTCTCGCCGGACTTCCTGCGTCACCTGGCCGGCCCGAAGGGTTGGATCGACGTCACCGACGCGACACTCACGGCCCGCGGCACGGGCGGCCCGCCGCGCCTGGCAGAGCTGGCCGGTGCGGATGACCATCCACGCGTCCGCCATGCCCGGGAGCTGCGGACGAACGTCAAGGTCTACGGTGACGAACGCGGCCTCATCGCCCTGGCCGACGGTCTCGCCAGGCGGCGCGAACTGAGTATCGAACTGCACAAGGTCCAGGACAGCAGCCAAGGACACGGACGGTCACTCCTCAGCGACGCCCTTTCCCTGGTTCCGGAAACCGAACCGGTCTTCGCCGCCGTTTCCCCCGGCAACGCCCGCTCCCTACGCGCCTTCCTCGCCTGCGGGTTCACACCCATAAGCAGCGAGGTCCTGCTGCGTCCCGAGCGGGAATAGCCAGGCGCATGCCATGAACAGGACCCCAAACCGCTCGCCTTCGCCAACGATCCACAAGTATTGACAATTACTCCGAGCGGGCCACCCAGGAGTCGAACGATCACAGCGGTACCTCCATCCGTCGGGACTCTCGCGCCTCACCCCTTGCTGGGGCCCGGCACCGGAAGGACAACACCCGGGGGCCGACGACTTCCGTCCCGGCTCCCCCGCCGGGCTAACGGCGGCGAGGCGCGGCGGCCCCGGCCGACGCGCAACCGGCTGAGCGCGCCCCGATCCCCGGCCGCAGCTGCGCCGCCCATCCCGCCCCTCCCTCCTTCACTCCAGCCAAGGGACATGGGCAGAGCAGCCGCAACGGGGATGTCAGCAGGCCGACCAGAGCAAAACAGCGTGGTGACCTGCGCGGACACGGGGACGGTCCTACGGGCCACGCAACCCCTAGCGCAACGCTTGGCGCAACCTCCAGCGCAACAGATGTCCGCAACCCTTGTCGCAACCTCGTGCTCCTGGTCAACCGGGAGACCGGTTACGAGGCCCGGACGGCTCCGTGGGCGCGGGCGAGGTGGCGCAGCTCGGACCGTGCCGCAGGCACCGAGAAGACGGTCCCCCCCACTAGGGGTGCCACCACAGCCGTACGGACAGGAGCAGCGGGCGGCGGCGCAGGGCGGTGGTGTCGCGTGGGCGGGGGTGCGGCGAGTGCTTGGTAGGTGGCGTTCCAGGCGGCTTGCGTCTGCACCAGGTCGTCGGGGAAGTCGGTCACGTCCATACCAGAATTAGATCGCTTGTTCGAATTTTGTGTCACTTCGGACACGCCCCGTCCGGCGCCGTGGTCGGGCGTCACGCCCGGCATGGCCAGCCTCATGGTCGGGCCTGTGGTCGGTCCCACCACGGTGGTCCGGCCCGGTCTGGAGCGGCACCCGGGCGGGTGATTTTCCTTCGCGTACGCGGGCGCAGCCCTAGCGACAAACGTCCAACTTGCCTATTTCCAGGGGGCATTGACAGTCTTTCGTGTGTTCTGTCATGTTCCGTCCGCCGCTTCCGGCGAACGAGCGAGAGGTGATCTCATGCGACGAACCGGGTACGACGCGGGCCAGGCCGCCAAGCGCCTGAAGGTGCCCGCCGCGGCCTTCCGGTGGGCCCGCCACACCGGCCTCATCCCCGACCCGGACGCGTCGTCCCACCAGTGGTCCCAAGCCGCCGTGGAGGCGCTGGACGCCGACGCCATCCGGGCCGCGATGTCATCCCCGCCGATCTCCGGCGGCACGGCGACCGACCGGATCGCCGACACACTCAAGGCCCGACGAACCGGCGAGAAGGTCGCAGTCGGGCCCGGCGCCGAACGCCTCCACGCGGGCCTGGACCAGGTCATCGCGGCCATGGAGGACGACCCCGTCCTGCGGGCCCAGATCGCCGACGAACGAGCTGAAGCAGCCTTGCTCGCCGACCAGTTCCCCAATCTGCACCTGGGGGCGATCAACCACTGCATGTTCGACGCTCCGCAGGCCGAGTGCCAGAACGAGCTGCCCGCTGATCAGCGTGGTCGGGCATCCCTGATCGGCGCCTGCCAGCCGGATCGCTGCCGCAACTCCGTGATCACCGAGCCCATGCCCCGATCTGGATCGACGAGGAAGACGACCTGAAGGCCAGGGCCAAGGGCTCCAACCTGTCGCCACCCGGCCGAGAGACCGTCCTGATCCGCCTCGCCGACGTCCAGCGCATCACCCGAGCACTTCAGAACGAAGGAGTCACCGCCTGATGCCGGTGTCCGCCAAGACCGCCACCAAGCTCCGCGAGGCCATGACCCGGCTGCTGGCCGGCGAACCTTTGCACACCGACGGGGCCCTCACCAAGGAGAACCTCGCCCGCGAGGCGCAGGTCAGCCACGCCACCGTCCACCGGGCCGAGACCATCCTGGCTGAGTGGGACGCCAAGGTCCCCGACAGATCCTCCGGACCCCCGGAGAAGTGCGGCGAGACGAGGACATCAATGACCTCCGCAAGCAACTTCGCGAGGCGAAGCGGCAGATCACGGAGTTGAGCGGAAAGCTCGACGCACTCGCCACCCGTCACCGCTAACCTCTGTCATGAGAAGCCGTTGTCGTACCGATCATGGTGGGCATCGGTTCGAGCGGGGAGCCACGGTGGAGTGATCTCCGGCCAGTGTGCGCATGAAGGCAGGGCCTCCTGGTCAGCTCGGGATTGTCGAAGCCCGATGCCCAGGAGGCCCTATGTTGCAGTCTTGCGCTGTTTTGGCGGTGGAGTCCAACTCGGCCGCCCGGTCGTGTGATTGCCTCGCTCACCGGTTCGGGAATGCCAGCGACCATCCGGATCGCGAACCCTGCTACCCCTCCGACATGACGGACGCGGTTTTCCGGCGCAGCCTCACGCCAGGACGCCCCCCGGAGCCGCTGGATATAGTGGCCGCGAGTGGAGCGGTGAAGGGCGGGGGCATGACGGCGAAGGTGGAGAGCTTCGATCGCCTGATCGAACCGTTCCGGACAGAGCTGCTGGCGTACTGCTACCGGATGCTCGGCTCGGCTCACGACGCGGAGGACCTGGTCCAGGACACGTTCCTGAGGGCATGGCGGGCGCGGGAGCAGTACGACGAGACCCGCAGCTCACTGCGCACCTGGCTGTACCGGATCGCGACCAACGTCTGCCTGACCGCCCTGGAGGTCCGCGGCCGCCGGCCGCTGCCGTCGGGGCTGGTGGCCGCGTCGCACCCGCTCGGGCCACTTGTCCGGGGCGAGAACGCTGTCTGGCTCCAGCCTTTGCCGGACGTGCTGCTGGATGCGGGCGATCCGGCCGCGGCCGTCGTCGACCGCAGCAGCCTGCGGTTGGCGTTCGCCGCCGCTTTGCAGCATCTGTCGGCGCGTCAGCGCGGAGCGCTGATCCTGCGTGACGTGCTCGGCTTCTCCGCGTCCGAGGCGGCAGACATCCTCGGCGCCACCGTCGCCTCGGTGAACAGTTCCCTGCATCGGGCGCGTACCCGGGTGCAGGAAGTCGAGGCCCAGCCGGAACGTCTCAGCGAGCCGTCCGCGGCCGAGCAGCGCGCCTGGGTCGACCGCTACATGAAGGCGTTCGAGCAGGCCGACGTCGAGGGCCTCAAGCGGCTGCTCACCGAGGACGTCATCATGGAGATGCCGCCGATGCTCAACTGGTTCGCCGGCCCCGGCAACTACGGCCTGTTCATGGAGTGGGTCTTCCAGGCGGCCGGAACGGACTGGCGCCTCACCGCGGTCACGGCCAACGGCCAGCACGGGTTCGCCGCCTACCAGCGCGTCGGCGGCGGATACGAACTGCACACACTGCAGATCTTCACCGTCACCGCCGAGGGCATCAGCCGGAACTCGGTGTTCCAAGACTCCGAGATCTTCGCCTCCTTCGGTCTGGCCGCCGAACTCGGCCCCGGAGAACTCCCCGCCGCGGACGCGAACAGTTCCAGCCCAGCCGCCGGTATGTACTGACGAGTTCGCCGGAGCACCCGGGCGAACCGCTCACAAGGGAGACTCCGATGTCAGACAACCGTGCGGCAGACGCGGCCGCCATCCAGGCCGTCCTGGTCGACTCCTACAAGGCATGGGAGGCCGGCGACGCCGACGGCATGGTCGCCGACTACACCGCGGACGCGACCGCCATCATGACCGGCTCGCTGCGCGACAGCCGCGACGTCATCCGCGACAACATGGCCCTGGCCTTCGCTGGGCCCCTCAAGGGCACCTCGACCTACAACAAGCAGCTCAGCCTGCGCTTCGTCGGCAAGGACGCCGCGATCGTCATCAGCGAATCCGGCATCCTGTTCGCCGGCCAGACCGAGGTGCCGGACGCGGGCAAGGTGAACGCGACCTGGGTCTTCGAGAAGCGGGACGGCCAGTGGCTGATCGCCGCCTATCACAACAGCCCGGTGCTGGCGACTGGAAACTGAGCCCTTTGCTGTAAGAAGCCGTTGTCGTACTGATCATGGTGGGCATCGGTTCGAGCGGGGAGCCACGGTGGAGTGATCTCCGGCCAGTGTGCGCATGAAGGCAGGGCCTCCTGGTCAGCTCGGGATTGTCGAAGCCCGATGCCCAGGAGGCCCTGTGTTGCAGTCTTGCGCTGTCTTGCCGGTGGAGTCCAACTCGGCCGCCCGGTCGTGTGATTGCTTCGCTCACCGGTTCGGGAATGCCGGCGACCGTCCGGATCGCGAGCCTTGCTACCCCTCCGACATGACGGACGCGGAGTGGGCGGTCGTGCGGGACGCGATGCCAGTTCCGGCGTGGCTGGAGGGCCGTGGCGGGCAGCCGGAGGGCTACTGCCACCGGCAGATGCTTGACGCCGTGCGCTACCTGGTCACGGGTGGGATCACCTGGCGGGCGATGCCGGCTGACTACCCCGCCTGGGACGCGTCTACGCCTTTGCGAAGCGCTGGCGTGTGAAGGGCTTGCTCGCCGAGCTGCACGACCGGCTGCGCGGTCTGGTCCGCGAGGACGCCGGCCGGGACCCGGAGCCGACCGCCGCCATCGTCGACTCCCAGTCGGTCAAGGCGGACGCGACGGTGTCCTCCTCAAGCCGCGGCTACGACGCGGGCAAGAAGATCAACGGGTCGAGTAGCCGGGAGGGATCTCACCTCCCGGCCCTCACAGAACCGTGCGTAACAGTCTCCCGTTACACGGCTCTTGCCGCTCTGATCTCAG
>NZ_JBSFVT010000041.1:0-30012 GCF_053592455.1 Streptomyces sp. NPDC002676 | reverse complement strand
CCCACCGGCACCGGACACAACCGATCGTCCAGCACATACACCCGACAGTTGGCCACAGGCCGACCGATCGACGGCAACACCGGCCACCCGCCAACAGCACCCTCCAACGACAACGCAGTGACCACATGCGTCTCCGTCGGCCCGTAATAGTTGTGCAACCGCCGCCCCGGCACAGACGCGAAGAAATCACGCACCGCACCACGCACCGCCAGCGCCTCACCAGCCTGCGCCACATCCACCAGTCCGGGCAGATCCACACCCAGCTCAGCCGCAGCCTCCGCCACGGCCTCCACCATCGGCATCGGCGCAAACAACTCCCCCACGCCCCACCGGTCGAACCAGCGCACCAACTCCACCGCACTACGACGCACCCCGTCCGGCGGCACCACCAACGCCTTGCCCGACCACAACGCCGAGAACATCTCATGCGCCGCCGCATCAAAACTCAGCGCCGCGAACTGCCCCGTCCGCGAACCCGCACCACCCGGCATCACCAGCCCATGCCACGCCAGCAGATTCACCATCGCCCCAACCGGGAACACCACACCCTTCGGACGACCCGTCGACCCCGACGTATACATCACATACAACGGATGCTCAGGCAGCAGCACCCCACCCCGCTCACCAACCGACAACTCCCCATCCGCATAACCGTCGAGGGCCTGTGCGGGAACGTCGACAGCACGGTCCGTCCACTCCTCGGGGACCTGCTGAAGCGTCTCCGCCGAACCCAGCACGCACACCGGGTCGGCGTCGCCAAGCATGTAGGCGATCCGCTCCGCCGGATACTCGGGATCCACCGGCAGATACGCCGCCCCCGACTTCACCACCGCCAGCAACGCCACCGGCAACCACTCCGAACGCGGCAGCATCAACGCCACCACCCGCTCAGGCCCCGCCCCACACTCCACCAACAACCGCGCCAACCGGTTCGCCCGAACGTTCAACTCCCCGTACGACAGCTCCACACCCTCGAACACCACAGCAACCGCACACGGATCAACCGCCACCCGCGCCGCAAAAGACTCCGGCAACGACACCCACGGAACCTCAACACCCGTGGCATTCCAGCCGAACAGAACATCCCGCCGCTCCCGCTCCGACAGCACATCCAGCCGACCCACCCGCACATCCGGATCCGCCACCACCGCCGACAACAACCGACCCAACCGCTCCACCAGACCCTCGACCGTCCGCCGATCGAACAGATCCACAGCAAACTCCAGGAACCCCGTCAGCCCGGCGGGCTCGCCGTCGGTGTCCTGCTGTTCGGTGAGGTTGAGGAGCAGGTCGAACTTCGAGGCGCCGGTGTCGAGTTGCTCGATCTCCGTGGTGAGGCCGGGGAGCTGGAAGCTGGGCGCTTCATTGTTCTGGAAGGCGAGCATCACCTGGAACAGCGGGTGCGCGGCCATGGAGCGGGCTGGGTTGAGGACCTCCACCAGGTGCTCGAACGGCACGTCCTGGTGCTCGTACGCGGCCAGGTCCGTCTCCCGGACCCGCTCCACCAGTTCGCGGAACGTCGGATCACCCGACACATCCGTCCGCAGCACCAGCGTGTTCACGAAGAACCCGACCAGATCATCCAGCGCCTCGTCCGTACGACCCGCCACCGGCGAACCGATCGGAATGTCCGTCCCCGCACCCATCCGCGACAGCAACGCCGCGAACGCCGCCTGCACCACCATGAACAGGCTGGCGTCGGTCTCCTGCGCCAGCGTGGCCAGGGATCGGTGTACGTCGCGGCCGATCGTCACCGGGATGCTCTCGCCCTGGTGCGACGCGGTGACCGGGCGGGGCCGGTCGGTGGGCAGTTCCAGCTGGTCCGGCAGTCCGTCCAGCGTCTTCGACCAGTAGGCGAGCTGGCGTGCGAGCGGGGTGTCGTGGTCGTTCGTGTCGCCAAGGACGCGACGCTGCCACAACGTGTAGTCGGCGTACTGGACGGGCAGCGGCTTCCATTCCGGGGTGGCACCCCTCGTGTGTGCCTCGTAGGCGGTGACCAGGTCACGCGCCAAGGGGACCATCGACCAGCCGTCGCCGGCGATGTGGTGCAGCACTACGAGCAACACGTGCGAGGACGCGTCGACGGTGAACAGGAAGGTGCGCAGGGGCAGGTCGCAGGTCAGGTCGAAGCCGCGTCCGGCCGCCTCGGCGAGGAGGCGCGGCAGTTCGCCGGCGTTCGTGGTGACGACGTCGAACGGGGTGGCCGGGATCCGGTCGGCGTCGAGAATCTGCTGGTGGGGGGCACCGTCGGGGCTTTCGGGGAAGACGGTGCGCAGGCTCTCGTGCCGCTCCACGGCATCCCGCAGGGCGGCGGCCAGGGCGTCCTGGTCCAGCGTTCCCGTCAGTCGTACGGCGAACGACATGTTGTACGCCGACGAGGCGGCCCCTTCGAGGCGGTTGAGGAACCACAGCCGGCGCTGCGCGAACGAAAGGGGGACCACGTCGGGACGCGCGGCCGGGACCAGGGCCTGGGCGGTGGAGCGCTCGGCCTCGTCGAGTCGCTGTGCGAACTGCGCCACCGTGGGGGCCTCGAACAGCGCGCGGACAGGCAGCTCGACGCCGAACTCCGTGCGGATGCGGCTCAAGAGCCGGACGGAGGTGAGGGACTGCCCGCCGAGGTCGAAGAAGCTATCGTCGATTCCCGGGGTTTCGACGCCCAGTACCTCAGCGAAGAGCCGGCACAATGCCGCCTCCCTGGGGTTGCGGGCCGTGCGGTGGGCCGGTGCCGCGGCCCCGGCAGGAAGCGGCAGAGCCGCCCGGTCGAGCAGGTGGTGCGCGGTGACAGGGAGCGCGTCGAGGACGACCAGTGCCGCTGGGGCCTGCGACTCCGGCAGCCGCTCGGCTGCATGGCGTTGGACCGCGTCCGCGTCGACGGTGGCACCGGAGCGCGGCACCACGTACGCCACGCGGAGCGGGGTGCCCGCGGTGTCTTCACGGTCGAGGACGGCGACCTGGGTGACATGGGGGTGTGTGATCAAGGCGGCCTCGGCGGAGGCGAGGTCCGCGCCCCTGCTCGACACGGCGGTCCGATCCGCGGAGCCGGCATGTTCGAGCGTGCCGTCGGCGCGCCAGCGGGCCAGATCCCCGGTGCGCTGCATACGCCCACCGGACGGGTCGTGCGGGTCGGCGACCAGGAACGCGGCGGTGTCGGCCGGACGGGCGGGGTAACCGAGGGCGGCCTTCTCCTCCGACACGTACAGCTCGCCGGTCACACCGGCCGGGACCGGGCGCAGCTGTGCGTCGAGTACGTAGGCGCGGAGGCCGTCCATGGGGCGGCCGATGGGTGCGCTGCCGGTGCCGGGGTCTTCGCCGCCGGCCCAGACAAGGGCGGGAACGCCGGCCCCCGCCGGGGTGTAGGCCGCACACAGGGCTGCCTTGCCCAGGGTGTCGTGGAAGCGGGTCAGTAGCCAGGCCGACAGGGGTTCGCCGGTGCAAACGACGGTACGCAGGGAGGCACAGGCGCCTGCCTGCTCGTCGAGGAGCGAGGCCAACACCGTGGGGGTGGTGTGCAGGGTGGTGACCCCGTGGGCGCTGATGTCCGCGGCGAGGACGGCGGCCGTGCGCGTCGCGTCACGGTGAGGTGCGCCCGGGTCCGCGTCGGGCTTGTCAGGATGCTGCATCACCAAGGTCGCCCCGCTGCAGAGCATCCACCAGAACGCCCACAGGGACGCGGTGCCGTGCAAGGCGCGGTCACCGGGGCCCTGCGGGTGGGCGGTCCGCAGCCGACCGAGCCGGCCGGTGAGGGCGACGTGTGAGGTGGTCAGGCCCGTCGGGTGGCTCACCTGAGCGGTGTGCGAGGGCAGCAGGGCGGTCGTGCGGTCCTCGTCGGTGACGTCCGTGTCCGGGAACCGGGCGAGGACCTCGGCCGTGTCCGGCGCGTCCAGGGCAACGCGGGGCAGGGTGTGCGGGAGCGGGGTGAGGGTGTGGGCCGAAGTCACCGCGCATACGGGTCGCGGGGCGTCGTCCGCACCGGCCGGTGCGTCGGCGTCGAACAGCATGCAGGCCGCCCCCGCCTTCGCCACCGCGAGAGCCGCCACGGCCCACTCCGGGGACCGGGGCAGGGCGAGAGCGACCGTGCGCCCCGGGCCCGCGCCGTGCTCGATCAGCAGGCGGGCGAAACGGTTCGCGCGGGAGTTCAGCTCCTTGTAGGAGACCTCGCCCGCCGTGGTGGCCACTGCGGGGGCGTGCGGGGTGCGCCGGACCTGCTCCTCGACCAGCTCGGTCACCGTCGCGGCGGGTGGTGCCGCGTCGGCCGGGCCGCTCCACGTGCCGAGGATCAGCTGCCGCTCCCGCGGCGGCAGCAGGTCCAGCTCGGCCACGGTCTGGGCGGGGTCAGCCAGGGCCGCGGCCAGGATGTGCTCGAAGCGTTCCAGGTGCCCGGTGAGTTCCTCGGCGGTGTAGAGAGTGTCGTTGCCGTCGAGGTGGATGACGAGGCCTTCTCCACGGGCGGTGCCGTAGACGTCGAAGGCCAAGTCATCGAGCGGCCCGTTGCCCAGGTTGAGGAGCCGGGCGGGACACTCGCCGAAGGCGAGGCCGTCGTCCGCGGTCATGATGTTGACCAGTGGGCCGAAGGAGCCCGAGCCGTCCGCGGTGCCCGCGAAGTGGCGTTGCAGATCCTCCTGGCGGTAACGCTGGTGCCGCAGCGCCTCCTTCACGACCTGACCGGTCCGCGTGACGAGGGCGGTGAAGTCGTCATCGGCGGAGACGGTCAGGCGCAAAGGTACGACGTTCGCGGTCATGCCCGGGGTGCGGCGGGCCGCGAGGCTGACGCGGGCGGTGACAGGGAAGCCGAGGGTGATGTCGCGGGAGCCGGTCATGCGGTGCGCGTACAGGGCGACAGCGGCCGTGAGGGCCACCGACCAGTGGGTGCGGGCGGACCGGGCGGCGGCGATGAGCGCGTCGTTGAGCGGCGTCGCGAGGCTCGTGGAGGCGCGCAGCGAGGAGCTGCGGGAAGTGGCGGTGCGCCGCGACAGGCTGAACCTGGTGGGGCGGTCTGCGAGCCGGTTCTCCCAGTAGGCACGGTCCGCGGTGAAGTCCGCCGACGCCCGGTACTCCCGGTCCTCGGCGAGCAGGGCAGCGAGGGAGCCGAACGGCGAGTCGCCGTGGGGCCGACCCTGCGTAAGGGCCGTGTAGACCTCGGCAACGCGACGGGTGAACAGGCCGGCGGCGTGGCCGTCGACAAGGACGTGATGGGCGCGCGTATACCAGAGGAGGTGGTCCGGTGCCAGGCGGAACAGGGCGAGCTCGTACAGCCGCTCCGTGAGGAGGTCGACGGAGCAGGCTCGGTCCTCCCGCATCCAGCGCAGTGCCGACTCGACGGGGTGGGGGTCCGTCGAGACGTCATGGAAGGACACGGCATCGTCGGGGACGGGCATGGGTGTCTGCCACACGCCGTCCGTGTCCTCGGTGAAGCGGACGCGCAGGGCTTCCGCCTCGTCGAGGGCCGTCCGGACGGCCGCCGTCAAGAGCTCCACGTCGACGCCGCCGCGGATCTCCATGCACTGGGCGAGACTGAAGTCCAGGTCCGTCACGCCCAGCTGGTGGGCGAACCAGACGCCCGACTGCGCGGCGGACAACGGCCAGCGAGCGGCTCCCGTGCCAGACACCTGTTACCTACCCCTGAGTTTCGAATCCGGAAAAGGTGAAAAGGGAAGAACAAGCCAGGGCAGGCGTCACCCGTGGCGCCGCCCTGGCGGGGAAGTTTCCTCAGGCGTGTGCGTCCATGGCATCGCGCAGCGACTTGGGCCGCATGTCGGTCCAGTTCTTCTCGATGAAGTCGAGGCACACCTGTCGGTCGGTCTCGTCAAGGGCGACCCGCCATCCTTCGGGGACTTCGATGGAGCTGGGCCACAGCGAGTACTGCTCCTCCTCGTTGAGCAGGACGAAGAACTTTCCCTCTGCATTCTCAAACGGATTCGTCACACCACAACCTCGATTTCGATAATGGGCCGTTGTACCCAGCTCATCACGGGCTTGCATCACTTCGATATCGCGGCACCATCTCCCCTTGCTGAAGGCTGAGTTGGCGTCTCGGCGAGCCTGGACAGGCGCTATCCTCTTGCCTACCGTCACGTAACTGCCCTGCGACCGAGGGGAGCATCAGTGGAACTGCACGGCCTTCTGGGAACTTCAGACGGGTACGCAGTCGCCGATTCCTTCGCCCTGTACCAGATTGCAACCGGCCACACCCCGGCCGCGTCGTCGTTGAAAGCCGCGGTCAGCGCCAGAGAATTTCATCTCGTCATACCCTCCGTGACCTTCGCAGTGTCCTGTTCGATGCGCACCTGCTGGGACGAATACTGCGCGAAAGGACACCAATTCGGCACCGGCTCCGCCGTGCAGAGCCTCGTCGACCGGGGCAGTGTTGACATCGTCGAACTCTCACCGGACGACGCGGTGTCCGCGGGCAAGCTCTACGCGCGCTGCGCGGACCAGCGCGTCGAGGGCGCCGAGGTACTCGCGGCCTGTCATGCGTCCCACCTGGCGCATGTCCGCGGCACGCTGCTGCTCTCCACGTCGCGTGCCGCGTACTGCTATCCGGCCGCTGTCGAGCGATCCGGCCCAGTCCGGCTGATCTGAACGCTCCCGTCGCGCCGGTCCTCGGCGGGCTGCGGGCGGAGCGGAGCCAGGACGTCATCGCCGTAGACGTCTTCCACCCACTTCGGCCGGTAGATGGTGTCGAGATACCGCTCGCCCAGGTCCGGGGCTATCGCCACACAGGTGAGCCGGGTCCGCGGGGCCGCCGCGTCGAGCCACTGCCGGGCGCCGCTGACGACGGTTCCCGTGGACCCCCCGAAGACGAAGCCGACCGCGGCGAGCCGGTGGCAGGTCCGCACAGTCTCGGCCTCCGGGACGGTGATGACCTCGTCGACGAACTCCTCGTCCAGCAAGGCCGGCCGTACCCCCGAACCGAGCCCCGGAATCATGCGCGGCTCGGGCGGATGGCCGAAGGTCACGGAGCCCACGCTGTCCACGGCGACGATACGGACGTGTGGGCGGTTTTCGCGGTACCAGCGGGCGCAGCCCATCAGCGTGCCCGTTGTGCCGGCCCCCACGAACAGGACGTCCAGCCGGGGAAAGGCCCGGTCGACGGCGGGTGCCGTGTGGCGGTGGTGCGCGCGCCAGTTCGCCGTGTTCGCATACTGGTTGAGCCAGACGTACCGGTCGTCGTCCGCGCACAGGGCGCGCACATGGTTGATGCGCGCGGCGAGGAACCCGCCGTCCCGGTCGGGTTCGGTGACCGTGTGCACCGTGGTGCCGAGCACCGACATGATCCGCCGGGCGGCCAGCGTGCACCGCGGGTCGGTGACACAGACGAATCGGTAGCCCTTGTTGGCCGCGATGACACTGAGCGCTATGCCCAGGTTGCCCGACGAGGACTCCACCAGGATCGAGTCCGGCCCGAGCACACCGTCGCGTTCCGCTGCCTCGACCATCTCCACGGCGGCCTTCTGCTTGATGGAACCAGTGAAGTTGAAGCCCTCGCACTTGAGGAAGAGCGGAATCCCAAGAACAGTGTCCAGGTCGACGTAGAGATCGTCCTGGTTGAACTCCTGGGGCGCCGAAATGACCGGCACGTGCGTGCTCCCCGCCTCAGCCGTAGCGTCGCATGTCGTGGAAGAACCCGTCCACGACCCGCAGTTCGTCCGACGCCACGACCACGTCGTAGACATGTCTGCCGAGTGCCAAATCAAGCACGCCCAGGCCGAACGGCGAGAACACCACGGGCCGTCCGGCCGCAGGGCGCAGGGTCCCGGTCAGGACGTCGTAGAGAGTGCCAGCGACGAAATCGCGGTGGCCGGTCCGCTGTTCGGCCAGGTGCAGCGAGGTGGCGGCCTTGAGGCAGTGGTCGACATCGTCAACGATGTTGGTGGCGGCCAGGACCGCCTCGGGCGCTAGGTCCCGCAGTGACAGGTGGAGGACGAGCGGGTTGTGGTCGAACCAGGACGGGTCCGTGACGTGCGGGGTTGCGGCAACCGTCGCGAAGACCACCAGGTCCGAGGAACGGATCAGGGCCTCGGCGTCCTTGTGCCGGGTGACCGGCCCGCGCTCACCGGAGCGGTGCAGATACTCCTCGAACCCGGCGGCGTGCTCCGCCTCGAGGTCGTACACGCCGATCTCGTCGAACGTCCAGCCCGTGCCGGCCAGGAAGCCGTGGACGTACCGGGCAATGAGGCCTGTACCGAAGAAGCCGATCCGGGCTGGGCGGACGCCTCGCGCGTCCGCGATGCGGTCCGCTGCGAGCGCCGCCGAGGCAGCCGTGCGGGCGGCACTGATGATCGAGCTTTCCAGACACGCCAGCGGATATCCGGTGTCGTGGTCGTTGAGGATGAGCACCGCTGACGCCCGGGGAATGCCGCGGCCGACGTTCTCCGGAAAGCTGGAGATCCACTTCAGGCCGTCGGTGCGGACCTCGCCGCCGACGGACGCGGGCAGCGCTATGATCCGGGCCGACGGCCGGTCCGGGAAGCGCAGGAAGTACGACGGCGGGTTGACGGTCTGTTCCTCGCCGTGCAGCCGGTAGGCGGTCTCGATGAGGTCGACCACCTCGCGGTGGCGGCCGTCGAGCACCTGCTGCACCTGGGCGCCGGGGATCACGGCGAACGACGGCGTCGCACTCTGCTCGGGGCGGAATTCGGACATGTTGGCTCCTGAAGGTCCTCGGAAGGTCAGTCGGTCACACCGGGCAGTACGTGCCCGGGAGGACGCACCGGCTCCCCGAAGACCGCGATGATGTCGCGTTCGCCCCGGTACGCCTCGCGGCTGTGGGCCATCCTCAGGTTGTCCACGACCAGTACGTCCCCCACCTGCCATGGTTCGCTGACCGTGACCGTCGCGTACGCGTCGTTGATGGCCGCGACCACCGGCTCGGGCACAGGCGTTGCGTCGCCGTAGAAGGTGGTAAAAGGCAACGCCTCCGGGCCGTACAGGGAGAGCAGGTATTCCCTGATCGCCGGGTCCATCGTGAACTCGTTCAGGAACGCGATCTGGTTGAACCACAGGCGTTCACCGAGCACCGGATGCGCGACGATCGCCGCCCGGCGCTGCACCGTGCGCAGCGACCCGTCCGGCAGCCAGCGGTGGTCCACGGCGTGGTCGCGGCAGTACGCGGACACCGCCTCGGGATCGTCGGTGCCAAAGGCCTCCGCCCAGCCCAGCCCGACGTCGCCGTAGTGCCGGGCGAGCAGCCAGCCGTGCCGCTCGAACGGGGCCACAAGATCCGCGGGGAGTGCACCGAGGACCTGCCGGGCGTCGGCCAGGGCGGTGGCACCGCCCTGCTGCGGCGCCCGCAGACAGCCGAAGAGCGCGATGCCCGGCACCTCGTCCGCGTAGCTCAGCTCGTGGTGCATGCACATGGGCTCGTCGGCGGGCCACCGCGACGCCGAGTACACGCCCTGGCCGGCGTCCTCGCGGGCCGCGAAGCCCTCCCGCTCCACCATCGGTGTCACCCCGAGGGCGTGTGCCACCTGCGCCAAGTCCGCAGGTGCGGCGAGGCCGAGTCCGCGCAGGAGGACCGCGCCGTGACGGGTGAGTGACTGCCGTACCGCAGGCGCGGGCAAGTCCCCGTGCGCGACCTGGAGGACCGGGGGGCGCCCCGGCTCCAAGACGAGGCGAGAGCCGTCGGAAAGGACCTCGGACGTCGAGGCCGTCGTCACATCAGTCATCGGTGTCAGCCCTATGGAGAGTCGGTGGCCACGGCCGCCGCGGCCTTGGCGTCGAGGAGCGCCGCCAGGTCCGCCAGTAGCGGGGTCTCCCGCAGTTCCAGGGGCGAGGCCGCGCGGTCGAGGCCGATGGCCAGTCGGATGAGAGACAGCGAGGTGCCGCCCAGGGCATAGAAGTCCGACGTGCGGCGGATGCTCGCAGCCGGCACCTTCAGCACGTCGGCCCAGAGTCCGGCCAGCCTGCGCTCGGTATCGGTTGATGGAGCCTCACCGCCGAATCCGTCGGCCGCCGACCGGCCGTCGGGGGCGTCCAGCTCTTCGGCGATCCGGACGAGCGCCTTGCGGTCGGTCTTGCCGTTGCCGGTCAGCGGAAGCTCGGGCAGGTGGTGGAAGCGGCGCGGCACCATGTAGCCGGGGAGGATCTCGCCCAGGGCCGCCGCAAGCCGGTCGGCGCAATGCTCGGCGCCCGTACAGAAGGCGGCGAGTTGCCGGCGCTCTCCGGTGCCGACCACGATCACGGCGCTGTCGCGTATGCCGGGTACTTTCAGCAGCGCGTTCTCGATCTCTCCGATCTCGATCCGGAAGCCCCGGATCTTCACCTGTGCATCCCGGCGTCCGAGGAACTCGAGGCGTCCGTCGGGCAGCCAGCGGCCGAAGTCCCCGGAGCGGTACATCCGCTCCCCGGGTACAAGCGGATCGGGCACGAAGGCGGCACGGGTGCGCTCCTCGTCGTTGACGTAACCGCGGCCCACGCACACACCGGAGAAGGCGATCTCGCCCGGGGAGCCGAGCGGGACGGGTCGCAGCGCTGCGTCGAGGACGTACACCCGCACGTTGGCGATCGGTCTGCCCAGGGGCACCGAGGCCTCGTCCGGTACGCGCCGCATCACCTCGTGGTTGGTGTCGTCCGACGTCTCCGTCAGACCGTACGCGTTGACGAGGGCGACCTGGGGACAGGTGGCGAACCAGCGCTCGACAAGTTCCTTCTTCAGGGCCTCGCCGGTCGCCGACACACAGCGCAGATGGGGCAGCCGACGCCGGGCACGGTCGAGTTCGGCCAGCACCGTCTCCAGGTAGGACGGCACCACCTGGAGGACCTCAACGCGCTCCGTGTCGAGGGTGTCGACAAGCAGCGCCACGTCCTGGACGACGGCCTGGTCCACGATGACGGTACGACCGCCGACGGCGAGCGCCGCGACGAGCTGCCACAGGGAGATGTCGAAGCACTGGGGCGCGGTCTGCGCCACCACGGTGCCCTCCGTGACACCGAGGTCCTCGATTTTGGCGAGGAGGTGGTTGAGGAATCCCGCGTGCTCGCACACGGCACCCTTGGGTGTACCGGTGGAACCGGAGGTGAAGTACAGGTAGGCGCTCTGGCCGGCCGCGACGGGCACCTTCGGGTCAGTCACCCGGCCCGGAGCGGCGAGCAGCTCTTCAACGTGGTCGATGCGGAGGCCGGGTAGCCGGGCCCAGGCGGTGTCGAGGGCGCGGGAGACGCCACGGCGGGTGAGGACGTGCCGGCAGTCGGCCCTCCCTAGCATGTCCGCGACGCGGTGGGCGGGGAACTGCGGCTCCACCGGGAGGTAGACGCCGCCGGCCTTGAAGACGGCGAGCACGGAGGCGAGCCACTCCAAGTCGCGCTCCATGACCACGCCAACCACGTCCTCGGCGCCCAGTCCGGCTTCCAGCAGGGTGTGCGCAAGCTGGTTGGCACGCTGGTTGAGTTCCGCGTACGTCCACGCCGTGGCGTTGTGCACGGCGGCGACATCGTTGGGACGGAGCCGCACCTGCTGCTCGAAGAGTTCGTGGACGCGCCGGTCGGGCCGTTCTCGAGAGGGGCCCGCCAACTCGTGGACCTGGTAGGCGACTTCTTCGCCCGGCACCGGACTCCACTCATGGTGCGGATCATCCGGTGCCTCGGTGAGCGCGCGCAGTGCCGCGAGCAGGTACGCGGCGAAGCGTCCCGCCTGGTTGCCGCCCACGGCCTGCGGACGGTGACGGAGCACCAGCGTCAGCGAGTCGCCGTCCCGGGACAGGCCAGCCGCGAGGACGGCGCCCGTCGGAAGGTCGGTGTCGTGGGGCTCGCGCCCCACGACGAACAGCGCGTCGAAGAGGGAGCCCCGGGGACCGGATTCTGCTGCCGTGAGGGTCCGCAATGCTTCTGCGTAACCCGGAAGGTGCAGGACCAACTCCGACTCCGCACGGGCCACGTCGCTGAGGAGCCGGGACCAGGTGCCGTCGGCGACGGACACCGGGCAGGGCACCGGCCCACCACCAGCGGGCGGGTAATATCCGCAGATCACGGCATGGTCGGCGATAACCTGCCCCAATACCTTGACGAACGCGGCGAGGACAGCTGTGTCCAGTGCCACCGCGGATCGCTGACACATGTGCTGCAGCGCGTGCGCGGTCATCGGCGGGACGGCGACGTGCACCGCCGCCGGCGCACCGGGGGCCACGGGCGGCACGCGACGCCCGACAGCTCCGACGGGCTGTGGCTGGTTTCCCGGCCACGAGGGCAGAGGCGTGCACCCGCTGCCCGTGAGCACACGTTGCCAGAACGCTCCAGCCGGCCCAGTCTCCACACCCCAACCTTTCGGCGCTCCATGACCTGGGCCCCGCTGGACCCTTCAGCTGACACTGCGGACGTTAAGCGGGCGGCTTATCAGAGGAGTATCGATCGGAATCCGTCCACGCGCTCCCTCGCTCATCAGCAAGTGGCCAGCTTTGCACCGGACATGCGCGTGAGAGCGGCGTGCCGCTCCACCTCGGTCTCTTCCGCGAGCGCTTTCTCCCGGGCCCACAGACGCACCAGCTCGTGGAAGGTGTAACGCAGCGCCCCTGTGGGGGTCACGCCGACCACCCTCACGAAATGCCTGTCGAAGAGCTGCTCCATGGCGTCTTCAGCCTCGGCCGGGTCGACGGCGAGCAAAGCAGCACCGGTGCAGGCGGTGAAGTTCCGTGCGTCAAGCAGCCCCAGCATGCGGCACATGCGCGCTGCGGTGCCGGTCAACGCGTGGTACCCGCGCTCGAACCCGCCCCGCAGTTCCACGCCACCGGCACCGAGTTCTCGCAGCCGCCGGTTGTCATCGGTGAGGCGGTACACGAAGTGCCGTACGGACCAGTGAGGTTTGGCGATGAGACGCCCCGCGGCTGCACGCAGCGCGAGCGGCAGCCCGCCACACAGCCGACACAGCTCGCGCACGGCCAAGGTGTCGTCCAGGGCTCTGCGCTCGCCGACCAGCCTCGTCACCAGGTCTGCGGCCTCGGATAACGGCAGAGCATCCAGCTCGACGTGGACCGCTCCCCGACCGACGGCCAACGGGTCCTGGCGCCCGTCGGTGGTTACGAGGAGCCGTGAGTCGCCGCAACCCGGTAGGAACGGCTGGACGTGCGCAAGCGTCCGCGCATTGTCAAGAACCACCAGGGCGCGACGCTCGGCGAGCAGGCTGCGATAGAACGAGACGCATTCGTCGAGCCGTTCGGGCGCACTCTCCGCGGCAACCCCGAGCACGCGCAGGAAACGGTGAAGCAAGGAGTGCACCGTGTCCGGTTCGTGACTCCACTCGTACTGGGAGAGGTCGGCGTAGAGCAACCCGTCGGGGAAGTAATCCAAGACGCGACTTGCCCAGTGCACCACGAGGCTCGTCTTGCCCACCCCGGCGGTACCGGCGACGACGCCCGTCCGCGCCAGCGGCCGACCGGGCGTGTTGTCCAGCAACGCATCCAGGGAGGCGAGTTCCGCACTTCGTCCGATGAGGTCCGGGACGTCTGCGGGCAGTTCCACCGGAATGGTGCGGCGATCGGGGCGGGGTGCCGCCTCCGCACTCAGGGCGAGTTCGGATGCGTCCTGAAGAATGGCGTTGTGCAGTTTGTGGATCGACGCGCTGGGCTCGATACCGAGCTCGTCGACAAACCGTCGGCGCCAGCTGCGGAAACCCTCGGCCGCCTCCGCTCTGCGTCCGCAACGGTACTGAGCCAGCATCAGGCTGTACCTCAGCTTTTCGTGCAGGGGGTGGCCATCAGCGACTGCGGACAGTTCGGTCAGTACCTCGTTGTGACGGCCGAGTGAGAGTTCCGCGTCGAACAACGCCTCGTAGACACCCAGGCGTTCGGCTTCCAGACGGGTGGACTCATCCTCCACGAACTGTCCGGCGACGCCGCAGTAGGCCGGCCCCGTCCACAGGTCGAGGGCCTTGCGATACAGGCCGACAGCGTCTTCGAGGCGCCCCTGCCGGGCGCTGTCGACGGCATCGGCCGTCATGGCAGCGAAGTCGCCGACATCTAGAGAGCAGGAGTCGGTCAGGAGCCGATATCCCGGATGAGTGGTCAGGATGACCGGTTCCCTGGCGTGGGCCGCGCGGAACGCCTTGCGCAAAGCCCCGATACAGATGGCCACCTGTGTGCGGGCCGTGGTGGGCGGTCTGATCCCCCACACCGCATCGACCAGGCTATCCACGGACACGACTCTTCCCCTGGCAAGTACAAGCATCGCGAAGATGGTGCGCTGCCGCGGACCGGAAATCGCTACTGGGCGACCGTCGACGGTCGCCAGCAGTGTACCCAGAGCCTTTATCGCGATGTGGTGGGAGCCAGCATCTTCTAAGTGGTCAATCTCACAAGAGGTCATGCCAAATTTCCCCCCTCCCCCGCTTTTCCCCGTAGCGGGCATAACTTTCGATCACTATAGGCATACGTCTCACAGGCTGGTCCGGATCTTTGGATGCCTTGCCGACGCACATGGTTGGCGTGCGGTGGCCGCCGTGGTCAGTACCGCACGCGGAGCTCAGTGAGGCCCCTGGTCGCCGCGGCGGGCTTCCAGCGCAGGCTGTCGACGTTCTCGGCTAGCGCGAGGCGGGGAAAGCGATCGAGCGTCAAGCGGATCACAGTGGCCAGCTGGAGTCGAGCCAAGGGTGCGCCGAGGCAACGGTGCACCCCGTGCCCGAAAGCGAGATGAGCTCCGGCTGTCGCGCCCTCGGACTTGCGCAGCGTGCGGTTGGCACCCATGAGGAAGACCAGGATCGGCTGCCCCGGACGGATGGTCACGTCTGCCACCTGTACGGGCTCGGTGACCGCTCGGCTGAAGCTCAGGGGGGCCGAGGGATTGGTCTGCAGCAGCTCTTCCACCTCGGCGGGGACGAGACTTGGGTCAGCGCGCAGGACGTCAGCACGCGTCGGGTCGTGCAGCAGAGTCAGAAAGGCGAGGCAGATCTGGTCGGAGGTGGAGTCGTAGCCCGCCATCAGCAGTGACAGCGACAGGGTGACCAGCTCACGATTCGTCAACTTCCCGTCACTGTCGGCGGCTTGGATAAGAGCGCTGATGAGATCGTCGCCCGGCTCACGCCGCTTCTGTCCGATGAGCTTCGTCATGTAGTGGGTGAGGCGGAAGGCCCGGGCCCGGCTGTCGGGGCCCGCGCCGCCCAGATCGAAGAGGACAGGCACCCACTCGCGGAAGCTCTCGTGGTCGGCGACCGGGATGCCGAGCATGTGACAGAGCACACTGAGCGGCAGCGGCGCGGCGAGTCCGGCGACCAGGTCGGCCGGCTGTTCCCCCGCCGCCAGCTCGTCCAGGAGTTCGTGCACGCGGTCTTCGATCATTGGGCCCAGTGCGGTGACACGGCGCTCGGTGAAGGCCCCGGCGACGATCCTGCGCAGCCGCGCGTGTGCCGTGCCATCCAGACTGATGATGGAATCGGGTGACGGGTCGATGCTGGCGAGCCGGGGCACATCCGGCGCCACGGTGGCCGCGCGGCTGAAGCGCGGGTCGGCGAGGACCTGACGGGCAAGGCGGTAGTCCGACACGGCCCAGCAGCCGGCGCCGTTCGGCATCCGCACCCAGCGGATGGGTGTCTCGTCATCGGGGTCACAAGGTATCGGCAGCGGACCGATCGGCAACTCCTCCGGTACGTCCGGGCCCTTGAGCGCGGCTCGCGAATTCTGCATCGGCATCTCCCCGTCATAATACGCCGCGGTCCACCATGCGCATGATGTTTATTGCTTCGTTTTCACTCATATATTGCCGCGCGCGCTGGGAGGTTGGCGCTTGCCACGACGGAGATCCTGTCCTAGGGTCCCGATTCGTCACGCAGGCGACGGGTCGACGGCCGGGCACACAGTCAGACTCACCCTTCAGTCACTTGAGCAAAATTCCGTGGGCATGTCGTGAGCAGCCCGTGTTCGCCGCCACTTACTACGCCATCGGCAACCTGCCCACATTTCACAGCGAATTAGCGCCGATCATCGCTCCGTAAACCGATGACGCGCGCCACTCTGGTCATTCCTGGAAGGACGTCCGATGTCCGATCTTCACGACGAGGTAACCCAGCGGCTTTCGGATACGCTAGGCATCGACAAGTCCCTCATCACCCCAGACGTGACCTTCGTCGAGCTCAAGATCGACTCGCTGGCTCTGGTCGAGTTCTCGGTGGTCCTGGATGAGGAGTACGGCGTTCCGCCCCTGGAGCTGACGCCGGACAGCACCATCGGCGAAGCGGTGGCTCTCGTGGCTGCCGCCATGAACGGCAGCGCCGAGGCCACGTCGTGAGCGCCCGCCCCGCCGTGGCGGTGACCGGCCTAGGCCTGGTCTCCCCGTTGGGTATCGGCATCGAGGCCACCTGGGCCAGACTCCTCGCAGGCGTGTCGACGGCTGCCACGGACAGTCTTCTACATGGGCTGCCCGTCGACTTCTGCTGCGCCGTGCCGGACTTCGACCCAGACTCCATGCTCGGACGCGGGCTGTCGTGGCGACTCGAACCGTATGCTCAGATGGCGCTTGTCGCGGCCCGGCAGGCCGTCACCGATGCCGGTCTCGACCCCACCACCTGGGACGGTTCCCGAGTCGCCGTCATCCTGGGGGTGGGCGGGACGAGCACCCGCCACTTTGACAAGCAGTTCCAGCGCTTCGCCGCTGAGCGCCATGACCGTGTCTCACCGCTGTTCATACCGCGCTGCCTCACCAACCTGGCAGCGGGTGAGATCAGCAGCGACCTGCGGGCGTTCGGCCCCAGCCTGAGTGTGAGCACGGCCTGTGCGTCCGGTGCCACGGCCATCGGTCTGGGCCGCGATCTGCTGCTCTCCGGCAGCTGCGACATCGCGGTCGTCGGCGGCGCCGAATCGGGACGAGCCCGCGCGACCAGCGTCGGCTTCAGCCGCATGGGAGCGCTGTCGACCCGCGTCTCGGCGCCAGCCGAAGCGTCTCGTCCCTTCGACGCCGACCGGGACGGCTTCGTGCTCGGCGAGGGCGCGGGCATCCTCGTGCTGGAGCGAGTCGCCGACGCACGGGCGCGCAGCGTCCGTGCCCACGGCCACGTCGCCGGCTTCGGCGCCTCCGCCGACGCGTACCACTTCACCACGCCCGATCCAGAAGGACGGGGCACGGAATTGGCCACGCGCACGGCCCTCGCCGATGCGGGCATGACGGCGTCCGACATCGGGCACATCAACGCCCACGGCACCGCGACCCCCCTCGGCGACATGGCGGAGGCTGCCATGCTGGGCCGGGTCTTCCCGCACGCTCCTCCGGTGACCGCCACCAAGAGCCTGATGGGGCATGCCCTGGGCGCGTCGGCTGCCCTTGAGGCGGCCTTCGCGCTCCTGACGCTGAGGCACCAGCGGGTGCCGGCCACCGCGAATCTGGACCGCGTGGACGAGGCGGCCGGAGAGCTCGACCTGGTCATGGAGAAGCCCCGGGACGTGGTCGCGGAGGCCGCCCTCAGCACTTCCTTCGGCTTCGGCGGCCAGAATGCGGCACTCATCCTGACGGCCGCCTGACCTCCGCCGCCCCCACTCTTCCCGTTTCCGCCCTACCCAGGAGGTTCTATCCATGGCCAGTATCGGCGTCGCACCACACGTCGGCTTGAAATCCGCGTACGAGACGGAGGGTTGGTGTGAGCCGCCCTACCGTTTCAGCGACGCCGCCGTGGCACTGCTTCGGGAGCGTACCCTCGCCATCAGCCGCGAGCGCAGGCCGGAAGTGGTGCACGAGAAGGACAGCGAGACCGTCCGGGCCATTCACGGCTGTCATGACTTCGACGAGGTGTGCGCGGCACTCGTGCGCCATCCGTACATCGTCGAGCTCGCCGAGCAGCTCGTCGGCGGACCCGTGTACGTCTACCAGTTCAAGATCAACCTGAAGCAGCCGCACGAAGGGGCGGCCTGGCCGTGGCACCAGGACTTCGCGTTCTGGCACGAAGAGGACGGCATGCCGCACCCGGACGCCGTGAACATCGCCATCTCCCTGGACAACGTCCACGAGAGCAATGGGCCACTCATGGCTATCCCAGGATCGCACCGCCTAGGCCTGCTCGACCTGCCGGACCGCCGCGCGGACGGCGAGGAGTCCGACTGGCGCAATCATGTCTCCGCCGACCTCGCGTACACCGTGAACGCCGACCGAGCCCGGACCCTCGCCGAGCAGAGCGGGCGGAAGCTGTTTCTCGGACCGCAGGGCTCCATCCAGGTCTTTCACCCCAGCATCGTCCATTCGTCGTCGAACAACGTGTCATCGGACCGCCGCGCGCTGCTTCTCATCACGTACAACGCGGTCACCAACGCCCCGACGCGGCCCACCCGCCCCGCGTTCCTGGTCTCACGCGACGCCACTCCCGTCGAGCCGCGCGCGGACGAGCGTCTGGAGCTGCAGGCACTCCCCGACCCCGCCGCCGCTCTCTGAGTCACCGAGCAGAAGTGCGAGACACCCGCATGACGACCCCACCCGCCGAGCAGCCGCCGCTGATCAACCTGGTGGACCCCGAGCTGTACGCGAAGGGCGACCCCTTCGTCCAGTGGCGTTGGCTGCGTGCCCAAGAGCCCGTGTACTGGCACGAACCCACGGAGTACCCAGGCTTCTGGGTCCTGTCCCGATACGAGGACATCCGCGCGGCCTACCGTGAGGTGACCACCTTCAGCTCCGCGCAGGGCATCCTGCTGCGCCCCGAGAGTCACGGCACCGATCCCGGCGGCGGCCGCACCCTCGCACTGACCGATCCGCCCCGGCACCGTCAGCTGCGCGGGCTGATCGACGAATGGTTCTCCGTGCGGTCGGCCCGGGCCATGGAACAGGATGTCCAGAGCGTCGTACGTCGCGTGGTGGACGACGCACTGGAACAAGAGACGTGTGACTTCGTCACGGACGTCGCCGCCCGTGTGCCGCTGTATGTGATCTGCAAGATGATGGGCATTCCCGACGCCGACTGGGAGAAGCTGTTCACGCTCACCAGCGACGCGTTCGGCGCCGGTGACCCGCTCACCCGGCGCCTCGCACACCTGGACATCCTCGGATACTTCGAGGCGCTTCAGGCGGACAAGGCGAAGAACCCGACCGATGACCTGGTAAGCGTGCTGGCGACGGCCAGTGTGGACGGTGAGCGCCTGTCGCCGGACGACGTGATTCTGAACTGCGACAACCTCCTCGTCGGCGGTACGGAGAACACGCGTATCGCGACAGCCGGCGGCATGCTCGCGTTTCTGCGCCAACCCGACCAGTGGCGGATCCTGTCGGACAACCCCGACCTGCTGCCGACGGCCGTGGAGGAGGTGCTGCGCTGGACGTCGACCGCCACGCACATCATGCGCACCGCGACACGGGCGGTGGAGATCAGTGGCCGCCGGATCGCCGCCGGGGATCGCGTCACTTTCTGGCTGCCCTCGGCCAATCGCGACGAGTCGGTCTTTCAGACCCCGGACCGTTTCGATGTCCAGCGGCAGCCGAACCGGCATCTGGCCCTCGGATTCGGGGCGCACTTCTGCGTCGGCAACGTGCTGGCCCGCGTGGAAATGCGGCTCTTGTACAAAGAGCTCCTCAGCCGCTCGATCGACGTGACGCTGGAGAGCACGCCGACGCTCTTGAGCTCTATCGTTGTCAACGGCCCTGAGCGGCTGCTCGTACGTATGACCACGTCTTAGCACCTTGCGGCGGATGTCCGGCATCAAACCAGCGCCGGAACAGGCAGTCACTCCCCCATTCTGTGCGGCCATCCGTGGCTGGAGAAATGGACTCGTCACATGCAATCGCCCTACCTGGTCCGCCATACTCTGCCTGGCAGTCCCCGTCGCCGCCTGGTCTGTTTCCCGCACGCGGGCGGCGCCGCGAGCTTCTATCGCAGCTGGGGCCAGTATGTCGACCAGACGGTGGAGATCCTGGCCGTTCAGTATCCCGGACGCGAAAACCGCTGGAACGAGCCGCTGATCCCAGCCATGGCCCCGCTGGCGTCGGCTGTCTCCGAAGCGCTGTGGGCCCTGCCGCCGCTGCCCACTGTGCTCTTCGGCCACAGCATGGGCGCCGCCATCGCGTACGAGGTGCTCATCCGCCTTGAGCAGGCGGGTGCGCCTCACATCACTCGCCTGTGCGTCTCCGGTCGGGCTCCCGGGAGTGCACCCCGTACAGCCGTCAGGACGGACGACGAGGTGGTCGAGAGAGTGATGTCATTGGGTGGCACCCACGCAGGTTTCTTCGACGACCCAGAACTGCGCGAGCTGTTCCTGCCCATCATCCGAAACGACTACCACCTCATCGACAGCTACCGGTGGGCCGCCGACACTCCCTTGTTGCGCGCCGACGTCCACGCTCTTACCGGTGCACAGGACCCTCGGGTCACACCCGAGGAGGTAGACCAGTGGCGGACAACGACCGCGGGTTCTTTCTCCCTCACGATTTTCGACGGAGACCACTTCTACCTGGTTCCAGCTGCGGAACAAGTGGTCGGCACTGTCATGGCAGAAGCACCGCCCTTCACGCCGTCACCCATCGGCGCTCACTGAGACGTTCCGTCTGCGCCCGAAGCCGACCGGCTCACACGAAGGCAGAACCTGCCGCCCTGACTGCATGCCAGCGGGTTTGACGGCGCATGGCTCCCGTCACAATCTGACAGTTCGAAACGGTCTTGGCAATGGTCAGGGCCGGGATCTGGAGTGGCAAGTAGTGTTAAAACGCCATAACCTGACCTCGTATCAGCATGACATCTGGGTGGCTGGCTTGTTGCTGCCCGATAATCCCCAGTTCAACTGTGTGATGCACACACGCCTCGAGGGCGAGGTGGACCGATCCGCACTGGTGCGGAGTATCGAACGGGCCCACTCGGAGATCGACGCACTCCACCTGCGATTCGACGAAGGCGAAGACGGCACGCCATATCAGCAGTTCAGCGAGGAGCCGCTCCGGATCGCCGTCATTGATCTGACGGAACATCACGATCCTGCTGCGGCATGTGCCGCCTGGATGGAGAGAGCGAAGGTCCGACCCTTCCCGTTGCACCGGAGTCCACTGATCGAAGTCAGTCTGCTGGTGGAGAGCCCGGCCGTGACACATGTGCACTCGAAGGTGCATCACCTCGCCGCTGACGGAGTCTCGGGCGCGCTGTTCGATCGGCGCGTCTTCGATCACTACAGGGCCGCGCTGGCAGGTGAGTCCGCCCCCGCAGACAAGCCGTCGGCATACCTTCCGTTCGTGGAGGCCGACGCCAAATATCGGGCGTCGCAGGCGTATCTGGATGACCTGGCTTACTGCCGCAGCGCCGTCGAGGGCGCGGTACCGGCACTCTTCACACGCAAGGCGGCCTCGGGCGGCCGAGGCAGCGCCAGCCACAGCTTCGTGATCGAGCGCGAGACGATGGATCGCATCCGCGCGGCCGGGTACACGCCGTTCGCTTACCTTGCCACAGTGCTCGGCGGCTATCTCTCCCGGGTCCTGGACCGGGACGAGGTCATTCTCGGGATCGCGCTGGCCAATCGCTGGGGCGCACAGAAGAGGGTCGTCGGCGACTTCGCCAACACCCTGCCGTTGCGGCTGTCCGCGACGGACACGACATCGCTGCACGACCTGGTCGGCCAAGTGCAGGACGCGATCCTGCCGCTGGCGCGCCACTCACGGCTGTCGCTGGGCGATCTCCTTCGCGCACTTCCCCGCCCGAGTACGGGCAACGACGCCAGGCAGCTGTTCGACGTCACGTTCTCATATCTCCAGACCGCCCGGCCCGAGGACGTCCCCGGAGCGGTCCGCGAGACGAACCTGCTCAATGCCGGCTGCCATGACCAGGACGCCCTCAACGTCTATGTGACGGTGCCCGAGCGCGGCGGCGACGCCCGGGTCGACCTGGTCTACGCGGAAGACGTCTTCGACGCGGACTTTCCCATCGAGTCCGTGGCCGGCCATCTGCAGTCCCTGGTGCATGATGGACTCGGGAACACCGACTTGCCGGTGACCGCCGTTCCCATGCTGACCCCAGGCGAGCGCGCCGACCTCGGTGAGGGGCGTAGCCGCGGGCCGGTCGTCGCCTTCCCGGAGCAGGCGACCGTACACGGGCTGTTCGAGGCTCAGGTGGCACGCGACCCCGACCGGATCGCCCTGGTGGGCCCGGCCGACGACCAGACCATGACCTACGGCGAGCTCGACAAGCGCGCCAACCGGCTCGCGCGTGCCCTGCGAGCCGAGGGGGTCGGGCCCGGCGACCGGGTCGCCATCATGATGGAGCGCGGCCCGCAGCTACTGGTGGCGCTGTTCGGAGTACTGAAGGCCGGCGGTGCCTACGTTCCGGTGGACCCCGGCTATCCGGAGCAGCGCATCCGCTTCCTGATCGAGGACAGTGACGCCAGAATCGTGCTGGCCGACTCGGCGGTGCCCGCGGGGGCCGCAAAGGCCCCGAGACTGCGTCGAGTGGCGGAACTGGTGGACTCTGAGGAATCCGCACAGCCGGTGCAGCCGCTTGCCACCTCCGGCGACCTCGCTTATGTGATCTACACCTCGGGCTCGACGGGTACCCCGAAGGGCGTCATGGTGGAACACCGCTCGGTGGTCAACCGCCTGGCGTGGATGCAGCACGCCTATCCGATCGGAGAAGGCGACACTCTGCTGCAGAAGACACCGGTCTCCTTCGACGTCTCGGTGTGGGAGCTGTTCTGGTGGGCGATCGAGGGGGCGCGGCTGGTGCTGCTGCCGCCCGACGGCGAGAAGGATCCGAAAGAGATCCTGCACGTGGTCGGCGAACACCGGGTCACCATGCTGCACTCCGTACCCTCCATGCTGGGCCCTCTCCTGGAATTGCTCGACAACTCGTCATACCCTGCCGAGCAGGTCGGGTCGCTGCGGTACATCTTCTGCAGTGGTGAGGCGCTGGCTCCGGCGAGGGTCGAGCAGTTCAACCGGGTCACGGCCCGGAGGACGGCGCTCACCGCCAGGCTGGTCAACCTCTACGGGCCCACCGAGGCGACCGTGGACGTGTCCTGGTACGAGTGCCCGGCGACCTGCGGACAGCGCGTCGTCCGGGTACCGATCGGAATCCCGGTGGACAACACCCAGCTGTACGTGCTGGACCGGCACGGGGAGCTGCAGCCCGTCGGTGTGCCCGGCGAACTGTACATAGGCGGCGTGCAGGTGGCCCGCGGCTACCTGCACCGGCCCGAACTCACCCGGGACAGGTTCGTCGACGACCCATTCACCCCGGGTGGCCGGCTCTACCGGACGGGTGACCGGGCACGATGGCTGGCCGACGGCACTCTGGAGTACCTCGGCCGCGCCGACGGCCAGGTCAAGATCCGAGGCAACCGCGTGGAGACCGGCGAGGTTTCCGCGGCTCTTGCCGCTGTCCCCGGGGTACGCGATGCCATAGTCGTGGACCGCCACGAGCCCTCCAGGGGGACCCATCTCGTCGGTTACTACGTTTCCGAGGAGGAGCATGAGCCGGACGGTCTGCGCAGGATCCTCGGCGAACGACTTCCGGAGTTCATGATCCCGTCGATCTTCCAGCGGATCGATCGCATCCCACTCACTCCCAACGGCAAGGCCGACCGCTCGGCCCTGCCCGCGCCGAGCGGCGCGACCGCGCCGTCGGAGAGTCGGCCGCCTGCCAACGCCGTAGAGGCGGAGCTTGCCGCCATCTGGGCCAGCGTGCTGCGCATCGGGACGGTGGGGGTGAATGACGACTACTACGCCCTGGGCGGCGACTCGATCACCATGTTGCGCATCCGCGCCCAGGCCGAGCGACGCGGGCTCCTTTTCTCCCTCGCCGACCTGGTGAGCCACCCCACCATCGAAGCTCTCGCGGCCCTGCTCTGCTCCCGCACCGACCTACGTGCCGCCGATCCGGAACTGACGCCGTTCGCGCTCATCCCCAATGTGGACCGGGCCCGGCTGGCCGCGGCCCAGGACGCCTACCCGCTGACCCGCCTTCAGCTGGGCCTGCTCTACCACGGTAATCGCGGCGAACGGGCTGCTGCCTACCGAGACGTCTTCCGCTACAGCCTGGAGTTGCCCTGGGCGGAGCCGGCGTTCCGCGCCGCATTCGCTGCGCTGGCAGAACGTCACCCGGTGCTCAGGTCCTCGTTCGACCTGGCCCGCCTCAGCGAACCGGTGCAGATCGTCCACACCACCGCGGTCGACGTACTCGAAGTCCTCGACCTCAGGTCCTCGACCGATGCCGAGGCGGAGATCGGCAGGTACATCGAGGAGCGCCGTCACCACGACTACGCCCTGGAACAGGGAGAGCTGTACCGGCTGCGTGCCCATCTGCGGCCCGACACCGTGGAACTGGTGCTCAGCTTCCATCACGCGCTCCTCGACGGCGGCAGCGTGGCCAACCTGATGGCGGAACTGCTCCAGGACTACGCACACCGGCTGGGCCTTCCCATCGACCCGGTGGACGACGGTGCGCTGCCGTCCGGAGCCCACTTCGTCCGCGCCGAACAGCAGGCTCTGCTGTCACAGGAAAGCCGCAGCCACTGGCGGCAACTCCTCGCCGGCGCCGAACCGCTGGCGCTGGGCACGCTGCGCCCGAATCAAACGCCGACGGGCCGCACCGGACAGACCGTCCGCGACGTCGAGCTGCCGGAGGACCTCACCGTCCGCATCGAACAACTCGCCCGGGACAACGCGCTGCCGGTCAAGTCCGTCTTCCTCGCCGCCCACTGCCTGGCGCTGCAGCTTCTGGCCGGGACGGACGACGTGACGACCGGGATGATCACGCACGGGCGGCCGGAGCTGGAGGGCGGCGACCGGATCGCCGGACTGTTCCTCAACACGGTGCCCGTGCGGCGGCGCGAACGCGGCGCCAGCTGGCTGGACGTGGTGCGGGAGGTGTTCCGGCAGGAGCAGGAGGGCCACCCGCACAGGCGCTATCCGATCAGCGCCATCCAGCAGGATCACGGCGCGCCGGTGATGCGCACGGCCTTCAACTACGTGCGCTTCCGTCAGCTCGATCAGGTGCTGGCACTGCCCGGCATCCGGCTGCGGGCGTTCGGCGCCTGGGAGGAGACCGACTTCGACCTGCTGGTCAACGTCTACACCGATCCCGACAGCGCAAAGGTGCGGGTGCGGGTCGACTGCGCCGACAACACCTTCAGCCCGGACCAGGCGGACCTGCTGGTCCGGTTCCTGGTCGCACTTTTGCACCGCATGACCGAACGCCCTGACGAGACACCGGACTTCGCCTTCCTCGCGCCGTCGCTGGTCCGGGCCGAACCCGGGGCCGACGCCCGGCGCGGCGTGGTGCAGCGGTTCCTGGAGCAGGCAGCAAGCACTCCGCAGGCGAATGCCGTGGTCATGGACGGTGAGCTGTGGACGTACGAGCGGCTGGCGAATGCCTCCCGTGCCGTGGCGCGGCAGCTGCTCGCCGCCAGACTGCCCTCCGAGGCCCGGGTCGGTATCGCGATGGACCGCTCGCCGCTGACCGTCGCGGCGATGGTGGGCACCCTCATGGCGGGCGCGGCGGCCGTACCGCTGGATATGGCGTTCCCGAAGGCCCGGATCTCCGCCATGGTCCGGCAGGCCGAGCCGTTCCGGATCATCACCGAGCGTCGGCATGAGGCGGACCTGGGCGACGGAGTCCCGCTGATGTACGCGGACTCCATCACCGAGGAGGTACCCGGCACGTTCGACATGCCCGAACCGGATCCCGAGTCGGTCGCGTACGTGCTGTTCACCTCCGGCTCCACGGGTGAACCCAAGGCAGTGGCTATGCCGCACCGCGGTATGGCCAACCTGGTGGCCTGGCAGAACCAGCAGAACAGCGGTGCCGTCAAAGGCGCGACGCTGGCCTACGCGCCGATGAGCTTCGACGTGTCGTTCCAGGAGATGTTCTCCACGCTCTGCGGAGGGGGCACGCTGCACCTCGTCGCGGAGTCCGAGCGGCGCGACCTCCCCGCGCTTCTGCGCCGGATCGACCGTGAGGGGATCGAGCGGGTCTTCTTCCCGTACGTCGTCCTCCAGCAGTTCGCCGAGGCGGCAACCACCCTGGGCATTGCCCCGCGCCGGCTGCGGGTGCTGGTCTCCTCCGGCGAGCAGCTCCGAGTCACAGGGGAGATCCGCGCGCTGATGGCCATGCTCCCCGGCGCCCTGCTTGAGAACCAGTACGGGCCGACGGAGTCCCATGTCGTCACCGCCTTCACGATGACCGGTGACTCCACCGCCTTTCCCGCGCTGCCGCCCATCGGCCGAGCCGTCGACGGCGCCGAGGTCCATGTGCTGGACTCCAGGCTGCGGCCGGTACCGAGAGGAGCCCTGGGCGAGCTCTACATCGGTGGGGTGTGCCTGGCCCTCGGCTATCCGGGACGGCCCGACCTGACCAGGGAACGGTTTGTCGACCACCCGTCCGGCACGGCGGGCGAGGTCCTGTACCGCACGGGCGACCTCGCCCTCACCCTGCCCGACGGGGGCATCGTCTGCGTCGGCCGGGCGGACGACCAGGTCAAGATCCGCGGCTACCGGGTCGAGCCGGCCGAGGCCGAGCTGGCCGTTGCCCGTCTTGCCGAGGACGACCCCGGCATCCAGGAGGTGGCGGTCGTCGCCAGGCGGGCGGAGGACGGCAACGTCTTCCTGACGGCGTTCCTCAGCGGCGATCCGGCCCGCGCCGACCTGGACGGCCTCAGGAGCCGACTGCGGGACATGCTGCCGGAGTACCTGGTGCCGTCGCGGTTCGAGTGGCTGCCCGCCTTGCCGCTGACCCCCAGTGGCAAGCGAGACGACGCCGCGCTGCGCAGCATCCCGCTCACCGGTCCCGACACCACCGCCGGCCGGGCCGCCGACACCACCGCACCACGGGACGAATACGAACGGGTGCTGGCGGACATGCTGGCCGACCTGCTCCGAGTGCCGAGCGTCGGCGTGCACAGCAATATGTTCGACCTCGGCGGCACCTCACTGACGGCGATGCGGATGGTGGTGCATGTGGAGCAGCGCTATGGCGTCGCCATCTCGCTGTCCGACTTCATCGCCGCTCCGACCGTGGCCGAGCTGGCGAACCGCCTGCACTCGGACGCGGCCGTACCGGTCTTCGATCCCCTGGTGCCGATCAGGCCGGAGGGCACCCGTCCTCCCCTCTTCATGGTCCACCCCATGGGCGGCAACGTGCTGTGCTATCTGCGGTTCGCCCGTCACCTGCCGGCCGGCCAACCGCTGTACGCCCTTCAGGCCGCGGGTGCCGACCCGGGCATGGCACCGCTTCGCTCCTTGCCGGAACTCGCGGAGAGCTACCTGGCCGCCGTGCGACGGGTGCAGCCGCACGGGCCGTACACCATCGGCGGCTGGTCCTTCGGGGGCTTCGTCGCCTTCGAGATGGCCAGGCAGCTCACGGCGGCAGGCGAGGAGGTCGCCGACCTGATCGTGCTGGACACCGTCGCCGCGACTCCGGGCACCCGCCCGCGCCACAGCGACGACCAGCTGCTGACCTGGTTCTTCTGGGAGATGCTCCTGACGCTCGGCGGAGACTCTGCGGTGTCGGGAATCCCGGCGGAACTGGTCACGCTGGAGGAGAAGTTCGCCTTCATCGCCGACTCCGCGGCACGATCCGGAGTGCTTCCCGCAGGCAGCTCGTCCGCTGTTGTCGAGCGGCTCTTCCACGTGTACGAGTCGAACTGGACGGCGGCGCTTCAGTACATGCCGGATACGACCGACCTGGACCTCACCCTCATCCGGGCGAATGACCCACTGCCTGAGGTGCTGCGGTCGATGCACGACTCGGCCGGCACCCGGTACCTGGACGCCGACAACGGATGGCGTCAGCTGACCGGCCGGCAGGTGGAAGTGGTCCAGGTCCCCGGAGACCATCTGTCGATCATGAAGGAACCCTACGTGGAACACGTCGCCAAGACCGTGGGCGAGCTGCTCGAGCGCAAGTCCGCAACCGTCTCGACCGACGAGACCAGGAAGGCCTGAACGCGTGGCAACCCCGATTCCCAACACCACAGCCGTCATCGTCGGGGCCGGCATCGGCGGATTGACCGCCGCCGCCGCGCTGCGCCGGGTCGGAATCGACGTCCGCGTCCACGAGCGTGCCACGGAATTAACCGCAGCCGGCTCCGGCCTGTCCGTCATGACCAACGCGATCAATGCGCTCGCCTCCCTCGGCATCACCCTGCCGCTGGAGGAGCACGGCCAGGCCATCGAGGATTTCACAATCATGGACCGACGCGGCCGGGTGATCCGGAAGCAGCCGTTGCCCGAGGTCGCCGCCCGGCTGGGTGCCCCGAGTGTGAACATCAGCCGCGCAGCTCTGCAGCACTTGCTCCTCGAAGCGGCGGGCGATGTCCCGCTGTCCCTCGGTGCTGCGGCCACGCACTACGAGACCGACGAGAACGGGGTCACCGTTCATTTCGGCGACGGAACCAGCGCGCGCGGCGGCATCCTCATCGGGGCCGACGGCTTCAACTCCGTGATACGCCAGCAACTCGCCGGGCCGGAGGAATCCCGCGACAGCGGCTACGTATGCTGGCTGGCGCTCGCCGCCTTCGACCATCCGCGCCTGCGCCCAGGGTATGTCGGCCACTACTGGGGGCGCGGACAGCGGTTCGGCCTGATAGACATCGGTCACGGCCGGTACTATTGGTGGGGTACGAAGAACATGGATGCCGCCCGCTCCCGGAACTGGACGGGTGGCAAGCAGGAGATCGTTCGCGCGTACGACGGCTGGGCCGAGGAGGTGCAGGCGATCATCCGCAGCACCCCGGAGGAGGACATCCTCGCCGTCCCCTCGCACGACCGGGCATTTCTCGAGAGCTGGGGATCAGGCCCCGTTACGCTGCTGGGTGACGCGGCACACCCCATGCTCACCAGCCTCGGCCAGGGTGCGGCCATGGCCATCGAGGACGCCGTGATGCTCGCCCACGCGCTCACGGAGAACCGGCACCACCCCCAGACCGCCCTGCGCGCCTACGAGGACCAGCGGCGCGAGCGCACGAAGGCGATGGTCACCGCGTCCCGGAAGCTGAGCGCCCTCGAACAGCTGGAGAACCCGGTCGCTCGCGCCATGCGCGACACCCTCTTCCGAGTGGCTCCCACGTCCGTGCTCTCCCGCCAACTGGAGGTGGCGTTGGACTTCCCGGCACCCGCCGGGAAGCTGCTCGGGCGGCCAGCCGCAAGAGAGTCGACCACGGTCGAGCCGAACACCTGATACGGGTGGACGGCATCGCGGAACTCACGCGACGCAGGCGGCGGGACTGACCGGGCAAGAGAGGCGTGTGGTGGACTCCCCGGCCTGATCCGGCCGGGGAGTCCACCCCGCCTCGGCCAGGGCCTGCGCTCGGGCGCCATCGCGCCGTGCTGGATGAGTTCTCCCGTATCGAGGAGATCAAGGGCCAACGCGCGGCGGCGGTGCTGTCCGCCGCGGGGCCCCGCCGTAAGACGGTTGGCGAGGCCCTCGTAGGACTCCGTTAGGTCTTCCTGCCGGACCTGTTCAGGAGCATGGTGAGTGTGTGGACGCACATGAAGTGAACCGAGTCCGGGCGAAGTTGGCGTTATTCGTGGCTGATGTGTTCGCCTCGGTACCGCGGAAGGACCAGCGGGCCAAGGGCGACTCCTACCTGCGGGGACTGATGCTGGACGGCCGCCGCAAGTCCATCCAGGCCATGGCCTCGCGACTGCCGGACGGCAACGAGCAGAACCTGCAGCAGTTCGTGAACCAGTCCACGTGGGATCCGGTGCCAGTACAACGGCGGATCGGCGAACGGATGCTGCCGCTCATCACCCCGAAGGCCTGGGTGATCGACGATGTGTCGGTGCCCAAGGACGGCCGGATGTCGGTGGCCGTGGCCCCGCAGTACTGCGGAGCGTTGGGTAAACGGGCGAACTGCCAGGTCGCGGTCAGCGTCCACGCCGCCACCGACACCGCCTCCTGCCCGCTGCAGTGGCGCCTGTTCCTGCCCGAAGAGTGGGCGTCGGACACCGGCCGCAGGACCGTCACCCAGGTTCCACCCGAGGCCACACATCGCGAGAAGTGGCGGCTGGCCTTGGACATGCTCGACACGCTGGCCGGCTGGGGCATGAGGCCGCCGGCCATCGTGGCCGACGCCGCCTACGGCACCAACGCGCACCTGCGGGCCGCCCTGGCGGACCGCGGAATCGACTACGTGCTGGCCGTCCGAGCGGATG
>NZ_JBSFVT010000040.1:0-30444 GCF_053592455.1 Streptomyces sp. NPDC002676 | reverse complement strand
GGCGAGGGCGCCAAGTACTGGCTGCACGTGTTCACCGAGCTGAAGAACCGCGGCCTGGACGACGTGCTGATGCTGGTCTGTGACGGACTCAAGGGTCTTCCCGAGGCCGTGGAGACCATCTGGCCTCGCACTATTGTCCAGACGTGTGTGGTTCACCTGCTGCGGAACTCGTTCCGTTACGCCGCCCGCCAGGACTGGGACAAGGTCGCCAAGGCACTCAAGCCCGTCTACACGGCGCCCAACGAGGACGCGGCCACGGAGCGGTTCTTGGAGTTCCAGGAAGCGTGGGGCCGGAAGTATCCGGCGATCGTGAAGCTGTGGTCGGACGCCTGGGCCGAATTTGTGCCCTTCCTCTCCTTCGACGTCGAGATACGCAAGGTCATCTGCAGCACGAACGCGATCGAGAGCGTCAACGCCCGCATCCGCAAGGCTGTCCGCGCCCGTGGGCACTTCCCCAACGAGGCCGCCGCCCTCAAGTGCATCTACATGGCGCTGATGAGCCTGGACCCGACCGGCAAGGGTCGCAAGCGGTGGACCATGCGCTGGAAGGCACCCCTGAACGCGTTCCAGATCACCTTCGAGGGCCGCCTGACCCCAAGCAACAACTGACACCTCAACAACCGAGATCAGCCGTTAAGTTGACACACCCCGACCCGGACATCCGTCCATGCGAAGCCGGCGAAATGAACGCTGCACTGTCCTTGCCGCCCGCCCGCGTCGCGTGCGGTCTCCTCGCTCGCCCACCAACCGTGCTGCGCTGGCCAGTCGCCCGTTGTGAGCAGCAGGTGGTAGGGGCCGGGGCTCACAGAGTCCACCCGACGATCATGTAGTCGCGGCACGAGTCCTGCCAGCACACCCTTCCCAGGGAGGAGAACCGACGGAATGCCACGAACAGCGTGACGAAATCCCGTGGCGCGGTCTCTGCGTGGTCTTGTGGCGTTCTGCTGATGCTGGAGATGTGATGTCGCTAGCGTCACGCGCAGGGAATCGTTGCCGGGGGTGGGCGCGTGCGTGTGCGGGTGTGGGTGGCGGCGGTGGTGGCGCTTGCCGGTCTTGGCGTGGCCCTGGCCATCGTGCTGGCTCTGGCGGGGAACCCGGCCACGGCCGCTGCACGCTGGCCTTGGCCGCTGGATGGACTGCGGCAGCATCCGTGGAGGTCTGTCGCTGTGTTCGGCGTGCTGTCCGTCGTGGCGGGCGGTGTCGCGGCATGGCTGCAGTTGCGTCCGCCGGTGGGCGTGGATGATCCGCCGCCCCCGCCGCCGATGGCTGTTCCGGAGTGGTTCGTGGACCGTGCCCAGACTCGCACGGCAGCGGCGGCACTGTGCCGTGGCGGCCGGGCCGTGGGCATCACCACTTCCCTGTGGGGAGCGGGAGGGTTCGGTAAGACGACGCTGGCGAACGCGGTGTACGCCCGCGGGCGGGTGCGTCGGTACTTCCGGTCCCGGATCTACCCCGTCACCATCGGCCGGGACGTCCGCGGACGAGCGGCGGTGGCTGCCAAAGTTGCCGAGGTGACCCGGTTCATCACCGGCGACACCACCGAGTTCGACGATCCGGATCTGGCCGGCGCCCATCTGGGGCGGCTCCTGGACCAGCGGCCTCGCACGCTGCTCGTTCTCGACGACGTGTGGGAAGCCGAGCAGCTCGAGCCCTTCCTGAAAGGCGGCCGGCGCTGCGTACGGCTGGTCACCACCCGCAACCCGTCCCTGCTGCCCAACAGTGCCCACCGCATCCCGGTCGACCAGATGTCCCACGACCAGGCAAGGGCCGTACTGACCTGGAACCTGCCACCCCTGCCCGTGACATTGGTGAACGACCTGCTCCAGGCCACCGGGCGATGGGCACTGCTGCTCCGCCTGACGAACCGCCTGATCGCCGAACAGGGTGCCGGCGGCGCCGATCCCGCCGCCACCGCCGAGCGGATCCTTCACCGGCTGCGCGGCAACGGGCCCGCTGCCGTGGACGACCCGACCGCCGCCTGGAACCTCGACGACCCCCGCCAGCGCAACCAGGCCGTCAAGGCGTCGATCGAGGCCGCCACCACCCTGCTGCCGCCCGGCGGCCCGGACCGCTTCACCGAACTGGGCATCTTCGCCGAGGACGAGTCCATCCCCGTCCCGGTGGTCGCCCTGCTGTGGCAGGCAACCGGCGGGCTGACCGAGGACCAGACACGCACCCTGTGCCGGGACCTGGAACGCCTGTCCCTGCTCACCCTCAACCGGACCAACGGCGGCACGATCAGCCTCCACGACGTCATCCGCGACTACCTCCGCAGCGCTCTCGGCACGGCCGGCCTGGCCCGCACCAACGGCCTCCTGATCGACACGCTCGCCGCCGGCCTGCCCTTGGCCCAGCCCCTGGCCCCCGTCCACCCCGACCCCGAACGCGCCTGGTGGCAACTCACGGACGGCTACCTCCTCGACCACCTCATCGACCACCTCCTCGCAGCCGGAAACATCACCCTGGCCGAGGCGGTGGCTGGCGACCTGCGCTGGGTGGAAGCCCGCCTGGTCCAGCGGGGACCCACCGCCCCCTGGAGCGACCTCAGCCACATCGACACCGCCCACACCCGCCCCCTGGCCCGCAGCCTCGCCCAGACGGCCCACCTGCTCACTCCCACCGACCCGCCCCACGCCCTCACCGGCGTCCTCCACACCCGCCTCGACACACACCCCCACTGGCACCCCCAGATCTCCGCATGCCACCAGGACTTCACCCAACGTCCCTGCCTGGAAAGCCGGTGGCCCCTGGCCGACGCCCCCTCTCCCGCACTGCAACGGATCCTCACTGGCCATACCGGCTGGGTGGAGTCGGTGGCGATTGGGCCGGACGGCACCTGGCTCGCTACCGCCAGCGACGGGGAGGTACGGATCTGGGACCGGGCCACCGGCACCTGCACAGCCACCCTCACCGAGCGGGTGGAGTCGGTGGCGATCGCGCCGGACGGCACCTGGCTCGCCACCGGCGACTACGACGGGGAGGTACGGATCTGGGACCGGGCCACCGGCACCTGCACAGCCACCCTCACCGGCCACACCGACCAGGTGGCGTCGGTGGCGATCGCACCGGACGGCACCTGGCTCGCCACCGGCGACCACGGCGGGGAGGTACGGATCTGGGACCGGGCCACCGGCACCTGCACAGCCACCCTCACCGGCCACACCGCCTGGGTGGAGTCGGTGGCGATCGCACCGGACGGCACCTGGCTCGCCACCGGCGACTACGACGGGGAGGTACGGATCTGGGACCGGGCCACCGGCACCTGCACCACCACTCTCACCGACCTCACCGTCCGGGTGGACTCGGTGGCGATCGCACCGGACGGCACCTGGCTCGCCACCGGCCGCAGCGACGGGGAGGTACGGATCTGGGACCGGGCCACCGGCACCTGCACCACCACCCTCACCGACGACACCGACCGGGTGGACTCGGTGGCGATCGCACCAGACGGCACATGGCTCGCCACCGGCCACCACGACGGGGAGGTACGGATCTGGGACCGGGCCACCGGCACCTGCACCACCACCCTCACCGACGACACCAACTGGGTGCTCTCGGTGGCGATCGCACCAGACGGCACATGGCTCGCCACCGGCCACCACGACGGGGAGGTACGGATCTGGGACCACGTCTTCCCTGCTCAAACTCCCTCTAGTTCTCCTCACACTGACGAGCTGCTGTCGGTGGCAGTCGCACCGGACGGCACCTGGCTCGCCACCAGCGACTTCTACAGAGAGGTTCGGATCTGGGACCGGGCCACCCGCACCTGCACAGCCACCCTCACCGACCACACCGACCAGGTGGCGTCGGTGGCGATCGCACCGGACGGCACCTGGCTCGCCACCGCTGGCAGCGACAGGACGGTGCGGATCTGGGACCGAGCCACCGGCACCTGCACAGCCACCCTCACCGGCCACACCGACCGGGTGGCGTCGCTGGCGATCGCACCGGACGGCACCTGGCTCGCCACCGCTGGCAGCGACAGGACGGTGCGGATCTGGGACCGGGCCACCGGCACCTGCACAGCCACCCTCACCGGCCACACCGGCTTCGTGTTGGCGGTGGCAATCGCACCGGACGACACCTGGCTCGCCACCGTCGACAGCAACGGAGAGGTACGGATCTGGGACCGGACCACGGGCACCTGCACAACCAGCCTCACCGACCACACCAACCGGTTGGAGTCGGTGGCGATCGCACCGGACGGCACCTGGCTCGCCACCGGCCACCGCGACGGGAACGTGCGGATCTGGGACCGGGCCACCGGCACCTGCACAGCCACCCTCACCGGCCACACCGACGAGGTGCTGTCGGTGGCGATCACGCCGGACGGCACCTGGCTCGCCACCGCCAGCAGGGACAGGACGGTGCGGATCTGGAATGCGGCGGAGCGAGACATTGCGGCCATCGCACGAGCCGAAGGGGCGCTGTACTCATGCGCCTGGGGAACCGCTCATGAACTTGCGGCGGTAGGCGCGCGGGGGCTGTACCTCTTGAAACTGCTCACCTGAGACTTTTCGAAAAGCTGGCATCGTCGACGAGCGCAATGGGGAGATGCCCTGTCAACAAGTGCCGCATTTCGCCAGGTCAGCCAATTGCGTCAGTACCCCAGGGGTGGTGCGACGGCAGGTGGCGACGGCCGGTGCTCCGCAGGCTGAGCACGATAGCGGCCCCGCGGGTCCATGCGCTCGCAGGCTCCGAAATGGCGCAGCGGGTCGTCGGGGGCTGGATGCACGACGGCTGGGTCGACGCCGTGGACTATGAGCTGCAGTCATTGAGCATGTTCTGCCTCCCTGCTGCTCATCCCCTCAACGAGCCTCGCTCTGATCCGGAGGTCACGGCCTCGGCCGTGACGACTCGTGCGCCCGCTCGGCAGCTTCGACGCTCGCCTCCAGCGCCGCCATCAGGTCAAGCATCCGAGCGGGCTGCGCCGGCTCGACGAGCTCACCGCCGGTGGTCTTCGCGTCCACGAGCTGCTCGAGGGCGTGGGCGTACTGGTCGTGCACCTCGCTGACGTCGATGCCGGCGAGGTCCCGGATCAGTACTTCGGCCAGTTTCAGCTCCCGGTCGGTGACCGGGGTGGAGGGTGCGAGGTCTCCGGGGTCGCGCAGTTCGTCCTGCCACAGGAGTGTCTGCAGGATGAGCATGCCGTGGCGGGGGCGGAGCAGCGCCAGGCGCTCGCGGCCGCGCAGGGCGACCTTGGTCACGGCGACGTGGCCGGTGCGGGCGAGTGCCTCGACGAGCAGTGCATACGGTCGGTCGCCGCCGGGTCCGGGTCCCGCGTAGTAGGGCCGGCTGAAGCTGATCGGGTCGATGTCTTCGAAGGGCACGAAGCCGAGTACGTCGATGGTCTGCCTGGTGGGCAGAGGCAGGTGGGCGAGGTCCTCTTCGGTGAGTGGCACCACGTGCCCGTCTGCCAGGGCAAAGCCCCTGCCCACCTCTTCGTAGGGGATCTCCCGGTTCTCGGCCCTGCAGAACCGACGGTGCCCCACGCGGCTGCCATTCTCTGGGGGTTCCGAGACCGTGGTGTGACGTCGTACGGCACCTGCTCGTTGGGGCATACGACAGGTTCTCGGGGGGTGTGGCTCTGCGGTGGATCGTTGCGATCGACTCGTGGACTAGGGGTACAAGTGCGTGCATTTCCTGTACGGATGCCTTCGGGCCTCCGGTACTGGACCGTGGTGGATGACGATTTTGAGGTCGTCGAGGATGCTGACCGTTTCCTGCGGGAGATTCGGCTGGCGCGAGGGCGGGCGGAGCTGACGACGAAGGCGTACGCCGAGGGCCTTGTCTTGTTCTTGCGCTGGTGCGTGAGCACAGGGCGGGACTGGCGGACGGCGGCTCGCGAGATGGGGCTGTTCATCCTCTGGCTGAGGTGGATGCCCGGCAACGGCGGGCAGCGCCAGGTCGCGGTGCCCGGGCCCGGGACCAAGCCGGTCCGCGGGGACGCCCGGATCAACAAAGTGCTCACAGCCGTGCGGATGTTCCTGGTCCACGCGGTCATCAACAAGGCCGTGCCGGCCTCGGTGTTGGAGCAACTCTACGAACTGAGCGACGACCACGACCTGCCCTTGGCGGCCCGCGGTGAGAGCGGTGCGATGCGCCACCGCCTGCGAGCCCACCACCGGCTCCAGGAGCCCGAGACCGCGGTCGACCGGGCCAGCGACGAGGAGGTCATTTCGATGTTCCTCGCCTGCCGCTCGGCGCGCGATCGGCTGATCATGCTCCTGCTCTCCCGTGTCGGACTGCGTCCAGGGCAGGTCGCGGGCCTTCGTCGCTGTGATCCTCACCTGCTGATGGACTCGCGGTCACTGGGCTGCCGCGTCGAAGGCGCCCATGTGCATGTTGTCCGGCGCCAGAACGAGAACAACGCCTGGTCGAAGTCGAAGAAGTCCTGGGTGATGCCCGTGGACTTCCTCGTCGTGCAGGCATTCGACCAGTACGCGCTGGAACGACACGAGCGTTTGGGGTCCGACGGCAGCGACTTTCTGCTCGTCAACCTTTTCCGGCCCCCGCTGGGTGCACCGGTCTCCGCGGACGCAATCGGGGAGTTGTGCCAGTCGTTGTCGCGGCGGGCGGGGTTGGGCCGCAGGGTGGGGCCTCGGATGTGCCGGCATGCGATGGCCAGCAACGTTGTCGACGCCGGCGGGAAGTTGGACGAGGTGCAGATGCTTCTGGGGCACAAGCATCCTGAGTCCGCGCGGCCCTACTTGCATCCGGCGGCGTCGCGGCTGCGTGAGGCGGTCAACCGCGTTCCCTCGCCGCGGGAGCTGGGCCGGGAGGGGACGCGATGACGGTGACCGCTGCTCCGCTCCGGCCCGCTCCGCGCCCGGAGGAGGACGAGGACGGCGGCATGACCTCGGCATTGCGGGCCGCGGTGGATCAGGAAATTCTGGACCTGCTGGGCTGGTCGGATGAGGTCCGGATGCTGTTCTTCCCTTACGACCATCACCTCCTGGGCATGCCGATGTGCAGGGTAAAGGGCTGCTCACAGGCCAGTGTCGCCCGGCAACTGTGCGAGGGGTGCCGGCTGCGGTGGAAGCAGGCAGGGCAGCCTGACGTGGACGAGTTCGTGGAGACGGCTCGCCCCGGTACGCGCCGGACCGGGGTCGCAGACTGCTCGGTCAAGGGATGCCCGCGGCCGTTCCGGTCGTGGAGAAATCCGGTCTGCTCGACCCATTTCGCCCAGCTCACCCGGCTTCAGGTGACGTTGGAGGAGTTCCTCGTCCGTGATGACGTTGTCCCCCTGCCGGCCTTCGGGCACTGCGAGGTCGCGGCCTGCCACCGCAAGCGAGAGGGCAGTTCCCCGTACTGCCATGGCCATCGTGTCCGCTGGTCCTGGGCCGTCAAGCGCGGACTGAGCACACGCGAGGAAGCGCGGTGGCGGCGTACTACCGCGCCTGTCTCAGCGAACAACGAGGTCAGCCTGCGCGGACTGCCCGAGCGGGTGGTCGCGGAAATCCTCTACGGCATCCAGGCCCGTACCCGCGAGGGCCTGCACACGACTGAGCATGTGCTCCGGACGCTTACCAACCGGCTACGCGAGCTCGAATCGCCCTCGCTGACAGCAGCGGACCTAGACCAGGTATCCCGCGGTGTCCGGGGATTCTGCACCAGCCTGGTCACCCACGTCGGCCGCTTCGGGCTCACCCCGGATGGGGAACGGGCCAAGGACGTGTGGAACGGCGCCGCCTTCGGCCATGCCGGCTATCTGCGTTTCACCGCGATCCACCAGCCATGGCTCCGCAGTGCCGCAAAGGAATGGGCGTTCTTCTCCCTGCCCCAGCGCCGCGGCAAGGCCATCGCCACATGCCAGGAAATCCTCAGCGCGTTCGCACTCCTCTCCGAGAGTCTGCAGTTGCAGCGCGAGGACTGCGGTAGCGACATCCAAGCCGTGGGCCGCAGGGACATCACCGCCTTCACCAACCGGCTGAGCTACCTGCGCCACACCGGCGTCATCTCGGCGCACAGAACAGTGGTCATCAGCCGCTGTGTACGCAGCAACCTGGCCCGGATGCGCTCATTGGGCCTCACCCGGCCCGGCGAGCCGCTGCACGGCCTGCCGGACGACTTCGCCCTCCTGGCCGAGGACGTCCCCGACGACCCCGAGGACACCGAAGCAGGCAAAGACCTCCCGCCCGAGGTCATGCGGCAGATCTGCGAGCACCTGCCCTCTCTCGCCGGCGTGAAGCGGAACGGCAACGAGAACCGGGTGGCCACGGAATTGCTGATCGACACCGGCAGGCGGCCCATGGAAATCTGCCAGCTGCGGTGGGACTGCCTCCAACAGGACGCCACCGGCCAGCATGTCCTGATCTACGACAACTACAAGGCCGGCCGCAAAGGACGCCGACTGCCGATCTCCCAGGCCACCGCAGGAGTGATCACCCGGCAGCAGGAACTGATCCGCACCGACTTCCCCCTGACCCCTACCGCTGAGTTGATGCTCCTGCCGACTCGGGTAGGCAACCCCCACGGCCGCAAGCCGCTCGCGTCCGGCTGGCTGGCCAGCCGTCACCGCGAATGGATCCGGTCACTGCCCGAGTTCCTGGTCCCCACCCGCGTCGAGATCAACAGGCAGCAGGTGGCCAAGGTGCTGTCCTTCGACAAATCGAAGATCTTCCTCTACGCCTACCGGCACACCTACTGCCAGCGACACGCTGACGAGGGCATCCAGCCCGACGTCCTCCAAAGCCTGATGGACCATCGCCAACTCAGCACTACTCAGCGTTATTACCGGGTCAGTGAGCAGCGTAAACGGGAGGCTGTCGACCGTGTCTCGGCGATGCAGTTCGACCGGCACGGCAACCGTATCTGGCGGCAAGCCAGGGAACTGCTGGACGACGAGTATGCCCGCCGCGCTGTCGGGGAGGTTCAAGCGCCCTACGGTGTCTGCGTCGAGCCGTCCAACGTCGCGGCCGGCGGACACGCCTGCCCGGTCCGATTCCGCTGCGTCGGATGCGACCACTTCCGCACCGACGCCTCCTACCTCCCCGATCTGGAGGCATACCTCGCCGACCTGCTGCGAAGCCGAGAACGCCTGGCTGCGTTCTCCTCCGCCGACGACTGGGCAAAAGCCGAGGCCACACCCTCCGATGAGGAGATCACCCGGGTCCGTCGGCTGGTCCGGCGTGTCCGGGAGGACCTCGGCGCTCTCACCGACGAGGACCGCACGCAGATCAAGGAAGCCACCGCCGTCCTGCGCCGCAGCCGACGGAACATCGTCGCCCTCGGAATGCCCCGCGTCGGACCTCCCATCCCCGACTTCCACCCCGGCAGAACAGCATGACCAACATGAGTGACGGGCGGCGGGCCGACTCGGACCGCCGCCGGGAGCGCGTTCTCAAGGCCCTCGACACAATGCTGCGAAGCGACGCCGACATCACCGTTTCGGCTCTCGCCCGTACCGCGCGAGTGGACCGCACCTTCCTCTACCGGCACCGCGACCTGCTCCAGCGTGTCCACGCGGCCGCGGCCGCCCCTCCCCAGGAGGGGCGGATCGCAGCCGTCAGCCGGGTCTCCCTACAGGCCGACCTGGCCAACGCGCTGGAACGGAACAAACGCCTTACCGCGCGGGTCCGGCAGCTGGAGAAGCGCCTCTCCCAGGCCCTCGGCGAGGCTGCCTGGGCCGAGTCCGGCTTGGGCGCGCCAGCCGACATCGACCAGCTTCAGCAACGCATCACGATGCTGGAGCAGAACCTCGCCGACATCCAGGGTCAGCTCGATGAACGTGCCGATGAACTGGAGGCTGCCCGAGCGGCAAACCGAGAGCTAACCCGGGCCCTGAACCAGCGCGAAACCGCCCACCGGTAGGCCTGACGGGCGGCGTCCTCGTCGTCTTGTGTGAGCATATGATCGCCAAGCGTGAACTTTGCTGTTGTCTGACGCGTTGGGGGGAAACGGTGCCGGGGAGACATACCGCCCAGGTCCTGAATGTGGCAGCTGCGATCGCGATGTTGTCCGGGTGCGGAGGAGCGGATCAGTCCGCGCCGGAGGCCACGACGAGCGCTCCATCGTCAGCGAATACCAATGTGGTGCTTGATAAGGAGGAGCTAAGGGCTGTGTTGCCCGGCGATGCCGATGTGCCTCCGGGCTGGAAGGCGGCATCTTCGTATCGCATGGACGGCCCGGGTACGGATGGCTCCGTTGCCGTCGGCAGAAGGGCTTACAGCGCGCCAGATCTCGACGGTGGCGTTGGGTTCGGACTTAGATCGTTCAGGAGTCGCTCACAAGCCGAGGCCAACTACGACGAGACGAAGAGGCGCTATGCCAGCACGCAGGAGGCAGCGGCGCGGATCGACGGTGCGGACGCAGCATTCACAGCCGTCTATTGCCTCGGCCGGAGCTACTGCAGCAGCGCAATCCGGATGCGAGTGGGGCCCGTCAATGCATACGTGAACCTCAGCACTGATGGGCCGCCGGCCGCAGAACCGAAGGTGCTCAACTCCATGGCACGCACCTTCGTACTGCGCATCCGCCAGGCAGAGCAAGGCCAGAGGCCCACGGCGAGGGCCAGCTGAGGTTGCGGCGGATGGGCAAGGCTTCCGGAGGCCAGGCACCGGGAGCCGTACAAGAGCGCGGCGCCTCCATTACACCGATCCGAAGCCGATTAACTGCCGCGCAGCGAGCGCAGGGGACGTTCGCTCGATACAGCGATGGCGCCACACCTGTTGCAGCAGATACTGTCGACCGCATCAACGCTGAGCTGCACGAATCGGCGCACTTGAGAGTCGCAGCACTCTCCGCCCCCAGAGAACTGCCATCAGCGAGATGGACCTCGTGAAGGCGCACCGGATGCTCCTCGGTGGCCGCGTACAACCGGACCGGCATCGCAACCAACCCGAACTGGACCACCCCCGACCACGTGGCCTTCATACATCCAGAGTCATCCGCCAGCAGACCGCACGCATCCCGGTCGCGGACCGCCCCGTTTGATCACCACCCGGTCCCGTTACACAGCCAGCTACTGCCCTGGGGGGATTGCAGTTATGTACCTGATTGGGCGGTAAGTTCGATCGTCGACCTGTCCCACTCGCCGCTTAGGATCCGTGCCTGTGACAGAGGTCCCCGATGAGCTGATCGAGCTGGAACGGTCCGCCGAGGAGGAACGCGCGCAGCTCGCCGGCCTCACCGGTGACGGGTACGACGCCCAGTGGCGCCTCTGGCGCCAGGCGTCCGAGGCCGTGCAGGGGGCCATCACCGCGCACGCCGAAGCCACCGGGGCGAGTCGGCAGCACGAGGTGGAACAGGCCGTGAAGAATGCCGTCCGGCACGCCCAGGAGGACCCGGACGCCGAATAGCCGGCGCCGGATCTACGACGAATGCGGCCAGGTGGCCAGCACACTGTCGGTCTCCTCGTCGATGAGGGTGAGGCGTGCGTCGGGGATGCTGCCGTACTCGCCGACCCAGCGCCGGAATTTGTCGTGTGCAGTGTCCTCTCGGTCCCACCAGCCGTGCTGCACCTGCCGGCCGCCGGTCGCGAGCAGCAGGTGGTAACGGCCGGTGCTGGTCATGCGAGGTGGATCCCTCTCTGGCGTCGCGGCTCGCGGACGATCGCGTGCTTCGCTTCCAGCTCGCCCAGCTGGTAGTGCACGGAGGCCCTGCTGCGCATGCCGACAGCCGCCCCGATCTGCCCCATCGTCGGGGCCTCGCCGGAGTCGGCGATGTGCTCACGGATGAAGCGCAGGATGCGCTCCTGGGTGTCGGTCAGATGGTCCACGCGGTGCATACTCTGATTAGAGTATGTGTTCGATTTTCGAGGCAAGCGGAGACACGGCGAGGGGTGAAGGTGATGAGTGGTGAGCAGCCGCTCTCGCGTCGCGACGCGCTGCGCTTCACACGCCGGGTCATCAAGCAGCATGCCGCCCGGCAGCTGGCCCTCATCGACCGATGGATCGCCGACGAAGAACGGCGCCAGACCGAGCGGCGCCACGGCGAACACCGGCGGCCACCGCGGCCGGACTGGCTGATCCAGTACGGCCTGAACAAGGCCAACATCGACGCCGTCCACACCGGCGACTGCTGGGCGGCGGCCAAGAGCGGGCGCTGCCGACCGGCGACCCGGCAGCAGGCCCTCGACGCACTTCGGGAACAAGTGCCGGCATGCCCGCACTGCCGGCCGGACGCGGCGCTCGGCATCCTCGACTAGGGACTGTCCGACGGGTCACTGTGCTGCCAGATCCATGTCCCGCAAGCTGTCCGCGTAGGTGAACCGAGAGAACGCCATCGCCATCTTCATGATCGGATAGTCACAGGGCTGATGCGGTGGCGTGGCCCGGTTCGGAAGCGTGATTACGCGTGCCCGTCCTGCAGTTCGTGTGCGAGACGGGTGCACCACTCCAACAGTTCATAGGAAAGGCGGAGGCATGGCCAAACCTGTTCGCGCGGCTCTCGGGGGCGTGTGGATCAAGTGCAATTTCTGTCAGGGTGACCTGTTCAGGGACCGTGAGGTGAAGCTCAACAGCTCCGGAATGGAGTTCATGAGCCTGGGCTGGGCGAACGAGTCGGCAACCGGCCTGATCTGCTGGAACTGCGGCTATGTGCATCTGTTCGTGAACAGGGACATCGAACTGTACAAACAGAAGAAGGGCTGAGTTCCGGCGGGTCATGTGCGCAGCCAGAGACGAAGGGATGCGACAGTCACGGTGCCGTGAAAGACGTAAGCCCTCTTGTCGAAGCGCGTGGACACCGCGCGATTGATCTTCAACCGGTTGATCAGCCGCTCAACTTCGTTCCTGCGGGCATAGCGCGCCGGGTCAAAGCCGATGGGCCTGCCGCCGTAGCTGCCACAGCGTCGGCGATGGGTCTGCAGGTCACGGCGTTCCGGGATGGTGTGCTTGATCTGGCGACGCCGCAGGTAACGGCGGTTTTGGCGCGATGAGTACGCTTTCTCGCCGCTCAGGTGATCCGGCCGCGTGCGGGGGTGACCGCCGGCAGGACGGGGCACGCGAATGCGTTCCAGGACCGCGATCATCTGCGGGACGTCGCCCCATTGTCCGGGCGTGATCAGCACGGCCAGGGGCCGCAGTCCGCCCTCACCGGGCCAAGTGGATCTTCGCCGTAAGCCCGCCGCGTGAACGGCCGAGAGCCTCATCCGGACGTTGCTGGACGGACCGGCCAGGCTTGCCGACCCTTCGAGGCGCCTGCTTGCGTGCGCCGGCGGCGTGCTGGTGCGCACGACACACGGTCGAGTTCACGCCCACCATAGACCAGTCGATGCGGCCTTCCGCGTCGGCACTGCCCGGAAGATCCTTTCCCATGTGCCGTCCGCGGACCAGCGCCGGTGCCGGTGCCGGTGCCGGTGCCGGTGCCGGTGCCGGTGCCGGTCACAGCATGCCTGCCAGCTCCCGAACCTTCTTGGAAGGTCACGCCACGGGATGCCGGTCCGTATGCGGAACAGGATCCCATCAATGACTTGCCGGTGATCCTTCCACCGCCCGCCCCGACCGACGTTCTTCGGCAAATGCGGCTCCAGCCGAGCCCATTCACAATCGGTGAGATTCCCCCGCCCCACACTGCCGTGAACGATCCGCAGTCCGGCTCGTCACTGACCCATCAAACAGGCCCTAGTCCCGGTCGGCATTGGCCGACTGCCGGGTGGTGGTGCGCTGTCGCCGGGCTGTCGGCGGTCGGCGTGGAAGGCATCACCGTATGACGTGGCCCCTGCCCCGAGCCGATGCTGACCGTGACCGTGAACAGCCCTGCACGCACACCAGGTGAGCCTCCGACGACAGGTAGATCAGTCACCGTCGGAGCGCGGTACGCGGGCATGCGGCAAGCTGCCGATAGTTGGCACAACTGTCGACGTCGTCCTGGGAGTCGCTGTCGACGTCGCCCGGGACAGCGCCGGACGGTGGCGGCACCCGGTCCGGCCACATCGCATCCGCACGGACGTCGACGTGGCGCAGGTCCCTCTGCTCCGAGAGGACGATGTGCTGCGCTGAGCGTGCAGGACCGCTTGTGATCGCGCGTTTGCACGTCTGCGGTCGTGCTACGCCGTAGCACTGTCGGAATCGGGTCTTATTTCGACGCCTTTTCCACGCCTGCCGCACACGAGATCTCGCACTGCGACCACTTTGGGTGCACTTCGTGACAGAAAATGAAAGAAAGAGCCCGAGGGTGAAAAAAGGCCATGGCCGACACGCGGAGCTACGGAATCCAAGGAAGTTTCCTACGTGCCAACAACGAAAGTCCACTGTCCTGGGGCAACCAGCATTATGCCCAGTAGTGGGGCATTTGGTTGATTAGCTTATCGCACTCTGTATCGGTAGCGTCACCCTCAGGTGCGTGCGGGACCTCTCACGGCGTCTTCCCAAACCCTGTTCGAAGTCCCGCACGCTCACGGCAATCCAAGGAAGGAGTTGCCCTATGGGGCGACCTACCCCCCGGCGCCGCCGGGTAAAACAGCCATCCGGCCGCTTCGCACGCAAGCGTAATAGCCGTAACGAAAACTTCCGTTACGTGAACCGGATTGGCACGCACGCTGTCACCGCGTTCATCGGGATCCTGTTCATCGGGTACCTGCTCATTTTCCGCCCGTCTGTCCATGTGACGGTCTCCCCTGAGGCCGCCACCGTCTTCGGCGGTGCGCTGTCCGGCGCAGCCCTCCGGCTGCTGCGATTCCGCCGCTACCGGCGCTAAGAGGCCGCGGGCCCGGGGGAGACCGGCCTCACTGCTCTCCCCCGGGCCCGCATCATGCGATGCGGGCCGGCCTATCCCTGGCCGGCACCGCGCGACGGCCGCGTGTGACGAAACCCGGGGAATCTCGGGTGTATCAACCGCGGGCAACCCTCCATGAACCCTTTTCGTTACGGGACGGAAGCAACGTGAGTGACCGATGTGAGTACTGCGCCTCTCCTCTTACCGGGGGCCCCGGCAAGGGCCGGCCCCGGAAGTACTGCGGCGACGCCTGCCGCCAGGCCGCCCACCGGCGCCGCCTCCACACAGGATCCGCTGCACCACGCCTCGCGCAGCCGGCACCGGCGGCGCAGCCACCGCACGCCCTGCGCACCACCCCGGCACCCCGCCCCGCCGGTCACGATCCCTCGGCAGGGGAGGAACTCCTCTGCGAGATCGCCAAAGACATCCAGGACGGTGCCCGCGACCTCGCGCGGCTGTTGCCCTCCCTCAGCGGGGAGGAACCCCTGCAGCGCATCAGTCAACTGCAGGAACAACTCGACGGCCTGACCGCAGCGGTCGTCGGCCGGGCCCGCTACCGGCGCGTCACCTGGGCCACCATCAGCTCGGCTCTTCGCGTCAGCGAGGACACCGCCCGCCACCGCTACACCGACCGCTACATCCTGCGCCGCCTCGCCCGCTTCAACCGCTCCGAGAAGGTGCTCACCTCCGTGGCCGGTCTCTTCACCGCCCCCGGCGACGGCACCACCCCAGCCCTGCCCTCCAGTGACAGAGGCAGCGAGAGCAGTGACACAGGCGACCGCGGGGACGGCCCAGAGCAATCCACACCAACCGAATCCTCAGGAGCCGCCTACAACCGGCTCGCGCCGATCCTGTCCATGCTCATCCGCACCGCCCAGCTCACCAATAAAGAGGTCAGCAGCAAGATCGGATGCTCCCCCTCCTACCTGTCGCGGATCCTGACCGGCGAACGCGTGCCGACCTGGGACCTGACACGCAAGTTCGCCCTGGCCTGCGGAGCCGACCCCGAAGTCCTGCGAACCGTCTGGGAGTCGGAGAAACTCAGCCACAGATGCCGCGAACCGGTCCCCGAACCCGACGCCCCTCCCCTGCCGGCCGCCGACCGGCTACGCGCAGCAGTCCACACGCTCCACCTACGCGCAGGACGACCCGCACCGAGTGACATCGCCGTCGCCAGCCGATGGGTCCTCACCGCCGGCACCGTCGCATCCCTCATCGAAGGCACCGTCATACCCCCCCGCCACGTCCTGCAGAAGTTCGTCCGCCTCCTGGGCGGCGACGTCGACCACTTCGCCCAACTCCTGGACAGCGCCCACCACGAAGCCACCACCGGCGCAGCCATCATGCAGCCCGCCCCCCATCCCGAGACCGCCCCCACACCGGCACCCGCGCAACCTGAGCACACCATGCCCCCTCCCGCCCCCACGAACACCGGCCCCGACGCTGTCATGAAGACATTCAGCAAGGTGCTCACCGAAGACCGCACCGTCGAAGACGGCCGCGCCCGCCTCCTGCACAAACTCGCCAAACAAAACCCGGAGACAGGCCGCGCCCGGTGCCGGCCCATGACCGCGATCACCGAAGCCCTGCGACAGCGCAAACTCCCCCCAGCCCCCACCATCACCCCCCTCGGAGGAACGTGACCGACTCTGATGGCCGCCGCAGTCCGGACAGCAACGCAGCCGTACCCCCGGCTCGCGTCCGTCCAGGGCCCGCACAAACCCCACGATCGCAGTGCGGCAGCCGCCGCCCCGGACAGCGTCTCCGCCTGACCCGGCAACCGCCGGCCCGGACAGGCCCCGGGCCCTGCCGGTGCGCAACTGCTGCCGGAACCGATGAACAGAGCCGACGGCCCGGATAGCGGACCCGTTGCGCTACGGCTGTGTGTGCGGGTCTTGAACTGATCTCAGAGCAGCCGTCTCTCCTGGGTCGCGCGGCGCGGGTCGGACTCGGCTACCTCGGCAGCCCGCGACTAGCGCGCCGCCCGTGCGTCCTTTTCGGCCGACCGAGCTGGCGGCACTACCTCCCGCTGAAGTCACTCAATCGCAGCACTGCCTGACGGTCACAGAGCGCGCCTGTGCCGCCCGGCTCGTACTGTCTGATGTGGCATGCCCCGTTCCTGACAGGACGAATGCGGGCTGGTGGCTTCCCAATGCTGAAAGTCAAGCTGCCATGGTCGCGGGTGGTGTGACTTGGTAGCGCCGTCGGTCACGAATGAGCGCCCAGATCACGTTGACGCGTCGGCGTGCGAGGGCGATCACTGCCTGGGTGTGGCGCTTGCCCTCGGCCCTCTTGCGGTCGTAGAAGGCCCGCGAGTTCGGGTCGGACTGAATGCTGATCAGCGCGGATTGGTAGAACACGCGCTGCAGGCGCCGGTGGTAGCGCGTGGGCCGGTGGAGGCTGCCGCTAATCTTGCCCGAGTCCTTGGGGACGGGGCTGACGCCGGCGAAGGCTGCGAGCCGGTCCGCGGTGGGGAAGGCATCCAGGTCTCCGCCAACGGCGGCGAGGAACTCTGCACCGAGCGTCGCTCCGATGCCGGGCATCGAGGTGATCACCTCGGCGAGTTCGTGCTCGCGAAACCGGCCCTCGATGAGCTTGTCGGTTTCTGCGATCTTCTCGTTGAGGGCCATCACCTCCTCGGCGAGGGTGCGGACCATCCTCGCGATCGCCTTCTCGCCGGCGACGGCGGTGTGCTGCCGCCCGGCGGCTTCCACGGCCTTCTCGGCCAGGCCCTGGGCGCCTCGGACCTTCCGGTTGCGCAGCCAGGTCGTCAGCCGGCTCACGCCGGTCCGGCGGATCGCCGCGGGGGTCTGGTAACCCGTCAGCAGCTTCAGCGGCCCGGCGTTTCCGAGGTCCAGGGCTTGTTCCAGGGCGGGGAACATGCTGGTCAGCAGGGACCGGAGCCGGTTGACGGTGCGAGTCCTGTCGGCCACCAGGTCAGTGCGGCGCTCCGTCAGCAGCTGCAGTTCGATGACGGCTTCGCTGCCGAGCCGGACCGGCTGGAGGTCGGTGCGCATCCGGGCCTGGTCAGCGATGATCCGCGCGTCGCGGGCGTCGGTCTTGCCCTGGCCCCGGTAGCTGTCGGTGGCCCGGTTGACGGCGAGGCCGGGGATGTAAACGAGCTCCTGGCCGTGGTTGGCCAGGACGGTGATCAGCAGGCCCGGTTCGCCGCCGGTCATGTCCATCGCCCAGGTCACCGCCCGCCCTTCGGCGAGGTCCAGGACGTCGGCGATCAGCTCGAGCAGTTCCGGCTCGTCGTTGGCCACCCGCCGCGACAGCAGCACGCTGCCCTCGGCGTCGAGGACCAGCGTGTGGTGGTGGGTCTTCCCGCAGTCGGTGCCCGCCCATATCCGGCTCATCGTGCTCCATCGGGTCGTACTTGCCTTGTGTACCACGGACGACCTCGCCGGCATGGCTCTAATGGGCACCGATCCGAGCCGATCACCGGGAATACAGCCCTGACTGGTAGAGCGGGTCTGGATCTTGGGGCAGGGCTGAGGCCTGGCATTGCTCTGAGCCGTGAGCTCTTTGTGTAGGCGGGCCCGCCCTGCCCCTTCACCCGAGCGGTCACCGTGGCGACGGTCGGGGCCGGGACAGCCGCAACACACCCCAGAGCCGTGAGCCCTTGGTCAAGAGCCGGCTCCCGGCACCGTCCGGCGCCCCGGGGACCGCTCCGCCGCCGCCTCCTGTTTGGTGATCGGCTATGGATGGTCGTGGTCCGAGCCATCCGCAGGGGGCACCTCTCACGCAACCGGGAGCCGTTCAGCTCCTGCATGGACCGAGGGCCCTGCGGACAGCTGGGGTCACGAACGGCTAATCGGATGCCGGGCCATCGAGCCCTTCCATTAGGGAGACGCGTGCCCCCGCGCGGCTGCGGCCGCCGCACAGCCCCGAGACGAGAGGAAGCCAGCGCCACGATGACCATCACCTGCGGGATCGACTGGGCCAGCGACCATCACGACATCGCCCTGGTGGACCACGAAGGAGTCCTTGCCGCACGCGCCAGGATCACCGATGACGCCGCCGGGCTTGAACGGTTGCTCGCCCTCTTGGCGGAGCACGGAGACTGCAAGGACGCCCCGATACCGGTGGCGATCGAGACCTCGCGCGGGCTCCTGGTCTCCTGCATGCGCGCGACCGGCCGCCCGGTCTATGCGATCAACCCGATGGCTGCGGCCCGCTACCGCGAACGCCACGCAGTCACCCGAAAGAAGTCCGACCACCTCGACGCCATGGTCCTGGCCAACATCCTGCGGACCGACAAGGCCGCCTACCGCACCCTGCCGAACGACAGCGAACTCGCCCAGTCCATCGCCGTGCTGGCCCGAGCCCAGCAGGACGCGGTCTGGGACCGCACCCAGGCCAGCAATAAACTCCGCTCTCACCTGCGTGAATACTTTCCCGCCCTACTCACCGCGTTCGAGAACGCGCGCGAGGGCCTGTGCCACCCCATCGCGCGAGTTCTCCTCGCCGCGGCCCCCACCCCGGAACAGGCCGCCCGGCTCTCACGCGCCCAGCTGCGGGCGCTGCTGAAGAAGGCCGGCCGCAAGCGGGCAATCGACGCCGAAGCCGACCGCCTCCGCGACATCTTCCGCCGCCCCCAGATGCGCCAACCCGTACTCGTCGAACGGGCCATGGGACGCCAGGCGACCGCTCTGCTCCGGCAGTTGGACGCCGCGTGCACCAGCGCGGACGACCTGGCCACCGCGACCGTCGAAGCCTTCGAGTCCCACCCCGACGCCAGCATCATCACCAGCTTCCCCGGCCTCGGCGCCCTCACCGGCGCCCGGGTACTCGCCGAGATCGGCGACGACCGGGCTCGCTTCGCCGATGCCAAGGGCCTCAAGGCCTTCGCCGGGGCCGCCCCGGTCACCCGGGCCTCCGGCAAACATCTCGCTGTCATGGCCCGCAAAGTCAAGAACCAGAGACTCGCCACGGCCGGCTACGTCTGGGCTTTCTCCGCCCTGACCGCCTCACCCGGCGCCCGCGCCCACTACGACCGCCGCCGAGCAGCTGGCGACCGCCACACCGCTGCCCAGCGCAACCTTTACAACCGGCTTCTGGGCTGTCTGCACCACTGCCTCAGCAACCGCGTCGCCTACAACGAGAGCACCGCATTCCCCAGCCCGATCCCCGAGCTACGGGCGGCAGCTTGACGAGTAAAGCGCATCGGATGTCTACACAGCGACCCTCTCGCACTTCCCAATCGGCGGCCGAGTCGTCGTGGGGAACCGGGCGGCCAAGCCTCCAGAACCACGATCGGCAGCCCCGTGTAAGCCACACCCGGTTCCCCTGGGTGGCCACAACCCTACGAATGGCCCCGGCCAACCCAGAAAGAAGGTAGAGCCCCGTGTCTTCTTCGCACGTTGCGCGGGGTCACCCCAATCCAGAGATCCTCATCAGCGCCGCTGGCGCGAGGCCTCCGAGAGGGTACAGGCGGCCATCACCGTGCACGCCGAAGCCACTGGGGCCAGCCGGTACGAAGAAGACCCCGTACCCCGACATGGCTCGTCAGCCAGGCGACCCAGGCGCCATCGGGGCCCGGCCAGGTGGGGATCCACGATGTGGTTTGCCGGGTGGGCGCAGATGCGACCGTAGGCTCCGTGACGTGCGGGGCACAGCCGGGGGCGAGTTTGTCCGGGGCAAGCGCCGCCAGGTCGTCCGGGAGCCTTCGGCCTGCCGCGGTAGCACGTTCCTGTGCGCCGCGGCGTCGCCCACGGAATGTGGACGGTCGTCAGGCAAGGGCAGTGAGTCCGAAGGCGCAGAGACGTTCACGTATATCGATAGGCGCAGAGACGTTCACGTATATCGATGGCGTGTGTGAAGAGGGAGGCGTGCAGACCGACGGCAGCCGCGGCGCGGACGAAGGCGGGTTCGTCATCGAAGTAGGCGAGACGCTCAGGAGATGCCGAGTCAGGGTGCGGTGCTGGGGTGTCCACGGAGGGACGGTAGTACCCGCCGACCCCCGGCGTCGCTGAAGCTTACGACCTGGCCTCGCGGACCGGGTGCGCACCGCACCAGGCGTCTCGCTGAGTCCGCTCCCGCCCCCCGGAGGCGGTGTGGCCTGCTTGCGGTCTTGCCCGGCACTGTTCAAAGGAGCATAGATTGGCTCCAGTTGATCGTCAGGGGGGCGTGGTGGCAGGGCGGGATCTTCGAACGCTGTTCAGCTCGAACGACCGGAGTATCTCCGCGAACGAGGCGTTCACGAACCGGCAGGCGCAGTGGCAGGCGGTGACCGTCGGCCTCGCAGAGCACCAGCGCCGCGTGAACAGCCGGGGCTTCGATGTGGAGGACCTGGAGAGTCCCCGCCGTAACGTCCTCGTCTTCCACGGGGTGGGAGGCATCGGCAAGTCCACGCTGTCCCGGAAGGTGGAGGCGTCGCTCGCCCACAGCGAGTACCGCCCCGCGCAGTGGGACTCGCCCTCGCTTGACCAGGAGCGGGTGCTCCCGGTTCGTATCGACCTCGCACGCTCGGCGGGCATGGACTTCGAGCGCGTCATCCTCACCATCCGCCTCGCCCTTGCCGCGCTGGGACGGCCGATGCCCGCCTTTGACCTCGCCCTGCGCCGCTATTGGGAGCGCAACCACCCCGGCGAGCCGATCGAGGACTACCTGCGCCGGGGCGGGCTGCTGAGCCGCTTCAGCGCCGCTGCCGCTCTGCCGCAGCAGATGCAGTCCGCCCTCAGCGACGTCGCCCAGGCCCTGCTTCTGCCCGGCACCGTCGGAGGAGCGCTCGGCCACGGGGCCGGTGCGCTCGTCAAGGCCCTGCGTGAGCGGCGCCAGGCGGTACGGGCCCTCACTGGCTGCGGACGGCTGGCGGATCTCCTGGAGGCCGAGCCCGATCTGGACGCCCTTAGCTTCTACCCGCACCTTCTCGCCTGGGACCTGGCCCAGTTACCGGCGGACAAGACCGTGCTGCCGGTGATCTTGCTGGACACCTTCGAGGACACCGGTGACCGCACGCACCGCGACTTCGAGCGCCTGCTCCAGCGCATTGTGTGGCTGATGCCCAACGCGTTCTTCGTTGTCACCGGGCGCAACCGGCTCCAGTGGGCGCAGACGAGTCTGGAGGGCCAGCTCGACTGGACCGGCCCGGACGCTTGGCCCGGCCTGGACACCGGTACTACCGCGCAGACCACGTCCCAGTCGGGCGGCCGTCAGGTTCTGATCGGAGACTTTTCCCGCGAAGACTGCGAGGACTACCTCGCCCGCAGGGTCAGTCGGGACGGGAGGCCGCTCCTCGACGATGCGGTCCGCCGGGTCATCGCGGAGCGCTCGCACGGACTGCCCCTGTACCTGGACCTGTCGGTCATGCGCTACCTGGAACTGCGGCGAGGCGGCCGGCAGCCGCACGTTGCCGACTTCGACCACGACTTCCCCGCCTTGATCGCCCGTACCCTCAGCGACCTGAGCAGCCAGGAGCGTCATGTGCTGCGCTCCGTCAGCCTGCTCAGCGCCTTCTCCGTGCCCCTGGCGACCGAGGTCGCCGGCATGGACCACGACGCGCCCGCTCTGCGGCTGACTGAGCGTCCCTTCGTCCGGGAGTCGGCCACCGGCACCTGGCCCTTCCACGTCCACGACCTCATCCGTGCCGCCATCCGCAACGCGGACGACGCGAGCGACGACCGCTGGTCGGACGAGGACTGGCGGCGCGCGGCCGAGCGCGCCTTCTGCGCTCTGGAAGCGCAGTGGTGCCAGGGCCCGCGACGCGACCGCGCCATCCTGGTCGGCTGCCTCCAGCAGGGCCTCGCCCTCGCACGGGACTTCGACCTTGATCTCGGCTGGCTCGCCGATGCCGCCTTCCAGTACGTGGAAGACTCCATATGGGAACCGATCGCACCCCCGGCGGCCCGCGACGCGCAGCTGGGCGGCCGGAGCACCGCCGCGAATGCTCTGGTGGAGACGCTCAGCGCCATCGCCCGCCGTCAGCACGAGCACCGTGAACGAACCGTCAGCCGGCTCTCGGCCGTTCTGGCAGCGGGACTGCTTCCCGAGGAGCTCGTCGAGCTCGCTACGTACTACCTGGCCAAGGCCCAGCGCGACCTCGGACTGACCGACGACTCGCGCCGGGGCATGCAACGCGTCGCCTCGGCCGGAGGCCGCCTGGCCTTTGCCGCAGGCCGCGGCCTGGCACACCTCAGTCGGCTGTCGGGAGACTTTCCCGCGGCCGTGGAAGCCGCCGGGCGACTGGGCTGGCCAGGACGCCACCAGCGGGTGCTGGGCGACGTCTGGTGGGTGCAGGGGGACATGGACCGGGCGGCAGCCGCCTACCTGGCCGACCGCAGTGAGGCGGAAGAGCACGCGGTCGAGGGCGAGAGGACGATGGTCCAGGCGCATCTTGCCTTTGCCGTCGCCTTCATCGACCCCCTGCGGGCCGATGATGAGCTCGACTTGGCAGAGCGGCTGCTGTTGAACCTCAACCTGCGCTCCACCGAGCTGACCGCGCGCATCGCCGCCCTCGTACGGGATGCCGGGTTTGCCCAAGACCTGCCGGAACGGGCCGCCGTCCTTCTCGCCGAGATCGGCGTCTCCGGCGTCTCCTACGCCGCAGCCAAGCTCCAACTGGCGCTGTCCTTCCACCACGCGGTCCTCGACGCACACACCGATCTCGTGGCTGGCATCGGCCGCCTGCGCGAGCTCACGCAGAACGGCGACTACGCCTACTACGTCGACATCGCGCACTTCATGGCCGGCCTCCCGCTCCCTGAACAGGCCTCGCGGGCGCGGTGGATCGACGGGGAAGAGCAGACCCGCGAGCGGTGGCGGAACATAGTGATCAGGCGCCGTCAACTCCTGAACACTGCTCGCTGACAGAAGACGATCGCGCGCCCGGCGAACCGGACCGCAGCCAGGCTGTCCGGGACACCGAGGGATCGTCCGGCAGCGCCTCGGGCCGGTGTGAAAGTGCGTGCGTCCTCGAGTGAGGCGGGTGTGGGTATGACAAAGGGGAAGGGAGTGGCGTGGAGAACCGGTTCGCGGGCGGCTGCGCGTCGTACTCGGTGTGGGTCTCGGCGGGCGGGGGGTTCCTCGGCAAGGGCCTCGACGGAAGATGGGAAGTGCGGTGCGCGACCTGCCAGTACGTGGATGAACGTGCTGCGGCCGACGACTTCGACCCAGAGGCCATTGAGCTGCCGACTGTGCCGCCGCCCGGCAGCGCAACCACCGTGACCCTGCGCGTCCTCACGCTGAGCCGGGCGTACTGGTCCTGCGGAAAGGACACAGAGTGTTTGATCGGTCTGTATCCGCAGCGGCCCGGCCGCGGCTACGTCGGCTTGTTTACCACGGACAACGCCAAGACGATGGCGCTGGTTCGGCGGTTGCTCCAGCAGCACGGCCACGCTGCTCTGGCCGCGACCGTCAAGAGCCGCTACAGCAGGACCATGCGCGAGCGTCAGTTGTCCAACGGCTGCGTTCACTGCGACGCACTGCAGGGCAATTTCCCCGTCCACGACGAGGCACTGAGCCGCGTCGCCGCCAGCGGTGTGGACGGGCTGGACACGCTGTTGGTCGCGGCGTGCCCGGTGCTGGAGTGGCAGGCGATCGTCCACGACAACAGCGGCGGTGTGATGGCCATCTGAGGCTGCCACTGCGCAACACCCAGCCAACCTGCGCAACCGCGCCGTGGCCTACGAACACCGCAGGCCAGGCGGCTGACGAGCCCAGACCATGCGCAGATCTAGTGAACCGAGCGCAGCACCAACCCGCTCAACCAAACTGCACAATCCCAGGTCAGAAGTGTGACGACTGCTCAGTTTCACTACCCCACGACAATAGTCACCTACTTAACAAGTTGCAACGCCGGCCGCACAGGCGCGGTTCTTCGCTCTCCCCCATTGAACCCAATTGGCGCGAGTCCGAATACGAAGTCATTGAGTTCTTCGGGGTGAATATTCACGGCTTTTGCCATATCGAAGTGGCTCATGTGTGCTGCTCGGAGCGCTTCGAATACCTTGGTCAGGATTTGGCTGCTCTCTCTGGCAAGTTGGGAGCCGGGTTCACCTCTGCGGTATCCCATCTGTGATAGCTGTTTGGCTGTCTGGTGGTATTTCCACTCGGAGAGCTGGCCGAGGGTGCGTAGCCGGTAGGCGAGGGCCATGGCGGATACTCCCCATCGCCGTTTGGCGCTCAAGATTCGCTCTAGGCTGGGCTGGTCGAGCTGTTGGGCGAGGATGCCAGCTTTTGGCATGAGGAAGGCAGAGGCGAAGGCGTCGGCCGCAGCTTCTGCGGTCGGTCCCGAGGGAGTTTCTGGGCCCTTGTGGAGGACGAGGTGACCCAGTTCGTGTGCGACATCGAATCGGCCGCGTTCGCTGCTCTTTCGGGTGTTCAGCAGGATGTAGGGCACCCCGTGCTTGAACGTGGAGAACGCGTCGATGTCGAGGCAGTCAGGGGCCAGGGAGAAGATGCGGGCCCCGTGGGCCTCTAGGAGGTGGACCATGTTGGGCGCTGGTGCTTCACCCAGGCCCCAGTCTGCGCGTACCCGTTCGGCCGCAGCCTCGGGGTCCATTCCGTCGTAGGCCGGCACGTCTGGGTGAGGAAGTGTGAAGTGGGCTTCGAGCCATTGGTTCAGGGTGGCTGCGATGGCGCCGCAGCTGAGTGCGCTGTCTCTCTCTACCGCGCTCATCTTGCTCGGTGCCCGGAAGCTGACGGCTCCCACTACCACGTCGGGTGCCGGCTCCGCACGGAAGAAGCCGACAGGGAAGCCGAGGCTGTGGGCGAGTGAGGAAAGTGTCTCTTCCGACGGGACTTTCCTGGAATTCTCGAAAGCGGTGATGCTCTGGGCGGAGATCCCAGATTCGCGAGCAAGCGCAGCAAGAGTCATGCGTCGCCTTTTCCGAGCCAGAACAAGTCTCTCGGGGGTGAACACTTTCCTCAACTCCCGTGTTTGCCAGATCAGCCGGTGAACTGCACCGGAATGTTTACGCCGTTGTCGTCGTCGGGGGCGTCGAGGAGTTCGATATCGACCCCGGGGTCAGGAAGGGTGAACAGGGGGAGACGTTCGCTCCACTCGTTCACGTACCTCCCCTCCATCTTTACAGGAAGGGAAAGCTCCGCAGCCAGACCCGCCGTCGTGCGCTCGTACAGAAGGAACCACAAAGGCATCTCGTCCAGTTCGCCACCGAACTCGATGTCATCCCTGGACTGAAGGACGCCCTGGCCGGTGCGCCGCTCGAACTTGGCGTTGTTTTCAACGATGACTGCCATCGCGCGGCCCTTGGGGTTCTTCGAGCGCACGGCCTGCTCAAGGTTTCCGATGCCGCCGCATCCGCTGATCGCGGTGATCGCGTGGGTGGCGGCGGGGTGAACCGCCCGCAGGATGCTGTCTCGTCGGGTGTACTTCCACGGCGAGGACGACTTGTTCACGTCCCTGAGGTGCCCCGCCAGATACTTGCGGTCCGTCAGATGCTCCGCAAGGTAGCGGTTGGCCCTGCTCCAGAACGTGATCCCCGGCATGGACGGGGCGTCGAACTCGGTGCACATCCGTGCCTGGGCAGCCGCCCATTCCAGTGCGTCCACGAAGATCTGCTTGTTCACCCCCAGCTGTGCGAGCCGCGCGTCGAGCTGCATGGCCTCATTACCTGCCACAGACCCCTCCCTGACTAGGTTTCAGAAATCGTACCTCGAATCAGGTCGGATTTTTGAAACCCTCGCGATCATTGCACAAGAGTTCGAATCTGTCAGCACGGAGGCGGCATGCGTCCGCGCCGGCTGAGCACCCCGGTGAAGCGCTTCGCCCTCCGCTCACGTTTGTCGGCTTTTGGTGACTCAGTAGCTGGGAGCAACGCGGCTGCTGTCGGTGATCAGGCCCAGAGGGTGGAGGCGTCGGCCTGGTTCAGTAGAGTCCAGGTGTCGCGTCGCGATGGCACCTCACCACCATCGGGTTCGGGTCCGACTCCGCAACAGCGAGCCGCGCAAGCGCCTCACCTCACGCCGGGTTGGCAGGCCCATCAATGGGTGTAGCTGCTAAATCCGGCGGCGCAGGAAGGAGGTACAGCGATGACCATTCTGACAATGATTGGCGGCGCTGTCCTCGTGGGGTTGTTCCAGGAGATTGCCCAGCGTTCGACTGGTCACGTCTGGGACAAGCTGACTCAGCGCTTCAAGCGAAATGGCTGAGTAGGCCGGTAACGGGCTCGGGTTTGGTGCTCATGCACCGAACCCGCCCCCCTAGAGAAGCTGCTGAACAGGCAGCTCTCAGCTGCCCCGGAGGAGCAGGGACAAAGCCCCGGGCGGGATCGACGGGGGCGCCGCCGAGCAAGTGAGGATGTCGGCGGGAGGTCACGTCCGGACGGGTTCACAGTGGAAACGCTCTCGCGCGCTGTCTGGTGTTCAGCCCGCCGGGGGCGGTGCGGTGATCTCCACTCGGTATTCGACTTTCAGTGCGTCGAGGTGGCCGGCGACATCCGAGTGTTTGGAGTAGGGGTAGGTCAGGGTCACGAGTCGGCGGGCGCGGGTGATGGCTACGTAATAGACCCGCAGCAGCTCACTGGTCTCTGTGTGGGTGGACGGGTCCGCCCAGGCCTCAAGGAGTTCCTTGATGTCTTGCGGCTTCGGCAGATGGATGAGGACCGCGTCCGCCTGTTGCCGGACCGTATCTCCTCCCTGAGCAGGTCGGCCGTACGCACGTAGGGGGCCCTGGGGTCGTGTTCGGCGTTGACCGTGTCGTTGGGGAGGCTGGAAGGCTCCGTCGGGGCCGCCGGCGGAAGGCCGGGGTGCGTGCTGCAGACGTAGCTGCCCCGGCCGAGCACGGAGTAGACCATGCCCTCCCGCTTCAGCACTCTCAGCGCATTCTGCACGGTCGAGCTGGAGACCCCGAAGTGCGCTTGAAGTATCCGCGCCGACGGCAGTCGGCTCCCGGCCGGATACTCTCCGGTGTGGATTCTGGCACGCAGCACCTCGGCCGCCTGAAGGTAGGGCGGCCTCGAGTCGTCTTCCAGCGGCAAGGTCATGGTCATACCGTATGCAGCGCCCCTTCCTCTCCCGGCCGTGGGCCCGAGCACGGCCGGGGCGGGAGACGGCTGTCCGTGTGCCGCCGCCAGGATCGTCAGATGGCGCGCATCACGGCGACGACCTTGCCCAGGATGACCGCGTCGTCGGCCGCGAGCGGCTGCAACCCGGGGTTGTGCGCGACGAGCCAGGCGTGACCGGCCGCGTCGCGCTGGAACCTCTTCACCGTCGCTTCGCCGTCAAGCATGGCGGCGACGATGTCGCCCGGCTCGGCGACCTGCTGCCGCCGAACGGTGACCACGTCGCCGTTGCAGATGGCTGCATCGATCATGCTTTCCCCGGACACCTGAAACCGACAAGTTCGCCGAATCTTGGAGAGCTCAGGATGGAAACCGATGGCAGACTGCCCCCGATCGCGTGCACTCTGACGTAAGTTCACGTGCCCCGCCGTAGGCTGATCGGCGTGCAGAGCGAGGAGAGCCCGCAGAACGCTGTCAAGCACTGGCAGGAGTGCGCCAACGTCTACGATTTCCTCGACCAGATCCGCCTCCGTCCCGGCATGTGGCTGCCCGACGGTTCGCTCCAGCACCTGCAGTCCATACTCACCGGCTACCGCGTCGCGCTAGGTATCCACTCCATCGATGAACCCTTCGACTTCTGGCCCGAAGGCGACTTCACCTGCTGGCTCCGGAATCATCGCGGGATCTCCAGCTCCCACACCTGGGCATCTGAAATTGAACGGACCACGCCGGAGGAATCAAATCCGGTTGCCCAGTTCTTCCAGTTACTCGATGAATACCGCAGCCGATAGAGCTCTCACTCAACCTCAGCTACGTCGGCAAGGGGCAGCCTGTGCCACTCGTGGCCGCACCCGTCGGAACAGAAGCGCTGACGTCGGCGATCGTCGGCAACCGCCAGCACTGAGATCAACAGGCGGAACGCCTTCCGGCGCTCGTCCAGGGGAGCCAGACTGGCGATCTTCCCCAGCTGTTCGTTGATCCGGCCGCGTGTGATCAGAACTGCCGGAGTGTGGGTCGCGCGGAGGCCGGCGCGGCGAATGGCCTCCGGCCCGTCGTCGGAGGTGGCTCGCGCCTGGACGCAGTAGTGAGACAGGAGCCGCAGGGCTGCGACCTGCTCCTCGACGAGGAGGCCGTCGAACCAGGCGATCCCCTGTGCCATCGGGCGCCGCTCCTGAGTCAACTCGTTGAACATGACGGCCCACTCATTCACGGCTCATCCCCTCGACCAGAATGTCAAACATTCGTTCCCCGGCATCGAACCACACCGGCCATTCAGCCGATTCACGCGAGCATGTCAGAGCCCGCAGCTAGCATCCGCCTGTGAACCCAGAGCTGCTGTCGTCCCTTGCTGTCCCACTCCCGCCAGGCCGGTTGGTCACCTCCGATGAAGGTGATGGACGCCTCGAAGCTCTGTGGCTGAGCGACGGATCTGTATCTGCGAAATTGTGGACGCGGATCCACGCCGAACGTCCCCGCCGAGGCGTGTGGCCCCTTTTGCTGGACTCGCGGGACCCGCAGGACAGTGAGTTTCGGCCCTGGGGCACCGGCGAGCTCTTCCCCGAGCAGATGTCATCACCAGATGACCACGACCCGGCCGAGTTGCTCGCGAAGTGGTGGGCGACGTACACCGCGGTCGATGAGGACGACGACATGCTGTCGCCCGACCAGCGGCTGGCCGTTACGGCCCCCTTCGGCCAGACCTGGCCGGGCCTCGCGCCGGCCGGTCAAGCGGCAGCAGATCCCGACGATCTGGCCGCGGAGTACGCAGCGCGCTTCGTCCTCAGCCGGCCGCAGTCACGTCTGGGCCTCGTGGCCGCGCATTCGGGTGCCGACGCCCTCGCCGTCGTAGGCTGGGACGGGCCTGCCAACTGGGACAACGACACCGCCACGTTCGCCGCCGTGGTGAGTGACTGGGAACGGCGCTTCGGCGCACGCGTGGTCGCCGTCGGTTCCGACACACTCCATCTGAGCGTCGCCGCACCCCCGACGACCGCCGAAGCCGCCCTGCTCGTCGCGGCCGAACACTTCGCCTTCTGCCCGGACAACATCTGGCAGCGCCCCCGCCCCCAGACCCTCGCGTCGTACGCCGAGCGACTCATCGACACCCACTACTGGGAATTCTGGTGGGACTGATCCGGCTCGCACCAGGGCGGCCGCAAGGTAATCGTTTCTTCGCTGCGAGGCGACGTCGGTTCGTTGAGAGGATCCGCGTTATCGACCCCTGCAGTACATACAGCCGAACGGGTCGACAAAGCTCGGAGAGCTTTGTCGGCTTCACGAACGCCGCTACGTTGATCACCCCCAGCCGAAAGGGTCGGACATGGTCGACGGGAATCAGCATCCGCTCTACTCCATCGTCTTGGAGCAAGAGGCCCGACGTCGCCGAACTACCAAGATGGAGATCATCGACGGGACCTGCACTTCGGGGATCGGGGCGCCTGGATCGTTGGCCGCTTTCGTCGCCCGGAAAGGTTCCGGGGCGCTGGACGACGTCCGCCGGGCTGCCCGTGGCGACCGGGACAGCATCGACAGGCTGATGGCCAAGTACGGCTCCGAACCGGTGCAGCCGGAACCACCCTCCGAGACGGTCTACGCCCAGACGCTCGTGGACTCCGACGTGTTCGCGAACATCCAATACGGTGGGAGCGACCTGAGTAAGGGCATCTTCCTGCATCGCGGGGTCGACCTGGTCGGTTTCTCCTTCCCGTACAACGGGGGACGCCTAATAGGACTCCGTTAGGTCTGTCTTGATCTTGGTGTTGTGTGTGTCCTGCTGGGAAGGGGCTGGTGGCAGGTGGTGCAGATGCCGGTCCAGCACCTC
>NZ_JBSFVT010000039.1:0-33092 GCF_053592455.1 Streptomyces sp. NPDC002676 | reverse complement strand
TCGAGCACGCCCTGGCCGATCACAAACGCTGGAAGCAACTGATGCGCTGGACCCACCGACGTGATCGCCTGCCCGAGACCTACCGAGCCATCGCCAGCCTCGTCTCCGACCGCACCGTCATGACCTGAAAAGGACCGCGAGTAGGGCGAACACGCCTCACCCGCTATCACGCACCAACTCGTTAGCCGGTAACCCCACCGGCCCCACTCGGTACCCGCACAGACGGTGCGCCCCCACCCCGACCCATGCGAGGGGTGGCGGCGCGCCACCGCTCCCGATGTCTGCACCGTCTACCCGCCACGCCTTCCTCGTGCAACGCCTCGGCCCTTCACGTCGTCGTTGGCGCTGGCGTTTCGGTCTCGGGTGGCTGCGGTGTCGGGGGTTCGGGTTCTCCCGCTGCACGACACCTCAGGGCCTGAGCAGCAGCGTATGGCTTTCCTGTCAGGCGTCAGCCGACTGCGAGTAGGAGGATCAGCGCGACTCTGGCAGGGCCAGGCGAGCGTTCGGTACGAGGGCGTCCCGGCCAGCCGTCAACTCCGGCACGTACTTGTAGATCGTGGTCCAGGAGACGCTCAGCAGCTTGGCAATCGACGTGATCGTGTTCTCCAAGTCGGTCAGCAGCGCCCGAGCATGCCGCACCTATTCCTCGGTCATGGCGGGCGGCCGGCGGATCCGCTCGCCACGTGCGCATGCCGCCGCCAAGCCCTCGGGGGGGTGCCCTGCACGATCAGTTCCCGAACAACCAGTAACCGTGCGAAACGACTGCCGCGCAACTGCTACGTCGTTCGGAGAATGATCCTACAGCGTGACGACCACCGATGGCCTTGATTGCGGCCCACGGCGGTTGCCGCCCCTGGCTATCTCCGCACGGCCACTCCCGCTCGAGCTGGGGCCCGGCCCTGGTCATTCAGCTACCGACCGGCAAGCCCGGAACACCCCGCTCGCGCAAGGACCAGTCTCGACTCGGCCGGACGGAAGGATAGGAAGGGCGGAACACCCCCGCTCGCGCGGGGACCAGAAGGCCTGGGTGTCTGTGCTCGCCATGCCCGGCGGAACACCCCCGCTCGCGCGGGGACCAGACGTAGAGGTAACCCTTCCGATCTGACCAAGGCGGAACACCCCCGCTCGTGCGGGGACTAGTGCGAGCCGAGCTGACGGCCGGTGTCTGCCAGCGGAACACCCCCGCTCGCGCGGGGACCAGCGCAGGAAGTCCCCAAGGGTCTTGTCCCGCGCCGGAACACCCCCGCTCGCGCGGGGACCAGGGCATAGACGTGGCCAGCTACCAGGCCGACACCGGAACACCCCCGCTCGCGCGGGGACCAGGGAAGGCAGTACGTGAGCATCGACCCCTCCCGCGGAACACCCCCGCTCGCGCGGGGACCAGATGACCGGGCGGCTGTTCTGCCGCAGGTTGTCCGGAACACCCCCGCTCGCGCGGGGACCAGCGGGGTCGTCGGGGTCCGCGGCGGAGTCGTCGTGGAACACCCCCGCTCGCGCGGGGACCAGGAGGGCGACATGCGCCTGGCCAGCGAGCGCTCCGGAACACCCCCGCTCGCGCGGGGACCAGGAGGGCGACATGCGCCTGGCCAGCGAGCGCTCCGGAACACCCCCGCTCGCGCGGGGACCAGTGGGTGACGTGCACGCCAAGGACGCGGGCAATCGGAACACCCCCGCTCGCGCGGGGACCAGCCCTGGCCGTCCGGCAGCGGCGGCATGTTCTCCGGAACACCCCCGCTCGCGCGGGGACCAGGCGCACCGACCGCAGTCCTGGCAGCTGTCGCACGGAACACCCCCGCTCGCGCGGGGACCAGACGACCAGGCCGGTGGTGACGGTGAGGTTGGACGGAACACCCCCGCTCGCGCGGGGACCAGGCGCCGTCCTTGCGGACGAGCGCCTGCAGGTGCGGAACACCCCCGCTCGCGCGGGGACCAGGGGGGCGTGGTCTCCCAGGTCGTAGTGCTCGGCGGAACACCCCCGCTCGCGCGGGGACCAGAGCCGACCCAGGCGCCGGCACCGCAGGCGGACCGGAACACCCCCGCTCGCGCGGGGACCAGGCGGACACGGCCAGGTTCACCGCCCACAGGGCCGGAACACCCCCGCTCGCGCGGGGACCAGTCCAGGTCCGCCTGGACCAGCAGCGCTGGGGACGGAACACCCCCGCTCGCGCGGGGACCAGCTGAAAGGGCGGCTGGCGTGTTGAACACGACGCGGAACACCCCCGCTCGCGCGGGGACCAGGGGCGCTGGGGCACCGCGCTTACAGCAACCTCCGGAACACCCCCGCTCGCGCGGGGACCAGGCCGTGAAGGACACGGGCAGCTCGATGTACTCCGGAACACCCCCGCTCGCGCGGGGACCAGACGACGTTCAGCCGGGAGGTGGCGGCGCACACCGGAACACCCCCGCTCGCGCGGGGACCAGCCGCTCAGCCAACCTCTCTGCTCGGCACAGGGCGGAACACCCCCGCTCGCGCGGGGACCAGGCCGTGAAGGACACGGGCAGCTCGATGTACTCCGGAACACCCCCGCTCGCGCGGGGACCAGCACCCGCGATGACCTCCCGCGTGACACCGGACCGGAACACCCCCGCTCGCGCGGGGACCAGCGCGCCCCCCGCCCCTGCCCGACGCCGCTTCGCGGAACACCCCCGCTCGCGCGGGGACCAGGTCCTTCATCAGGTTGATGAGCTTCTTTGTGCTGGAACACCCCCGCTCGCGCGGGGACCAGTGGAGGCCCCAGGCGGCACCGATGGCGGCGGCCGGAACACCCCCGCTCGCGCGGGGACCAGGCGTGCGCAGAAGCGCCGGCGCGGGTTCTATCTGGAACACCCCCGCTCGCGCGGGGACCAGGTCTCCAGCGACCAAGGCTCCACCGCCCGGCGCGGAACACCCCCGCTCGCGCGGGGACCAGGCGGAGTGCAGGCGGCGCTGGGGGCCGGTCGACGGAACACCCCCGCTCGCGCGGGGACCAGACGGGCGGTACGCGGGGTGCCGATGACTACGGCGGAACACCCCCGCTCGCGCGGGGACCAGGTCGTCGTTCTCGCGGCGTCGGCGAGCAGCTGCGGAACACCCCCGCTCGCGCGGGGACCAGGGCCGACAAGACGCTGGCCGCGACCGCGCTCCGGGAACACCCCCGCTCGCGCGGGGACCAGGCAGGAGGAGGGCTCCATGTGCGTGGTCGGGCCGGAACACCCCCGCTCGCGCGGGGACCAGCCCGACGAGCACGTGCGCGGCTACAACAACGGCGGAACACCCCCGCTCGCGCGGGGACCAGGTAGGCGGCGGCAAAGGCGGCGAGGTCGATGCCGGAACACCCCCGCTCGCGCGGGGACCAGTTCGGGTTCGGCGGCTCGGGAAGGTCGTTGTCCGGAACACCCCCGCTCGCGCGGGGACCAGCACTGAGGGGAACTCCTGTGCCACTCCACCCACGGAACACCCCCGCTCGCGCGGGGACCAGGTCGAGTTCCACGGCACATCCCCCCGGTGCCACGGAACACCCCCGCTCGCGCGGGGACCAGAGCGCCACGGCGCGGGACGTGCGGGCCGCCGAAGGAACACCCCCGCTCGCGCGGGGACCAGCCCGCCCTTCTTCGCGTACGCGGCCTGGAGGTCGGAACACCCCCGCTCGCGCGGGGACCAGCCTGCGGCACAGCGGGACACAACGATGCCCGACGGAACACCCCCGCTCGCGCGGGGACCAGTCGGCCGGGGGCTCGGCCGGGGGCTCGGGGTCCGGAACACCCCCGCTCGCGCGGGGACCAGGGGCACGGCCGAGATCGACTACGTCCGCTGGTTGGAACACCCCCGCTCGCGCGGGGACCAGCTTTGCGTGGCTGGCCATCAGGACGGCTTCACCGGAACACCCCCGCTCGCGCGGGGACCAGTCCACCGGGTCCCGCGCGCAGGGTGAGGCGGACGGAACACCCCCGCTCGCGCGGGGACCAGGCGACCGCGCGCACCGCCGGGATCCCCTTGGGCGGAACACCCCCGCTCGCGCGGGGACCAGTCATTTGCGGGCTGGACGCGATGGCGGACCGCCGGAACACCCCCGCTCGCGCGGGGACCAGTCGCCCTTCGCCTGGTGGACCAGCTCGCGCAGCGGAACACCCCCGCTCGCGCGGGGACCAGGCTTCCTGAGCTGGGCTGTTGTGGTCACTTTGCCGTTTCTTGGGGTGCATGGTTGTCCATGCGCTCCTGGCTTACGCCGAAGGAGATGAGTGTCAGGCCATCGAAGTCGATGGTCTGACGGCGTTGGTGTCCTGCGGTTTGGACTTTGAATCCCTGCTCGTTGTCGGCTGGGTGGATGAGTACACCGACGCCGTCGCCGACGCATGCGGAGACTGCCTGCCACAGCTCGTCGCGGACGCGAGTTGAGACGGTTCCGACGTAGAGCTGGGGGGTGACTTCGAGGAGCCAGCGGGTGAGGGCTCCTCGGACGTGGTCGGGTACGGCGGTGACGGAGATGGTGATCATTGATGTCATGGCGGTCTCGCGCAGGGGTTTTTGGTGTGCCGTGGTGTGTTCACGGGGTGTCCTGGCCGTAGTTGGTGCCGCCGGCGATGGGGCCGGAGACGGGATCCCATAGGTCGACGAGTTGTTCGGCTGGGGTGGCGGGGGCGATGTTCTCGTCGGGGGCGAGGAGCCGTTGGATGTCGGTGGCGATGCGGGGCATGAGTTTGAACAGGCGTAGGCCGTCGCGGAAGCTGCGTCGGGCTTGTGCCTCGGGGTCGGTGGCGTTGTGCAGGGCGAATGCCAGAGGGATGGTCAGCTCGGCCTTGTACAGGTCGGCGATGTCGTAGACGAAGGCCTGCTGGTTGCCGCTGTGGACGAAGCCGATTGCGGGGCTGCACCCGAGAGCGAGGACGGCGGCGTGGACGATGCCGTACAGGCAGGTGTTGGCGGCGGACAGGGCGAGGTTGACGGGATCCTGGGTGTCCCAGGAGTCGGGGTCGTACGAGCGGCGGAAGCGTCCGATGCGGTGCTGCTGGGCCAGTAGGCGGTAGAGGGCTTTGACGCGCTGGCCTTCCAGGCCCCGGAGTTGGGCGAGTGTGGTGCCGGGCGGTGCGCTGCCGGTGCCGAAGCGTTGTTCGTACATGCGGGTGGCGACAGACAGGCGTTGTGTGTCGTCGGCCCAGGCCCGTGTCTGGTGTTCGAGCCAGCGTGTGGTGAGGGAGTCGGGGGTGATGGCTGCGTAGCAGCGGACTCCGCCGGAGCCGGTGGCCAGGACGGTGGTGCCGTGGCGGGCCAGGGTGGTGAGGGCTCGGGCGGTGATGGATGTGCCGGGGCCGAGGAGCACGCAGCTGAGGGCGGCGGTGGGCAGGTAGACGAGTTCCGTGCCGCGGCGTTCGGTGGTGACCTGGGCGCAGACTCCGGTGTCGTCCTGGACGATGCGGACGATGTCGAGATAGAGGAAGGACAGGGAGTCCGCGACGCGGGGCAGCATGGCGACGGTGGGCGCGGCAAGTTTGCGGCGCCCTGAGGAGCCTGCTGTTCTCGGGGTGGAAGCGGTCATGGCAGGTGCCGTGTGGGGGCGAGGCTGAGGAGACCGCAGCCGTAGGCCTTGCCTTTGCCGATGCCGTCAATCAGGCGTTGGCGCAGGAGTTCGGTGTCCTCGATAAGGGCGGTGCCTTCGAATCGGGTGCGGGCGTGGATGATGGAGGGTTTTCGGTTGCCGGACTGGCGGGAGGTGTCCCGGCGGCCTCGGGCGGTGTCGAGGGGGGTGCTGTCCACAGAGTGGATCTTCAGGCCTGCTTTGCTGGCTTGGCGGATCCACCATTCTTCTGCGGCGGCGCCGGTGAGCGGGATGACTGCGCTGAGGCCGTAGAGGGAGCGGGTTGTTGCGCCCGGTTTGCGGATGGCGTTGGCGGTGATGCGGTAGCGGACGGCCAAGCCAGGGCGCAGGGCCTCTAGGAGCGGCGTGAGGGGTTTGGTCGTGCCGACTCCGTAGGTGGGTGGCAGTCGGGCAAGGTCGGGCTCTATGTGACTTTGGATCAGTAGACGGGGGCCGTCGGGGTTGTCGTCGCTGCGGAAGAGAACGCCGAGTTGGTGGCGGGCTTGCGGGCCGATGTCCTTGGGATAGAGCGTCATGACGCGTCGATGCAGAGTCACAGCGTTGGCCAGGTCCAGGCGGACCTCGCGGTTGTTCAGGTTGAGGGAGATGTGGGTGAGGTACACGGTGGTCATGAGGCGGCGGCCTCCCGATGGAAGTCGGCGGCGTGCTCGTCCAGGTAGGCGATCATGGCGGTGAGGTAGTCCGTGCTGAGTCCAGCGTGCTGGTCGGCGGGCAGGGCGACGGTGCGCTGGTAGAGGGGGCGCGCGCGGTAGGTACGGCGGTGTGGGGAGAGGTCGATGGGGTCGTCGTTGATCTCACCGACGGGGGTGTGGCCGTCGTGGCTGCTGGTCCGTGAGGGCTGAATGTTGCGAGCCAAGCGGTCGAGGGGACGGTCGCTGTAGAAGTCGACAGAGATGTGTCCCATGTCGCTTCGGGCGGTGGGGGGATTCGCGGCCAGTGGCAGGTGGAGCAGGTGGTGGTGCGGGTGCTTCACGGGCTGGTCGCCGATGAGGAGAGGCAGGGTGGGAGGGCAGGAGCGGCGTCCGAGGTAGAGCGGCCAGACGGGTGCCCGGAGCGCGGTGGCGCAATGCAGCAGCAAGGAGGTGTCGTCGCTGGTGAGCGCGGCTGTGAAGGCGGCGTCGGCCAGGTAGTAGCGATCGGAGACCAGCGTGGCGTCCGAGGGATTGCGTTTGCCTCCGGCGGCCGTGGTGACCGTCGCTTTGGCCGGCAGGCCGCCGCCGACGGTGTGATAGTCGCGCAGTAGGACGCCGGGCCGGTCCACCCGCACGGTCAGCGACAGGCCGGCGAGGTCGTCAAGACTTTCGCCGCGTCGGCGGCCGAGGGCGGCTGCGAGCAGTCCGATGAGGCCTGAACGGGTGGGGAATCGCGCGGTGTCACGCTGGTTGAAGCGGCTGTGCTCGCCCCAGGACTGCAGGGGGCCCGACAGGTGCAGCAGTAGTCCGTAGCCCGGGTCCGAGTCCGGCTGAGGGGAGCTCATGCCCGGTTCTCCTGCCCGAGTGCGGCGCTGACGGTGGCGTCGATGAGGTCGGGGAAGGACTCGTAGCGTTCGCCGAGGCCGGGCAGTTCGTCCTTGTCCCAGCAGGCCCACCCGGCGGCGAGGAGGCCGCGGTCGCCCAGCAGTTTGCGCGCGGCGATGGCGTAGTCGGCAAGGGCTTGCCGGGAGGGAGCGGCGAATCCTCCGTCGCGGTCGGCTTCGACGGGCTTTTCGAAGGCCGCAGCGTAGGAGACGGGCCGGTCGGTGCGGACGGCGACGTGGACGAGGTCGGGGATGGTGTGCGGGGCGGTGGAGTTCTTCTTCGCCTGAGGCAGGGACAGCAGGAACGCCTCGATGAAGGCCGAAGCAAGTTCCCTGGCGGCGGTCAGGTCGCCGTCGAGGTTGCGCAGCAGGTCGTCGAGGTCAACGGTGGCGTAGCGGTGGAAAACGCCGGCGCTGTACGTATTGACACCCATGTGGGCACTGCCCGTGGTGTCGCCCCAGGCGTCGGTGATGTCATCCACGGCGGCGAAGTAGTCGATCTCGATGTCGGTACCGTGGGTGGTGGTCGCGTGAGCGACCTGGACCGCGCCGTCCACGCCCGCGTCGTCGACCTCGGCGAGCATGCGGCCGAGCAGGTTGATCACGCCGTTGCGTGAGCGCAGGATGATGTCGATGTCTGCCTTGGGCAGGACGCTGGTGACGCCCTTCTTCATGTCGGACGCTTGCTCGATCTCGTCCCGGTGTTCCTCGGCCAGGTCGGCCAGGTCTGCGACGGCGGAGCCGGGGACATAGACCATCGCGTTCGTGCTCCACGCCGGTTCCTCCTTGCTGGGCGGGTCGGCCTTAATGCTGCTGCCCGCGGCGATGTGCTGCCCGGCCCGGCGGGCCAGGTCTGCAGGCCAGCCCCGCTCGTCCTGCAACACCTTCTGCACTGCCTCGCCAATGCGGCGGGTGCGCAAGGCTTTGTCACCGATGGTGCGCTCGAAGTACCGGCGGGTGGCCCGCTTCCAGCTCTGGCTGCTGACCCGCGTCCGCTCCCGGTCACCCCACTGGACGGTCTTGACGGAGTTGGTGTCGTCGCGGTTGAGGTTGGAGTACGGCACGCTCTGCAGGACGTGGATGTCGATGAAGCGTCCCGGGGCGTGGGCGGCGAGCTGCATGGTGGTCCTCCTGAAGATTCAGCGGGTAGGGAACGGCGAGGTCAGGCGGTCGCGGCGGGCGGCTCGGTGGCTGCCTGGTCATCTGCCTCACGGGCGGCCTGCACGTCCGCAGCACTACGAGCGCGGTAGAAGTCCTGGAGCCAGCGTCGGCCTACACGGCTGCGGTGCCGGGGCCAGGAGCGCAGGTCGACCAGGAGCTGAGCCCAGTCAGGCGGGCACCTCTTCTCACACAACTGTCGTACGGTGGAAGGGAGATGACGGTACAGACCGCCCGGGCTCTGCCGGGTGAGGAGATTGAGACGGACCTCCGCGGCACCTTCGCGCATACCGTCCCGGGTGCCGCCGGACACAGCGGCTGCCAAGGCCACTCCGATGCTCTTTCCGTACGGCGACACTTCGGTCGGCTCAGGCGCCTTCTGCTCTTGGCCCTTCCGACGGCCGGCGGATTCCTCGTCGGCATGGTCCGTGCGCCGCTGGACAGCGATCATGGCGGCGATTGCATAGAAGGGCTGCTGGGCCTCGTCACCTGCGTATAGGACAGCGGCCGGCAACAGCGGTGCGATGATTTTGTGCATGCCACGGACCCTGGGATCGTCCAGGGGGCGTCCTTCGCCGCGCCGCAGCGCGGCTCTGGCTCCCTTGTCGGTGCCGCAGACCTTGGCGACGGCAGCGACGAACTGCCGGGCTTCGGTCAGCCACGGTGAAGCCTGTCTCGGCGTCGCGCCGTCCGCGCTCTGGGCGGCCGAGGACAGCGCAGTGGTGGTGTCGGTCATTTATCCTCCGTCTGCGGACCGGCGGGCACGGTCTTCCTCGCGCTCTTCGCAGGCGCCTTCGGCTTGCCGCCATAGAGATCCAGCCGGGCTGCCTCCCGCACCCGGGCGCCCCGCGTCGTGCCTGCCGCTGTGTAGGTGACGTGGTTGTAGACGCCCTCGGCAATGCGACGGAATTCACGGGCGGCGTCCTGGAAATCATGCTCGCGCAGCCGCCGCCAGAACTCCCGCTCGGCTGCGGGCCAGTAGCGTGCGGCTGCTTCCCGGGACCAGCCGCAGTCCACGGCCTTCTTGGCGTTGGTGTAGAGCTTCCAGGCGTTCTTCGCAGCGGTGTTGAGGCGGAAGCCCGCCATTTCGCCGGCCACCCGCAGACGGCCGATTTCTCGGGCGACGACCGGGTTGTCGGTGTCGCTGATCAGGGCGATCAGGTCGGGGGTGGACGCCGAGACGAGCTGGGTGTCCTTGGCCTGACTGTCCTGCTCGAAGCCGAGGGCACGCACTCGAAGGCCTTCCGGGAGCAACTCGGCCAGTTCCAATGCGGTGCGGAACACTTCCGGTCGATGGGGCCTGCTACTGCCCTCCGGCTCTTCAAGAAGCAAGGCGTCCAGGTCCCGCCACAAGGCTCGTCCGGAATCGGCCGGGCGTGGATAGGGATAGCCCTCCTTGCTGATCTGCCAGATCAGGTAGTCGTCGGCCCGCTGCATCTTGTCCAGGAACGCCCAGGTGATGTAGGCGTCCTGAACCGTGGCGCCTGCCTCGTCGGGTACAAGGAGCAGCGCATGCTGCGACCGGGCGGTGAGTCCGGAGCACGAACCACGGATGACCTTCGGGGCCTTGTCAGGGGCGGGCGGCTCATTCCACTCCCAGGGGCAGAGATCTTCAGCAGGGTCGATCCCGACCTTGGGCATTGGGAGGCCGGCCAGCAGAGTGGCAAAGAGCGTCGAGCCTTCCGGGTGGTACGACAGGGCGCCGCGTAGCGGGCCCGCGGTGGCCTGCGCGGAGCGCCGGCCGTTGACCTCTCGGGCTGAGCAGCGTCCCGACGGCCCGTAGTAGCGCCACACCAGCAAATGCAATAACGCCTCGGCCGACGGCAGCGGCTCGGGTCGTGCGTCCAGGGCATGGCCGAACCAGGAGTGGTTGCGCCCCGATGGGCGGGTGATGACAAGCTTGTTCACCCCGGCAGGCTTGTCGCACTGCTCGGCGAGCCGGGCATCCTGCAAGAAGGGGAAGCACGGGTCGTAGAGCCGGAACCGGTCGGGATACCGGGCAAAGTACTTGCCGACACGGTCGGCGTCGAAGTGCCCTTCCTGGACCAGTGCTTGACGCCGGTCGCTCCAGTCGCGCGCATGATCGAGTTCAGTGAAACGGGCGGTGAGGGCGTACAGGACCCGATACAGGGCAGAGAGCGCCGGAGGCAGGGACACCGTGACCGCTGTGATCTCGTGTGCGCGCAGGAACAGTTCCCGCAGCCCGACGGCCGGTGGGCGCTTGTCGGCGGGAACCCCGGGTGCCCAGCCCACTGGTATCACCCGTTCGTCAAGCAGATCGTAGAGATTGGACGAGGCCAAGACGCCTCCGATCGGATCGCAGGTACCGTCAAGTGGGGTCCCCGCATCACGCGGGGGTGCGCCGTAGCGCGTGCGCAAAACAGCGGCCAGGATCGCCCCCCTTCCCGCGCGAGCGGGATACGTCCCCTCGCCTCAGCCAGTCTCTGGGGCGAGGGGACTGCGACGAAGTTATCCGAAGTAGCGTGTGCGGAAGGCTAGTTACGCGAAATGCCTACGTCGGACAGCTCCAGGTCGTATCCTCCGACCCGGCAGAGCCACCGTCCGTCTGCACCGCGCTGCAGCCGGAGGAGGACCAGATCGGCGAGCGCGGGATGACGGCGCCATGAAGGAAGCGCCCCGTGCTCCTCGCCCCGCTCGGTGAGCCACCGTCCAGGCAACGGCACCGTGTGCCGCATCACTTGGCCGGCCTGCTCACGGGTGAGACGGCCACCCTTTGCACCCGGCAGCGGGGTGGTGCCGTCCGGATCGAAGGTGAGGGCCCCGTCGGGCTGGACGTAGGCGCAGACCGCGCGCTCCGAGTCCGCCCCTAGCCGGGTGGTGAGCAGGGCCGGGTCGACCAAGCCGTGCTTACCGCTGATCGGGGCGAGGGTGACGCCATTGCTCACGTCGTACGGCGCAGGGATCGCGGTCATATCCGCCAGCTGACCCTCGGCCATGGCACCGGCTTCCCGCTCGGCGTCCCGGCGTTCAAGGTCGCGCCGGGCCGCCTCCTCCAGTCGGTCGCCGTAGTCATCGGCGTACACCTCGTCGATCAGCCTCTGGACGTCGTCCGGCACTCTGATCTCCCGACCATGCTGGTCCAGGAGCCGGCTGGTGCGCAGCAGCAGTGACGCGTCGTACACGTTCCCCCACCGGCGCGGCATCGCCAACTCACCCTGGTCGTCCACCGGCTCCACAACCACCAGACGCGGCTCATCTCCGACCCAGGCAGGCCGACCACCGCGGTCGTGACGCCATGCACGCCCAGCCCGCTGCAGCAGCTGCGCCAAGGGGGCGAGATCGGAGATGACCAGGTCGAAGTCGAGGTCAAGGGACTGTTCAACCACCTGAGTGGCAACCAGGACAGACCTGCGTGGACGCCGTCCCGGCCGATCGCCCTGCCTCGGTTTGCCGAACCGGTCCTCGCAGTACGCGGCCAGTTCTTCCCGGCGCCAGGCGGGGTAGCGGGAGTGCAGCAGCAGGAGTTCCCCGTCGGCTGCGGCCATGTCGGGGAACTGCGCCTGCAAGAAGCGGTAGGTGCGCTGAGCCTCATCCACGGTCGTGCAGCACACCAGCACGCAGCCGCCCCCCTCCACCACCGGCCGTAGATGCTTCAGCAGCGCCGCCCGTCGCGTACCGGACTTGACGGGACTGCCCAGGCCGTCGAGCGCGTCCCACCGCACGAACTCCGCTTCTACCCAGAGCTGACGCTGACGGTTGCTCTCGACCCTGCGCGGCTGACAGACCGCTCCGGACGCGGCGTCGACGTACAGCCAGCCTGGGTAGCACGGTTCGACCTCGGTGCGATCGTGGTGCCCACAACCGCGTCGGTACGCCTCGACCAGCGAGGACGCAGCACGCCCGGTCAGTGTGGCGGACAGCAGAACAACGGGAGCACGAAGGGCTCCCAGCCACTCCAGCAGCCGAACCAGCAGGCTGTGCATCCAGGGGCCGTAGGCATGCGCTTCGTCGAGCACGAACACCTTGTTCGCCAAGCCCAGCAGGCGCAGCACGTTGTATCGCACAGGCAGAATCGCGGCGAGCGGATAATCGACGGTTCCCGCACCCAGCGGTGCGATCAAGCCACGGTTCCGGCCTCGCAGCCACGACCCCGCCTCAACTCCGGTCGTCAGGTCCGTCACCACGGTCGAGTCCGTGTCCTGTGACAGCCCGACGTACGCGGAGCTGAGCCACGCCATGCTGTGAAGCAGGGTCAGCGCCTTGCCACCGTCCACGTTCCGCTCGGCGAACTCCCGCACACGCAGATACATCGCGTCGGCCGTGGCCATCGTAGGCAACCCGAAGTACAGTCCGCTGGCGCCCGCCGCCCGAGCCATGACCGATGCCGCGTGCAGCGCCGCCTCGGTCTTGCCATCACCCGTCGGGGCCGTCACGAGCAGCAATCCAGGGCCGGACACAAGGTTCGGCAAGTCGGTGGCCAGGCTTACCTGAAGCGCGTTCGGAGGGAACGAGAACTGCTCGCTGAACGCCCTGTCCGGAAACACCGCCGTGCCCAGCCGGGCTTCGCCGACGATGCCGGCAGCAGCAGCCACCGCCATCTTCCAGTGCTCTTCAACGTCGGCGTTCGTACCCTGCCAGGCTTCCCCCGGCATACGAGGCATGATGACGTGCTCCTGACTGGCCAGCCAGTCAGCGACCATCACCAGCCCCGCGAAGACCACCGCCAACTCAGCGGGGAGCGGACCCTGCGGAGCCAGTACCGGGCCTGTCAGACGACGCACCACCTCGGCGTGCGCCCGACGCTGCTCCTGCCAGCCCTTCGTGCCCAGCCCGGGAATCCAACCAGCGGGATTACGCAGCTTCTTCGGGCTCAGCGCCTCGCCAAAGCAACCGTGATGACCACCCAGCAACTGCGCGATCTGTTGGTGGGCCGAGCGGGCCACAACAGCGTCCGTCCGATAGCCGAGTTCTTCAAAGACCTCCGTCAGGGCCCAGTGACTGGCCTCCTCGTGCCGCAACCGCTCCCGTTCAGCCCCCGGTTCGGCCTCGTACTCGGCACCTTCAACAATCCGCTCGTATTGTTCAGGAGCTAGGGCCTGGAAAGGCGGCGTGATCTTCCCGATGTCGTGCAGACCAGCCCAGAAGCACAACAACCGGCGGCATTCGTCGACTGACATGCCCAGCCGCGTGGCGAGGCGTCGTCGGCTCTGCCGAGTCAGGACGACGTCCCACAAGGCGCCGGCCACCGCGGCGGTGTCCAGCAGGTGGCAGATCACGGGGTAGAGGCCAGGCAGCCCTCGCTGCTTGCCCCACATGCGTGCATCCGCACAGAGTCCGTCGCTGCCTTGCCGGGCGCCTAACGGCTTCCCCGAGTCCTTGTTCTCCATGGCATCAGAGGTATCACCCGGGTCTGACAATGGGGTCTTGTTCAGTAATCGGCTCTGCCAGACTGCGGAGTCAAGGCCGCATGGATGGCTTGCAGCTTGAGTCAACAAAATGCAAAGGGTTCCTGTCGTTGCAGGTGGGGGAGTCTGGTCCCCGCGCGAGCGGGGGTGAACCGCGGACGGCTTGCCCCACGCTGCTGCGGTTCGTCTGGTCCCCGCGCGAGCGGGGGTGAACCGTTCTCCCCGGGCTTCCGGCTTGCTGTCAGCACCTGGTCCCCGCGCGAGCGGGGGTGAACCGATGCATCCGGGGCCGCCCTCGTGGCGGGACCTCTGGTCCCCGCGCGAGCGGGGGTGAACCGATCCGGCAAAGAATCGAACGCCTGACCGAACACTGGTCCCCGCGCGAGCGGGGGTGAACCGCCGCAGAGCACGAAGAGCGCGTACTCGAAGCGCTGGTCCCCGCGCGAGCGGGGGTGAACCGACGAGGTCGACGGGGGAGACGATCGCGTGGACCTGGTCCCCGCGCGAGCGGGGGTGAACCCGGGCCCGCTGGACGACGGCCACCTGCGCCATGCTGGTCCCCGCGCGAGCGGGGGTGAACCGGCCGAGGCCATCAGGTTCCAGCTGCACGAGACCTGGTCCCCGCGCGAGCGGGGGTGAACCGGACTGAGCGGAAGGACTGAGCGGGGGTTCGCGCTGGTCCCCGCGCGAGCGGGGGTGAACCGGACTGAGCGGAAGGACTGAGCGGGGGTTCGCGCTGGTCCCCGCGCGAGCGGGGGTGAACCGTCCCACTTCAGATAGTCGAACTGCGCGAGCAGCTGGTCCCCGCGCGAGCGGGGGTGAACCGCCGAGCATGGCCCCGTCGAGGTCGTGCTGCCGCTGGTCCCCGCGCGAGCGGGGGTGAACCGGCGCCGCCGGGGTGTGAATGCCGGCGGCGGCCCTGGTCCCCGCGCGAGCGGGGGTGAACCGCCAGAGGGGGTGGGGCCGGTCGCCGTGTCGGCCTGGTCCCCGCGCGAGCGGGGGTGAACCAGCCTGCGCCGCGCCAAGCGCCGCCGCAAACTGCTGGTCCCCGCGCGAGCGGGGGTGAACCGCTCGTAGGGCGGGCAGCCGGGGGGCAGTTCGTCTGGTCCCCGCGCGAGCGGGGGTGAACCGATGCATCCGGGGCCGCCCTCGTGGCGGGACCTCTGGTCCCCGCGCGAGCGGGGGTGAACCGATCCGGCAAAGAATCGAACGCCTGACCGAACACTGGTCCCCGCGCGAGCGGGGGTGAACCGACGAGGTCGACGGGGGAGACGATCGCGTGGACCTGGTCCCCGCGCGAGCGGGGGTGAACCGGCCGAGGCCATCAGGTTCCAGCTGCACGAGACCTGGTCCCCGCGCGAGCGGGGGTGAACCGGACTGAGCGGAAGGACTGAGCGGGGGTTCGCGCTGGTCCCCGCGCGAGCGGGGGTGAACCGTCCCACTTCAGATAGTCGAACTGCGCGAGCAGCTGGTCCCCGCGCGAGCGGGGGTGAACCGCTGTCGGCCAGGCCACCGGTGATGCCGGAGACCTGGTCCCCGCGCGAGCGGGGGTGAACCGCCACGTGGAGAACGACCTGGCGCCGGCGGTGTCTGGTCCCCGCGCGAGCGGGGGTGAACCGGGAGCGGCCTGATGGAGCTGCACGCAGAGCCCCTGGTCCCCGCGCGAGCGGGGGTGAACCGGCGATGAAGCAGTTTTTCTCCGACGCTGCGCCCCGGTCCCCGCGCGAGCGGGGGTGAACCGCTCCACGACGACGGGGCCCGCGTCCACCGCTACCGGTCCCCGCGCGAGCGGGGGTGAACCGGCCCCCGGCCCCGGACCGCACGGGGCGGGCCACCGGTCCCCGCGCGAGCGGGGGTGAACCGAAGCCGGCCAAGGTCGAGCACTCCGGTGGCGTCCGGTCCCCGAGCGAGCGGGGGTGAACCGAGCCGTGAGGCCGCCGCCGTCACCCCGGAGGCCCGGTCCCCGCGCGGGCGGGGGTGAACCGGACGTCAACTCGGGCCGGGTGTACGTCGTCTCCCGGTCCTTGCGCGAGCGGGTGTGAACCGCCGCCAGCCGTCCGTGTGGCCGCCTCGGCTGGCCGCACGGACGGCCCTGTGGGGTTCCAAAAGTCCCGTACATGCGCTGATCTGGGGTTACGCTGCCTGTCGTGATCTTGGGCAGGCGGCGTTGCGGTACTCATGGATCAGTCCGCTGTGGACGTTGTGGCGGTGGATGCGCTGGGCGGGGAAGGGGATGGCGTCGCGGTCGTCGGCGGGGAGCGAAGGTGCGCAGGGCCCGGTGTGGCCTTCCGGTGTTGTAGTGCTCGGCGTACTCGGCGAGGACTCGCCGGGCGTGCTGTTCGTTGTAGATGAGGATCCGGTCGGTGCACTCGGCTCGGGCGGTGCGTATGAATCTCTCGGCGTGGGCGTCCGTCTTCGGTGCCTGCGGCGCGGTGTTGAGGATCTCAATGTCGTCGGCGGTGAAGACGGCGTTGAAGGCCTGGGTGTAGTGGCTGTCGCGGTCGCGCAGCAGGTAGCGGAAGCCGGAGGTGTGCTTGCCGAGCTCGGCGAGAAGATTGCGGGCGAGCTGGGTGGCCCAGGCCGCGGTGGGGTGCGTGGTGACGCCGAGGATGTGCACAGTGCGGGTGCCGACCTCCATGACGGTGTACAGCCTGGTCAAGCCCGCGGTGTCCACATGAAAGAAGTCGGCGGTGAGCAGGCCGGAGGGCTGGGCGCGTGCGAACTCGCGCCAGGTCGGGGCGCCGCGGCGTCGTCGGGGTGCGGGGCCGAGGCCGGCGCTGTGCAGGATGCGTCGGATGGTGGAGCCGCCGACGCGGTGGCCGAGGCGGCGCAGTTCGTCTTGGACCCTGGTGTGGCCCCATGCCGGGTTCTCGTGGGTTAGGCGCAGGATCAGGGCGGTGAGTTCCTCGGAGATCGGCCGGCGGCCGGTGTGCGCCGGTTTCTGCTTCCGCTTCCATCGCAGCAGGGAGCGGTGCCAGGACAGGAGGGTTCCGGGGGTGACCAAGCAGTGCCGTCGCCGTCTGCCTGGCAGGTGCCGGGCCAGAGCTGTGAGCATGGTGCGGTCCGGTCAGGCAAGGCGCGGCCGGACGCCGGGCTGGCGGCGCAGTATCGCGTTCTCGTTGCGGAGCGCGAGCAGCTCGATGTCCTTGGCGTCCTGGGAGCGTGAGAGCAGTAGGAGCAGTCCGAGGAGCCTCAGGAAGATCAGGTAGAGCATGCGCAGCGCCATGCAGTCTGAGCCTGCCGTGATCGACCTGTGTTGCAAAGCGCCTGGTCGGAGCCGGTGCGTTAGTTATGGCAACCTACAGGTTGCGGCGGAACCAGCCGATCTGGCCCTCGAGGTCGCTTCCAGGGCTATGGGAGGCCAGACCTCGATGTCGATTGCCGGGAAAGGGCACGTTCGGGCCCCGTTGTCAGTGTCGGGTCTTACGGTTCTGCCATGGAGCGAACTTCAGGTTCAGGGGCGGGGGTACAGGCTTACTACGCTGAGTCGGCGGACCGGCTGGGCAGGGTGTACGAGAGTGTTTCGTTTGAGTCGGTGCATGAGGCGCTGCTGGATCTGCTTCCGGAGGCGCCCGGGCGTGTGCTGGATGTCGGGGCGGGTACCGGGCGCGATGCGGCGGCGCTGGCCGGGCGCGGATTCTCGGTTGACGCGGTGGAGCCGGTGGCGGAGCTGCGTCGGGTGGCAGCGCGACTTCACCCTGACGTCGGAGTGACCTGGCAAGAGGGCGCGCTTCCGGAGCTCCACGGACTTCAGGGGCCGTACGACGTCATCTTGTTGTCCGCGGTATGGATGCATCTCCCGCCCGAGGATCGTCCGATCGCGATGCGGCGCCTGGCTGGGCTGTTGGCTCCGGGCGGAACGTTGTTGATCACGCTGCGCCGCGGCGAACCGCCCGCGGACCGGCGGATGTTCGACATCCCGGCGGAGGAAGCCGTCGGCCACGGCACGGATGAGGGGCTCACGCTGGTTCGGGTCGTCGAGGAGGGAGCCGACCGGCTCGGCCGTAAGACGGTGCGCTGGAATGCCGTGGCGTTGCGGAATGAGCGGGGATGAGCGGGCGCAGCTCCTTCTACACGCAGGACGCCTCCGCACGTACCTCTTGGCGGTTGGCCGTGCTCATGGGCGCGAACTCCCGGACATACAAGTTCGCGCTCGGAGCCGCCCTGCTTGATGCGGCTGGGCGTGGGCAGAGCGAGCTCCGGGTTGCCGAACTTGCGGCCCCGTACGCGCTGGAGCTGGTGCGCCATCTCGGCGACGCCCCGCAAGCTCCCGAGGGCGTAGCCCTGCGTGACTCGGACTTCCTGACGATCGCCAAGGAGGAGCGTGCTGGGACGCTGGCCGCAGGGTGGCCGACCGAACGACTGCTTCTGGCAGCAGCCCGGTCCATGCCATCCATGGTCATGCAGAAGTTCCATAATCTCCGTGGCGGGACGCAGGTACCCCACCGCTTCTTCGAGCTGACGGGAAGCGGTCGGCAGCGCATCGTGCGACTGACTCACGACGCGCTGCGTGTTGCGCAGTCCGAGCAGGCAGTTGGACTGCGCGCGGAGCTCGAAGCCCGATGGAGCATCGTCGAGAGCTCGTTCGCCGCGGGCGTGGGCCGCAGCCTCATGGAGGACGGTGTCGCGGTCGCCTGGGACTCGCTCAGACTCACTGACAAAAAGCGGCGCCGCTCCGTCGCCAAGGTCGCGGACGCGCTGATCGGGTTCCAACACGGCCGTTGCCTCATATGCAACGAGGTCCTCTCTCCGGGCCAGACGGTGGCGGTTGATCACGTCTTTCCCTTCGCCCTCATGCAGCGCCTGCACAGCGTGCGGGCCTGGGCCGGTCCCAATCTCGACGCGCTGTGGAACCTCGCTCCCGCCCACGCCACCTGCAATGGAGGCAAGACCGACCGTCTGCCCTTCTCCGTGGAGCTGTACCGTCTCGCTCTGCGTAACGAGGCGATTATGGACTCGCCGCACCCGCTGAAGAAGACGCTCCAGCTGAGCCTCCAGCAGGCACTTGGAGGGTATCGGAGCACTTCCTGGCCCGAGTTCCTCCGGGCCGTCCGGGACTTCGCAATCTGAGTCCGGACGCCAGGCCGCCGGCATGGTCGCTTTCACCATCGGCACCGGCGGCGAGGACGAGGTCGCTGTCATCGGCGCCCGCGCCTTTGAAGACGGCGCCGAGGCCGGAGCCACCGACTTGGCCGCTGTCGACGAAGACCTCCTCGGTACCGCCGAGCCCGGGAGGTGATTGCGGGGACGGAGGCAGGGCTGCTGGACTCGCTGGGGGCCAGTACCGTCGACCAAGCGCTGAGTGCGGTACTGCCACTCGACGAGGGCGCGGGAGACACACGGGGCGACCGGGCAACCGGTGGGCTCAGCGGGGGGACAGTCGTGGACTGTCCCCCCGCAGGTCGCACACGAAACCCTGGGCGTTAACGCGTATGGGAACGTCGAGTGCAGGTGTGTCGATTACCTTCCGGTGGTCACTCCGGCGTCGAGCTGGACGACTTGCGGGTTGTCACCGGCGGCTGCGGCGTCGGCTGGGGGCAGCGCGGTGGGGTAGATACGGACGTTGCTGATTGCTGCGTTGGCGTATTCGCCGTAGATGCCGGAGGTGAGTTTGCGGCCGATCTGTATGGGGCCGGTGGCGGGCCAGGGCGTGTAGGTCCAGTCTTTGGTGGCTGTGAGGCTGCCGTTGACGTACAGACGGACTTCCTGGGCTGTGGCGTCGAAGACTCCGACCAGGTGGGTCCACTTACCGACGACGGGTTTGCTGCCGTAGGCGGCGCGCCATACGGCACCGGTTGCATCCGTGCTGTACCGGCCGAAGGCCCAGGCCTGGGCTCCTGAGGAGTAGTACAGCTGGAAGCCGTTGTTGGTGGTGCCGTCTTGGGACAGGAAGGTGCTGTTGGCGGTGAGGGAGTTGAGCTTGACCCAGGCGGAGACGGTGAAGCTTTTGGAAGTGTTCACTGCGGGGCCGGTGGTGGTGCCGTATCCGGTGGTGCCGCTCAGGTTGAGGGCGTTGCCCCGGGTGGTGTCGTTGGTCCATGTGTAGGCACCGGACAGGGTGGCATCGAGGGTGCCGTTGCTGTCGGCGGTGGTGGTGCCGGTGCCTTCGGCGAGCTTCCATCGGTGGGTGGAGGTGTCCGTGATGGAGCCCAGCGAGACCGGCGGAGCGAACGCGTAACTGGGCGGCGTGAGAGGGACCGGGTGCGAATTGTAGTAGTTGTACTCGGTGAGCTGACCGGAGGTGTCGACGGCGTACAGGTCGGGGACGCCATCGGGACCGCCAGGGTGGGTAAACCATTTCGACACGGGGCTGTTGACGTCCCCGGGTGAGGCGACCAGGGGGTAGTCGGCAGGCGGCAGGGTGAGTTGCAGGTCGGTTCGCGATGTCGGGTGCAGCAGAGCCGGCAGCTGGGTGGTGGAGTCGATGGTGATCGAGTAGCTGTAGATCTTGCCGGTGGCGTTGTCTCGGGTCCACAGGACGGGGTCGCCTGCGAGGGTGCCTGCGGCGATCAGGGTCTGGCCTGTCCAGTCGCCGTCGCCGAGCAGGGTCGGGTTCTTCAGACGCTTGCCGTCGTCGGACTGGTAGATCCACAGCTCCTTGTTCTCGACGGTGATGACGGCGGGGTAGTCGTTGGTGTTGTTGTAGATGTTGCCTGGGGAGATGAGTTGGGTGATGTTCCAGCTCTGGCTGTTGTAGTCGGTGCTGCGGCAGCGTGTGTCGTCCGCGACGACGTCGGACGGTTGGCAGCCCTCCTTGTCGATGGAGGTGTATCGCTTGCCGGTGAAGCCGCCGAACCTGGAATACGGTGGGAAGGCCGCGTTGTCGACCGGGTCCAGGTCGTTTTTGACGATGTAGAGCTGCTTGTTTGTCTTGTTGTACGCGAAGAGGTCGTCTCCGTTGGCGCCGTGCAGGTTGCCGCGGTGGGCAATCATGAAGTTGTTCCAGCCGGCACCTTCGGGCGACTCCTCCTTGGTGGACACCGTGATCGGGCCGGTGACCGCTGGCGGGGTGCCGGTGATCGGGCCGCTTTGGACCGGGGCGGTGTCCTGGGCGGGATCCTGGTCGCCCGGGATCAGATTCAGGTCGCCGGTTTTTGTGGTGGCGAGCAGGTCGGGCACGCCGTCGCCGGAGATGTCACCGGCCTTGATCTTGGTACTCGGGTCCCACGGAACGCTGAAGGTGTAGCTGGAGGGGCTGGTGGAAATGTTGCCCGCTTTGTCGATACCGGCCACGTACAGAGTGTGGACGCCCCAGTCGGTGATCGGGACGGGGATGGTGGCGGTGGACCTGCCCTGGCTGTCGGTGCCGGTGATCGCGGCGCTCTGGCCGTCGAAGGCGGTCGGAGGCGAGTCGAGTTGCCACAGGAAGGAGGCCATGCCGCTGTACTTGCATGGGCCGGGGTCGCAGGTGATGTCGGTGGCTGGGCTGTCGGCGTCGGCCACGGTGAAGTCGGTGGTCTTGCCCGGGCCGGCGTAGACCACCGGGTCGGCGGGGCCGGAGCCCACCCGCGGGAAGGACGAGTTGCCGGTGACTTCCGGAGTCGGTGGTGCCGTGAAGTCGGTGGTGAACCAACAGTGTTCGGACTTCGCGGAGGTCAGGTGCGAGGCCGAATAGTTCTCGGCATAGACGTCCCAGCCGTACTGGTGACCGTCCTTCAGGGTCGCGCCGATCTTCATGGGCGCGTCGCTGCCCGAGGCGAGGAACGCGCTGTCCGGGGTCGAGACGGAGGCGCCGTTACCGTCGCCGTCGGGATCGACTGTGCGGTCCCAGACGTAGTAGTGCGCCTTGACGTTCTCCCCGTACATCTGCGTATTGGCGACGGTGGAGTGCAGGGTGATGTTACTGCCCGAGTCCGAGTAGGTGGTGGCACCGATCCAGCCCACGCCGCTGGTGGTGCAGGGTGCTGAGGCGCCGGTGGCGGCCGGGGTCATGTGCAGGTTGCTGGGTACGTCCGGCGGAATGTCGAACTTGGTGGTGAGTGTGAGCGTGGTGGACATCCGCAGATAGTCGTCGTTGCCTGAGGTCTCCGACTCGTTGCCGTACAGGCCGATGGTCCAGGTGTTGGTGCCGGCCCCGAAGGTCCCGTTGCTGTCATAGCCGTCGCCGTTCTGGTCGGCGATCTTCTGGGCCTGGTCGGTGACGTGGAATGTGGCGGTGCTGTTGCTGCAGGAGCTGCCGGAGTTGGCGCCACTGGGCACCGTGTCGGTCGACGGCGGGAAGGCGGTGTCGTGTGTGCCGGGCCGGGACAGCCAGTCGGTACTGGAGCTGATCGCGTTCGTGGTGTGCAGCGTGATCGGCTGGTTGTGACTGCAGTCCCAACTGGCGGCGTATGTCGTGGAGATCTTCACATAGGCGTCGTAGATGACGAACGACGAGTGCAGTCCGCTGGTGTTGATCGCCCAGTACGAGCGCTCCAGGCCGATGCCGCAGGGGCCGCCCCACTTCTGGTAGCCGACGCCCTGGCCGTTGGTCTGTGCCTTGTCGTACTGCGGCGAGTTGTCGCAGGCCGAGTTGGAGTAGACCTCGGTGTAGTGGCCGGCGGTGGAGTCGACCGGGTTGGTGTACGGGTCGATGTACACCGGGTAAGTGGTGTCCGCAGCGGTGAGCATGTCCGCGTCCGGAGTCAGCTTGAGGGAGCTGTTGGTGGCGGTCATCGCGACCGGTGCGGTGGCGGCTCCGGGGCCTGGACCGTCCACCGAGGACGTTGTGCCGGCGGCGGGACCGTCCTGGGCGGGGTCAATGTTCTGAAGCTGTGCGGGCGCGGTGCCGGAGTCCCACATCACCGGCTGGGGGCTGGTGTAGACCAGGTCGCCGTTGGTGGCGGTGGCGCTCATGCTGTCGGAGTCCATGGTGGCCACGGTGAGACCGTGGGTTTCCGTGGCCAAGGTGAGTTCTTTCAACCGGGGATCGGTTGCGGCGTTCGCGTCATGCACGATCAGAACGTCGCTGAAGCCTCCCTGGTCGGTGACGGACACGGACAGGTCGACACCCGGCAACACCGAATCGTAGAGCGCAGTGTCGCCGGTGACGTGCGGCGCGGGCAGGGTGAAGGGCAGCGTCAGGGCCATGCTGGGCCCGTCGGAATGTGTGAGGGTGACCAGCGGGCCATCGCCGCCGCCGGAGAGCGTCACGCCGTTCGGGGTGGCCGTGGGGGAGTAGCCGCCGTGGCCGTCGGCTTCCAGAGTGGCGTCCACCGGGACCCATGTGCCGTCTTTGAGGACGCGGGTCGGCAACACGCTCGTGGTGTTGGTGAACGTGCCGTCCGGGAGCGCCTCAGTGGTGGACACCTGCGTGGTCAGCGCGTCCACGGGGACGGACTTGCCGGTGGACACGGCCTGCTCCTGCGCGGCCAGCAGCGGGTCGTCCGGAGCGGGAGCGCTGTCGGCGACGGCGGGTGAGACGGGGACGGCCATCAAGAGGCCGAGGGTGGTGACGAACAGGGCCAGTCGTTGTCCGGGGACGAAGCGTCTATGGCCGGGGCGTAGGGGCGGTCTCAGCACGTGGCGGGCTTCCTCTGGGTCGCGGACGTCGGGGTGCGCTCTGTGCCTGGTGGAATGCGTTGACAGTCCAACGGGCAAGCACGCAGGCCCGGTTGTCGCAAACGGTGATCAACTGCTTACAGAAAATACTCAAGATCTCCCAAATTCAGGCACGCTTTTGTCATGCGAATGGCAAAGTGCATTGAGTGATGATCATGATCACTCATAGTCTCCGGCCGATCACTCAAACGGGCGATCGGTGACGTGACGGCCCGGTTGAGGCCGCATCCTTGGGGGTTTGGCGTGAGTGGCAGACGGCGCTGGTTCGCTGGCGTGTGGCACCGTGCGTTTCTGAGCGGACTTGGGTTGTGGGCCATTCCCGTCGCCGTCTTCGCATTGCTCGTGCCCGTGGCGATCGCCACCGGGCTGGGTACTCCCGGCTTCTTCCCCGACCGTGCGGACGACGAGTTCGGCCATCACGGCGGCTTCCACTTCCACGGCACGCCGTGGAAGCCGAAGAAGCTGCCCGTCACTCCGGCCGTAGGACACCACACCCTGCAGGGAAAGACCTTCGCGCACCCCAAGGGTTACAAACCACTGGCCACATACCGGGCGCGGGCGCCTCACTGGCCGAAGGCGGGCACAGCCACCGTCGCTCTGGGCACCTCCGCCGCAGCGAAGCCGGTCCAGGCGGGCGCCTTGCCGGTCTGGGTGGCACCCGCCGGCAAGGGGGGCGGGGCGAACGCGGTGCGCGTACGGACCGCGTCGCACGGCCAGACCCTCAAGGCTGGCGCCAACGGCATGCTGTTGGGGCTCACCCCGTCCAGCTCGGCCGCTGCGGGCGGCCGGGTGAAGGTGGTCATCGACTACGCCGCGATCGCCAACGCGTACGGCGGAGGCTACGGTTCACGACTCCAACTGGTAGAACTGCCGGGCTGCGCGCTGACCACCCCGGAGAAAGCCGACTGTCAGAAGCGCACCCCGATCGCGTTCACCAACCGTCCCACCGCCGATCAGCTCACGGCCACGATCACTCTAGGCTCGCCTGCCGCGGATCCGGACAAGAGCACGGACGGCCCTGAAGCCGCGAAGGGCGCAGGTGGAGCTAAGGCCGTGAAGGGCACGCAGGACCCCAAGGGCACGAAGAGCGAGCACGCCGAGAAGGGGAAGGGTACGGACGGCGCCGCGACGATGTCCGCGGGCATAGCGCCAGTGGCGGCGGCCACTGCTGCCAGCATCACTGCACTGGCGGTCACTTCCGGCACCTCTGGTTCCCAGGGCGACTACGGCGCCACCTCGCTGTCGGCGGCCGGTACCTGGCAGGCATCGGCCACCGGCTCGTTCACCTACGGCTACCCGATCTCCGTGCCCGCCGCGATCGGCGGCAACGCGCCGTCGGTCGGCCTGAACTACGACTCCCAGACCGTCGACGGTGAGACAACCGCCCGCAACTCCCAGTCCTCGTGGGTCGGAGACGGCTGGAGCTACCAGCCCGGTTATGTGGAGCGGGGCTACCGCAGTTGCGGCTCGCTCCTTGGCTCCGACGGCAAGAAGCTCCTGAAGGGCTCGGCTGACGAGTGCTGGGGCGGGGACAACGCCACGCTCTCCTTCGGCTCGCACTCGGGAATGCTGGTGCCCGACGGCGTCGACTCCGGTGTTCCGGGTGAGATCAAGCAGTGGCGGATCCAGGGTGATGACGGCACGGTCGTGCAGGAGTTGTCCGGCGCCGCTAACGGACTTCACGACGGCGTTTACTACCGGGTGCTGACGACGGACGGCACCGCCGCCTACTTCGGTGCCGACCACTCCCCGAACGGCCCGGGCACCGATGCCACCATGCCCGCCAACCCCGCTGACCCCACAACGCACTCCGCCTGGGGCATTCCGGTCCTGCACCCGCGCTCGACGGACCCCTGCTACGACAGCGCCAAGGGCAAGACATCCCAGTGCGACAAGCCGGAAGGCTGGCGCTGGAACCTCGACTTCGTGGTCTCGCCGACCGGTTTCGTGCAGCGCTACGACTACACCACCGAGACCAACTACTACGACCTTGGCGGCGGCCAGGCGGCCGCGACCGACAATCCGGACGACACCGGCACCCTGGCCTCGTACACCCGCGGCGGTGCGCTGACGCTGATCTCGTACGGCTACACGCTGGGCGACGAGCAGGCCGGGCGCACCCCGGCGGCCGAGGTGGACTTCGGCCTGGCGCAGCGGTGCCAGACCACCGGCACGTTCACTGATTGCTCGTCCTCGAACCTCAAGGACAGCACCGCCACCCACTGGCCGGACGCGCCGTGGGACCTGCACTGCGACTCGACCGACAAGACGAAGCTCCCGGACGGGGCCACCACCGTTCCCGACGACGTGTGCGTCATAGTGGGACCCAGTTTCTGGACCACTACCAGGCTGGACACCATCACCACCAAGGTCCATGTGAAGGCGACCGATCAGCTCACCGCGGTCGACTCCTACAAACTGGGGCAGGTCTACTCGGACGCGGGCGGTACGGTCGACCCGGTCACCGGCGCCTCGGTGGACCCGAAGGACGCCGGGATGCTGCAGGCCGTGATGTGGCTGCAGTCGATCCAGCACACCGGCAAGGACACCTACGCCAACGGCAACAGCGACATCACGCTGAACCAGGTGTCGTTCACCGGAACCGAGATCGACAACCGGGTCAGCGATGACTCCCCGTCCGCGCCGCCGCTGTACCGGCCGCGTATCTCCAGTGTGGAGACGGAGACCGGTGAGTCGATCGCGGTCGAGTACAACCCGGCCCCGTGTGCGGGCAAGACCCTCTCGGTCTCGCAGGCGGACAGCAACATCAACTTCTGCTATCCCGTGTACTGGACCGTCCCCGGCGCCTCGAAGCCGATCGCGGACTGGTTCAACAAGGTCACGGTCAACAGCGTGGCTGTATCCGACAGGACGATCGCCGGCCAGTACAAGCCGGACGCCGACCAGACCAACGCGGCGGGCTCCGAGACCCAGATCTCCCGTTACAGCTACACAGGACCGGCCTGGCACCGCGACGACTCGGCCCTGACAGACGACCAGTACCGGACCTGGGACCAGTTCCGCGGCTTCCGTACCGTCACCGTGCAGACCGGCCAGGCACCCGAACCGGTCACCCAGAACACCACCACCTATCTGCAGGGAATGGACGGCGACTACAAGGCCGACGGCACCCGGCGCTCCGTCACCGTCGACGCCAAGGTCGGCGGCAACACCGTGCTGAGCGTCACCGACGCCGACCAACTGGCCGGCACCGCGCTCCAGGACGACACCTACACCCAGGCCGGCGGCACGGTCGACGCCGTCAGCATCAACGGCCCGTTCACCTTCACCACCACGGCCTCCTCCAACCAGACACCCTGGACGGACTGGACGCAGGAGGACAACCCCGGCCAGACCGAGCCGGCACTGTCCACACTGCCGGACCTCACCGCGCACCGGATCAAGTCCAGCAGTTCCCTGAAGTACGAACGCCTCGCCGACGGCACCTGGCGGCACACCAAGACCGACACCACGTACGACAGCCAGGGCCGCCTGTCCACCGTCAACGCGCATGGTGACGGTGTCGACCCGAAGCAGGAGAAGTGCGCGACCGCGACCTACGCGAACCCGCCGGCGTCGAACACGATGATGCTGTCGTACCCGGACCGGGTCACCTCAGTCGCGGGTGACTGCTCCACCGCGGTCAGCGCGAGCAGCCTGCTGGCAGACAAGAAGATCTACTACGCAGGTGACGGAACCCTGTCCGGCCTGGGCACCTTCGGCCAGGTCACCGCCTCCGGCCAGGTCACCGGCACGCAGAGCGCCACCGGCTTCACCGGCACCACGGAGAACTGGCAGACCACCTCCGGCATCGGTTACGACGGCGCCGGGCGGATCACCGACTCCTACGACGCCACCGGACAGAACACCCACACAGACTTCACGCCGGCTTGGAGTAGTGCCGGCGGCAACACCAACACCACCGCTGAGACCTCCGCCAACAGCCAGCACTGGCAGGTCAAGTCCACCCTCGACGCGCTGCGCGGCCTTCCGCTTGAGAACATCGACGCCAACGGCCGCAAGACCGACATAACCTACGACGCGCTTGGCAGACGTACCGCGGTGTGGCTGCCCGGCCGGGACAAGGCAGCCGGCCAGAGCGCGGACCGCACCTTCGCATACTCGATCAACCCCGGTGCCGTCCCGGCGCCCGGCGGCACGATCACCCAGCCGGGCGCGCCGTCCGCGGTCACCTCCAAGACACTGCGCGAGGACGGCACGTACGCCACCTCGATCACGATCTACGACGGCATGCTCCAGCCGAGGCAGACCCAGTCCACCGCGATGGGCGACTCCGACTCCGGCCGGATCATCTCGGACACCTTCTACGACTCCCACGGCTGGCGGGTAACGGCCTACGCGCCGTACTCCGAACCGGTCAACTACCCCTCGACCACGCTGTACGCGGCGAACGAGAACCAGACCCCCTCGGAGACCACCACCACCTACGACGGCCAGGGCCGGCCCCTCACGGAGACCCTCTGGCACCAGGCAGTCCCGCAGTGGCACACCTCCACCAGCTACCCGGGGGCCGATGAGGTCGACACCACGGCGCCCGCCGGCGGCCGATCTACCGCGTCCTTCACCAACGCTGTCGGTCAGACCACCAGCACCGTGGTGAAGAACACCGGCTCCACGGTCATCCTGCAGGGCGGCTCGGTGATTCCCTCGGGAACCTCGCTGACCTCCAAGAGCGTGCGCCTGACGATGCAGGCCGACGGCGACCTCGTGCTCTCCGCACTGACCACCGGCAAGACCATCTGGTCCTCCGGAACCAGCGGCAACCCCGGGGCCTGGGCCAAGTTCGGCACCGACGGCAACCTGGTCATCTACAGCACGGCCGCCGCCCAGCTGTGGACCACCGGACTGACAGCGACCACCAGTTCGACCTTCCGGGTCCGCAACGACTCCACCGCGGCCGTCGTCGCCTCCGACGGCTCCACCGTGCTGTGGCGGCAGGGCACCGTGAACTCGATTCCGGCCGCCGACGCCACCACGCGCTACACCTACACCCCCGCGGGTCAGGTCGACACGATCAAGGACAGCGCGGGCAACACCTGGTCGTACAGCTACAACCTGCTCGGCCAGAAGACGTCCCAGAGCGACCCGAATGCCGGCACCACCACGTTCGACAAGTACGACGTCGCCGGCAACCTGCTGCAGACCACCGACCCGCGCGGCCGGGTGATGTCCTTCGCCTACGACTGGGACAGCCGCCCCACAGCCGAGTACGCCGCCGCGTGGTCCGCCACCCCCGACCCGTCCACGCTGCTGACGTCCCGTGTCTACGACACGCTGGAGAAGGGCTACCAGACCTCGGCCACCCGGTACGTCGGGGGCGCCTCGGGATCGGCGTACACCCAGGCCGTCACCGGCTACAACACGGCCTACCAGCCGCTGGGCACCACGCTGACGATCCCGGCCTCCGATGGCTTCGCCGCCGCCGGGCAGAGCAGCGCGCCCGCCTCGGGCACCGTCACCTACACCTCCACCGCCCACTACACCCCGAACGTCGGTCTGCTTTCCACCACGCATTACCAGGCGGACGGCAACCTGCCGGCCGAGGACATCGACTACGGCTACACCCAGCAGGGCAACCTCGACGGAATCGGCGGCTTCATCAATAACGCCAACACGCCCGCCTATCTCGACACCGCCGTCCACGACGCGTTCGGGCGCCTGCTGCAGGCCGACTACGGTCCCATCGGCAAGGAGCTGGCGACCTTCGCCCAGTACGACCCCACCACCGGGCGCGTCACCCAGACCAGCAGCAAGCTGCAGACCTCGGCCACCGATCTGGACCTCGTCAATCTCCGCTACAACCAGGCCGGCGAACTCACCGCAACCGACGACCTGCAGGACAACACCACGCACGACACCCAGTGCTTCACCTACGACTCCCTCCAGCGGCTGACGGCGGCCTGGACGGACACCGCAGGCATCACCAGCCCCGCCAGCACCCCGGTCGGAGCTGTCGGAGGCTGCAACACCACACGAGTGCAGACCACCACCACGGCCCCCATCACGGCCAGCACCGTCGGCGGCCCCGCCTCGTACTGGCAGACCTACAACTACGACCTGCTCGGCGACCGCACCGGCATGGTCGACCACGACCCCACCGGCAACGCCCTCAACGACACCACCCAGACCACCGCCTACACCGGCACCGACGGCACCGCCACGGCCGCTCTGCCCGACCAGGCCGGTACCACCACCAGCAGCAACCCGACCAACGGCACAGCCACCTGGACACCGAACTACACCGATACCAGCTACACGCCGAACAAGAACGCCGGCAACACCATGAGCCGGAAGGTCTCCACCACCGGCCCCATCGCCTCGACCTTCACCATCACCGGCGGCGGCAAGCTCTGCATCGACGACGCCTCGGCCTCCACCACACCCGGAAACAAGGTCGACGTAAACACGTGTAACGGCACCAGTGCCCAGAAATGGACCATCGGCACCGATGGCACCATCAAGGTCCTGGGAATGTGCCTCGACACCACAGGCAACGCCACCACGTCCGGCACCCTCGTGGTCATCGACACCTGCAACAGCGACGCCACCCAGAAATGGGTGACCACTACCGCGGGCAAGCTGGCCAACAAGGCCAACAACTCCGTGTGCCTGACCGACCCCGGCGCCAGCGCCACCAAGGGCACTCAGCTCACCATCGCCACCTGCCCCAGCTCCGGACAGACCTGGAGCACCATCTCCACCGGCGCCCTGCCCCCCGGCCAGACCCAGTCCTTCACCTACGACCCCGAAGGCCGCACCGCAACCGTCACCAACCCATCGGGCACCCACAACAACACCAGCGAGTACCTCTACGACGCCGACGGCAACCTGCTCGAGCAGACCAGCAGCACCGACGGCACCGACAAGACCCGCATCCTGTATCTGTTCGGCGGCACCGAACAGATCACCCTGAACGTCTCCGCCAAGACCTGGACCGCACTGCGCAACATCACCGGCCCCGACGGCACCACCGTCACCCGCTCCAGCACCGGCACAGTCACCTACCAGGTCGCCAACGGGCAGGGCACTGCCACCACCGCCATTGACGCCAGCACCCTGGCAGTCACCCGCCGCTCCTACGACCCCTACGGCAATCCCCGAGGAACCAAGCCCACTTCCTGGGTCGCCGCCGACGAAAACCACGGCTACCTCGGGCAGCCCACCGACGCCACAACCGGCCTCGACCTCCTCGGCGCCCGCAACTACGACCCCACCCAGGGCCGCTTCCTCACCCCCGACCCACTCTTCGAAGCCGGCGACCCCAACCAGATGGGCGGCTACACCTACGCCGGTGACAACCCAGCCTCGGGCAGCGACCCAACCGGCACCGTCCGGATCGACAACGACGGCAATAAGTGCAGCGGCGACGGGACCGAGTGCGGGCCCCACGGCGGTGGCGGAGGGGGTGGCGGCTCCACAAGCGGGGGATCCACCCGTACATCCAGCGGCTCAGGCGGTGGTGCCCCGGCTCCCCCCGCCAATCCCGTCGGATGCAGCCGATTCGGCTTGTGCGCACCGAGGGTCCACTACCAGCATGACCCGGCGAAGATCTTCGTCAAGGTCTTGTTCAAGCTCGTCGTTGAACCCTTGTTGGATGTCGTCAAGTGCGGCTTCACGGCGCCCGGTCCTGAAAACACAAAGGCGTGTGATGTCGCCGGCGGTGTCTTTTCCGCTGGCCTCGAGGGCAGTGAGGCAGCACCCTTCGAAGGCGCGGAGAGTGACGCGGCAGGCGCCCTGGAAAAGGATGCAGCGGATGGCGCGGCAGCGGATGGCGCGGCAGCCGCCGAGGCCGGTGCCGCGAACGAAGCCGCCGCCGACGTGGCCGACCTCGCCGCCGCGAAGCGTGCCAATGCACAGGAGCAGGTCGCGAAGGCCGACGCGGAGGCGACCAGACCGACCAAGCCGGAAGCAGGCAACACAGGCACGAAGCCCGTGGAATCGGCAGCCCGCTGCAGTTTCTCCCCGGACACCCCAGTCCTGATGGGCAACGGCGAAACCAAACCGATCGGCAAGATCAATACTGGTGACAAGGTGGAAGCCGCCAACCCGAAGACGGGCAAGTACCGAGGCGTTCGCACCGTCAAACACGTGTGGATCAACCACGACCACGACCTCCTCGACCTCGTCATCCGTACCAAGGATGGCCACACAGCCACCCTCCACACCACAGCCAACCACCCGTTCTGGGACGACACCACACACACCTGGACTCCTGCCGGCAGGCTTCGACGCGGCGACACCCTCAACACCGCCACAAACAGCCACGCCTACGTCGTCACCACCCAGCTCACACCTGGCGCGGTAAACCGTTGGAACCTCACCGTCCAGCAACTCCACACGTACTATGTCGTGGCGGGTGGCGTCCCAGTTCTTGTTCATAACACGAGTTGCCCGACGGCGGCCGCCCTGCGGGCAGCGCCTCATCCTGCCAACGTCTCATTTGCCACATCTGTAGATTTGGCCAGTAAGACGGCTGCGGAGGCCGGTGATATCCAAGCGGCCAGCGGTTTCGCTACGGATATTCCCAGCGGCTACGAACGAGCGATGCCCGAGCAGGTGTATGCGGCGATGCCGACTGATCGGACGCCATTCTTCTTCGATAACTCTGGAGGGGGTGGGGCTTACTACCTGTCCCACGCCGAGAAGCAGGCGTCGACGCTACGACCAGGTATTTCGATTTCAGTGAGTCGAGATATGTGTGACAACTGCATCGGCTGGTTCCAAGGCAGGGCTGCTCAGCTAGGTGTCCACCTCTACGTGTCTGATCCGACATCCATAAATGTATTTGCGCCTGATGGGTCATGGATGGCATATGACTATCCATCTTGGATGGGCTAGTTAGCGCGTAGTGCGGGCTGGCGGAGGTGGTCCGTGCGGTAGGATCACCTCCACCGGCCGGCAGGCCACCATGGTGCTGAGCATGAGGAGAATTCCGTGGGTGAAGCGGTGCCGAGTTGGCGTGTCTTTCCCGAGGGAGTTCCAGTCCGGGAACTTCTGGAACGCGGCGACCAGGCTGCGGAAGTTGGCGATCTCATCTCTGCTGGAAACTGGTACGTCCACGCCAAGCGCAGGGGATCGGTGGAGGGGCGGGACAAGGCCCGGGATCTTCAGCCTCGCCTGGAAGCCCTAGCTGACCAGGGAGACCTCGATGCGAAGGTTTTGTTGGCTGGCCTGCTTCTGGAGCGTGGCGAGCAGCTCGCACTCGCAGCTTCGTTGCTGGAGACTGCCGCTGACGCAGCTGTCCCTGAAGGAATGCGGGAGTTCGGGTTCGTGCTCGCTGGCGGTATAGGCGTAGCTCCTAATCCAGGTAGGGCCAACGAACTGTATCGGGCTGCCGCTGAGGCGGGGGATGGCTATGCAGCCTTCAATCTCGCTGTCAATTTTTACCGGGGACATGGCACCGGTAAGAGCTTTCGAGAATTTGCAAAGTGGCTACAGGTTGCTGGAGATTTTGGCATTCCTGAGGCGTGTGCCGTACTGGGGGATCAATGTGCAAAGAAGGGTCTCGATGAAGACTCTCTGCGTTGGTATCTCAGGGCAGCTAAGTCGTCGCATGTTCCCGCGATGCTCGTAGCGGCACGGCGTTATCGAGATGGCATCGGAACCCCCATTGATCCAGTGCAGGCGGTTCGCTGGTTCTTGACTCCGCTTGATCGCGGAAACGGAGATGGGATCCATGACGCGCTTGAATTGGCCACCTCTATGACGGTTGAGCAAATCCGGGAAGCAGGCCGACTTTCTGGTCATGCAGATGAGGCTGAGCTGCTTATGCAAGGACGTTAGCTTGGAGGCGAGCTCTTGCGGGTTCGATGCTGCCTCACATTAGCCTCGCGCTTTCATGAGGCGAGCTGTCCGGCAGGCGGTCACGCAAATAGAAAGGGCCTCTGGCCAGCAAGAATGAGGATTGTCTAGGTCCTT
>NZ_JBSFVT010000038.1:0-33911 GCF_053592455.1 Streptomyces sp. NPDC002676 | reverse complement strand
TCCTCGTCGGTGATCCGCTGGTACATGTCGAAGAGGTTGCCGTACTTGGCCTCGACGGCCCCCCGGCCCATCCGCTTGATGGCGTCCGCGAAGTCGAGATACACACCCTGACCGCCGGGCCCGACACCACGCCCCTCGTCACACACGTTCTTCGCAGCACGCGAAGCGATGTCACGGGGCACAAGGTTGCCGAACGAGGGGTAGATGCGCTCCAGGTAGTAGTCGCGCTCGTCCTCGGGGATCTCGTTCGCCGGACGCGTGTCGCCCTTCGCCTTCGGCACCCAGATACGCCCGTCGTTGCGCAGCGACTCACTCATCAGCGTCAGCTTCGACTGGTGGTCGCCGGTACGCGGAATACAGGTCGGATGGATCTGCGTGAAGCAGGGGTTGGCGAACCAGGCGCCCCGCCGGTGCGCCCGCCAGACCGCGGTCGCGTTGGAGTTCATCGCGTTCGTCGACAGATAGAAGACGTTGCCGTAGCCGCCGGATGCCAGCACCACCGCGTCCGCGACATACGTGTCGATCTTCCCGGTCACCAGGTCACGCGCCACGATGCCGCGCGCCCGCCCGTCGATGACGATGAGGTCGAGCATCTCGGTACGCGCGTGCAACTCGACGTTGCCCGCAGCGATCTGCCGGCTGAGCGCCTGGTAGGCGCCGAGGAGGAGCTGCTGGCCCGTCTGACCGCGGGCGTAGAAGGTGCGGGAGACCTGGACGCCGCCGAAGGAGCGGGTGTCGAGCAGGCCGCCGTACTCACGGGCGAAGGGCACGCCCTGGGCCACGCACTGGTCGATGATCTCGACGGAGATCTGCGCCAGGCGGTGCACGTTGGACTCACGGGCGCGGAAGTCGCCGCCCTTGACCGTGTCGTAGAAGAGCCGGTGGATGGAGTCGCCGTCGTTGCGGTAGTTCTTCGCCGCGTTGATACCGCCCTGCGCGGCGATCGAGTGGGCGCGGCGCGGGGAGTCCTGGAAGCAGAACTGGACGACGTGGTAGCCCTGTTCGGCGAGCGTCGCACCAGCCGAGCCGCCGGCCAGGCCGGTGCCGACGACGATCACCGTGTGCTTGCGCCGGTTGGCCGGGTTGACCAGCTTCGCCTCGAAACGCCGCCTGTCCCACCGCTCGGCGATCGGCCCCGTCGGCGCCTTCGTGTCGGTGACCGGCTCCCCGGTCACGTACTCGGCATAGTCACCCATACTCAGCTCACCACTCCCGTCATGACGCCCACGGGCACGGAGATGAAGCCCGCCGTCAGCAGCAGCGCCAGCCCGTTCGCCGTGATCTTCAAAGTCCGGTCGACCGCCTTGCTGCTCACACCGAGGGTCTGCGCGGCACTCCACATCCCGTGCCGCAGATGCAGGCCCAACGCGAGCATCGCGACGATGTAGATGACGTTGCCGTACCAGTGCGAGAAGGTCGCCACCACGTTCTGGTACGGGTGACCGGGCTGGAAGCCCGGGTGAACCGTGCCCGTCGTGATGTCCAGGATGTGCCAGACGATGAACAGGCCGAGGATCACCCCGCCCCAGCGCATCGTGCGCGTCGCGTAGCTCGGACGCTCCTTCTGGTGCACGTACTTGCTCGGACGGGCCCTGATGTCACGGCGGCTGAGCTGGTACGCGCAGACTCCGTGCGCGATCGCCGAGGCCAGCAGCACCACGCGCGCACTCCAGATGAACCACATCCGGTGCAGGAACGGGTCGCCCAGCGTGCGGATCCACTCCCCGTACGCATTGAAGTCGGCCGCACCGAAGTAGATCTTGACGTTCGCGATGCAGTGCACCACGAGGTAGCCGATGATCACCAGGCCGCTCACGGCCATGACCGCTTTCTTGCCCACCGTCGAGTCCCACACCAGACGCGTTCTCGACGGACTCGTACGCGTAGCCAGAGTCATGAAAATCGATGGTATGGGCAAGAGTTGCGAGTACTCCAAGTGATCGTGTGCATGAATTCGATAGGCCGAACCTATCGACCCTCGTCCGGTATGGGGGCGTCCGCAGGAAACTCACACAGAGCTGACGTTCCCCATACCTACACGTGCGGGAATTTGACGCAGCCCTCCTAGTCTCACCGGAGGAGCTGCCGAGCCGATGAACTCGGGCGACTCCCAACTCCCTGGTACTGCATCCCATTTGATCCCCCACGAAGCGGTCGATCGGAAGGAGTACGAGAAACATGAGCACGACCGCGGCTGTCACCCGGTCCCCGGTCCGAAGCGCCCCCACCAGACAGCCCGAGCGGCACCATTCGCGATCGCCGTTCCACGCCGCGCTCGAGTCCGCCCGCCACGACGTGGCGATCGTCTACGCGGGGCAGGGAATCACCCCGGCGGTGGTCCGGCAGGACAAGCTCAGCCTCACGAAGCTGCTGCACCGCTGGGTGCAAGTCTCCGTGATCTGGGACGAGCGGGCGCTCGCCGCCCCTCACCTGGCGTCCTACGCCTCGTGGCAGGCCAGCTCCGGGATCCGGACCCGGTGCGTCGCCCGGACCCCCGTCACCTTCGCCCTGCTGGACAACCAGACGTCCGTGGTGTGCCAGGAATCCGGTAGCGAGGGCGGTTTGAGCGGATCGGCCACCACGTCCGACTGCTCCGAGACCACGGGGATGCTGCGCTACGCCTTTCACAGCCTGTGGGAGGAGGGCACCCCGCGGTCGGCCGACGGTCACGCCCCCGACGACGACCAGTTCCAGAGCGTGCTCCGGCTCCTGGCCAGCGGCTACACCGACGAACAGATCGCCGCCTCGCTCGACGTCTCCAAACGGACGGTGAGCCGCAAGGTCAGCAGGATGATGCAGGAGCTCAACGCCCAGAGCCGGTTCGAGGCGGGCGCTCTCGCCGCCCGGCGCGGGTGGTTCAACAAGACCTCGGGCATGGCCAAGCGCGATGCGCGCCATCCGCTCTGACGGTCCGCCGCTTTACGACAGAGTCCGTCGGTGAGCGGACAACTGCCCGTCTTCGAAGCAAAGTTCGGCCATCGTGTCCCCCGTTGCGCATGACTCCCGCTGACCGTCTCGGCCGCCCACTCACATCGGCGCGCGAAAGGTAGACCGTTGAATCCGATCCAGCGCTGGACAGACAGAAAAGCCGGGACAACGGCAGAGCGGCCGGTCGTGCTGCTGCTCGGCGGCAGCCCGAGCACCGGATCACACACCACAGCCGTCATCGAGGCCGCTGCCCTGATGCTGACCGAACTGGGCGCGGACCCGCTCGTGTGGGACCTGGCGACCCAGCCCCTGCCCATCGTCGACCCGAGCTGTCACGGCCGGCCCGAGCTCTACGCGGACCCGTACGCCCGAAAGCTCGGCCAGCTGGCGGCGGAGGTGGACGCCTTCGTCATCGCCTCGCCCATGTACCACGGCTCCTTCTCGGGCGCGGTCAAGAACGCGCTCGACCACCTGGACGTCACGCCCCTCGCGGGGAAGCCCGTCGGGCTGCTCACCCACGGCGAGAACCTGTCCGCCGTCCAGGCCTGTGACGCGCTGCGCACCGTCGTACGGGCCATGCGGGGCATCGCACTGCCGGAGCAACTGGTCACCGTGCCAGGGGACTTCGCACGCACTGCCGAGGGCAGCAGGGTCCTGAGCGCGGCCGAGGCCCACGACCGGCTGCGCTCGCTGTGCCGGGCGCTGGTGGAGATGGCATGGCGGCTCGGCGGCGCGGCTGCCTCGGTGCCGGCGGCCGGGACACCTCGTACATGAACGGCGGCCGGCTTTGCCGGGCGGAGGGTCGATTCCGTGTCGTCCAGGACGTTTCTGCCCTCTCACGACTTCCATGAACTCTGGAGAGACGCCATGACCATCGGAGACATACCCAAGCTGGGGGCCTTCAGGAAGCCGGCCAGGATCTACGAGGTCCCCTACCTGCCCCTGGGGAGCACCGTCGGGGCCTCGGAGATCGCGGCGGTCACCGAAGCCATGAGTTCCGGCGAGACGCTGTCCGGCGGGCCCTGGCGGGAGCGGTTCGAGAGCGACTTCCGGGCGTACGTGGGAACGCCGTACGCCATGAGCACCACCAGCGGCACGGTCTCCCTGGAACTGGCCATCCACCTCCTGGACCTGCGCCCCGGCGACGAGGTGATCGTCACGCCGCAGACCTACCAGGCGACGATCCAGCCGCTGCTCCAGTACCCCGACGTCACGGTGAAGTTCTGCGACATACGCAACGACACCCTCAACATGGACCCACGCTGCCTGGAGCGCCTGATCGGGCCGAAGACCCGCGCCGTCATCCTGGTCCACTACGGCGGTCACCCGGCGGACATGCGCGAGATCACGGACATCGCCCGGGCCCACGGCGCCCTGGTGATCGAGGACGCCGCGCATGCGCTGGGCGCCTCCTACCACGGCGAGCGCCCCGGCTCGCTGGCCGACATCGGGTGCTTCAGCTTCCATGCCAGCAAGAACATCACCACGCTCGGCGAGGGCGGCATGGTGACCTTCGCCGACGAGGGCTGGGCCGAGCGCCTCGACCGGCTGCGCGGCAACGAGGTGGACGCGCGCTTCGTGGCCCGGCAACACACCTTCGGGGACTCCAAGGAGCCCCTGCCCGGCGCCCTCTACCCGGGCAGCGCGTACACCCACGACGTGGTGGCCATGCTGCGCCACGGCACCAACGCGACCCTCGGGGAGGCCGCCGCCGCGATGGGCACGGCCCAACTGGCCGCGCTGCCCGAGCTGGTGGGGCGGCGGCGCATGATCGCGGCCCGGCTCCGCGAGACGCTGCGCGCCTTCGACGGGATGGTCGACGTGTACGAGGAGCCCGCGGGCGTCGTGCACGCCCAGCACCTGTTCGCGTTCTTCGTCCGGGAGCCGGACCTGCTCAACCGCAACCGGCTGCTGCACGAACTCGACGAACGCGGCGTGCAGACGCCGCTGCGCTACTTCCCCCTCCACCTGCTCCCGGAGTGGCGCTCGCGGGGGCACCGCTACGGGGAGTGCCCCACGGCCGAGCAGGTGTGGTTCCACGAGCAGGTCAACCTGCCCTGCCACCCCGGCCTCAGCGACAGGCAGGTCGACATGCTGTGCGACCTGCTCTCCGACGCCCTGCGCGCAGCGCGCACCCGCTGACCGACGGAAAGGCCCGCCGTGTTGAAGCTTCTGGACGCGCACACCGTCCGGCACGTGCTGTCGGTCGACGACCTGGCCTCCGCCATCGGCGCCGTGTTCACCGAACAGCACGGCGTCGGGGCCGACTTCACCCGCAGCTCCGTGCACACCGGCGAGGGGGACCTGCTGGTGATGCCCGCGGCGTACGCGTCGGCGCTGTCGGTGAAGCTCATCACCCTCTTCGACAGCGCGCGGGCCCGGGGCCTGCCCACGGTCCAGGGCCTCGTCGCCGTCTTCGACGCCCGGTCCGGCGCACCCACCGCCCTCATCGACGCGCAGGCCCTGACCGAGCTGCGTACGGCCGCGGTCACCACCCTCGCCACGGACATACTGGCGCGCAAGGACGCCCGCACGCTGGCCGTCATCGGGGCCGGCGTCCAAGGCCGCGGGCACCTGGAGGGCCTCGCCCCGATCCGGCCCTGGGACGAGGTGCGGCTCTACAGCCGCGATCCGCGCCGCGCGCACCGGCTCGCCGAGTGGGCCGCCTCAGACGGCCCCGGACTCGACGTGACGGTGTGCGACAGCGCCGAGGCGGCGGTGGCCGGCGCGGACGTCATCTGTACGGTGACGTCGTCCCCCGAGCCGCTGTTCGACGACTCGGCGGTGGCGCCGGAAGGCGTGCACATCAGCGCGGTCGGCGCGTACGGCAGGGAGCGCCGGGAGCTGCCGTCCGCCCTCGTGGCGCGCTCCACCGTGTTCGTCGAGTCCGCAAAAGCCGTGCTCCGTGAGGCCGGCGACCTGCTCATCCCCATCACGGAGGGCGTTCTTCCGGACGCTCCTCCCCTGGTCGAACTGGCCGAACTGCTCGGCGGAGGGCATCCCGGCCGCCGCGACGCCAGCGAGACGACCCTCTTCAAGTCCGTGGGCATCCCGCTGGAGGACGCCTTCACGTGCGACCTGCTCTACCGCCGGGCCGTCGAGCAGGGCGCGGGCACCGACGTCCGGTTCGGCTCCGCGCCCCGGTGAGGTGCCGCTGCTGAGACGGTGACGTCAGATCCAGCGGCGTTCGACCACTCGTACCCCCGCCTCGAAGCGACTCTGGGCGCCCAGGCGTTCCATGAGTTGGGCGACCATACGGCGCACCGTGCGGTCGGACGTGTTCAGGCGGCGGGCGATGGCCTGGTCGGTCAAACCCTGCAACAGCGCGGCAAGGATCTGCTGTTCGGCCTCGCTCAGCACCACTTGGGGCTGCGCGAGGGGCTCCGCCTGCTGCCAGAGGGTCTGGGCCAGGATCCGCAGGGCGGACAGCGTGCCCGGGTCCTCCGTGCGCGCCCAGGTGAAGCCCGAGTGGGAGCGCGTCGTCATCAGGGCGCCCTGGTCGGTGAGCATCAGGGCGCCCGGCGGCAGTCGGTGGCTCTGCCTCACCTGGGCGCCGCTCTGCAACCAGTCGGCGTACGTGGCCTGGGCGCCAGGGTCGTACGACAGGGGGAAGGCGATCCGGACGTACTTGCTCCGGTCCTCTCCGCGCAGAGCCTGCAGGACGGGTTCGTCGAGGGCGGGGCGGTTCCAGTAGCAGAACACGTCCCGGCCGGACCCGTCGGCCAGCCACCGGGCCGTACGGATCGGATCGCATTCGTCCGGCTGCGTATCGAGCGGAAGATCGTAGATCGTCATCGTTTGCCTCTTCAACTGCCTCTTCAACTCGGTGCCTCGTCGGGCGGGCATGTAACCGGGCTGCTCGTGGGATTCCTGGGCAGGCTGCCGCTCGGGACGCGGTTCCGCGTGTTCGACGCGGTGGCGGTGCGGCCGCCGGAGGACTGGACCGGTACGCCGCCGAGCAGATGGAGCCTCGTGATGAGGCCACCGGGTGTGCCGGGGAGCAGCTCCAGGCGGCCACCGGACGACTCGATGAGCTGGCGGGCGATGGACAGGCCGATGCCGCCGCCCTTCTTCGACGACGGACCGGAACAGCCGCGCTGCAGGGCCGCTTCGCGGTCCTTGTCGGGCAGGCCGGGGCCTTCGTCGCGCACCTGGATCAGCAGCCGGTTGTCTTCCGTCATGACCTGGATGCGGATCGCGCTCCCCGTCGGCGAGTACTTCAGCGCGTTGTCGAGCAGGACGTCCAGCGCCTGCTCGACGGCGCCGGAGCGGCTCAGCCCCCAGGCATGCCGCGGCATGCTGACCTTCAGCTGAACGCAACGCTGTTCGGCCACGGGGGCCCAGCCCTGGACGCGTTCCTCCACCACCGCGCACACGTCGACGACCTGGGTCCTGTGGTCGGCGGGCACGGAACGCGCGTGCTCCAGCATGTCCGTCAGGGTGCGGTGGAGCCGGTCCACGTCGGACAGGATGCGGGCCTGCCGTTCGACAGCCGCCTCGGGCAGGTGTGGGCGGAGGTTCTCCACCCTCAGGCGCAGCGCGACCATGGGGTTGCGCAGCTGGTGGGCCACGTCGGCGAGGAACGTGCGCTGCTTCTCCATCGTGGTCTGCACGGACGCGGCCAACACGTTGATGTCCTCGGCGAGCTGGTCCAGGTGGTACCCGCCGAGCGGAGGTTCGGCCCGGACGTGGAACTCGCCGTCGGTCAGCGACCGCAGGACGCCGCTGAGCTGGTCGGAGGCGAAGCGCGTGCGGCGCCTCAGGACCAGCAGCGGCAGCGCGCACAGACCCAGGCCGACGGGCTCGGCGGCGGCCAGCAGTCCCCAGGAGGTCAGGACGCTCTCACGCCACCGGTCGGCGGGCTCCCGCACCCACAGCACCGAGGTACGCGCGTCCTTCCCGCGCACCGTCGTCCAGGCACTCAAGTGGTCGCCGAGGTCGGGCAGTCGTGCGGGAGCCGTCACCTGAACACCGATGGTGTCCGCCGAAACGGGTAACCGAGCCAGCTTGTCGGTCACGCGCGCCGAAGGGGTGCCGGAGGTCACGACGGTGCGGTCCGGCAGGCGTACATAGAGGTCGGCGTGCAACTCCCTTGAGAGAGTGTTGAGTTGTGGGCGCAGCCGGTGCGTCGGCGTGTCTTCGAGCGACGCGGAGAGCCGGCCTTGCGCCGTCACGAGAGTCGACACCAGATGGGTCCGGGCCTGTTGTGCGGCACGTTCTTCGAACAGCCAGCCGGTCAGCACCAACAAGGCGGTCAGGACTGCACCGCACAGGGCAGCGAGAATCGCCGTGGGGAACGGGCGCATCGGTCTTGACCAGGCTCTCAGTCCATGCGCTTCGGCTCGAAGCTGAAGCCGACTCCACGGATCGTCCTGATCCAGTTCGGACTACCTAACTTCCGCCGCAGGGAAGCGACATGGGTGTCCAGCGTGCGCGAGGCACCGCCCCAGGTCTCGGACCACACCGCAGCGAACAGCTGGTCACGGGTGAACACCCGGCCGGGCGCCCGTGCGAGCACCACCAGGAGATCGAACTCCTTGCGCGTGAGTGCGAGATCTTGGCCCGCGACGCTGACTCTGCGCGTCCGCCGATCGATGACGATCTGCCCCTCGGAAATGCTCTCCTGGGGCGCCGACGGCGCCTGCTGCGGCACACTGCGCCGGATGACGGCGGTCATTCGCGCCAGCAACTCCTGGATCTGGTACGGCTTGACGATGTAGTCGTCTGCGCCGAGGCGCAGGCACAGGACCTTGTCCATCGGGTCGGAGCGCGCCGTGACGGCGATGATGGGCACCTCGTGCGACGAGCGCAGCCGCTGGCACACCTCAAGGCCGTCGATGTCCGGCAGGTTGAGGTCGAGCAGCACGATGTCCCAAGTGGGCTGTGAATACAGTGCGCTGCCGCCGGTGCTGGAGTGTTCCACGTCCCAGCCGTACTGCTCCAGGCTCTCCATCAGGGCGCTGGCGACGTCAGGGTCATCCTCTACGAGCAATGCCTTCACAATCTCCCCCGTTGCTTAGGTTGCCTTGCTAATGCAACTTCCACATTGCGCGTTGGCTCCGTCATCTTATGTGAAAGTTGTTGGCAGACAAGGACCGATTTTGAAGAGCCCTCACGTCTTCCTGTCAATCTCGGCACAGTCCTTTGGATGACAATGTCTAATCTTGTTCCACTGTTACATGGGCAGTTGGGAGCGGCGCGTGCTTCCCCGGATCGACGTGGAGGACACAGTGGCGAGGGAATCGCGTCGGAACTCACTCCGTGGCAGGCTGACCCTCTGGGTGGTGTGCGGCCTCCTGGCCGGCGCCGCGTTCGGGCTGGTCGACCGCGCGGACGCGGCGCGGATGGGTTTCCTCTCCGACGCCTTCATCTCCCTCATGTCGATGCTGGTCACCCCGATCATCTTCGTGACGGTGGTGACCGGGATCGCCACCGTCGGCAGTGTCCACCGCCTCGGTCACCTCTCCGTGAAGGCGTTCGTCTACTTCGAGCTGACCACGACCCTCGCGCTCGGCGTCGGACTCCTCGCCGGTGACCTGCTGGGACTGTCGCCCTCGGGCGGTCATCTCACCAGCAGCTCCGCCGACCTGGGGCCGATCATGAAGCAGGCCGAGTCGGCCCGGAACGGTGCGCTGAGCATCCAGGGCTTCGTCCCCGACAGCTTCGTGTCCGCCTTCACGAGTGGCCATCCGCTCCAAGTCCTCGTCGTGGCCGTCCTCTTCGGCGCGGCCCTGATGCGCTCCGGGGAGCGGGGTGCCCCGCTGATCGACCAGTTCGAACGGCTCGGACACGTGCTCTTCTGCGCGGTGCGCATCCTGGCCGTCGGTGCGCCGCTGGCCGCTTTCGGCGGCGCCGCCTACACCATCGGCCGTTTCGGACTCGTGCCGCTGAGCGCCCTGTTGTACTTGGTCGTCGCCTTCTATCTGGTCTGCGCACTGGTGGTTTTCGGGGGACTGGCGCTGCTCGCCCGCGCGAACCAGTTCTCTCTGCTCAAGCTGGTCAGGTTCCTGCGCCACGAGATACTGATCGCGGTCGGTACCTCGTCCTCCGAACCCGTCTTTCCGCGGGTGCTGCGCAAGCTCGAACTGGCCGGTGTGCCACGTGCGACGGGTGCGCCCTTGCTGGCGGGCGGATACTCGCTGCACCTGGTGGGCACGTGCATCTATCTCACCATGTCGGCCGCGTACATCGCGGAGATCACCGGTGACGGTCTGGCCTTCGGTGAGCAAATGCTCTTGCTGGTCCTGGCCATGGTCATCTCCAAGACCGCGGTGGGCGTGACAGGTTCGGGCTTCGTCACACTCGTGGCCACGGTGTCCATCACCCACGCTCCGTCGCTGGCGGGCGTCGCACTGCTCCTCGGGATCGACCGGCTCATGTCGGAGGCCCGGGCGGTCACCAACCTGATCGCCAACGCGGTCGCCGCCGTGACCATCGCCAACTGGGCGGGTCATTTGAACGTCAGCCGGCTCAACCACGTCCTGTCCGCGCCCCGCCCGGCGGACCCCGACCGCCCCGAGGACGACCCCGCGGTGGTCGACATCCGGTTTGTGGACTAGCGCCGACTTCGGCGGCCTCTCTGAGCGCCGCCATGAAAACGGGGTCGGACCCGAAAGGGTCCGACCCCGTCTGACGCAGCGCCGAGCAACCGCGCAATCCCGTCGTGCCGTCGTGCCGTCAGTGGTCGCGGTAGGCGACCTGCTCCGCCATCTTGCCCAGGCGCTGCTGCCAGTCGTCCGCGAGGGGCGCCTTCTCAAGTGCCGCAAGGGCAGTCGTGACGAGCCGGTCGATCTGCTCCTCGACCTCCTGACGTACGCCGGAGGCGAGCAACGCGTCGCGCAACTCGGCCGGGTTCCAGTCGCCGTTCCGGCCGTCCGCCACCAGGCGGGCGACCCGGGAGTCCTTGGCGGCCGCCAGGGCGATCAGCAAGGTCATCTTGTGTTCACTGACATCCAGGCCGGCGGGCTTGCCGGTCGCCGCGGAATCGCCGAAGGCGTCGAGCAGGTCGTCGCGCAGCTGGAACGCCTCGCCCGCAGCGATGCCGTACTCCTCGAACGGCGCCTGCAGTTCGGGCCGCCCGGCGAGGGACGCTCCGAGTGCGAGGGGCCGGTGAATGGTGTAGCGACCGGACTTGCAGACCGCGACCCAGCGGGCAAGGTCCGGGTCCGGCACCAGCTCCGCGGCAAGGGCGATGTCCAGCTGCTGGCCGACGATCATCTCGGTGACCAGGTCCGTCCAGATCTCCATGGCCGGCCCGGGCAGCCCGCTGGTGAGACGGTTGGCGTAGCCCAGCGCCAGGTCGCCGGCCAACATGGCGACGCCCTCTCCGTACCGGCGGGGCTCACCGGCCCAGCCGCGCTCCGCATGGAGGCCGGTGTGCTTGGCATGCACGGTCGGCACCCCACGCCGGGTGGGCGAGTTGTCCATGATGTCGTCGTGGATGAGGGCAAAGGCGTGCAGCAGTTCCAGTCCGGCGGCCGCGGCGACGACCGCGTCATCGTCGAGCGCACCGCCGGCCGCCAGATAGCCGCTGATGCAGAACGTGGGGCGCAGCCGCTTGCCGCCCGCCGTGACGAGCTCCGCGATCGCCTCGACCGGCACCGCCACACGGGCGTCGACGGCCCCCCAGCGTGCGGACTCGGCGCTCAGCAGGCCGTCGATGAGCGCGCCGGCCCGGGCGAGGAACCTGGCGCAGGCTTCATCGGCATCGCCGTCGCCGGCACCGCCCTGCGCCGGCCGCTCAAGCCCCGGCGGCAGCTTGAACGCGTCTTCGGTGGCGGCTGCCTCGGTTTCGATGTCGGTGAAACCAAGGGTCCCGAGCCGCTCGACGACCTGGTCGACCAACGCCTCGGGCACGCCCTCGCCGGAGCCCAACCCCACGGTACGGACGTCGGCCAGCCACTCGGGGTTCAGCTGGTCCGGGTCGGACAACAGCCGGGCCTGTGCTCCGGCGGCCTGCGCGATCTCCACCATCCGGACCGAGTCGCTCGAGTTGGCCGACCCGGCGATGAGCACAAGGTCGCTGCGCCCGGCGATCGCCTTCACCGCGCTCTGCCGGTTCTGGCCGGCGTTGCTGCGCACCTGCGGGGACACGCCGTGCGCGGAGAGGATGCGCACGGCCCCCTCCGGCACTTCGGCCTCCGAGTCGACGAACCTGGCACCCGGCGGCTCGGCGAGCAGGATTCGGCGTGGTGCAGACGGCATGTTTCCCCCTCAGGTTTCTCGAAGTTCACCGCGTTCTCGTAACCGGGATCCAGCCGGAGCGACGCGAGGTGACTGGCGAAGCCGCCGATCGTGGGCGAGCAGGACCGGCCGTTGTCGTTGACGACGATCACCACCGGACGTTCCTCGCAGGCCGCGATGTTGTTCAGCGCTTCCCACGCCATGCCACCCGTCAGCGCGCCGGGAGCGCGGTCGAGGCATGGGAGTTCTCGATGAAATCGTGCTCGGATTCGGCCCTGCTCGGGTATCCGGACAGGCCACCACGCCGGCGCAGCCGGTCGAATCCCGCGCGGCGCCCGGTCAGCGGCTTGTGTACGTAGGCCTGGTGGCCGGTGTCAAAAAGAAGCCGGTCTTTCGGGGACTCGAATACTCGATGAAGTGCAATGGTCAGCTCGACGACTCCGAGGTTCGGCCCGATATGCCCTCCCGTCCTGGACACTGCGGTCACCAGGAAGTCGCGGATTTCGGCTGCAAGGTCCGGCAACTGCGAGGGGGCCGGCGCCCGCAGGTCCTCCGGACCGTGAATCTTCTCGAGTATTCCCATGTGGGTGTGGCTCTCCCGTTAGGACTTGCCGAGCTGCGGCAACCACCATCGGCCAATGGACTTGCCCGGGACTGATGAGCGGATTGGCGTCGGCTTGGCGACAAGCCGGCGCCAACTCACGGAACAGTCGGCGCCAAGTCCCTGGCTGCCACGCGCGCGGACTGCCGGTCGTGTTTCGCGGTCGCGAATCGGTCGTGTTTCGCGGTCGCGAAGCAGCCCCGACCTGCAGGGCCGGTCGGGCCGCGGAGATCACCGAACGTCACGATCCACAAGTCCCTTGACGAGTGCTATAGCTCTCAGTGATCCTCTCCGTAGAGGTCCACCAGCATCCACACACGGGGGGCGTGGCTACACGCCAAGGGGGGGATGGTGACAAGGCTCCTGCTATGCCGAGCCGCACCGTGCCGAAGTGCACGAAACGCACGAAACAGAAGTCCAAGGGAAAGCCCGGGCTCAACCGACGGCGAGCGATTCTTGTGCATGACGTGCCGCGACCGCCTGGAGAATGACCTCCTGACTTTACCGGCGCTGTACTCCGACTGCGACAAAGGTGCATGTCCGGAGGCAGTGCGCGTGATACGGAAGGTTCCCAGGAAAAGTGCCGCCACCGACGTGATGAATCCCGTCGCTGCCGATATGCGGTCTGCCATTCGTACGGTCTTGGCATCCTGGGCAGGACTCGTCACCGAAGAACGCCGATTGGAGGCTCCGGCCCGAGACGTCCCGGCACTCGCTCGATTCCTGGGCCGGCATCTCGAGTGGCTGGCCCGCCACCCTGCTGCAGGCGATATGGCGGACGAGATCAGAGATCTCGCACGAACCGCACACAATATCGCTTATCCGAACAGCACGCGCCGAGTCCATATCGGCTCATGCCCCTGCCGAGACTGCGACGGTGACCTGGTAGCCCTTATACGCCACCACGGTGATCTTGTTCCCTCCAACATAGTTTGCACCACCTCCCCCGACCACTCGTGGCCGGTCACCTGGTGGACCAGGCTCGCCCGTCAGATCCGAAGCCAAGGAGACGGCACATGAATCGGGAACCCGTGCTGGCCGGTCTGACAGCAGAAGACATCGCCGGCTTACTGCGGGTCTCCAAAGGCTCCGTGTACCGCTATGCCCATCTGTACCGATGGCGCCGATACACCCACACCGGCCGCGCCTACTACCATCCCGGCGACGTCGCCGCCACCCTCGACCGTCTGAATCAGAACAAGGACCACCCCGCGCCGGCGTAGCGATCTGCGCTGCCGGCCCGGGCGGGCCGCCGGACGGCTCCGGCGGCCCGCCTTGCTGTCACGCCCTCCAGACGGCCGGAGGGGCCCTCGCCCACGTCACCTCCGCACTCAACAGGTGTTCTCTGGCTGGATCTTGACGGTCGGGTGGCGAAGAACCTATATATAGGCTTGTCGCCCACGAGTCCGCCTCTTTTCAGTCAACTGACGTGCGGCCGAGGCGACTTCGCACATTGACGGCCTGGTCCACCGCGGGCGGGCCGCTGCCTCGCACCCCTTCGGCAGCGCCGGCGACTCCCGTTCCACCCGCGCCTCCCGGATGCCGTCGAGTCCACGACGGTGATCACGCGCGAACCATCCGATGTTCGACACCTACCTGCCGCTCAGTCAGAACGCGGGCGGCGGGATCGGCGATCCGCCACAACACCCTCTGCTTTGAGCGCTGTTCCACATAGACGACACGGAGGCGAATCACATGAGCGGCCTGATACTTCCGCCCCGTCAGGGGCGAAAGCTCGTCACAAGGGCGCAGGAAGTGACCTTCAAGGTCACTGGCTCGGACGGCTCCTCCATATCGTGCTTCGAGGTGGTTGTGCCGCCGGGCTTCGATGTCGGGGCACATACGCACACCCGCTCACAGGAGCTCTTCTACGTCCTGGAAGGCGAGTTGGAGCTACTGGCGTTCGAGCCCGCCGAACGTACGGCAGAGAGCTGGCACCACTGGGAGTCCTCCGCGGGGGACCGGGCCGTCCGCGCAGGTGCGGGTGCCTGCATGTTCGTTCCCCCCGGAACTCCGCATGCGTTCAGGAACGCCACCGACAGACCGGCCCGCATGTTGTTCCAGAGCTACCCCTCACCGGATCACGAGCACTACTTCGAGGAGATCGTGGAGATCTTCTCCGCCGGCCCATCGGTGGATTCCGACGCCGTGCAGAGGATGCGCGAGCGCTATGACGTCAACCAGATCACACCGCTTCGCTACGAACCACCGGCTCCCCTGAACTCCCGGTCCGCGACGGAACGCGAAGCGTAGCGAGAGGTGACCACAATGGACAGGATTCCCCTGGTTCACGCGAGCCTGGGAGACAAGGAACTCGCTGCCGTCGCGGAGGTGTTCTCCTCGGGCTGGCCGGCCGGTCAGGGACCGAAGGGGAGGGCGCTGGAGACCCAGCTGGCCGAGCGTTTCGGGGTTGCTGACGCCGTTGCGCTGAGCAACTGCGGCGCCGCGCTCCACCTGGCCATGCTCGCGCTCGGCGTCAAGCCCGGCGACGAAGTGATCGTCGCCGACTACACCTTTCCGGCTCCCGCCCACGCGGTGCGATACGTCGACGCGGTTCCGGTCTTCGCCGACGTACGCGCCGATACCGGCACCGTGGACCCACAGGCGGTGGCGGACCTCGTCGGTCCGCGAACAGTGGGCATCATCGCGGTGGACACGGTCGGCATGCCCGCCGACTACGCGGAGCTGACGTCGATCGCGGATCGCCACGGACTGTTTGTCGTCGAGGACGCCGCTTGTGCGGTCGGCGCGACCTACCAGGGACGCGACGCGGGTGCGCTGGCGCCGGTGGCCTGTCTGTCCTTCCACGGGCGCAAGGGAGCCAGCAGTGGCGAGGGCGGGGCTCTGCTCACCTCCGATCCCGCGCTCGCGGCCGACGCGAGGCTGCGGTCGTCCTTCGGCATCGGGAGCATCTTCGAGCAGGCGCAGGTCGTCGGCCTGCCGATACCGGCGTTCACCGACATCGGCTACAACTACAAGCTGTCCGACATCGCCGCCGCGATCCTGCAGGTGCAGCTGGACCGGGTCGACGAGCTGCTGGACCGCCGGAACGCCGTCGCAGCGCGCTACGCGGAACTGCTCGCGGACGAGGAACTCGTCACGGTGCCGCACGTGCCGCAGGACCGTACCCATGCCTGGCAGTCCTACATGGTGACCTTGGACCCGGGCGTGGACCGTGCGGGGGTGGCCACCGACCTGCGTGCTCAGGGCATCGGCTGCGGGCACGGCACGTGGGCGACTCACCTGCAGCCCGTGTACCGGTCGAAGCAGAAGTGCCCGGTCTCGGCGGATCTCTTCCAACGCAACCTGGCCATCCCCATGCACGCCGAGCTCACCACGAGCCAGGTCGAACGGGTCGTGGAAGTCCTGCGGACCGCGCTCCGAACCCACGCGCGTCCCCACACAAGCTAGTTGTCCCGTGCTCCTCGGAGTCCCTACGGCACCTCCCACCGGGCCGCCGACGGCGCGGCGGCTCTCAAGGCCTGCCGCGCCGCCTGACCCGGTCCCGGGAAAGCTCCCGCTGCTACCGGGCGAAGATCAATGTGCTCGGCGACGGTGTGGGCTGGAACGAGACTTCTTCGAAGCCGGCCTTGGTGAGCCAGGTGTGGTAGTCGTCCCGACGCCACGTGCTTCCGTGCCTGCTCTTGAGCAGCATCTCCGCGGCGAAGGTCAGCGCGAAGGGCGGGCCGCCACGGTCGTCGTCGACGACGTAGTCGGAGATGACCAATGTCCCGCCGGGCTTCAGAGCGCTCCGCACCCTGGCGAAGATCGCAACATTGTCCTCCGGCCCTTCCTGGTGGGCGATGTTGGAGTACATCACGATGTCGTGAGCGCAGTCGCCGAAGTCGGTGGTGTGGAAGTCGCCGTCGATGTAGCTGACGCGATCGGCCACCCCTCGCTCGGCGAGCAGCCGGCGGGCGATCGCGTTGATCGGCGCCCAGTCGAGCTGGGTCGAGCGGGCGTCGGGGTTGAGCCCGAGCCAGATGGCGGAGCAGATGCCCGATCCGCCTCCTATGTCGAGGATCGAGATCTCTCCGGCCTCCGCCAGCCGCAGCGTCTCGGCGGCGATCTCCGCCACGGGAACCGACTGTGCGGCGATGGCCTGGACCAACCCCTCCCAGTGCGGGTTGTCGGCCACCTCCACCACCGCGTTCGTCAGCGGCCCCCCGGCACGGACAACATCGGGCAGCCCCGTCAGGGCGGCCATGTGGCCCATCTTGAGTTTGGCGAAGCCGCTCAGGGAGGTGGGCCGGCCTTCCACCAGGAAGGCGGATGCTTCGGCGGTGTTGCGGTATTGGCCGCCGTGCAGCTCGACCAGGCCGAAACTGACCAGCCCGTCAAGGAGAACTTGCGCACCCCGCTCCGAGATCCCGGCGCGGGCGGCCAGTTGGTCGGCGGAGGTCGCGCCGTCCTCGAGGTGGGTGAACAACGAGTGGCTCGCCGCTGTGCCCACAATGCCGGTGGCCCAGTAGCCAGTGATGAGCTGAAGGATCCGATCCGACGTCGGTTGGCCGCTGTTCATTCTGTCCCTCCCGAATACAGGTACGGCGCCGATACAGTGGCCGCGTTCGTTTCTCTGCCCTCTGGCTCGTCCGCGATCCATCTGCCCAGCGCCATCTCGGCGGTGATGCCGGGACCGAAACCGGCGATCACGCCGGTAGCGCCCGATGGCAGTGTCGTGTCCTCTTCAAAATGCCTGCGCAGGGCCTCGAGCACGACCGCGCTGGCGATGTTTCCGTATTCAGCCAGGGTCGCCCAGCTGTGGCGGAACACATTGCGATCGACATCGAGGAACTTGGCGAGGTCGTCCAGAATCCGCGGACCGCCGGCGTGAATGACGTAGAAGTCGAGGTTGCCGATGTCCCAGCCGTGGCCTGTGGCGAGGTCACGCAACACCGGTGCGAGTGGTTCCATCGTCCCCGGCACCCGGCGATCGAGCCGGAAATGGAAGCCGGTGTCGCGCACGGCGTAGGAAATCCAGTCCTCGGTGTTCGGAATGAGGTATGAGGCGTTGCGCTCCAGTGAGATGCCGGTGCCGCCGCTGCCCCGCACCACGGCAGCCGCGACCGCGTCACCGAACAATCCGTCGGACAACAGCGAACCGATGCCGTCGTCTTCGGGTTGGTAGCACAGCGAGCACAGCTCGCACGAGACGATCAGGACATTGCTCTCGGGGTGCGCCACGCAGAAGTCGTGGGCGCGGTTGATCGCCGCTCCACCCGCCGCGCAGCCCAACTGCGCGATCGGCAGCTGTCGCGTGTCGTATCGGAACCCCATACTGTTGATCAGCCACGCGGTGGGCGAGGGCATCAGAAATCCGGTGCACGACACATAGATAATTGCGTCGATGTCTTCTGCCACCAGGCGCGCGTTCGCCAGAGCCTGTTCTATGACGTCCGGGCACCGCTTCTTCGATTCCAGCTCATAGATGCGGTTGCGCTCCTCGAAGCCTGGATGCCTCAGCGTCTCCTCGATGGGCTGCACAATATGCCGCTTCTGCACTCCCGTGTTCTGTATCAGTCGAAGTGCCAGCGGAAGCTGCGGCTTTCCCGCATGTACCCTCTCGGCGAATTCCAGAGTTTCTTCCAGCGTAATGATGTATTCCGGCACGCTCACCGACGGCTTGCATAGAGTTGGCATGCCCGGCATCTGCCTCTCTGATGTAGAGGATGTCCTTTTCCCCTCACAACGTGTACTCCCCTTAATGTCGCGCATCTCGCTTGCTACGGGCTTGGTGGCGACTTGGCTCGATCTCCTGAATAAAGGAGTGGAATGCAGAGGATTGAGAGATGACGAACGAGGAAACCAACTGCGACACGATGGTCGCCGACCCCGGGGTTGGCGGACGGCCCGGGACGCCGTTCGTTCCTCGGCAACTGCCGGGAGGCGGTACGGGGACTGCGCGGCGCATCGCTGAACTGGAGCGCGAAGTGCGGGAGCTCCGGCGGGCAAATCAGACACTGACGATGTACTTCGCAAAGGCTCTCGAACTCGACCCCGCCACTTCACCCCCGGATGCTGGTCTCGAATGCGCTGCCCAAGGGGCCGAGGCACAGCCTTCGCAGACCCCGGATACATCACCGGCCGGGGTGGAGTTCCGGGTGCTGGGTCCGGTGGAGGCGACCGTCGCCGGCCGGCTGGTGGATCTGGGAGCGCCGAAGCAGCGCGCGGCGCTCGCGCTGTTGGTCAGCCAGGTGGGTCAACCGGTGTCGGTCGATGTGATGCTGGAGGAGTTGTGGGACGGGCAGCCGCCGCCGTCGGCGATAACCTCGCTGCATGCGTATGTAGCCAATTTGCGGCGGGTGTTGGAACCGGATCGGCCACCGCGGAAGCCGGCGACGGTGTTGCGCACTCACGGCCGGGGCTATCTGCTCGACGGCCGCGTTGCCGAGGTCGATGTCCATCGCTTCGGTGAGCTCGCGACGGCCGGGTGGCAGGCACTGGATCAGGGTGATCCGCAGCGGGCACTGAGCGAGTTCGAGGCGGGGTTGGCGTTGTGGCGTGGGCAGGCCTACACGGAGGTGGCCGATGCCACGCATGTGGCGCCGGAGGTGGTGCGGCTGAAGGAGTTGCGGCTGTCGGTGGTCGAGGGGCGTTGCTCGACGCTGATAGCCGTGGGGGCCCATGAGGTGGCAGTGTCCGAACTGGCGGCCTTCATGCAGGCCCATCCGCTGCGCGAATACGGCTGTGAGCTGCTGAGTCTGGCGTTGTACCGGGCCGGACGGCAGGCCGACGCGCTGGCGGTGCTGCGGACCCATCGGAAGCGGATGGCTCAGGAGCTGGGCATCGACCCCAGTCCGGCGCTTCAACACCTTGAGAGTGCGATCCTGCACCAGGCCCCGGCGCTGGGCTGATGCTCAGGTTGAACCCGTAGACACCATGAGAACGCGCAGCGACGGACGCGACCCCCGATGATCGGGCTTCTCGAAGCCTTCGATCAAGAGCAGGGGTCGCGTCCGCGCGTCATCCCTACCGGGCCTTGTGACCGGCGTCAGAAGGCCCGTGGCGGAAGGTTGTCACACGCCCCCGAGGGCGGGTTCCAGGTCGGACTGGTCCGTCAGCGGCTGGGGGTCGTCATGACGCCTGAACAGGGCGCTGGGCCACCACATCCATCGACCCACGTCCAGGGTCAGCGCGGTGACCAGCACCGAGCGGACGATCATGGTGTCCAGCAGCACGCCGAACGCCACCGTGAACCCGAGCTCGGCCGTCATCACCAGCGGCAGCGAGCCCATCGCCGCGAAGGTACCGGCCAGCACCAGACCCGCCGAGGTGATGACGCTCCCGGTGGTGGACAGGCCCACCAGCGCGCCGCGCCGGGTGCCGTGCAGCAGTGCCTCTTCGCGGACCCGGGTGACCAGGAAGATGTTGTAGTCGATGCCCAGGGCGACCAGGAACACGAACGTCAGCAGCGGGAAGGACGCATCCGACCCGGCGAAGCCGAACACGTGGTTGAACATCAGACTGCTCACGCCGAGGGCCGCTCCGAACGACACCACCACCGTCGCCATGAGCAGCAGCGGTGCGACGATCGCCCGCAGCAGCAGCCCGAGGATGAGGAGCACCACGACCAGCACGATGGGGATGATCACCTTGTCGTCGTGGGAGGCCGCGTTCTGCGCGTCGAGCACGATCGCCGTGTTGCCGCCGACCTGGGCATCCGCGCCCTTGATCCGGTGGACCGCGGTTCTGGCCTGCTCGACGGTGCGTGTCGCGGCCTTGCTGCTGGGGTCCTCCTTGAGCTCCCCGAGCATGATGACCTCACCGGCCTTGACCACCGGCGGCGAGACGGCGGCGATTCCGGGGACGCCGGACAGCGCGGTCTTCACCTGCTCCGCCGAGGCGGCCTTGGCCACCACGTAGACGGGGTCGCCCGAGCCGGCCGGGAAGTGCTTGGACTGGATCTCCTCGCCGACGGCCATCTGCGGCTTGTTGGTGAACTGGTCCTTGTTGGAGAGCCCGTCGGCCTTGAGCCCGAACACCCCCATCGCCATGGCGCCGAGGACGAGCGCGGTGCCGATCCACACGATCCGCGGCCGGCCGGAGACGGCGGTGCCGACCCGGGTCCAGATGCCCTCCTTGGCCGCCGCGGCCGATCCGTACGACGGCTTCGCCGGCCAGAAGATCCAGCGTCCGCAGATGACCAGCAGGGCCGGCATCAGGGTGATCATGGCGAGCAGCCCGACGAGGATGCCGACGGCGCAGGCCGGCCCGAGCCCCTTGGTGGAGTTGAGCGTGGCCAGCATCAGCAGCATCAGGCTGACCGCGACGGTAGCGGCGCTGGCGATGATCGCGGGGCTGGAGCGGTGCAGGGCCTCCGCCATCGCCTCGTGCCGGTCCTCGTGCCGCCCCAACTCCTCCCGGTACCGCGAGATGAGCAGGAGCGCGTAGTCGGTGGCGGCGCCGAACACCAGCACGGTCAGGACGAAGCTGGTCTGCTTGTTGACGGTGAGTCCGGCGTGCTTCGCCAGCAGGTAGATCACCGATTCCGACGTCGCCAGGGCGACGCCGACGGTCAGCAGTGGCACCAGTGGCAGCAACGGGCTGCGGTAGGTGAACAGCAGAATCGCGACCACCACCAAGGCAGTGATCGCGGTCAGTCCGCCTCCTTTGCTGAAGGCCTTGATCGAGTCGGATGCGTAACCGCCAGGCCCGGTGACGTGGAACCCGAGACCGCCTGACTTCTCTTTGCCGACCTTGGTCATCGCGTCGACGACCTTGCCGATCCCTTCCCAGCCCGACTTGTCCTTGTGAACCTGGACCACGGTCTGGATGGCCTTGCCGTCCTGGGACTTCACCGGGCCCTGCGGCTGCCCCACGACGTTCTTGAGGCCCTTGAAGGCTTCGGCGTCGGCCTGGGCCTTGGTCATGTCGGCAGGCGTGATGCCTTCGGGCCGGTCGTAGATCACAATCGCCGGCAGGGTGTCGGAGGGCTGGAACTTCTCGATTCGGTCGACGACCTTGGTCGACTCCGCGTTACCGGGCAGCCAGGCCGAGTTGTCGTTCTTCTCGACGTCGCCGAGCTTGCCGGCCAGCATGAGGGCCGGTAGCAGCACGGCTATCCAGAGGGCGAGGACGACCCATTTGGCCACCCTGCCGCTGGGCAAGGACGCCAGTCTGCGCATCATGAGGATTCCTCAGTGTTCAGTGAGCGTGGGAGAGCTTGTCGGGATTGGCTACGGCGTAGATCCCGCACACTTGGTTGCCGTCCGGAGTGAGGTCGAGGACGACGACGGCGTACGGGGTGTCGCCGGCGAACAGCAGTGCTGACAGTTCGCCGTTGACACTGCGGTAGGCGACGTCGAGGCTCCTGTCGGAGCGGGGGCCGACCGCGGCGAGCAGACGGGCGACCTTGTCCCGGCCCTGGATCGGCCGCAGAGCCCCCGCTGCCTCGGCCTTCCCCCCGCCGTCACCCCACAGGGTCACCTCCGGCGCCAGGATCTCCAGAAGGGCATCCAGGTCACCGCCGAGCGCGGCGGCCAGGAACCGTTCGGTCACCTGCCGCCGGAGGTGCGGGTCGGGCTCGTAGCGGGGGCGCCGGGCGTGGACGTGCTCGCGGGCGCGGTGGGCGAGCTGGCGAATCGCCGAGGGACTGCGGCCGAGGATCTCTGCGATCTCGGTGTGGGCGTAGCCGAACACCTCGTGCAGGACGAACACCCCGCGTTCCAGCGGGGTGAGGGTCTCCAGGATCACCAGCAGCGCCATCGACACCGAGTCGGCGCGCTCTGCCGCATCAGCGGCGTCGTCGAGGACGGGAGTGCCGGTGAGGGGGCTCACCAGCGGTTCGGGCAGCCATGGCCCGATGTACGTTTCACGGCGGCGGCTGGCGGTGGCCTGCTGGGCCAGGGCCCGGTTGACCGCGATCCGCACCAGGTAGGCGCGCGCGTTGTCGACCCGCTCCGCGCCCGGTGTCTGGTTCCTGGCCGCCCACGACAGCCATGTCTCCTGCAGCACGTCCTCGGTGTCAGCGACGCTGCCGAGCATGTTGTACACAACGGAGAACAGCAGCTCGCGGTGGTCGCTGAACACCTGTGTCGCGGTGCTCGCCAGCGGATCTGGCGGGGCGTGGTACATCGGAACAGGGCCTCCCGTCGCGGATGCGTTCAGAACTGAGAGTGCCCAAGGCACCCGGAGTGTGACACCCACTCCCCATATGTGATCCACATCTCATCGACGGCCGGGTCGTGGCGGGCCCGAATCCCCCTCGGCACCTGGCAGTTGGGGTTACGCCACGCCCTGAAGTACAGGTGCCGCGTCCTCGACCCGGGAGTGAACGTGGCTGAACGCGAGGAGTACGGGAGCGTCGGTCAGGATGGGGAAGTGGTACGCGAACGGGCGGGGGCCGACCATGTCGGGCGGCCCGCTGTACCCGCCGTCGGCGTTCTGGTTGGCGAGCAGCCAGGACAGGGCGCGCCCGATGGGCTGGGGGTCGGCCCCGTAGCACAGCGTGATCAACCCGTAGGCGGTGCTTATGTCGTCGCTGCGATCGCCGGGCTGCATCCCCCAGCCGCCGTCGTCGTTCTGCGTCTCACGCACGGTGCGCTCGATCCGCTCGGCCATGCCGGCGATGCGGCGGTCGTGCGGGCTCGTGGTGCATGCGGCGAGGCGCGCACGGAACAGCGTGTGCAGGCGGCTGCGGCTCCACCCCGGCTCGAAACCGCCGTCGGACAGCTGGTTGTCGGCGAGGAACGCCAGGGCGCGTTCCCGTTCGGGCGCGGTGGACGGATGCGGCCCGAGCGCACAGATGGCCGCGGCCGTCATGCACGGCTCGGAGGAGGCGCCGGCGACGTAGGTGGGGAACCCGCCGTCTGCGCCCTGTACGGCCAGCAGCGCGTCCACCCCGCGTCGCACCGAGCCGCCGAAGGCGACCGGATCGGTTGCCTGCAGGAACTCCAGGGCGCACGAGGTGTCGTCGACGTCGTTCTGCGCCACCTCGGGGGACATGGACCAGCCGCCGCTGAGCGTCGCGCCGCGGGAAAGGGAGCGCCCCGGGGCGCCACCCTGGTGGGCGGCGAGCACCCCGGCCATCCTCCGCAGCAGGCTGTACGGGGCACCGGCCGCGGCGAGACCCATTCCGGCGGTCGAGGTGCACCAGTTGTGCATCGCCGCCACGAACGGGAAGCCGCCGTCGGCACGCTGGTGGCGCAGCAGTGTCTCCAGGCCGCTGCGCACGGTCGCTTCCTGCCCGGGGACACCGGCGAGCCCGTGCAGCGTCAGGATGTGCATCAGCACATACCCCTCCCACACCGTCGTCGCCGGGTTCGTCGCCGTCAGCGTGCTCAGCGCGGCAGCGGTGGCCTCGTTGCTGACGTCCGCCGCGGCGGCGAGGATCAGCGTCACGGCGGCCTGCTGGACGGCGGCCCAGGAGTGGATGGGATCGCTGGGGACCACTCCGCCCGCCGCCGGCGCGACGCCGGACGGCAACGGGCACCCGAGCACCGACAACACCGCGTGCACCATGTCGCGGCGGCGGCTGGAGATGAACCCCGGTGCGGCGCCGAGCACGCCGTCCGTCAGCTTGCCGACGAACGCGGCGTCACCGGCGGCTGCCCCGCCGGTGGCCCCGCCGACGGCGAGTGTGGCGAGGACGCGGTCGAGCTGCTCCGGGGAGTTCCGGTGCGCCTGGAGGAAGGCGAGCAGGCGATCCCGGGCGGGCGAGGCCATACCGGTGCGCGTCATCAGCGACAGCGCGAGCGCCGACTCCAGCACTCGGCTCTCACACTGCTCGCGTATCGCTCCGTCGGGATCGACCCTGCTGCTGACGTAGCCGAGCAGCCGGGATGTCGCCTGGCGCACGTGATCCCGGTCGACTTCCACGGGCCACGGCATCGGAGCCGAACGCGTCACATGCGGTGGTTTCATGCCATGCTCCTAAATACTTGGCCGGCGCTTTCCGCGACGTGGTGCCGGCTTGGCGACAAGCCGGAACAACGCGCCGCGAAAAGCGCCGACTTCGAGGACGAGCGCGGATCAGCGAATGCTCTGCTTGAAACGGAAGAGGTTGTGCGGGTCGTACTTCTCCTTGACCTGCATCAGTCGCGGATAGTTCTCCGCGTAGTAGGAGAGCTCCCAGTCCGAGAGGCGGGGGTCGATGAAGTTCTGGTACGTCTCGCCGTTCGAATAGGGATCGATCGCGGCGAAGCCGGCATCGACGAACCGGCCCGCGGCGTCCTTGGCCTCGTCGGAGGCCGGCGCGACGGCGTTCGAGGTGAGGAAGCTGACCGAGAAGAGGGTGTCGCGGTGCACGTACGCGGTGGCAGTGCGCGACACGGTGTTGACCTGCCCGCCCATGGCGGAGATCTGCATCTGGCGGGCCTGCCCGGCAAGCCGGTCCGAGTCGAGTACCGCGAGCGCCTGCGACCATCCGTCGCGCGGCATCGCCTCGCTGAACAGGCGGCTGCGCCACGCCCCGAACGCCGGCCTGGGGATCTGTCCCCCGGGGGACGTGTCGCTGCGGTGGCACTGGTCCGCCGTGAGGTCGGCGCACCTGTAGAGGGACATCATGACCGACTTGTAGGGCGCGGTGAACGACTGCCGGTAAGCCGGGGCGTGGCCGACCAGGGCGAGGAGCCGGTCGATCTCGGCGGCGAACCCCGGGCCGGTGTCCACGGAGCCCAGGAAGATGTTCGCGGTCGGGACCTTGCCGGGCGCGGCGTCCTGGAGTGTGATGTTGACGCCGCTGCCGATCGACCACGGTGCGTCGGCCAGCCATCGAGCCCAGCCGTCCAGCATGTCCAGCGCCTGGTCGTAGGTCCAGGTGAGGCTGCTGACGGCGATGTTGGCGAGGGGCGTAGGGGCGATCGTGTAGGAGGTCACGATGCCGAAGTTGCCGCCACCGCCGCCACGGAGGGCCCAGTAGAGGTCGCTGTGCTGCTCCGGTGAGGCGGTCACGGCCCTGCCGTTGGCGAGGACCACCTGCGCCGACGTCACCTTGTCCGAAGCCATGCCGATGCTCCGGGTGAACAGGCCCATGCCGCCGCCCTGCAGGAACCCGCCGGCCGCGACGGTCGGACAGTAGCCGCCGGATATCGTCAGCCCGGCCGGCGCGAGCGTGTTCGTGACGTCGACGAGTTGCGCCCCGGGGCCGATCGTCGCGGTGTCGCTGCCGAGGGTGACGGAGTTGAGCCCGGACACGTCGATCACGAGACCCGGTGTCGTGGAGTATCCGCCCGCGCTGTGGCCGCCGCTGCGCGCGGCGATGGGCAGGGCGTTGTCCTGGGCGAAGGCGAGGCACACCGCGACGTCGGCGGCAGAGGCGCAGTAGGCGACCGCCCGGGGTGCGGTGTCGTCGAACTGGACCTGGTAGAGCTGCTTGGCGGTCGCATAGTCCGCGTCCGACGGCAGCACCAGCCGTCCCTGGAGGTGGCGGCGCAACTGGCTCCAGCAGACGCCGGACGAGGCCTGGGCGCGTGCGGAGCCGGGCAGCACCGTCGCGGCCAGCGCGGCCCCGCCCGCGCCGAAGAGGAGGGATCTCCGATTGATCATGCGCTGTTTCTTTCTTCGAGGGGACGTTGCGGGCCAGGTGAATGTGTGCGAACGGCACTCGGTCGAGGACGCCTGAAGCAGTCCTCCCGATTACGCGGCAACCTGGTCCAAGATGCGGGAGATGGCGTTTCCCAGAGCGTCTGCCGGGTTTGCGTCGCCGCTCGGGCTGCGCCATGCCACGTGGTTGTCGGGCCGGACCAGGAGGGCGCCCTCGTCGGTCATCTGCCGGACGGCCTCCCAGCTGCCGTCGACGTCGGCGTACTCCGCGCCGTGCCCGATGCGGGCCGTGACGATCGGGATCGAGAACTTCTCCGCCACCTGCGCGGCCGCCTCGCTCCACGGCGTTCCGTTCGGGCCGGTGATCAGCACGAAACCGGTCTTGGAGCCGGTCAGGTCATGGGTGGACAGGCGCCGGCCGTCGCGCTCGATCCACGCGTGCGGCACCAGGTGCCCCGGGCGGGTCGTGGGCTGGTGGACATCACCCAGCGGCGCGCGGGCCGGCGGCCGACTGCCGTCCGGGACGACCGCGCCCTGCTCATAGGCGAAGCCGACCTCCACGTCGTGCGCCTGGCACTCGCCACGATGGGTGGCGAAGATCTCCGCGGCCCGCGCCCGCTGGGCCACGCCGCCCGGAGTCGGGGCGAAGTATCCGCCGAACATCATCGTCCGGCGCTCCGGCGGGACGTGCTGGCCGAGGCCGACGGCGGCGTCGATGGCGACCTGGTGGGCGGAGGCCGCGGACATCGCCCAACCGATGTTGAACTGGCCGATGGGCCGCCGCTCCGCTTCGTAGGTGTCGAGCAGGCCGCCGGGGGCGCGGCCGGTGAGCACCGCGGCCAGCTTCCACGCAAGGTTGTGCGCGTCCTGGATACCGGTGTTCAGACCGAGCCCGACGGCGGGCGGCTGGCGGTGCGCGGCGTCACCGGCGAGCAGCACCCGTCCGTACCGGTAGCGCTCGGCGATCACCGCCTCCACGGTCCAGCTCGTCACCTCGTGCAGGGTCAGTTCCAGCTCGGGCAGGCCGAGGACCTCGCGGATCCTGGCGACCACCGCCTGCTCGTCGGACCGGTCCACACCGGCCAGGGAGACGTGCAGGCCCCATTCCTCGCAGTGCTTGCCCCAGGTCGGCCCCATCTCGATGAGGGCGTTGGTGAGGTCCGCGCGGTAGGGGTTGAGGAACCAGGTGATGATCGAGCCCTCGTTCCACCACTTCGACAGATCGGCGGAGAAGTAGACCGTCGTGGCGTCGAACAGGGCAGGCAGGCCCTGCATCTGCACGCCGAGAGCGGCACCGACCGTGCGGCCTCCGTCCGCCGCGACGACGTACTGCGCCTCGACCGTGGTGAGCTCCCCGGTCTCGACGTTGCGGACCTCGGCGATGACACGGTCACCGTTGTCGGACAGCGCGGTCAGCTCGTGGCCGAAGAGGATACGCCCGGGATTACGGTCCTCGGCGTGACGGCGCAGGATCGGCTCCAGCCGTACCTGCGGCAGCTTGACCGGCATGGCGGGCCCGGCCGCCTCGTACTTCTCGCGCAGCGCACCACCGCCGAACGCGTCCATCTCATGGATCAGCCGCGTGTCCAGGGGTCCCTCACCGGTCAGCGTGGTCTGCCAGCGCACCTTGCCGAACTTCTCCAGTGGCGCGCCCTGTTCGGCCACCTCGCCGTGCAGACCGTGCTGACGGAAGATCTCCATCGTGCGCTGATTGAGGTAATGCGCCTTCGGCAGCTTCGACGTGTCCGCACGCCGCTCCACCAAAAGGTGGTCAACACCGTGATCGGACAGGAGAACAGAGGCGGACAAGCCGGTCCCGCCCCCGCCCACGATCAAAACCGGAACCTCGATAGTGCCCATGATCCGTCCTTCCAGAGGTGAATGAGCGTCGCTATACCGGATCCTTGATGACCCCGTCAGACAACTGCATGATGTCCAGTACTTCGGGACGCCACCGGTAGTAGGACTGGAGTTTGTAGTATTCGCCGTCGGGCTGGGACGCGACGGCGTAGACGAACCTCGGATTTTCCTGGGAGTTCAGCACGTGCTTCACGTATCGCTCGACCTTCGGGTCGAGCGGAATGGGAAGTCCTGTCGGATCCGGGGTCGCCACGGCAAAGCAGATCCGTTCGAGCTTCGGGGAATCCCAGTTCAGGGTCACATAGATCCCGAATGCCTTCTGGCCGAGCGTGAGCATCTGCTCGGTCGGCTCTGCCTGCTCGACCTCGCGGAGCATCGAACGAATGGACTCCGGTTCAAAGCACCCAGGGGGCTGCTCGCCGAAGTACACATTCACCGTTCTGTGCCGGTAGTCGATCCCGAGCAGACCTGCCGTGTCACCCAGGCCGTGCCGGTCGAAGAAATCGATGCTCTCGCCCAGACCGCGCGGCATCGACGGAATCCCGGCAAGCTTCGAAATTCCCTGGAGGTCACCCCGGGGCAAGACCAGCCAGATCTTCTTGAAACCCCCGACGACCCCGAAGTCGATACCGTAACTGTCAATGGGGCAGTGTTCCCTGATGTCCGCGAGCAGGGCGCCGGCGGGATGGGCCGTCGCCTCGGTCAGGCCGTTCGACACGGCCAGCTCATACGGATCAACGTCCAGCGGAACCGTGAACCGGCAGTCGAGGTCTCCCTCGTGCCGCGCACCGGTCCCCATCCTGAACGCGATCACGGCGTCCGCGAGACCGTCGCCGTACACGTTCAGGATGGGCAGGACCTTGTCCCGCGAGCACGGCACATCCAGCAGCCGAGCGGATTCCTCGATAACCGAATAGAGAGCCTGCACCGCGTCTTCCGGGTCAGCTCCGGCTACCTCACTGGTGACGTTTCCCTTATCTTGGAGCTCCATGCGCCCAAGGCTCGGCCACGGAACTTGGCCGCGACTTGCCGCCGACTTGGCGAGGCCAGGCCGTCCTCCAGGGCGGCGATGACCTGCGGCCTCACCTCATCAGGCCGGTGCGCTGCGTGCGTCCGCGCAGCGCCACGTCGAGAACGCCGTGTTCGGTCGGCCATGGCTCATGCCTGTTGCTGGATCTCTTGTTGGATCTGTTCGTGGAGGCGGCGGGACAGTTCGACCCGGCGCGTCTTCAGCGTGGCGGTGCGTGGCAGTTCGGCCAGCGGGATCTGGATCGGGTCGGCCAGCTGCGGATACCCGGCGACGGCCGCGCGCCAGCGGTCCAGGTCGAGTGGTTGGTCCTTGTGGGTGCAGACGACCGGGATCGCGGCGGACTTCGGGCCGGGCACCACGACGAGCTCGATCACCTCTTCCAGCCTGTCCAGCACGGCATCCTCGATCTCGAGGTTGCTGCCCACCCCGGGGATCGTGTCGAATTCCCGGTCGAGCATGTGCAGGCAGCCGAACTTCGTGCGGTAACCGACGTCCCCTGTCCGCCACCATCCGTCGTGGACGTTGGCGTCGTAGCGCTCCTGCTCGCCGTAATAGGTCTTCGCCAGGCCGTCCCAACGGGCTTCGATGGAGCCGGGGTTCTGCGCCGACGGCCGCTCGCCGTTCTGGCTCACCAGCCTCACTCGCGCGCTGCCCGGCAGGGGGTAGCCCACGCAGCGCCCGTCCATGCGGTGCATGGAACTGCGGAAGTAGGGGCGGCCGACCGCCGGGCCGACCTCGCTCTGCCCGTAGATCTGGAAGAACTGCGGCGCTTGACGCTCGGAGGCGTCGAGCAGCCGACGGACCGTTCTCGGGTGGATCGCGTCGAACGTGCTGCTGAAGACCTTCACCGACGCGAACGGCTTCCGCGGATCGTCGGCCAGGCCCTCCCACGCCAGGAACGAGTTGGGAAGCGCCTCGATGAGTCCTGGCCGGTACTTGGCGAAGAAGTCGGCGACGTCGTCGGGATCGCCGTGGTTCACCAGCAGCACCGGCATCGCCTTGGCCAGGCACAGGGCCATCGCGGCGAACATCCGCGAATGACCGAAGGCGATATGGATAGCGACGGTTTCCCGCTTCCTCATCATCGCCAGCAGGAACAGCTGCGGCCGAAGCCGGGCGCGCATCGTCCGCGGCGTGTGCACCACCAGCTTGGGCAGCCCGGTGGTGCCGGAGGTGTGCGTGATCATCGCCGGCTCGTCCAGCCCCTGGAACACCGCGTGCACCGAGGGCGATCCGGCGAGCTCGGCGAGCGAGGTCACCCCCGGCCCGGAGTCGCCCACACTGATCACGTTTTTGGTGAGCTCCGCGAGCGGTACGTCGGCCAACGCGTCGAGCTTGGGCCCGTCGCTGAGCAGGTGTGGCTGGTCAAGTCGCTTGAGCAGGGCTGCGATGGTCGTGCTGTCCAGCGAGTGGGACAGCATCACCGGGACCGCACCGGCACGCGCCACCGCGGTGGCCAGCAGCCACACGTCGAAGTTGGCGTCCTTGTGGATCACGACGCGTTCCCCGGGTCTCACCCCGGCCGCCGCGATCCGGCCCGCCAAGTCCACCACATGACGGGCGAGCTCGGCCACCGTGAGGCGCCGTCCCGCCTCCGGGAGAACATCCAGATCGTGATCAAGTGTGAGCAGCGTCGAGCCGTCCTTGACCGCCGCTCTTTCCGGCAAGACTCCGAGATAAAGACCGCGCTTGTGTATCGACTGCCTCATGAGACCTCCGTCCAGACCCACGTCGCTCCCGGTATTCGATGGATGACGGCGCACTTCTCGGGGATCGTGCGGCTTCGGCGTCCTTGGACGGCCCGTCTCGCTGCCGGTGCTGCGTGCACCCAGCATCGGCAGAGGACTTGGCTGGGGCTGTGCAACGGGTTGGCGCCGGCTTGGCGGCATCCGACCGTCCGAAGCGCAGAGCGGGTCCGGGTCCTTTCGAAGCCCTCCGCCGGGCGTCCCTTCCCTCACAAGCAGGACGCCCGGCGGGGCAGTTCGTGGTCAGCGCACGTCGTAGGCGCGGGCCACGGTCTGGATGACGGAGTTGCCGCGTGCGTCCGTCAGTTCGGCCTTCAGCGTGACCTGCTTGCCGGAGGCGCCCGCGTGGTCCACGGTCGCGGTCCAGGTGCCGTCGTGCTCGGCGACCGGAGCCTCGGTCCAGGTGGTGCCTCCGTCGTACGAGTACGACAGTTCGGCCCCGGTCAGGGCGGCCGGGGTGTAGCCGGCGTGGCCGGTGGCGGTCAGGGTGATCTTCTGCCCGTCGGCCGGGGCGAGGGTCTTGTTGCCGTCCTCAGGGAGTCCGTACCGGGGGAAGATGATCGGGATGCCCTGCGAGTAGACGCTCTCGTCGAGCGCGGAGCGGAACTTCCAGACGGTCCTGACGCTGGTGGACCGCTGCCAGACCTTGGCCGGGAAGGCGAACTTCTCGGTGTTCTGCTCGAGTTCGTACGACGCCTCCTCCGCCGGGACCTCGAAGACCCCGAAGGCGTAGGTGCTCGATCCGATCTCCTGGCCGTTGCGGCGCAGCCGCAGGTTGCCGATGTCGCCGAAGGAACCGTCCACGGCGTGGTGGGTGCCGTCGCCCCACATCGCGGCGGCGAAGCCGATCAGGTTGCCCTGGCGTTCGGCGGTGAGGAGGGGCTTTCCGTCGGCGTCGCGCGGGGCGACCGGGGCGATCACTCCGTCGTACCAGTCCTCCGCGCGCTGGTCACCCGCCTGGTACGCCCGCGACCGGCCGATCATGAACTCCCCCCAGGGGAAGCTGCTGGAGACGGTGTGCTGCCAGGACGTGTCGCCGGGAGTGAAGAACTCGGTGCGGGTGACGGGTACCGGGAGACTCTCGGCCGGGAGCAGCACTTGCCTCCCGTTCGGCTGGGAGGCGCCCAGGAAATCGATGTAGTCGGCGGCGACGCCCATGGCGTGGTAGGTCGCCTCCGTGCGGCCGAGCCGTTCGTCGTCGACCCGGTACGTCAGGTCCTCGTCGATCCCGCCGCCCCGCGGGAAGGCGAGGTTGTAGGTGTACGGCGCCTTCGCGCTGGCCTTCCAGCGGAGGGTGACCTCGCCGCCGGCCAGCTGGGGGGCGGAGTGGTACGCGAGGACTGCCTTGGCGCCCGCGGCCTTGGCGTTGCGGGCCTGCTGAAGGACGGAGCCCTGGCCGTCGGCGATACGGACCAGTGCGATCTTCCCCTGGACTCGAGTCCGTCGTCGACCCGGCCGGCGGCGAGCGCCGTGGCGGCGCCCTCGGGACAGACGTACAGGTCCTTGCCCATCTGGCGGGTCTCCAGCAGCGGCACGCTGCCGTCCTCGCGCGGCAGCGCGGTGGCGGTGCTGCGGCCGGAGGTGTCGGTGCTCACGAGTACCTTGTCGCCGGTGACGAGAGTGACCGTGACGGGCTTGTCCGCCTGTGCGTTCACTGCCGTCTCGCTGCCGACGAGTGGCCTCTTGGCGGACGCGTCGTCCTGCGGCGGGGCGGCCGCTGACGGGGCGATCGCGGTGACGGCCAGGACGGCGGCGGTCGCCGCCCCCAAGGCCGTACGCGTTATCGGGCGCATTGCTCTCCCCCTTGCTTGTCGGTGCTGCGGTGGCGACACCTTGGCAAAGGGGTGGGTGGTGCGGGAATGATGTGCCGGGGCGGGAATGCGCCGTGCCCATTTCCCGCCACGGGTGCCGTGGAAGCATTGCCTCCGGGAGGGGTCGGGGATGTTGGGAGCGATAGGTCTCGACGAGACGCAGGAGTCGGCGTACCGCGTGCTGGTCACGCTCGGGGCCGCCGACGTCCCCGGCCTCGCGCACCGGTTGTCGCTCACCGAGACCGCCGCGGAGGGTGCGCTGCGCCGGCTCGAACGGCAGGGCCTCGCCGCCCAGTCCTCGGCCCGTGCGGGACGCTGGGTGGCGGCCCCGCCGGGGGTCGCCCTCGGCGCGCTGCTCACCCAGCAGCGGCATGAGCTGGAGCAGGCCGAAATGGCCGCGGCGCTGCTGGCGGAGGAGTACCGGGCGGAAGCCGGGGAAGCCGGGGAGCCCGCGGTGCACGACCTGGTCGAGGTGGTGACCGGCGCGAGCGCCGTCTCGCACCGTTTCCTCCAGCTCCAGCTGGGGGCGACCTACGAGGTCTGTGTCCTGGTCACCGGGAAACCCGTCGCCGTCGCCCCCATGGACAACTCGGCCGAGGAGCGGGCGGCGAACCGCGGGGTCGCCTACCGCGCGGTGCTGGAGCGCGAGGCGCTGTCGCTGCCCGGCGGGGTCACCGAGCTCACCGCGGCACTGGGACGCAATGAACAGGTCCGGGTCGTCGATCGGGTGCCGACCAAGCTGGCCGTCGCGGACCGCGCCCTCGCGATGGTGCCGCTCAACGCGCGGGGTGCCGAGCCCGCGGCCCTGGTGGTCCATGCGAGCGGGCTGTTGGAGTCACTGATGGGCCTGTTCGAGGCGGTGTGGCGGGACGCGCTGCCGCTACGGCTCGGCGAGGGCGAGGAGGTCGTCGAGGCGCAGCAGCCGGGACCCGACGCCACCGACCTGCAGATCCTCTCCCTGCTGCTGGCCGGAATGACCGACGCGAGCGTCGCCAAACAGCTGGGGCTGGGACCGCGCACCGTACAGCGGCGGGTCAAGGGGCTGATGGAACTCGCGAGGGCCACGTCCCGCCTGCAACTGGGCTGGCGTGCATACGAGAAGGGCTGGGTCACGCGGGACTAGCATCCTCAACATGAAAAAGCCCCGCACCATACGGTGCGGGGCTTTCCCTCAATGATTGTTCGGCGGCGTCCTACTCTCCCACAGGGTCCCCCCTGCAGTACCATCGGCGCTGTGAGGCTTAGCTTCCGGGTTCGGAATGTAACCGGGC
>NZ_JBSFVT010000037.1:0-35008 GCF_053592455.1 Streptomyces sp. NPDC002676 | reverse complement strand
CGGGCGGACTTCCAGGTGAAGATCCGTGGTTTCCGGGTGGAGCTGGGTGAGATCGAGGCGGTGGTTGCGGGGCATCCGCTGGTGTCGCAGGTGGCGGTGGTCGCTCGGGAGGACCGGCCGGGGGACAAGCGCCTGGTCGCCTACGCCGTACCGCGGGCGGCGGCATCGCTCGACGAGAGCGAGCTGCGCCGGTACGTGAGCGGACGGCTGCCCGGGTTCATGGTCCCCGCCGCGATCGTGACCCTGGCGGAGCTGCCCCTGACCGCGAACCGCAAACTGGACCGGCGCGCCCTGCCGGCACCGGAGTACACCTCCTCGGGACGCGGCCCGCGCAACGGGCGGGAAGAGTTCCTGTGCGCGGTCTTCACCGAAGTGCTGGGCCTGGAGCGGGTCGGCATCGACGACAGCTTCTTCGACCTCGGCGGCCACTCCCTGCTCGCCACCCGGGTGGTCAGCAGGGTGCGTGCACTGCTCGGCGTGGAGCTGCCCCTGCGCGTCCTGTTCGAGGGGCCGACCGTGGCCCAGCTCGCCGAGCGGGTCGCGGACGCCGGAGCCGCGAGGACGGCACTGACCCCGATGGACCGCCCCGCCGAGGTGCCGCTGTCTTTCGCACAGCGTCGCCTGTGGTTCCTCAACCGCTTCGAAGGCGGTACGGTTTCGGCGTACAACCTGCCCATCGCTCTCCGCGTCACCGGAGCCGTGGACCAGGCGGCGCTGCGCGCGGCGATTCGCGACGTGGTCGCCCGGCACGAGTCGCTGCGCACCGTGTTCCCCGAGGGCGCCGACGGCACGCCCTTCCAGCACGTCCTGGACGTGGACGACGCGTGCCCGACCCTGCTCGCCGTGCCGCTGACCGAGGCAGAGCTGCCCCATGCCCTGGCCGACGAGACACAGCGCGGCTTCGACCTGGCATCCGAACCACCGCTGCGCGCCTGCCTGTTCGCAGTGGACGGCACCACACACGTCCTGGTCGTGGTGCTCCACCACATCGCGGGCGATGGCTGGTCCATGGCACCGTTGGCGCGGGACGTGGCCAGGGCGTACGCGGCCCGCACCGAGGGACACGCCCCCGCCTGGGAGCCGCTGCCGGTGCAGTACGCGGACTACGCACTGTGGCAGCGGGACCTGCTCGGTGACGAGACCGACCCGGACAGCCTGCTCAGCCGCCAGGTCGCGTACTGGCAGAACCACCTCGCCGAGCTGCCCGAACAGCTCCAGCTGCCCGTCGACCGGGTTCGCTCCGCGACGGCGTCGTACCGGGGCGGCCATGTAGCCTTCACCCTCGACTCGGACACTCACGCGGGCCTGGCGGAGCTGGCCCGGGAGTCGGGCGCGAGCATGTTCATGGTGGTGCAGGCGGCCTTTGCCTCGCTGCTGTCCCGGCTGGGTGCGGGGACGGACATTCCGATCGGTTCACCGGTGGCCGGCCGCACGGACGAGGCACTGGACGACCTCGTCGGCTTCTTCGTGAACACCCTGGTGCTGCGCACCGACCTGTCAGGTGACCCGACCTTCCGCGAACTCGTCGGACGGGTGAGGGAGACGGACCTGGCCGCGTACGCGCACCAGGACGTGCCGTTCGAGCATCTTGTCGAGGTGCTGAACCCGGCCCGCTCCATGTCCCAGCACCCGCTGTTCCAGGTCATGCTGACCTTCCAGAACACGGAACAGGCCGAGGTGCGGCTCGACGGCCTGGCGGTCGCGGCGGAAGCGACACCCGCCACCACGGCGAAGTTCGACCTGTCCCTGAGCGTCCGCGAGACGTACGGTCCGGACGACACCCCCGCGGGGCTCGCCGGAACCTTCGAGTTCGCGGTCGACCTGTTCGACCGGGTGACGGTCGAACAGATCTCCGAGCGGTTCGGGCGACTGCTCACCGCCGCCGTGGCCGACGCCGACCGGCCCGTCAGTGGCCTGGACATCCTGTCCGCGCACGAGCACGAGGAACTGGTCCGCGGCACGCAAGGTCCGGACGCCGGCGTCGATGCGCGGACTCTGCCGGACCTCTTCGAGGAGCAGGCGGCCCGCGTCCCGGAGGCGACGGCCGTCGTCTTCGACGGAGTGGAACTTACCTACGCCGAGCTGAACGCGCGGGCCAACCACCTCGCCCGGTATCTGATCGGACACGGCGCGGCTCCCGAGACCACGGTGGCCCTGGTGCTGCCGCGCTCCACGGACGCGGTGGTGGCGATGCTCGCGGTCCTGAAGACCGGCGCCGCCTATGTGCCGGTGGACCCGCGGTACCCGGCCGAGCGGATCGCCCACATGCTCGAGGACGCCCGGCCCACAGTGGTGCTCACGAGCGCGGCACAGCGGGCCTCCCTGCCACAGGGCACAGTGATCGTGCTCGAGGACATAGCGGAGGCCGTCGCGCGGGAGGCCGTCGCGGATGTGCCGGACACGGCACGGCACCACCCGCTCCTGCCCGGCCACCCCGCGTACCTGATCTACACCTCGGGCTCCACGGGCCGGCCGAAGGGAGTTGTCGTCGCCCACGAGGCGGTCACCGGCCACCTGCGGTGGATGGCCCGGACCTACCCCCTTGGCACAACGGACAAGGTGCTGGCCCGCACCTCGTTCAGCTTCGACGCCGCCGTCTGGGAGATCTGGCTGCCGCTGCTCACCGGCGCTGCCATACACCTGGTGAGCGCCGACGTGGCCGCCGACCCGCACCAACTGGTCGACCAGATCACCGGGAACGGCGTCACGGTCGCCCAGGTCGTGCCGTCGCTGCTGTCCGAGCTATGCGCGGCGGCGGTGGCGGCGGGCACCACGGAGGCGTCCTTGCGGCGGCTCTTCGTCGGCGGTGAACCGCTGCCCGCCGCCCTGGCCGAACTCGCCCAGGACGCCTGGGGCGTGCCGTGCGTCAACCTGTACGGACCCACCGAGTCCACCGTCCAGGTCACCCACCACGAGGCCGGACGTGACCGCACAGGACGCGACGCTTGTCTGCCGGTCGGCCGTCCGGTGCCCGGGGTACGGGCGTACGTCCTCGACGACGGCCTGCGGCCCGTGCCCGCGGGCGTTCCCGGCGAGCTGTACCTCGCCGGCGGCCAGCTGGCCCGAGGCTACGCGGGCCGCCCGGGCCTGACCGCCGACCGCTTCGTCGCCGACCCCTACGGGCCTCCCGGCGCGCGGATGTACCGCACCGGTGACCTCATGCGGCGGCGGCGCAGCGGCGAGCTGGAGTTCTTGGGCCGCATCGACGAGCAGGTCAAGCTGCGCGGGTTCCGCGTCGAACTGGGCGAGATCGAGGCGGCGCTGACCGCGCAGTGGCAGATCTTCCAGGCCGCCGTCGTGCTCCGCGAGGACCGGCCCGGCGACCAGCGACTCGTCGCCTATGTGCTGCCCGCCGACGGCGCACCGCTCGACCTCGACGAGCTGCGTGGCCGCCTGGCGGAACTGCTGCCCGACTTCATGGTGCCCACGGTCTTCGTGGCCCTGGAGACCTTCCCCCTCACCCCGAACGGCAAGCTCGACCGGCGGGCCCTGCCACGGCCCGACGCGACCGCCCGCAGCGCCGGGCGCGCGCCGCGCAACCCGCAGGAGGAGGCCCTCTGCGGTCTGTTCGCGGAAGTGCTCGGCGTCACGGGGGTCGGCATTGACGACAGCTTCTTCGCTCTCGGCGGCCACTCGCTGCTCGCGACGCGCCTGATCAGCAGGATCAAGAAGGTCTTCGGGGTGCGGGTCTCCCTGCGGGCGCTGTTCGAGGCCCCCACGGTGGCGCGACTGCTCCAGCGGTTCGACGGCGAGGACCCGGGCGACGGCATGGCCCAGCTCATGCCGCTCCGACCGGACGGCGACCGGCCTCCGCTCTTCTGCGTCCACCCCGCCAGCGGCCTGAGCTGGGCCTACGTCGGCATGCTCCAGCACCTCCACCCCGACCAGCCGGTGTACGGGCTACAGGCACGCGGCATCGCCGAGGAACGGGCACTGCCTGGCACTCTGGCGGAGATGGCCGCCGACTACGCGGCCCAGATCCGCGCGGTCCAGCCGACCGGCCCGTACCACCTTCTCGGCTGGTCGTTCGGAGCCGTCGCCGCGCACGCCGTCGCGACCACGCTCCAGGAGCAGGGGGAGAGTGTCGCGTTCCTGGCGCTCCTCGACGGCTACCCACCCAACGGCACCGACATGGCCGACATGGACATTCCGGACGAGATCGATATCCTCCAGGGGCTGCTGCGCGACATGGGCATCCATGACGAACTGCGCGACGCGGCCGTCCCTCCGCTCGTCAAGGCCGCGGAACTGCTGCGGCACCAGGGCGGAGCCCTCACCGGGCTCGACGAGAAGACGCTCGCCCGGGTCGTGGCCGTCTGTGCCAACGGCATGCGGATCTCGGCCGGTCACCGACCCGAGGTGTTCCGCGGCGATGTGGAGTTCTTCACCGCCACCGCGGGTCGGCCGGACCGGCAGGGCGCCCACACCCTCTGGGCCCCCTATGTGGAGGGACACATCACCGACCACCCGGTCGATTGTGCCCACGCCGACATGACCACCGGAGGTCCCCTCAAGGAGATCTCCGAGGTGGTCGCCGCGAAGCTCGCCGGGAATGGGGGCGTGCGGTGACGCCTCCCGTCAGGCGGCGCGGACGCCGCCGTACCGGCGGGCCCGACCCGTCCGGCTCACCGATGCGGCGCCTCCTCGGCTGCTGCCGCCGCTACCCCCGCACCATCGCTCTCACTCTGGCCGCGGCCGTGGCGGCGATCGCGGCCGCGGCCGCGATGCCGCTGATCAGCCGGGCCATCGTGGACCGGGTCATCGTTGCGGGCGATCTACCGCTGCTGCCCTGCCTGCTGGCGCTCGCCGGCGCCGGACTCGTCCGCTTCGGCGCCGGCGCCGCGCAACGCTGTCTCGCGGCGCGCCTGTCCTGCGACGTCCAGCACGATCTGCGGACAGCCGCGTTCCGCGCGCTGTCCCGGCTCGACGGGGCGGGCCAGGACGCCCTGCCGACCGGGCAGGTGGTCAGCCGGTCGATCTACGATCTGTCCATGGCTCAGGGCCTGCTCGCCCTGCTGCCCAACGTCCTCGCCAGTGTCCTGCTGCTGATTCTGTCCCTCGCGGTCATGGTGGCCCTCTCACCACTGCTCACCCTGGTGATGCTGCTCGTGCTGCCCCTGTTGCTGCTGACCGCCTGGCACAGCAGCAGGCGCCTGTACCCCGCCACCCTGGAGGCGCGGGAGCGCGAAGCCGCCGTAGCCACCGTTGTCGACGGCGCGGTCGCGGGGGTCCGCGTGGTGAAGGGGTTCGCGCAGGAGGAGCGGGAGCTGCGGGGCCTGGCCACCGCGGCGCACGAGCTGTTCACGGCGCGGAGCCGGGTCGTCCGCCTCAACTCCCTGTACAGCTCGACCCTCCAGGCACTGCCGCTTCTCGGCCAGGTGGGCATCCTCGCCACCGGCGGCTGGCTGGCCTCGCAGGGCTCCATCTCCCTCGGCACGTTCGTGGCGTTCTCCACGTATGTCGCGCAGATAGTCTCCCCGCTGCGCGGTCTGGCCACCGTCGTCACGGGCGTCCACCAGGCACGCGCCAGCGTCGTGCGGGTCTTCGAGATGATCGACACCAGGCCGCGGGTGACGGACCGGCCCGGCGCGGCGCACCTGCCGCCGGGCCCGGTCGGCGTTGAACTGGAACACGTGACCTTCGGCTACGGCACGGCCGACGACGCGCCTTTGGCCCTTGACGGGGTCTCGCTGACGGTGCGGCCGGGCGAGACACTCGCGCTCGTGGGTGCGCCCGGATCCGGCAAGTCGACCCTGGCGCAGTTGCTCCCGCGGTTCTACGACGTGCGGGGCGGCGCCGTGCGCGTGGGCGGCCACGACGTCCGAGACCTGACCGCCGACTCGCTGCGCTCCGCGATCGGCCTGGTGCCGGAGCACAGCTTCCTCTTCGCCGGCACCGTACGCGACAACATCGCCTACGGTCGCCCGGACGCCACCCTGGGCGAAGTGACCGCGGCGGCCACGGCGGCGGGTGCCGACGGGTTCATCCGCGAACTGTCCGACGGCTACGACACCCGGGTCGGCGAGCGTGGTTTCACGCTCTCCGGCGGGCAGCGGCAGCGCATCACACTGGCTCGCGCGCTGCTCACCGACCCGCGTGTGCTGCTGCTCGACGACGCCACCTCGGCCGTCGACCCCCGCACCGAGAAGGAGATCCACGCCACGCTACGGCAGGTCATGACCGGCCGGGCCACCCTGCTCATCGCCCGCCGCCGAGCCACCCTGCAACTCGCCGACAGGGTCGCCTTCCTGGACGGCGGCCGGGTCGTCGACAGCGGCACCCACGACGAACTGGCCGCCCGCTGCCCGGCGTACCAGGCCCTGCTGGCCGGCCCGGAACGGGAACCGGACGGCGAGGACGGGGCAGCGATACTCGGGCAGCCCGAGCACCGGAATGCGTCCGTGTCGCCAGCGGACCCGGCCGTCCCCGGCGACCCCGCCGCCCCGGCCCCGGGCGCCTTCGAGGAACTCGCCGACCTGGCCCCGGCCGCTACCGCGCCGGCTCCCGACGCGGAACCAGGCTTCGGCCTGCGCCGCCTGCTGCGCCCCTTCCGCGGTGCCCTCGTGCTGGGAGCCGTCCTGGTCCTTCTCGACGCACTGGGCAGCGTGTTCGTGCCGTTGCTCATCCGCACCGGCATCGACGACGGCATCCAACGGTCCGCGTCGCCCGTGCTGCTCGGAACATCGATCGCCGCCGTCGCCGTCGTACTGGCGGGCTGGGCGGTCAGCCTGGCCCAGATCCAGACGAACGGCCTGCTCGGCGAGCGGATCCGCTACTTGCTGCGGCTGCGCGGCTTCGCCCACCTGCAGCGTCTCGACCTGTCCTACTACGAGCGGGAGCTGTCGGGGCGCATCATGACCAGGCTGACCGCCGACGTGGACGCGGTCGCCGCATTCAGCCAGACCGGTTTCGCCACGGCGCTCGTCAGCCTTGTCTCAACCGTCACAGTCCTCACCGTGCTGCTCGCCCTGGACTGGCGCCTGGGCCTGGTGGTGTGTGCGGCGCTGCCCGTCCTGGCCGTGGCCACCGTTGTCTTCCGGGTGACGTCAGCCAAGGCGTACAACGCCGCCCGCGACAGCTCCGGCGCCCTCAACGCCGCACTGCAGGAACACGTCGCGGGCCTGCGCATCGCCCAGGCGTTTCGGCAGACGGAGCGCGTCGCCGACCGGTTCGCCCGCAAGAGTGCCGCCTACCGCACAGCCCGACTGCGCGCCCAGCGCTACGCCGCCGGCTACTTCGGGCTCGTGGAGCTGCTGCCGGCGGCCAGCGCCGGGTGCGTGCTGGCCTTCGGGGCGGAGCGGGTCCGCTCCAGCGCTTCGACCATCGGGCTGCTCGTGGTGTTCTTGCTCTATGTGGACGTACTCTTCGCCTCGGTGCTCCAGCTCTCGCAGGTCTTCGACGGCTACCAGCAGGCCTCCGTCGGGCTCCGCCGCATCCTGGACCTCTTCCGCACCCCGAGCGGCACGCCGAGCGCCGAACACCCCCTGCCGGTACGAAAGGTGGCCGGCGCCATCGACCTCATGGACGTCCGCTACCGCTACCCGGGCACCACCCGGGACGCGGTCCACGACGTACAGCTGAGCATCCCGGCCGGGCAGACGGTCGCGCTGGTCGGCAAGACCGGCGCGGGCAAGTCCACGCTCGTCAAACTGGTCGGGCGGTTCTACGACGTGTCATCCGGTGCCGTCCGGGTCGACGGGCTCGACCTGCGCACCCTGGAACTCGGTGACTACCGGCGCCGGCTCGGCATCGTCCCGCAGGAGACGCACCTCTCGGGCGGCACGGTGCACGATGCCATCGCCTATGGCCGTCCCGCCGCGACGCAGGCCGAGGTGATCGCCGCGGCCCGCGCCGTCGGCGCCCACGAACTGTTGTCCCGGCTCCCCGAGGGCTACCGGCACCCGGTCGAGGAGGGCGGCCGGAACCTCTCCGCGGGGCAGCGTCAGCTCGTCGCTCTCGCGCGCGCCCGGCTCGTCGACCCGGACGTCCTCCTGCTCGATGAGGCCACCTCCGCGCTCGATCCGGCGACCGAGGCGGCCGTGTCCCGTGCCGTCGCTCGGCTGACCGCCGGCCGCACCTCACTGCTTGTGGCGCACCGCCTGTCCACCGCCGCCCGTGCGGACCGCATCATCGTGATGGACGGCGGCGCCGTCGTGGAGGACGGCAGCCACGATGAACTCCTCGCTCGGGAAGGCGCCTACGCGGGACTGTGGAGAGCCGCCGTATCAGGACACGACAGGGAGGGTTCTCCGGTCACCCGGTGACACGGCCGGCAACGGACTTCGCGAAGAACGCGGTCAGTGCCTCGTTCACCGACCGCGGGTCTTCCAGATACCCGTAGTGCCCGCAATGCGGGATCTCGACGTAGTGGCAGTCTTCGATGACCTGGACCACCTCCCGGCCCAGGTGAGGGGGAGTGACGATGTCGTCGCTGAAGGAAATCACCGCGCAGGGCACCTGGATGCCCGCGTAGTCCTTCAGGCGGTTCGGGATCAGCGTGCTCTCCAGCTGGTACCGGTAGCCGTCGCTCGTGTCGTGCGGCCCTTCCATCAGGGCCATCCAGTCCTCCGCCCGGGAATCGTCCCTGAGGGTGAACTGGGACAGGTTCTGCATCGCCCGCAGCAGCCCGCGGTGGGTGGGCGAGACGGTGGGCCCGCCGCGGCTCTGCTCGATCTCGGCCGTCACCATGGCCCGGCGCATGGCGTCGGTCCGGCCGCGGGTGGCCATGAAGACGGCCTGGCGCAGCAGACCGGGACGACGCAGGGCGAGTTCCTGCGCGACGATGGCGCCCAGCGACACGCCCACCACCCGGCAGGGGGCCAGACCGAGGGCCTCGATGAGACGGGCGGCGTCCTCGACCATGTCGTCCAGGCCGAAGGGCTCGGTGGGCCCTGGCGCGCTACCCCGGTGGTCGAAGGTCACTGTCTGGTAGCCGGCCCGCACCAGAGCCGGCACCTGATGGGCGTCCCAGACCCGGCCTCGTCCACCGCTCCCCGTGATCAGCAGGACGGGGTCGCCCGTGCCCTTGCGGGTGTAGACGAGGTCGAGTTCCCCACCGCGCGGCTCAGGCATGATCACTCCCGATGTCTCGGCCGGCAAGTTGGGTCCGTGCGTCCGACGCGATGCGTTCGAAGACCTTCTCGTCGGCCTCGAACACGGAATCCTCGACGGGCCAGTGGACGACGATCTCGGTGAAGCCCAGCTCGGCGTAGCGTCCGGCGAAGTCGACGAAGGCATCGACGGACTGCAGCGGACGGCCGCTGGTGAAGCCTGTCAGCAGGATCCGCTCGATGTCCTGCGTTGTTCGCCCCTGCTCGGCGAGGGCCTTCTCCAGGTTCTCGACCTGTCCGGCGATCGTGGCGTGGAACTGCTGCTCGTTGCCGTCGGGCAGCCGCGGGTCGCCCAGGGTCACCCACGCCTGCCCGTACCGGGCCGCGAGCTTCATGCCCCGTGGGCCGGTGGCGGCCACCGCGAACGGCAGCCGTGGACTCTGGCGGCACCCGGGCAGGTTGTACGCCTCGTGGGCGCGATAGAACGCGCCGTCGTGCGAGACGGCGGGAACCCTCAGGAGCCGGTCGAGGAGCTCGAGGAACTCCTCGAAGCGGGCGGTCCGTTCACGCGGCGACCACGTCGCCCGCCCCATGACCGTGGCGTCGAACCCGTCCGCTCCGGCGCCCACTCCCAAAGTGATGCGCCCGTCCGAGAGGTCGTCGAGGGACATGAGTTCCTTGGCGAACGGCACCGGGTGACGGAAGTTGGGCGAGGCGACGAGTGTGCCCAGCCGGATGGACCGGGTGACCGCCGCGGCAGCGGCCAGCGTGGGCACGGCGCCGAACCAGGCCCGGTCGCGCAGACTTCGCCACGACAGGTGGTCGTAGGTGTAGGCAGCGTGGAATCCGAGTTCCTCGGCATGCCGCCATCTGCGGCTGCCGCCCTCGCTCCAGCGCTGGGTGGGCAGGATGACGGTGCTCAGCCGCACAGGGTCCCCCTCGGACGTGGTTCTCGGCTACGGACGCAGCACAGCCTTGAGGACGGAGCCCGCGCCGACGTGCCGAAGAGCCTCTTCACACTCCGACATCTGGAACTCGGTCACCAGGCTCTTGAGATCGAACCGTTCGCTGAGAGCCGGCAGCAGATTCACATAGGCGACCAGGTGCGCACCGGTGAATCCCCAGGAGCCGAAGAGGGAGAGCTGGCGATGGACGAGCTGGTGCGGGTTGATGTCGATCTCGCCACGGTCGGTGTACTGCCCCACGACGAGGTAGGAGCCGCCACGCCGCGCCATGGCGATGCCCTGGGGGATGGCGTTCGGAGCGCCCGCGCACTCGATGACGAGGTCGGCGCCGTATCCACCGGTCACGGCGCGCACCTCATCAAGGACGGCCGTAGTGTCCTGGCCGTTGATGATGTCGAGGTGGAGGTCACCGATGCCGAGTCGCTCGGCGACCGCGAGGCGGGCCTCGGGGCCGCCCACCATGATCACCCGGGCGGCGCCGGCCAGCTGTGCCATGGCTGCGGCGGCGAGCCCCACCGGTCCGCTGCCCTGGACCACGACCGTCTCGCCGAGCCTGACGGCACGTCGGCCGTACAGGGCGTGGACCATGGTGGGGCCGGCGCAAGCCAGCGACATCGCCGACAACGGGTCCACGCCTGAGGGGAGCTTGACCACACTGGTGCCGGCGCGCAGGACCATGCGTTCGGACCACGAGCCGGACGGTCCGGGGGCGTCCGACACGGGGATGTTGACGCCGTAGGTGGTGCGGCGTTCGCACAGGGTCGGTTCTTCGTGCATGCGGCAGGGGACGCAGGCACCGCACGAGATCGAGGACGCCCACATGACGGTGTCGCCGACCTCCAGGGCATCGCCGTTGGCGTCACGCAACCCGCCGGAGCCGATCTGCTCCACCGTTCCGAGTCCCTCGTGCCCGAGGACCACGGGCGTGGGGATGTTCAGTCGTCCGCTCCACAGGTGTGCGTCGGTGCCGCAGACTCCGCCGTACTCCACCTTGACCCGAACTTCGCCGGGTCCGACAGCGGTGACGTCCAGCTCCTCCAGGGCGAGGGGCTTGTCGAATGCACGCAGGACTACGGACCGAGAGGTCTTGGGGAGAACGTCAGACATTTCCATCCACTACTCAGGACCGGATCGAAGAAGGGCTGCGGGGGGACCCTAGGGGCACGCTTTATCGACGCCGTATCAGTCGTCCAACAGGGCGCACTTTCCGGGGCGCCGGGGCGCCGGGGCGCCGGGGCGCCGGGGGGCGAAGCGTGCGCGATAACGAGACGAAAGCTGTGCTCCCTACCTTCTGAGCTGGCGTGATGACGGTCGGACTGCACTAGGAGTCAGCGGCATGGCTGGAACGGCGAGGCACGGTTCGTCGGGTGCGACCGGCAGATGACGAACGAAACGAGGACTCCCGGACCGGGAGGTCTCATGGGCCGGGGCGACACCCTGTGCGAGACCTTCGCTGTGCGGGCACGGGAGCACGGGTACCGCACCGCACTGATCGAGGGGGAAAAGCGGTACTCCTACCGCGCACTGGACGAGGTCTCGAACGCCTGGGCCCAGGAGCTGACGCGGCGCGGAGTCGTGGCAGCGGGTGACACGGTTCCCGTCATCATGCCGCGTTCGGCGGAACTGGTCACGGCGATCCTCGCCCTTCTCAAGACGGGCGCCGCGTACTCGCTCATCGCTCCGGAGTGGCCTCGTGCCCGGCAGGAGGAGCTGGTGCGGCTGCTCGGCGCCCCGGTCGTCGTGACGTCCGAGGCGTCGTCGTGGGACGTTCCCACCTTCGTCCCTCCGCCCGTCGAGCGGGCTGAGCGGCGGCTCACTCCTCCTGCCGTGCCCGCCGTCTCCGGCGATTCCCCGGCCACCGTCTTCTTCACCTCCGGCAGCACGGGTGTGCCCAAGGCGGTGGTGTCACCGCACCGGGCCACCGTCAGCCTCTTCGCTGATCCGGTGTTCCACGGCTTCGCCCCGGGCACGGTCATGCCGCTGGCCGCGGCACTGCCCTGGGACGCCTTCAGCCTCGAGTTGTGGGGCATGCTGCTGTCCGGCGGGACGTCGGTTCTGATCGACGGTCCCTACCTGCTTCCCCCCTCGCTCCGGGCGCTGACCGCGGACCACCGGGTGAACGTCCTGTGGCTCACCGCATCGCTCTTCAACATGTTCGTCGAGGAGGATCTGGGCTGCTTCACCGGTCTGGACCGCCTCTTCATCGGCGGTGAACGGCTCTCCCCGAGGCATGTGCGCAGGTTTCTGGAAGCCCATCCCACCATCACGTTGGTCAATGGGTACGGGCCCGTCGAGAGCACGGTCTTCGCGACGGTGCACGAGATCACGGTCGAGGACTGCTCACGTGAGAACGGCATCCCCATCGGGCGAGCCGTGGCCGGTCGGCAGATCCAGGTACTCCAGGACGACAAGACGTGCGCCACGGGGCAGCCCGGCGAGCTGTTCATCGGCGGCGACGGCCTGGCACTCTCCTATCTCGGGCAGCCCGGGCTCACCGAGGAGAGGTTCGTCAGAGCCGAGGGTCCGGGGCGCGCGCGCCGCATGTACAGAACGGGCGACCTGGTCTCCGCCGACGCAGACGGAATCCTCCACTTCCATGGGCGCATCGGCCGTCAGGTGAAGCTCCGCGGACACCGCGTCGAGCTGGCGGAGATCGAGACGCTGGTCCGGCGGACGCCGGGCGTTACGGACTGTGCCGCCATCCCTCGCGTGGACGGTAACGGTACGTGCCACGGCATCGCTCTCTTCTACACCACGGAGCACTCGGCCGGCCCGCGGCCCGAGGAACTCCGACGCGGCATGATCGCCCGCGCCGCGGGATATCTCGTTCCGGACCGCTTCGAACACGTCGACGACTTCCCGCTTTCCGCGAACGGCAAGGTCGACCACCGGCAACTGGCCGCCTCGCTGCCCCCCGTGCACGCGTCTGCCGCAGCGGACGACGAGAAGGCTTGTGATCGTCTGGAAGCCGTGGTCAGGTCCGCGTTCGCGGAGGTGCTCCATCGTGAGAGCGTGAGACCCGAGGCATCGTTCTTCGCGCTCGGAGGCACGTCCCTGGACGCCGGCCGACTATGCACCAAACTGGGGGTGCGACTGGGGACGCCGGTCCCCATTTCGCTGATCATGGCCCACCCAACGCTGAGCGGCCTCCTGGACGCACTGCGCAGTTCGCGATCGGACGCGTCCCCGCCCGAGGCGGCCGACGCCCGGAACACCTTGTCTCACCAGGCGGTGGACCTCGTCGGCATGCAGGCGGGTTTCGCGATGGCCCACGAATTCCACCCCGAAGATCTGGCCCCGCTCTGTCCTTCCATTTGGCGCATCGACGGTCCATTGGACCTCGATGCTCTAGCCGAGGCCGTGCACGACGTGGGACAGCGCCATGACGCCTTGCGGGCCACGTACCAGGCCGTCCCCCGACCTCGCGCAGTCGTATGCGCAGCGGAGGCACCCGCGTCCTTGCACGTCCTGCCTGCGACAGCCGGCGAGTCGGAGGCCGTCTGTCGCCTGAGGGAGTATGCGCTCACTCCGCTGAGCATTGAGAGCGGGGAGGTGTGGAGGTGCGCCGTCATCGCCTGCGCGGCCACGCACTTCTTCGCGATCTGTGTCCATCACATCGCCTTCGACGCCTGGTCACAGCGGATCCTTCTCGACGAGCTGAGCCTTGCGTATACGGCTCGTCGCGCGGGGGAGAAGCCGGACTTCGGCCGAGCACCGGCCCTCCTCGCAGACGTCGTCAGGGAACGCGCGCTGCAACTTCCTCCGGACCGGCTGGCACGGCAGCTCGCGTTCTGGTCGGGAGCACTCACCGATCTTCCGTCACTCAACTTCGGCCGCCCGCCGAAGTCATCGGGCTCCACCCTCGGACGCGCCGAGGCGTCCTTCTCGCTGTCGGCAGCGGATGCCGCGACGCTCGAAAAAGCAGCGGTCGAAACCGGCACGACCTTGTTCACCGTGCTCCTGGCCGCCTACGCCACAGCACTCCACCGGACCTTCGGACAGGACGAGTTCGGCATCGGCGTACCGGTCGCCAAGCGCGACATCCCCTCGGCCGAAACCTTCGTGGGCTGCCTGATCAACACACTGTGCATTCCGTTTCGCGGCCTTGGCCACGACTTTCCGTCGGTCCTGCGCAGCACCCACGACATTGTGATGCAGGCGTTCGCCGCCCAGGACGTGCCGCTCACCGAGGTGGTCCGAACCGTCCGGCCCGCACGCTCGGACCGCAACCCGCTGTTCCAGACGATGTTCGCGCTTCAGGACGTCGATCAGGAGACGCTCGACCTCGCGGACTGCCGTGTCACCGGCATCGACGCCGAACCTCCGCGTTCCATGCACGAGCTGGTCGTGGAGGCCTGGCCGCAGCCTGACGGCACTCTGAAGGTTACGTTCGACCACAAGCCGGAATGCGTTTCCGCGCAGACCGCCCGGGCTGTGCGGACGGCCTACCAGAAGCTCCTCGCCGAGGTGGTCGCCGATGCCGAGGCCACCGTGCGACGTCAATCAGCTTATTAGGGAGCAGCGGCCGTGGGGCTTTCGTTCTGGGCAGATCCTTATCCTGTCTACAAGAATTTCCAAGAACGTTCCAGCGTGTTCTGGGACGAGATGCTGGAAGTCTGGGTGGTTGCCGGAAGGAGCGCAGTAAACACCGTGCTGCGTTCTCCGACGGTGTCCTCGGACTGGCTTCGATTGAACGCCGGCGCGTCGACTTCCAATGAATTCCCAGAATTGGAGCGGATGCTGCTCGGCTGGTTCATGCTCATGGATCCCCCCGGTCACACACGGCTCCGCCGAGCCATGCAGTCCTTCTTTGCCCGCAACCGCGTGGAGAGCCTTTCCGAGGAGTTCCAGGACGTCGTCGAAATGCAATTGGAAGTGATTCGCATGCGCGACAGCGTGGATGTCGCGAAAGACTTCTCCACCCCGGTCGCCAGCGGCATTCTCGCCCGAGTCCTCGATGTGCCGGTCGAGGTCATAGCCGCGGCGGCCGAACACATGGGTAAGATCGCCGGCTTCCTGGCCCTGCCGCACAAGAGGGAGTTCGCCGCCCAGGCGGCTGCCGCCGTCGGCCGGCTCGACGACCTCTACCGTGCGCTCGCCCCGGCTCTCTCGCCGGACAGCGCTCTGTTCCCCCTCCTCGGCAACGACCCGGCAGCGCCCGAGGACACCTACCTGCACACCGCGCACCTCCTCTCCTTCGCCGGCCAGGAGACCACGGCGGGGCTCATTGCAACCGGGCTGCTGCACCTGCTGCGCGAACCCGGCCGCTACAAGGAAGTGGCCGCGGGAGGGGCCGGACCCGAGGCAGTCGTCGAGGAATTGCTGCGTTTCGACACGCCCGTACCGCAGGTCCCCCGCGTCGCCCTGTCCGACATGACCGTGGAGGGGCACACCATCCGAGCGGGTGACCGCATGCTGGTGCTGCTGGCCGCGGCCAACAGGGACTGGCAGAACTCCGCGGACGCCGACGTGCTCGACTTCGCGCGGAACCAGAATCATGTGGCCTTCGGGCTCGGCATCCACTACTGCCTCGGCGCTCCGATAGCGCGTAGCGGCGCAAAGGCGGCAATTTCCGAGTGGACGGCCGCCTTTCCTGCGGCTCGACTCTCACCGGAAACCGTTCGATGGGCAGTCGGTACCGGTTACCGCAGACTTGAATCCGCCCTCGTCCAGACCGTCTGAGCTGAAGGAGAAATGAAATGAACAACTCACTCGACGCGGTGATCGAGATCTACGGGAAGGTCGTCGGTACGCCCGAGGTCCGCGCGGAATCAGACTTCTTTGAGATAGGTGGTCATTCCCTGCTTGTCATGGAGGTCATCTCGCTCCTTCGCGCGCAGTACGGGATGAGTGTTCCGGCGCGGCAGTTCCTGACGGATGCCCGCGCGGAAGCGGTGGCGGCGGCCTGTGTGGCGATTGAGGGCGAGTGAGCGCCTTGACGAGTCAGCACGGCGTCAGTTCCGTTCCCGAGATGGTCCTGGACCAGGCGCGTCGGCAGCCGGATGCGCCGGCCTTGGAGTGCGAGGGGAAACTGGTTACTTACCGCGCGCTGGTGCGGCAGGCCGCCGGCATCGCCCTTGCCCTGACCCGGAGCGGGGTCCAGCCGGGCGCAGTGGTCGCGATCACCGTGGATCGCGGCACCGCTGTGCCGGCCGCCCAACTCGGCATCTGGCTCATGGGAGGAATTTGCCTCACGCTGCCCCCCGGCATGCCGCGTGGCCGGCTGGAGGCGGTTATGGCTGATGTCGCTCCGCAAGCCGTCGTCGGGGACTCCTCCGGCAATCCCGACCTGCCCGGCGTGCCCAGGGTGATCGACCTGGCGGAGTGCACCCCCGCGGAACCGGACGCGCACGGTATGCCCGGAAGCGGCGCGTATCTCATATACACCTCGGGATCGACAGGAGTCCCGAAGGGCGTGCTTGTCGGACACGACTCCTTCGCGCTGCTGGCGCGATGGCACGGTGACACCTACGGCGTGAGGCCCGCAGACAGGGCTTCGTCGGTCGCCGCCATGTCTTTTGACGCCTTCATGTGGGAGATCTGGCCGTACCTCTGTCGCGGGGCGTCCGTCCACTTTGCGCCCGAGGAACTGAAGCTGGCACCTTGGGAACTCGGCGACTGGTACCGGGTGCAGGCTATCGACCTGTCGTTTCTGCCCACTCCGTTGGCCGAGGCCTATTTGCGGCACGGCACCCACTTCGGCCAGCTGCGCTGCTTGCTCACCGGAGGGGACCGGCTGCGCCTGTGGGACGGGCACCCCCTACGCCGCTTCGTGAATCACTACGGCCCTACGGAGGCGACGGTGGTTGCCACCAGCCATGACGTGGCACCCACGAGCACCGGCCCCATCCCGATCGGCCGGGCGATCAGCTCGGCCCGGACGATGGTGTTCGATGGCGAGCGAGAGGCCGTGAGCGACACCGCCGGAGAACTCCTCATCGGCGGCGGATGCTTGGCCCTCGAGTATTGGGGGAACCAGGCGGCGACCGAGAGAAGTTTCGTGCGCGTGACCGGCTCCGCGCAGAAGTGGTATCGCACAGGTGATCTCGTTCGCCGCAACGGCGAGGGTGAGTTGGAGTTCCTCGGGCGGATCGACCGGCAGATCAAGGTACGTGGCGTGCGGGTGGAGCTGGGGGAGATCGAGGGAGTACTCGGCCGGTGTCCCGGGGTGAACGACGTCGTGGTCGACTGGAATCAGGACGAGTCCCTGCTCACAGCCTACGTGGTCGGCACTGCCGACGGCGTTGACTGCCGCTCGGCCTCGACGCTCAGGGAGTTCGTCCGCCGGCACCTTCCCTCAGAAATGGTGCCGCAGAACTATGTTTTTGTGGAGAGAATTCCCATGACGACGCATGGGAAGATTGATCGGAAATCTCTCCTGCGAAAGCCCTGATCATCGATTCACCTTGCTCTTTGTGGCACGCGACGACCGGATTAGCCAACGACGGCGAAGTTAGCCGGGCGGCACGGCGAGACGTGAAGGCTCTCGTAGCCGCCCGGCTCGCAGTAGGTCCACCGGAAAACGGAGGATCTTCTGTGGTCAGGATAATGAAGGCGCTGGAGCAGCGCTCGGTAATTGGCCGGGTCGTTGAGAGTACCGATCCAGGCCAGTTGAAGCAGCTCGGCAGATCATCATCCTGCGCCGATCGCCAGGAGATGCGGGGAGTGCAGCGAACGGCCAGCATCGCAACTCGCTCGCCAGCCAGACCGCTGCCACCTGGGCAAATGAGGATTCCGGCAAGGACAGCAATCGTTGACAACGTCTGCGTGGACATCGTACGGCTTCAGAATGTCTGCACAGCCCGTGAGCTGTGGCTTTGTCGGGTGATCGGCTTGCTCGGTGGTACTGGTTGATGAGGCCTGCGACGGTTTGTCGGCGCTGTACCGAGCGAACGAACCGCTCGGCGTGCGGGTTGCAGTTGGGGCTCCGCGGAGGGATCTTGGCCACGGTGATGTCCTCGCTGGCGAAGACGCCGTCGAAAGCTGCGGTGAATTTCGCGTCCCGGTCGCGGATCAGGTGAGTGAAGTCGCCAGCATGCTGGTCGAGTTGCCATATCAGCTGTCGGGCTTGCTGGGTGGCCCAGGCGGCGGTGGGGTGGGCGGTGACGCCCAGGATGTGCACGGTGCGGGTGCGTACCTCCATGACGAACAGGGCGTACAGCCGCTGCAGGCTGATGGTGTCCATGTGGAAGAGGTCGGTGGCGAGCAGGCCGTGGGCCTGGGCCTTGAGGAAGGCGGCCCATTCGCCGCGCACGGGATGCTGGCGCGGGGCTGGGCCGAGGCTGGCGGCGCGCAGGATCCGGCGGACGCTGGCCGGACTGACCCTGTGCCCCAGGCGACGGAGTTCGCCGTGGACGCGCCGGAAGCCCCATCGTGGGATTTCGGCGCCGAGCTGGATGATCAGGTCTTCGTGCCAGGCCGCGAGTGGTGCAGCCCTCCTGTCCAAGACCTGCTGGAGCGGCGCCTGTCCAGCGCGCGACGGTGAGCTGCCCACCACCTATGCACCCAAGATCAATCGGGACGACCGAGGATCGCAGCGATCTACCACGCCGACAGAGCCTCAGAAGCAGAGCTTCCCTCGGGCCACCACAACCGTATTGTCGGTGGTCAACTCTCGGACACAGAGTGGCCCTACGGCGCCCCGTTCATGGGCAGGGGATATTGGCACCCGCTTCCGGCTACCGGCCGGGGCGGGTGTTCGTCGTTGCGGTGCCTTCGGCCTGGCTTCTCCCTTCGCTGGCGTTTCGCTGGGCCTTGGTCAGCTGATGATGATCCTTTCTGCCTTGGGTGTGTCTGCGGTCAGGGACCGGGTCGCGGGGTCGAAGGTCAGAGAGATCTCCTGGCTGCGGAGGTGGGCGATCGCCTGGGCCGGTGTGGGTGACACTGGGTCCTTGATGACGGAAGCCAGGCCGGGAGGATTCAGGCGGCTGCTGGTGAGGCGGAGGTGCAGGGCCGGCAGGTGCGGCAGGACGTGGTCTTCGCGCAGGTAGGCGTTGGGGGTGCGGCCGGGTTCGGGGCGGGTGGCGCTGGTGTGGCCGTGGCGGCACCGGTAGCCGGGACAGTGGTGGGTCCAGTGGGATTCCATGCGCCGGCCGCAGACGCCGCAGCACAGCAGCCCTGCCAGCAGGTATACGCGCCCGGGTGCTGTCTCTCGGCGGGTGCGAAGGTTCTGGACGGTGATGAAGTCGACCTCGCTGACCAGTGCCGGGTGCGCGGGGCGGGCGGAGATGATCCAGTCGGTGGGGGTGTTCCAGCGCATGACGTCGCGGTGGCGGAGGGTGGTGTTCGTGGGGTCGACGAGGTCGTGGTCGGTGCGCTGGCGGTTCCAGACTTGTCGGCCTGTGTAGAGCGGGGGTTGGTGAGGATGGCCCGCACCGTGTTCAGCACCCAGCGCTGACCATTGCGGTGCGGGTCGCGGGCGGGGTCGGCAGCTGCCGGGCAGGGGATGTCGGCGTCGTTGAGGGCGCGGGTGATGCGGGCGATGCTGTGCCCGGCCAGGCGCTGGGCGAAGATCCAGGACACGATCGGCCCGCTCTCGGGGTCGGTGTCCAGGCGTTGTATGCGTACGCCGCGGCGGGCCAGCGCCTGGTTGGGGTGCGGGCCGGCATCGACGAGGCGGCAGCCGTAGGGAGGCCGGCCGCCGAGGTATCGGCCCTGGTCGCGGGTCTGCACCGTCATCGCGGTACGGGTGCGGATCCGGGCGCGGGCGATCTCCCGCTTGGACAGGATCCCGAGCAGGATCATCAGCTCCTCCTGCCCGGCGGTCTGCGGATCCACCGCGCCGCCCAGCTCTGGCACCCACACCTCGACGCCATAGTGGTCGAAGAGGGGGGCCATGGACGCGAACTGGTTGCCGTAGAAGGCCCGTTCGCTGGAGCCGATGACGACCGTGTCGAAGTCGCGGTCGGCCATCGCGGCGAGCAGGGCCGCAGCCTCGGGCCGGCGCGACCAGGGGATGGTGCGGCTGCGCCCGGTGTCGAAGAACTCGGCGACGATCTGCCCGTGTCCGGAGACCAGCCCCTGGGCGCGTAGCAACTGCCAAGCCTGCGACGTGCTGGGGACCTGATGGTCTTCGGTCGACACCCGGCCGTAGAACGCAAACCGCGTACCACTGGCGGGTGGCATATCGACGGGGGAGGAGCAGGGAGTCCACCCTCGGGCCAATCCGCTACAAGCATTTGGGCCCCAGAGGGATCACCAGTGTGCTCGGCTGGCTGGTGCGACGCTGTCGTCATCGACGCCTCCCCACAGCCGTCGTGCCCAGCCTTATCGTGGACATGCCCGGACAGGGGGACCGGACGACCGAGATGCAGCAAGTTGACCCGAACGAGTGAAGATCGGCGTGTGAGCGGTATGCGCCCGGTGCGGTGAGAGGGCGGTAGATCGCCGGTTTCACGGATTCGCCGCGCGACTGGACTGGATGGCCCTTCGGCTCAGTTCGTCGAGGCCTGGTGCCGTTGTCCTTGGTGCATCCAGGCGATGACGTCGAAGACGCGCAGGATCCCGATGTCTTCCCCGATACCGGCCTTCTGACGGAGACGGATCAACTGATCGCAGAGGGCGCCGTTGTCGGCCCGCAGCCCTGCTGCCAGTGCCGCCCAGAAGGTGTGATCCGTCTTCGGGCGCTCGAAGAGTTGCTTGACGCGGGTGTCGTAGACCGGGATCAGGTGGGGCCGTTTGCGGGCTAGGAGCTTGCCCGCGATCACTGGGCCGCTGCCGTCGGGCTTCTTCTGGTATTTCGTTGTTCTGTCGGCCAGGCGTCCCCACAGCTCCCACGCGGGCCCATCCTTCGCCACGAGCGTATCGCTCACTGGATCTTCCAGGCGGGCGTTGCGAGGTATCCGTGACAGCAGGCGCGCCCACTGCCCATCGGGATCGGTCAGCAAGTTGATCGCACCGTGGGGCTTGAGCGAGACTCCGAGCATGGTGATGGCGAGCAAGTCGTTGCTGTCGAAGCGGTTCGCAACGTGCTCGGCGTCCCCGCCACCGCCCAGGCGCTCGAAGTGCGCGCCGGAGTAGAAGAGGTCACCGCTCGAGCGTTGGCGAGTGAAGTACTCGACCAGCAGCTGCGCTGCTTTGTCGGCGTCCCAGTAAACATCCGGGATCTTCAGTCCGATCACCGTGAAGCCCCCAGTCTCCTTGCTGCCGGTGACGTGCGCGGCGCACGGCAGTACACCGGCTGAGATATCGTGCGTGCCTGACAGCGGCTGCGGTGGCTCAGCGGCAGAGTTGTTTGCCTGGTGTGCCTGCGCTGGTGAGGTCCATCCGCGAGCACGGCATGCTCGTCGACATCACGGGCACAAGATCAACCGACCGCTGCGATAAAACAACGAGGCCGGTTTGCATCGGCGTGAAGAACTTCGAGGTGGACGCCTGGTCCGGCTGGCCCACAATCGTCGCCACCCTCGCAGGGAAATCGGTCGTGCTTGCCTGCCAGGGCAAGCGTGTGCCCTTCGAGACCGCCGAGATCCGCGCTGAGCCCCCGGTTGGACGCCTGTGGAGTCGAGCGCGGTGACATCACCAGCGAGTCAGTAGTGGATCGGCGCACTTGATCACCCATCAGCAACCTCCCTCATGAAAGGTCGAGGTCAGGAGGTGATGCCGTTTGCGGCGATAATCTGCGTCGCCGTGCGCAGGCGGGCGTCAAGGCTCTGGCGATATTGACTCAAAGCTGTAGTGTGACTCTTGATGTAGGCATCGTCATACGCCGTCTCGACGGCAAGGTCGATTCCCACAAGATTCACTGAGATCTTGCAGGCGAGATCTGCCTGCGCCTGTGCGATCTCCTCCGCAGAATGCGACACGGATTGTCCGGCGGCTCTCTTCGGCGACGCAATCGGGCTGACAGCCGCATCAAATGGAGTCTTGAAGTCGTAGCCCCGCGCCTTCATGCAAGCGCTCCATTTGGCATTGCCCTCGGCGACTCGAGGATCGCGAAGAGGGACAATCGGTCCGTGATCAGGCAGAGTCGCCGGGTCACTTGCAGGAAGGGATCCCCCGATGGCTTCGATGCCGACTTCTCGGCAGCCACCAGTAGGCACGGGTATGCCATTGAACTTTCTTATCGGATTTCCCGACGTGTCGCGCCCGAAGGCGACACCCTCGGCTTCCGGGGACAGTGGCGCCCCGTCTTCCGCAGGAGGGGTTCGAGTCATATTGTAACCACTGACAGCCACCTCTGAAGGGTCAAAGAACCCATACAGGCGTGTATGCGTTCGCAAGTCGCGGAACGCGGCGTCATCGAGTCCAAGGAGCTGGGTATGGAACCTTGGCAAGCCGAATTTCTGCATGCACCGAGTGCTCACTTTTTCCGCCGCGGCCTCGAGCTCGGCAATCTGCTGTGGCTTTGCAACATACTGCTCGATCGGTCGGACTACTTGATCGGGGGAACTCACAATCGGGACGGGTCCGATGGAAATAGCAGGTAGGGGCGTGCCCATGGGAGCCGTCCCGCTGGGGCGACCGGTTGAACCGCTGCATGCTGTCAATGCCGTCAGAGCCGCCAGCAGAACAAGGCCACCTGTAATGCGTTTCAATTCTCCGCCAAAACAGCAAGTGTCGAGAGGTGACAACTGTGGCCGACGGCCTCGCCGTCGGCCACAGGCTGAGCTGCCAGTACTAGCCGGCGATGTACAACTGAATTCCGCGCGAATGGGGATCGCCGGTGGAGTAGTTCACCCCGTTCGCATAGTAGTACAGGGTGTGATTTCTGGCCAGCGAATCCTGGTAATAGACCCAGCCGTTGTTCCAGTTGGATCCGACCGCGTCTATGTTGTAGATGGGGGTGATGTACTTGTATCCGCCGCTGGGGTTTCCGGCGAAACAGTAGTCATCGGAGTCGTACGACCCGTGGTAGATCCAGAAGTTCACGCCATTGGTCGGACAGGGCGCCACGATGACATCGGCGTTTGCCGGAGAGGTGAACGTCAGATTTGCGCCCACGAACGCTGCGCTCGCGATGGCAAGTGCAGCGACACGCTTCATTCGACCCATCTTCTGTATTTCCCCTTTCGATATTGCGCCACTGGTGCTGTCGGGTGCGGTGGCCTTTGAATTCTCCGGGCCTGGGTCCGTAGATCGAAGACCTCAAGCATCGTTGTGTAGATGTCGTCAGGCGTCAACGCAGTGCTCTGGTGCATCCTGATGCGACATTCTGACTGAAATCGCCCGCGTCTGCTGCGGATCACTGGTCACGTTCTGTCGTACAGGCGACTGAAGTTGAATTCGTGATGTCGGTCAGCCGTCCGTGACCCGGCCGATGTCGGCGACACGGCCGTCGACATCGTCCGGGCAGTGCTGGATCTTCTCGAGCCTGCACTTCGCGGCCCTGGCGTCAACGCCTGCCCGACTTCGCCCTGGAAGGCGAGCCATGCCCGATGTGCGACCGCGGCGCTCTTGCCCGGGGCCGCACGTCCTTCTTCCACAAGTCCACAGCAGCGTCCTCACAGTCGATCTCCGAGCGAGCGGGTTGCCGCCATGACCAACCGTGCCGCTTGAGCAGCCGCCATGTGCCCTCAACCGTGTACGACACGTGGAACAACCGGCCTATCACGGTCACGATCCGGGCCAACGTCCACCGCCGGTCGGCCCAGCCATGGGCCAGTGGCCCTCGCTCCAATTCCCGTTTCAACTCGACGATTTGTTCCTGAGTCAGCCTTGGGCGACCTGCTGATCCCTTCGACAGGACACCGGCCTTGCCGCGCTCACGCCAAGCTCGGCGCCACCGCTCCACCGACCGCTCGCTCACCCGTAACGCTGCGGCGATCTCCCGATTCTTCTCCCCGCCCTCGAAGCGCTCCACGGCCTGCAGCCGGATCCGCTCCCGTGCGGCCCTCTTCGCGTCGGTCAACCCGCCGCCCTGCGCGTATCTCATGTCCTCAGGGCTACCGGAGCCCGCCTGTTGGCGTCAGGCAAACGTCCGACTTCACCTGACCAAGTTCAGTCAAATGCCGGTGTGAGGGACAGTTACGGAGCGCAATGTTCTAGGTTTGGTAAGAATTCCGAGCACCCACCGCGAGTGCTTCGGCGTGCTTGATCTGATTGCCGGCGAGGACACCCCGGTCGACGTCTCACCATCCGCCCCCACCACGACCTGCTCGCAGCCGCCAGGATCACCAAGATCTTCATCAGCCTCCCAGGAGCCTATGAGTCCTCGAGGTGGCCGCGGTGGCGGTGCCATTCGGGGCGAGGATGGCCATGTCGTGGTCGTCGATCCAGATGTCGTCCTGGCGGAGGGCGGGGCGGCGGGTGCCCTAGGACTTGTCCGGTCGATCACCGTCTCGTCTGTCTTTGATGTGCCGCCTTGGCCCTGCCATCGCTTGCTGACCGAGCGATGGCAGGTCTTACGATCGGTCCGTGATGGATGCCCCGATGCATTGGACCGTGCGCCATTTCTCGCAGGCCAACCCCGCAGGCCCCGGCTGCGATAGCGTTCCGGCCCTCTTGCGGCGGCTGGCCGATGCCATCGAGGCGTTGGGCCCCGCCGAGATCCAGGACGTGGTGATCGAGTCGGAGATGACCGAGCACGGCCCCTGGCGGTCGGGGACGGTCTACTTCCACCTGCCTGAGGATGAGGACTGATTCTGGCCTTCACGAGCGGAGCCAGATGACGAGGGCTGCGGCAGTCGCGGTCCCGTGGAAGACGTAGCCGCGCTTGTCGTAGCGGGTGGCCACAGCTCTGGCGTGCTTGAGCCGGTTGATCGCCCGTTCCACGGGGTTGCGTTTCTTGTACCGCTCTTCGTCGACGCCAGGTGGCCGTCCGCCGCGTGACCCTTTGCGCAGGCGGGCGGCCTGACTGTCGGTCTTCTCCGGAATCGTGTGCCGGATACCCAGGCTCCGCAGGTAATTGCGGCAGAGGCCGTTGCTGTAAGCCTTGTCCGCCGCGAGGCTGTCAGGCTTCTTGCGCGGCCTGCCCGGTCCAATCCGCGGGACGCGAACCTTCTCCAACACGAGCTTGAACTGCGTGCAGTCCGCCCGCTGTCCCGGTGTGACGATCAGGGACAGCGGACGGCAGCGGCCGTCCGCGCTCAGGTGGAGCTTGGTGGTGAACCCGCCCCGCGAGCGGCCCGGGCCCTCACCTCCTGCACCACCTCCACCAGGCGGGCGACGAGGCTCTGCCACGGCGTTTCGTCCTGGTGTTCTGCCGCTGCGTCCCCCTTTGAGGCAGGAGCCGGCGGCGGTTCGGTGCGGGCGCCGGCGGCGTGCTGATGTGCCCGCACGATGGTGGAGTCGACCGAGATGTCCCAGTCGATCTCCCCGGCCGCGTCGGCCTCGGCCTGGACCTGCTGGAGCAGGCGTTCCCAGGTTCCGTCGGCCGACCACAGGCGGTGGCGTTCATAGACCGTCTTCCACGGGCCGAACCGTTCGGGCAGATCACGCCACTGAACGCCGGTCCGCACACGGTGCAGAATCCCGTCGATCACCTGCCGGTGATCCCGCCACCTGCCACAACGCCTGTTACTGGCTGGCAGGAACGGCCGCAGCCGTTCCCACTCAACATCCGTCAGATCACCCCGCCCCATGTCCACATCAACGACACGACTGCGGAGCAGTCACATGATCGGCCGGACAAGTCCTAGCCATCCCCACTGACAACGCACCCCTGAGCATGACCTCGACGCCGTGCGGCCTGCACCACAAGTGCACCAGATCAAGCGGGGAAGAGTGGGGAATCACGGTGAAAGCCAGTAGGCTCGTCGAGGCTTCAGCCCGAACGTTCGCCCAGGTCAGCAACCTAACCGTCTCCAAAGGCCCGCAGCTTCCCAAGCTGAGAGCGCGGGTTCGATTCTCGTTACCCGTTCCACGGAGAAGGCCCAGGTCATCGACCCGGGCCCTGTTTGTCGTGCTCAGTGATCAGTCGTCGCTTGCCGGATTCGTGTCAGAGCGTTGATCGTCGCGAGCTGACGGCTGCGGACACATCGGGTTGATGTGTACCGCTTACGATTCCCCTGTCATGGTCACATGGAAGGTGCTCGGGTCGTTCCGGGTCGAGGTCGACGGCTGTACGGTCGATACGGGCGGGCGGCTCGCCCGGATGGTTCTGGTCCAACTGCTACTCGCGCGTGGGGCTGTCGTGCCCACGGAGCGGATCATCGAACGGCTGTGGCCCACACGTATCCCGTCGAGCGCGCAGTCATCGCTTCAGGTCCACATCGCGCGTCTGCGGCGTGTCCTCGAACCGCAACGGGCGCCGCGAACGCCTGCGCGGCTGCTGGTCAGCGCGCCCTACGGCTATGCCCTCGCTGTGGACCAGGACGCGGTGGACGCCTGGGTGTTCGAGGACCGGGTGGCCGCCTGCTCGGAGGCGGGGCTGCCTGCTCATGTCGCCGCCGAGGGCCTGGCCGAGGCGCTCGCCTCATGGGGCGGGCAGCCGTACGCGGAATTCTCGGACGAGCCGTGGACCGCTGGTGAGCGCGCACGTCTGGAGGAGATACACCGCACCGCCCGCGAACGGCTCACCGCGGCACGGCTGGGCTGCGGGCAGGCCGCGCAGGCCCTCGCCGACGCGGGCACGCTGACCCGGGAGCAGCCGCTGCACGAGGAGGGCTGGCGGCTGCTGGCCCTGGCGCTGTGGGCTCGCGACCGTCAGGGGGATGCCCTGGCCGCGCTGCGGCGGGCCAGGCGTGTCCTCGACGAGAATCTCGGGGTCGAGCCCGGGCCCGCTCTGCTGGAGCTGGAACAGGCCCTGCTGCACCAACGTCTGGAAGTGCTTCACGTGGCGACCGGGGCGACCGCCGCGGCCACCGCGAATGCCGTGGCGGCGATGCGGGGTCCGGTGGCGGCTGTCGGACGCAGGGCGCCGACGGTGCTGACGGCGGATCGGCTCCTGGGCCGTGACGCGGAGTTGGCCGGGCTGGCCGCCGCGGCGGACCGGGCACGGGGCGGCCAGGCCCAGGTCGTCCTGGTCTCCGGTGAGGCCGGTATCGGCAAATCGAGTCTGCTGGAGGCCGGCGTCGGGCAACTGCCGGAGCAGGGCTGGCTGGTCGGGTCCGGGCAGTGCCCGGAGACGGATGGCGCCCCGCCCGGCCGGGCCTGGTTCGACATGCTGCCGCGCCTGGCGGAGGCCGCGCCACCGGGGCCGTACGCCGAAGAGCTTGCTCCGCTGCTGGCTCCGGGCACCGCGCGCGGTTCCGGGCACCCGGACGGCAGCCCGGCCCGGCGCTTCCGGCTGCACAAGGCGCTGCTCGGCTGGCTCCGTGAGACGGCCCTGCGGCGACCGCTGGCGATCGTGCTGGACGACCTGCACCGGGGTGACCAGGAGAGCATCGAGCTCTTCCTGCTCTGCGCCGAGCAGTTGCGCGACGTACCGCTGCTCCTGGTGGGCTCGTACCGCACCGGCGAGGGTGATCTGACCGGGGCACTGGCACGGCTGGCCGCCTGCTCGCCCGTACGGCTGGCGATCGGTGGGCTGTCGGACGCCCAGGCGAAGGAGCTGCTGCGGCGCGGCGCGGCCGACATGAGCGATCACGCCGCGACGGCGCTGGCCGAACGGGCCGGGGGAAACCCCTTCTACCTCCGCGAGAGTGCGCTCCTGCTGGCCGGTGAGGGCGAGCGGCAGGCGCTGGCCCGCGTCCCGCAAGGGGTCCAGGACGTGCTGCGGCGACGGCTGGCCCTGCTCGCGCCGACCGTCACGGCCGGACTGCGGCTGGCGGCCGTCGCCGGGCGCGAGGCTTCGGTGGCCCTCCTCGTCCAGGCGGCGGACGGCGATGCCGAGCAACTTCTCGACGCCCTGGACGCGGGTGTCACCGCCGGACTGCTCACGGAGCCGCGTCCGGGCACGGTCCGCGTCACCCACGCTCTGGTGCGAGACGCTCTGGCAGGCGACCTCACACAGCTGCGGCTGGCCCGGATGCACTCCCGCCTGGGCAGGGGCCTGATCGCCCTCGGCTCGGACGACGTCGCCGCCACGGCCCACCACCTCCTGCAGGCGGCCCCGGTCGTGACCGCCGACGCCGGGCCCGCGGTCCACCATGCCCTGCTGGCGTGCGAGCAGGCGGTGCGCCGCTACGCCCCGCAGAACGCCGAAGCCCTCCTGATCGCGGCCCTCGGGCTCCTCGCCGGCCATCCCGAGGCCTTCGCCGACCAGGACGCCGCTCTGCTGCGGGTGACACTGCTGGGCCAACTCGTGGACTGCCGGATCCGGATGGGAGCCGTGGTCCCCGCCCGCGAGGCACAGCAGCAGGCCGTACGGGTGGCCCGCGCCGAGGCCCGGTCCGACCTGCTGACCGCCGCCTACACGACCTGGACGGAACCGACGCCCTGGCGCGTCCGCCCGTACGGGGCGTCCGACCCCGAGGCCGTCGAGGAACTCGGGAAACTGCTGGAGAGCCCGGGCCTGGCCGACCGGCAGCGGTGCCTGCTCCTCGACCAGCTGGCCGACGCCTTCGACGACACCGATCCACGCGCCGCGGACGTGGGACGCCGGGCCGTGACGCTCGCCCGGTCCGTGAGCGAGCCCCGGCTGCGGGGCCTGACCCTCACCTCGCTGCTGCGCCGCCTCGACTGCGACCTCGATCCCGGCGCCTACCAGGAGGCGCACCGGGAACTCGCCGAGGTGGCCGACGCCCAGGACAGCCCCGAGTACTCCTGGATGACTTCCTACACCGCCGCCCGGATCGCCGCCGGCCGCAACGACCCGGCGGAGATGGAGCGTTGCCTTACCCGTGCGGACGACATCGCCCGAACCTACGAGCTCCAGGGCGCCTTCGCGGTGGCCAGGCTGCGGCATCCCATGCTCGCCATGGCCCAGGGGCGCTTCGAGGAGGCGGAGCAGGCCCTGGGATCGGCTGTGGAGGCGCTGCAGGCACAGGGGGCGGTGGACATCAGCGGGCTGGCCGCCCTGGGCATCGGTTGCATGCGGTTGCAGCAGGGACGGCTCGCCGAGATGCTGCCCGCACTGCTCGCGGTGTGGGAGCGATACCAGCCGCACAACGAATCCCTCACCGCGCTCGCGCTGCTGGCCGCGGGCCGCCCCGGTCAGGCCCGTGACGTCCTCGGCCGACGGGTACCCCTCCGGCGCGACTTCGCCTATTCGACACTGGCCGGGCTGCGCGGCATGGCCGCCGTCGCCTTCGGCGACCGGACGCTGGCCGCCGAGGTGTACCAGGACCTGCTTCCCCTGCACGGGCTGGCGGCCGGCGCCAGCAGCCTCAGCACCGCTTTCCGGCCCGTCGCGCAGATCCTGGGCGAACTCGCCCGGTTCCTGGGCCGCCCCCGACAGGCGCGGGACCACTACCTCGAAGCCGCGCGGGTGGCGGCCGCATGGGACTCCCCCCACTGGGCGGACGCCGCGAGGACCGCCCTGGCCCAACTGCCGTCGGCGCCCGCGTAGACGTACCCCTTGCCGGGGCGCGGAAGGTCAGGACAGTTCGGCCATGAACGCCGCCGCGAGGTCGAGGAACTCTTCCGGCGAGTCCGTCGTCAGCTGGAGGTCCACGAGTACCTCGTCTGTCCCTGTCTCGCACATGATCCTGAGGTGGTCGCAGAGCTGGCGCACGGTCCCGCGCTGGTACGTCTCCGCGGGGTCCGCCTCGGCCGTGGTGACTTCGGGGTTCACCCGGAACACCCGGCGCAGCCCCGCCGGATCCCGCCCCGCCCGCTCAGCGGCCTCGACGGCGACCGCCCAGAGACCCTTGAGGTAGGGCAGCGGCATCGAGGCCCCCAGCCAGCCGTCCGCGCGCCTGCCGACCCGCTCCAGGGCGGGCGGGGTGAACCCGCCCAGCAGGACCGGCGGCCTCGGGCCCTGGAGGGGTTTGGGCAGGACGGTCGACTCGGGGATCGTCCACAGGGGGCCGGTGTGGACAACGGGATCGGACCCCCATACGGCGTCGAGGACGTCCAGGGTCTCCTCCAGCCGCGCGCCGCGGCCCTGCCAGGGCACCCCGGCGGCCGTGTACTCCTCGCGCATCCAGCCGATCCCGATGCCCACGTCCAGGCGCCCGCGGCTGATCAGATCGAGGGTGGTCAGCGCCCGGGCGAGCACGAGGGGCGGCTGCCACAGGGCGTTGAGCGTGCTGCTGCCGAGACGGACCCGTTCGGTGGCCGTGGCCGCCACGCCCAGGGCGAGCAGCGGGTCGAGGTGGGTGCCGTACCGGACGGGCATCGGCTTCCCGCCCGGGTAGCCGTCGGGCGGGGTGAGCGGCGCCAGCAGCCGGTCGGCCGCCCAGAGGCTGTGGCAGCCGAGCGCTTCCAGCGCCGTGCACATCCCGGCGGTGTGGCCCGGGTCGGCGAACGGGCCGAACTGGGGGACGGAGAATCCTATGCGCATCGGAGAGAGTTCCTCGATCGGTACGGGGCGGGGGCGGGGGCGGGGGCGGGGGACCGGGGGCGGTCGGACAGGGACGGCACGTCAGGCGGTCGTACGACGGCCACGGATCCTGTCCGTCTCGCGGCGGTACTGCCGCTGCCCGAGGAGCTTCCACATCACCCGGGCCGGGAGGGGCAGCCGGGCGAGGAACTCCTGACGCTCCTCGGGCGGGGTGTCCTCCAGGATGGCGCCGAGCGCGATCATCAGCCGGTCCCGGGGCGTTTCGGCGAGGCCTCGCTCCCCCACCGCGTGCCACTGCTTCTCGGTCACATGCAGCGCGGCCAGCGGCATGACCTCCCGCTCCTCCTCGTCGAGATGGGCGCACAGCTGCCGGTGGTGCCTGCGCAGTGCCTCGACGAGCTCGTCACGGTCCTCGGGCAGTGCCTGTGCCTGCCACCGGTTCATGAGCCCCTGGACCTCGGCGATCCCGTCGTCGAGCTTGCGGTGCTGCTCCTCCATCGCCAGGACCTGCTCGGCATCGAGGTCCAGGTGCGGCAGCAGCACCGGCCACAGCATCTCGTCCTCGCCGGTGTGGTGGGCGTGCAGGCCGACGGCGTAGAGCCGCCAGTGCTCGGCGAGGACCCGGGCGCGCGCGGTGTCGGCGGGACGCACGTCCTGGACGAGTTCGGCCAGCAGGCGCGACTCGCGGCGGAACACCTGGTGGATCATCGCCATCTCGCGGGTGTAGGGGTGGACGGTGGAGTCGGGAGTGTTGCTCGAAGTCATGACACTCAGTCTTCAGAGCCCAGTTGCAAGGCACTTTCACCCGAGTTGCCGATCCCCGGCGAGCGACTGTGGCGAGAGTTCGGGACGAGGAAGCCCGTGCCATACGTGTCCCGGATGCAGCGGGGAACCATGGGCACACCGGAGTGTCGGGCAGCGGCCTACCCGACCGTCGGCCCCTCAGCCGCAGGTCGGTTTCTCTACTGGTTCAAGGCGGCTCCGTAAGACCGACCGGCAATAGGCGTCCGAGGGGTGGGGGAGGAAGCAGTACGGGCACGGGTCCGCGTGATCACGGAGTTCTCTACGCTCAGTGATCACGAAGGACGGCCGTGCCCGCGCTGCCATCTTGCCTGTTCGAACCCCTCTGGGATCAGTTCGCCGTGATCGTGAGGCTCCTGAGCTTCGTCGAACACCGTTTCTCCCCAAGGTAATTCGACTACGCTTGCGAGTCCAAGATCGAACGACAGGGGCACCCATGCCGTACGAGGCCGGCACGAGGGTCATGCTGACCAGGGATGTGCAGGTCACCGCAGATGACACCGCGACCAGGGGCGGCGTCCCCGGTCCGCTGTTCCTCGCCGAGGGCCTGGCGGGAACGGTCATGGGCTCGACCACGGAAGCCGGCCGCGCGGGCCAGGACTACCTCGCGAGCTTCGATCAGCAAATTCGCGGCCATCGGTTCGACGCGTTCGCGGCGAGCCTGATCGATGACCTCCGCCAGAACGTCGCCCGGGTGGGAGCGGTCAACGCCGGAGCGGGCGCTCGGACGACCTACCGGGTGCGCTTCGACAACGGGTTCGTCCTTGACGGTCTTGAAGAAGGCTGGCTAGCCCGAGCCTGAGCACCTGCCACCCTCACCACCACCAAGGAGATCCATGGCCGACACCGTCACGTCACTGACCGCCCGCGTGCACGATCTTCAGGTGGCGGTCATGACCCATGGCCTCACTCCACGGGGCGTCGACGTCGTCGCCGGCCTCCACGACATCGTCGTGCGCGCCTCGGCGCTCGGCCCCGACGGCAGGTGGCTCGTCGCATCGGGGCACTCGGGCCTCGGCGGTCTGGCCATCGCACAGGGGCAGGTGGATCAGGGCCTCCTCCACTTCGACGCCGCCGTGGCGAACGGGTTCAACGACTGCGTGGCGTTCCACATGCCGCTCGTGCGCCCGCTGCACCACGACCCCCGATTCCGGGCCCTGTACGAGCGGATGCGCGTCACCCCGGCCGACCTCGACGAGTTCCTCTGGCTGCACCAGGAGATACAGATCATCGCGAGGGAGGCCCAGCAGGCGACCGTCGACAACATCGGCCGCCTCGACACCGGGGTCTCGCTGCTCCCGCAGGCCCCCATACCGACCCGCGAGCCGAACACCCCCGGAGTGCTGATCACCCGCCTCGACCTCGCCGCCACGCAGACCGCACTGCGACAGGCCGCCGTGAAGGCGGACTTTCAGCGCAGCGCCGGCAACGTCAGCCTCAGCCTCATCGACGACTCGTGGGACTACACCCGTGCCAGGCACGACGCCTGGCACGCCGACGATCTGGACACCCGGCGCGAACAGGCCGCCGCAGCCCGGGCCTTCGTCGAACGCCCGGGCATCGGCACCATGCTGATCCCCTGCCCACCGCTGGGCTCGATCGTCTACCCGTCCTGACGAGGGACAAGCGCACGCGCAGGAAGTCGACCCCGCCGACGTCCTGCACCGGGCGCACAGCAGCTTAGGCCGACCGGCAAATGGGATCACTTGAGACGGCGCGTGGTGGGGCGGCCATCCCACCGGTAGCGGGTGGTGGCCCGGCGGATCAGCGTGCGGAGCGTGACGAGTGCGGCGGCCAGGTGGAGGTAGAACTCCACGATTGCGCCGTTCCTGTCGGTGCAGCGCCGCAGCTTGCCGTAGCCGTTCATCCACGAGTGCGTTCGCTCGACGGTCCAACGCTTGTCGGCCTGGATCGGGGCGGGAACGCCTTTGCGGGCGATCTCGCCGGTGAAGCCCAACTCCTGAAGCAGAGTGCGGAACTTGTTGTTGTCGTAGCCCCGGTCGAGGTTCACGTTCACATCCTCGGGTAGGGGTCCGACCTGTCCGATGACGGCTTCGAAGGTCGGCCCGAGGAGGGGCGAGTCGTGTCGGTTGGCCCCCGCGGCGACTAGGCCGAGTGGGACACCGTGGGCCTCGGTGGCGATCGAGCGTTTCAGTCCCTGCTTCCCGCGGTCGACCGGGGAGCGGCCCGAGCGCTCGCCGCCGCACGGGGCCTTGGTGATGCAGCCGTCGACGGATATCTCGGACAGTTCCAGGCCGATCATGCGGTCGTACGCCTGGAGCGCGAGGGCGTGGACGGTCTCGGAAATCCCCTGCTCCGCCCACTCTTTGAGTCTTCGGCGGATGGTGCGGTCCGAGCATCCGGGGCTGGAGAGGCGCTCGTAGCCCGAGCCGTGGACCAGCGCGAGCACCACATGCTCGAACACGGTGCGGTCGGGGACCCTGCGGCGGTGGCAGCCGAGGGGGTGGCCCGCAGCGAACTCCGGCCGTGCGGGCAGGAGAGCGGCGAATTGGTCCCAGAGGGGTTCGAGCAGGCAAGATGGCAGCGCGGGCACGCCTGTCCTTCGTGATCACTGAGCGTAGAGAACTCCATGATTGCGTGGACCCGTGCCCGTTCTGCCGTCAGGGCCACCTCACCAGCGCCTATTGCCGGTCGACCTAAGTTGTTGGATGGCCCGGAAGGGCGGGGTGTGGCTCAAGGCGGCTTGTCGAATGTGACTCGGAGCGAGTGGCCGCCGCGCCCTTCAGGGCACCTTGGCTGCTGATTGAGATGTGCGCGCCTTGTGCGGTCGCTGTTTACGGAGCAGACAGCGGGGTGTCTGGCTCGGGTCGCGAGAACGAGCAGCGCCTGTACATCTCTTTGGGAGTCAGTCTGCTCCGACAGGTGATTCGAAATGTTCACGAGCTCGGACAGCGTCTGGCGGGTGCTGGGCTGGGCTCGTGGTACCCAGGAGCGAGGTCGACAGGGCTGGAGCCCATCCAGCTCGGCTTGGCCGGTCGCGACCTGGCGCGAAAACGATCACCAAATCGGGTGCCATATGCGGTGTTCGATGACCCTTCCAGCGGATTCGCCCCAAGCTGAGGAGGCCCGAGACAAGATCACGGAAGGACCCGCATGACCACTACGGTGCAGGAGGCCCTCACCACCAAGCTCGAGCGCACATTCGACGCTGTGGACGCCAACCACGACGGCTACGTGGACTGGTCGGACTACAAGGCGCTCGGCGACCGCTACATCGAGGCGTACAAGCTCGACAAGGACGACCGCCGGGCCAGGGCCATCCAGGCCTTCTGGCAGCACTATTTCCTGGAGCTGCTGCGTCACTCGGACGGGGCCGGGCAGCGGCTCACGAAGGGCCAGTTCGTCACAGCCAACCGCATCGCCGTCATCGACACCAGCCGGCTCAACGTGGCGGACGGTGCCGGTCACGTGATCTTCGACATCATGGACGCGAACGAGGACAACGAGATCACCCGGGACGAGTTCACCCGCCTCCTGAAGGACGTGTGGAAGAGCGAGGCGCCCAACGTGATGGACGTCTTTGCCAAGCTGGACACTGACGGAGACGGCGCGATCTCCCGCCAAGAGTTCGTCCGCGCGGTCCGCGAGCACTTCCTCTCCAACAATCCGGACGCACCGGGCAGCCTCTTCTTCGGGCCGATCTGACCCACCCCCTCAAGGCTTTGCCTGGCAGCTTCGCACAATCGCTGTCCCTCCGAGCGCCGAGCCACTGAACCGCCCGTTGCCCCGCTGTCGTACCTCGACGGCGGGGCAACGCCTTATACATCACCGGTTGAGCACACGCGATCCGACGAAGCGCTGCTGCTTCTCGGGCTCTGGCTCAACTTCTGTGACGCGGCCACTCTCCGTTACGCCAATAGGACGCGTTTGCGAAGAAGTTGGAAGCCTGCCCGCCCGAACATCTG
>NZ_JBSFVT010000036.1:0-35372 GCF_053592455.1 Streptomyces sp. NPDC002676 | reverse complement strand
ATCGGGCCGGTGGGGGATTCAGTCTTGGGGATGCTGCCGGTGAACAGCGGCTGCGGCGCGGACCAGCCGTCGGGGTCGGTGGGGTCGCTCGACGTACGGTAGACGAAGGGCGACGCGCCCCACTGGGACGCCAGCACCCAGATCTTCTTGGGCGCGAAGTAGAACAGCGTGGGCGCCACCGCGGACTGGCGCATCCCGGCCTGGCCGGCCGACGCCATGTCCGACCAGTTCGTGAAGGGCCTGAACATCATCGAGCCGTACGACGAGCCCGACACGCTCGACGCGTACACCAGGTGCTTGCCGTTGTACACCACGTCGGTGAAGTCCTTCACCGCGTCCCACCCGTTCGCCGGCTGCGCCAACGCACCCGTCGACGACCACCGGTACGTCGACGGAAGAGCACACGTGCCGCCCGTCGGCGCGGGCGCCGAAGTCCTCAGGTTCCAGTGCTGATGGGCGCCGCCGTTAGAGTCCCAGATCTGGACGGGAGCGCCGTTGGCGGACCGACCGCCGGGGATCTCCAGCGCCCGGCCGCTGGCGACGTTGGTCAGCGTGTAGGAGCCGTCACTGTTACGCCCGGCCCGCCAGTGTTGGTTGGCGCCGCCGCCCGAGTCCCAGACCTGCATCCTCGTCCCGTTGCCCGTCTGGTTGCCCGGCTCGTCCAGTACCCGGCCGCTGGCGACGTTGGTCAGCGTGTAGGAGCCGTCGCTGTTACGGCCGGCCCGCCACTGCTGGTTGGAGGCACCGCTGGCGTCCCACACCTGGAGCGGGGTGCCGTTGCCGTTGTATCCCGCGGGCTCGTCGAGAACGCGTCCGGCGGCCACGTCGGAGAGCGTGTAGACCGCGCCGGAGGTGATGCCGCCTGCGTCCGGCGTGCCGCCGCCGGCGCTGCCCAGGGCGGTGAGCGCCGCACTGTAGGCGGGTTTCTTGTTGCCGCTCGCGTCGAACAGCAGCGGGTTCTCGCCGGTGCGCCACGAGTCGCTGTCCCTGATCCCCCACACCGTGATGCCCGTGCAGCGGGCGACGTTCATGCACGCCTGGACGGCGTTGGTGTACGCCGTCGGCGACGCCTGGGCGATGTCGAGTTCGGTGATCTGGACGTCCACGCCGAGCGCGGCGAACTTGGACAGAGTGGTCTGGTAGCCGGCCGGTGGGCCGCCTGCGCCGAAGTGGCTCTGGAAGCCGACGCAGTCGATCGGTACACCGCGGGACTTGAAGTCCTTGACCATCGCGTAGACGCCCTGCGTCTTGGCGTCGGTCCAGTTCTCGATGTTGTAGTCGTTGTAGCAGAGCTTGGCGGAGGGATCGGCGTTCCGGGCGGTGCGGAACGCCTCCTCGATGAAGCCGTTGCCCAGCACGTCCTGGAACACCGAGCTGCGGTGCCGGCCGCTGCCGCCGTCGGCGAACGCCTCGTTGACCACGTCCCAGGCGTAGATCTTGCCCTTGAAGTGGCTCATCTCGGTGGTGATGTGGTTGTCCATCACACTGCGCAGGGTGTTGGCGTCGGTGATGGACTTCACCCAGCCAGGCAGTTGCGAGTGCCACACCAGGGTGTGCCCGCGCATCCGCTGCCCGTGCGCGGAGGCGTGGCCGACGATCGAGTCGGCCGGGCCGAAGTTGAAGGTGCCGCGGGACGGTTCGGTGGTGTCCCACTTCATCTCGTTCTCCGGGGTGATCATGTTGAACTCCCGGTCGAGAATCGTGGAGTACGTCGAGTCCCCGAGCCTGCCCGAGGACACCGCCGTACCGAAGTAACGGCCGCTGCCGGCCGCTGCACCGGCCAGGGTCGGCGTGCGGGCATTCGGCGTGTGGGCGGCCTGGGCGACCAGCGGTACGGCGGCACCCGCGGCGGCGAGGACCACGGCGGCGGCGAGCACACGGCGGGTGGCCGGACGGCGGCGACGAGAGCGGTTCTGATCTGACAAGGGCATGTCCTTCTGGCACAGCGGGCCTTGATCCGGCCCCGGTTACCCGCCAGTTGCCGCCACGCACACAAAGGTTGCCGCGATCGAGGGAAGAATTTTCACGGCCGCCGTCACCATCCCCGACCCAGCTCCACGGCGACCTGCCGGCCACCGTGGAGGCCACCTACGCCGACGGGACCAACGCCGACCCGGCCGACTGGACCCCGTACCAGCAGTTCGGGTACTTGTTCCCACCGGACTGTGCGGCAAGGGGACTCGTCGCCTTGCCGCACAGCGGCCTTCACCGGGCCGGGACGAACCCTCCCCGGACCGACGCGGAGCCGCCCGAACCCTGCGCGTCGACGCGGTAGCCGTCGCCCGCGGCACCGCGCACGCCGGTGGCGTGGTTGAACTGGGCGGCAAACTCATGGCTCCCGGCCGGCACGGTCAGGCCCGGCTTGAGGACCCAGCGGTAGACCAGCGTGCCGCCGGCCTCCTGAGCGGTGACGGTGAAGTCAGCGCTCGGCAGGGTCTGCCAGGTGCCGGTGTTCTTCACCCCGCCGGTCTGCACGATCCGCATCTCGATCGTGAGCGAGGTGAGCGGCTGGGTCGTCTTGAGGACGAGGTTGCTCTGCGCCCAGTAGACGGTGCTGTGCGGGTCCACCGAGCCGGCCGACCACAGCGGCCCGTTCTGGCTCTCGCCGGCGGTCGGCGATGGACTGGTGGCCGACGGAGTCGGGCGCGCGCTGCCCGGCGTGGTGGCCGGGGCCGGCGCGACAGGGGTGGGGCGGGCCGGTGTCGGGTGCGCGGAGCTGACGGTCGGGGACGGGGTGGCAGGCGTGGTCACGGTGGCCGACGGCGACGAGTGCGCGACGATGGCGGCGACGGCGAGGCCGCCGGTCGCCAGGATGCCGGTGGCGGCGAGCCCGGCGAGCGCGACCCTGGTCCCGGACCTCGCGAACGGCCGCGCGCGGTGACGGACGGCGGGGCCGGCCATGCCGCGTTGCACCCGGGCCAGCATCCTCGCGCGGTCGGGCCGGTGGGCCTCGGCGGCCTCGCGCAGCCGACGGGCGATCTCCTCGTTCACCGGTTCCTCCTCCCTGCCACCAGGTCCCCGACCGCTCGCGCGCCAAGAATCCTTTCCAGCTCGGCCATTCCCTTCGAGGTCTGGCTCTTCACCGTACCGACCGATATGCCCAGCGCCACCGCCGTGTCCTTCTCCGACAGGTCGAAGGCGTGCCGCAGCACCACGCAGGCGCGCTTGCGGAACGGCAGCCGGGCGAGAGCCGCGCGGACGTCCAGCACGGCCGCCATGTCCGGCCCCTCCACCTTCTCGGGGCTGCGGGACCAGAACAGCGTGATCCGGAGTCGCTCGCGCACCGCGCTGCGGATCCGTCCGCGCGCCAGGTTGGCCACCACACCGCGGGCGTAGGCGAGCGGGTGGTCGGCCTGCCGCAACCGGTCCCAGCGCTGCCACAGGGCGACCAGGGCATCCGCCGCGAGGTCGTCCGCCGCGTCGGTCTCGCCGGTCAGCAGGTGTGCTAGACGGGCGAGTTCGGCATAGTGGCGTTCGAAGAATTCGTGGAACTCCGCGGACGCGTCATCGAGGACCATCCCCCGGTCGCCCTCTCCTGGCAATGATGTGCACGTTGGTTGCGTGTTTAACAATCGAGGCGGCAGCCTAACAGTGCCCAGCCCGGGATTCGAACAGCGGTCGTGCTCGGTTGCGGGCCGGTGAAGGCCGACCGGCGGGCTGGTCAATGCCGGGCGAGCTGGACGCTGGTCGGCTGCACCGTCGCACCCGCACCGCCGCCCGCCGCAGACCCGGCATCGGACGGGGCGGCCGCCCGCGCGCCTGCGGCGGACGCGCCGACTGCCCGCCCGGCACCGGTTCCGCTCGCGGTGAGGACGGTCAGGGCCAGGCACGCCGGCACACCGACGGCCAGCAGCTCCAAGGGAATGCCCGTGACCAGTCCGCGCCTGCGCCACGGTCGCGGCGCGGCGTGCTTCGTTGCCCTCATGCCCGTCCATCCGGTAGTTCGAATCGGCCTTCCGGCTCCCAGTTGCCGCAGGGGACGAGAAGGTTGCCGCCCCGACGCCGATTTCCCGGCGACCGGTGCACGGCACGAAAGGGATCTGAAGAACATCGGATACGGCGGCAACCTTTCCGTCCCGAGCGGCCACCCAGGGGTGCACCAACCACGGCGAGCGCAGTCAGCTGCGCTACGCCACCCCCCGTATCCACGCACTCCGATCGGGAGCCACCCGTGTCACCTGACGACCCGATAACCTCCGAGCAGCCGATGCCCCGGGGCCGTACGCACCGCCGTGGCCGAACACGCCGCCGCATCGTGGCGGGAGCGGGGGCGGCACTGCTGGCCGGGGCCGGCGCGGGCGCCCTGGCGCTCAGCGCGCACGCCGCGCCGGCCGTCGACATCACGGTGGATGCCGGTACCCCCCTGGGCACGGTGCCCAGCACTGCTGTCGGCCTCAACACCGCCGTCTACGACCCGAACATGAACGACGCCACGGCGTCATCGCTGATGAAGGCCGCCGGAGTCCGGCAGCTGCGCTACCCCGGCGGCTCGTACGCGGACGCCTACCACTGGAAGACCCACACCCTCACCGACGGCAGCTGGGTCGCGCCCGGCACCGGCTTCGACCACTTCATGGCCACCGCGAAGAGGGTCGGCGCCCAGCCGATCATCACCGCGAACTACGGGTCCGGCACACCCCAGGAGGCCGCCGACTGGGTCAAGTACGCCAACGTCGACAAGCACTACGGCGTGAAGTACTGGGAGATCGGCAACGAGATCCCCGGCAACGGGCACTACGGCAGCAAATGGGAGGTCGACAACCACGCCGACAAAGGCCCGAGGGCGTACGCGAACAACCTGCTCGCCTACGCGAAGGCGATGAAGGCCGTGGACCCGACGGTGAAGATCGGGGCGGTGCTCAACACCCCCGGCTACTGGCCGGACGCGGTGAAGGCTCCCGGCGACAACGCCGACTGGAACCACACCGTGCTCTCCATCGCGGGCAAGTCGATCGACTTCGTGATCATCCACTGGTACCCGGGCGGCACCGGCACGGCCGACCTGCTGAACACGCCCGCCAAGATCGCGGGTGCCACTTCCGCGGTGCGCTCGCTGGTCAACACCTACGCGGGTGCGCACGCCGCCTCGGTCAAGATCGCGGTCACCGAGACCGACAGCTCCATGTCGCCGGCCCTCACCAGCCAGGCCGCGGCCCTGTTCGCGTCGGACACGTACATGAGCTGGCTCGAACACGGCGCCGCCGGCGTCGACTGGTGGGACCTGCACAACGGCATGGGCACAGCACCCACCACCGTCAACGGCCAGACCGACTACCTGGACCAGGGCGTGCTCTCCAGCGGAAGGTGCGTCGGCGGGAAGTGCGAACCGGCGCTTGAGACCCCCTTCCCCACCTACTGGGGCATCCGCTCGCTGACCGCACTCGCGCAGCCCGGCGACACCATGGTCAAGGCGTCCTCCAGCAAGCAGTCGGTCGCCGTGCACGCGGTGCGGAGCAGCAACGGCGGCCTGAACGTCATGCTGATCAACAAGAACCCGCAGAACGCGGCACAGGTGTCGCTCTCCTACGCCGGATACACCCCCTTCCCAGGAACGGTCAGGACCGTCTCGTACACCAAGGGCAGCACCGCTCTGACCACGGCGACACGGGGAACGGCGGCCGCACAGACACTGCCCCCCTACTCGATCACGACTCTCCAGCTGAAGCCCTCGTCCGCGACCACTCGCACCGACACCCCGTCTCCCGCCCCCACACCGACCGCCGCCACACGCACTGCCGCTGCCCCGGTTGCCTCCGCCTCAGGCACGATCGGCACCCGAGCGCAGGCCACGGCGGCCGGCGCACCCCTCGGCCGGCCGGACCGGAGCAACCCGGCAGGCGGCCTGGCTTCCGCCGGGATGAGCAACGCTGTCACCTACAGCGCCCTCGGTGGCCTGCTGGCGCTCGCCGTCGGCTCCATGCTGGTGCTCCGCGTACGCCGCGGCAGAGCTTCGCACGGCAGGTGACCCCCGCCGCGCCGGCGGCTGACGGCCCGGCAGCACCGCCACCGGCCCGCGGCGTGCACTCCGGCCGTCGGTCTCCGAGCCGGTGCCGACGGCACCGGGAAACTGCGCGTGGCGGTGACCTTCCTACGATCGGGCGCTTCGCGGCAGAAGTCGGCCTCGATCTCGTCGTGGCAGTCGGCGGGGACCTCGCCAAGCAGCTCGCCCTTGCGGCAGGCGCAGCAGGGGTTCCGGAGATTGCGCTGGTGGGCGACAACGCCACCGCTGCCTCCTACCTCGGCTCCATCCTCCGCCCCGATGACGTTGTGCTCGTGAAGGCCAGCCGCGGCGGCCAGCTCTGGCAGCTCGCCCAAGCGCTCACTGGCCTCGAAACGGCGCCCAAGGGGTTCGGGAAGTTCTCCGGTGACCTGCTCGTCGGCAATTTCGGAGACGGCCGCATCAACGTCTTCGACCTGAAGACCGGCCGGTTCGAGGGCACGGTGGAGGACCGCAACGGGCAGCCGATCGTGATCCCCGGCCTGTGGGGTCTGCAGCGTGGCACCAAGCAGTCCGGCGGCAAGGACAGCGTCTGGTTCGCCGCGGGAATCGAGGACGAGGAACACGGCCTGCTCGGCACCCTGCGCGCCGCGAAGTGACCCGTCACCGCACCTCGGAGGGCTCGCCGGGCGGTACAACCGCCGGACGGGCCCTCTCTCCCTCTCTCAGCCCGCGCAGCAGGAGGGCGCAGCGTTCAAGACGCCGTCAGCTGCGTGGCCAAGGCTGTGAAGGCGCGGATCTTCGCCGTTTCCGTGTCCGTGCGCCAGACCAGGGCGCCGTTGGCGGGGGGCATGCCGGTGAGGGGGCGGTGGGTGACGCCGGGGTGGCGGTAGAGGCGGAAGAGGCCTTCGTGGGTCGCCCAGACGAGGCGGCCGGAGGCGACGTTGTGGAGCGCCTCCTGGTAGGTGCGTCCGCCGGGTTCCCGGCGCAGGGGCCTGCCGCGGGGGGTGAACGGGGGGCAGACGGCGTGCCGGAACGCCTCGGGGCGTTCCGCGGGGCTGTCCAGGACCACCCAGTCCGCCAGTTCCTCCACGTCCACGGTCTCCCGACGCGCCAGCGGGTGGTCGGTCGCGACGGCCACCACGCGGGGGTGTGACACCAGGACGGTGCCGACCCTGAGGTCCGGTTCGTCCAGCGGCAGCAGGGTGAACAGGACGTCGATCTCGTCGGTGCGCAGCGCCCCGTACACATCGCTCCACGGCACCTCGACCACCGTGATGTCGCAGGCCGGGTGGCGGCGGCCGAAGGCGGCGACCAGGTCGGTCAGCGGAGGGCCGTTGAGGCAGCCGAGGAAGCCGGCCCGCAGGGTGCCGACCACGCCCTGGGCGATGGCGACGGCCTCCTCGAAGCTCTTCCTGAGGCCGGTGTAGGCGGTGCCGAGAGTGCCCCGGGTGTGCTGCCCCAGCGGGGTCAGCGCGACCCGGCGGCTGGTGCGGGTGAACAGCGGGGCGCCGATGCGCCGTTCGAGATTGCGGATCAGCTGGCTGACCCGGGACTGGGACAGCATCAGGCGTTCCGCGGTGCGGCCGAAGTGCAGTTCCTCGGACAGGACGAGGAAGGTCTCGATCTCGGTCAGGTCCACTGTGCTCTCCCCCAGGTCACGGCCTCCCCCGGATCTACCAGACCCGCGCCGCCGCCCCGGCGGGCTTTGCCGATCGATGAGCGTGGCAGATGGGTCGTGCGGCGAATCGGCCTTGATCGGCTTCTGCCGGGCTGAAATCGTCCAGCCGACGGGACTTCGTCCGACCGACGGGAGAGACTTTCGTGATCGTCGTTACAGGCGCCACCGGCACCGTGGGCTCCCAGGTGGTCCGCGGCCTGCGTGAGCGGGGCGAGGCCGTGCGGGCGCTGGTCCGGGCCGAGACGGCGCCGCCCGCGGGCTGGGACGAGGGGGTCGAGCGGGTGGTCGCCGACTTCACCGACCCGGACTCGCTGGACGCCGCGCTGGCGGGCGCCGACGCGGTGTACCTGCTGGTGGCGGTGCATCCGGAGATGGACGGCCATGAGCGCAACGTGATCGACGCCGCGGTGCGCGGCGGGCGGTCCCCGCGCATCGTCCTGCACGGCGCCGCGGGGCTGGAGCAACGGCCGGACGGTGTGCGGTTCGTGGGCGCACACGTCGCCGGCCTCGATCATCTGAAGGCCAGCGGTCTGCCCTGGACCGTGCTGGCGCCGAACGGGTTCTTCCAGAACTTCCTGGGCATCGCGGACGCGGTCCGGGCCGGCACGCTCGCGGTCCCGGGCGGCGCGGGCGCGGTGTCGTACGTGGACGCGCGTGACGTCGCCGCCGCGGCCGTCGAGGTGCTGACCACCGAGGGGCACGAGGGCTCGGTGTACACGCTGACCGGCCCCGCCGCGCTCACCCACGCCGAGATCGCCGCGCGGCTCGGCACCGCCGCCGGGCGCGAGGTGACGTACGCCTCGCCGGCGCCGGAGGCGGCCCTGGCCGGGATGCTGGGCGCCGGGTGGGACCCCTGGCGCGCGGAGGGGATGGTCGAGCTGTACGGGTTCTACGCCGCCGGGCGGGCCGCGGCCGTCAGCCCGGACGTGGAGAAGCTGACCGGGCGGCCCGCGCGGTCCTTCGCCGAGTTCGCGACGGAGTTCGCGGCCGGGTTCCGCCCCTGAGCCGGACGACGAGTTCACCCATGCTGCCCCCGACCCGCCTCGGGGAAGGCCTTCTCCCTGGTGAGGAAGGCCAGTTGGGCCCGCTTTTGCGGTAGGTACACGTCCGGGAGGTCGATCTCGGGGAGGACGGCCTCGGGTCCGCGCTCGAAGCCCTGGCGTTCGAAGAGGGCGATCGCCTTGGCGTTGCGCACGTCCGGGTCGATCACGATGCGCCGGCGGTCCAGGGTCAGCAGGGCGTACCGGGTGATCGCCGTCATCAGCGCGGACGTCCAGCCGGGGCGGGGGCCGTCCGGGCCGGCGGGGGCGAGGAGGAGATGGATGCCGATGTCACCGGGGCGGGCCTCATAGCACTCGCTCACCCGGTCGGCCGCCGGCTCGTACGTCTGGAGCAGGGCGGCCGGTTCGCCGTCCTTGGTGACCAGGTGGGCGTGGTGGGTGTCGAGGGTGGCCATGTGGGCGTAGATCTCGGCGACTTGGGCCTCGGTGAGGCCGTTCATGCCCCAGAACGCGGCGCGTTCCTCGCTCACCCAGGCATGGACGACGGGCGCGTCGGCCGCCGGGTCCAGGGGACGGATGCGGACGGTGCCGTAGCCGTCGATCCGCTGCTCCGTGTGTTCGTGGGTGAGCAGGGTCCAATCCGTGACGACCGGGGCCAGATCTCCCCTGAGCCACAAGGGGAGTTGGTCGCCGTGGTGCGGGGCGCCGGGTACGCCGTCCGCGCCGAAGGGCACCACCCAGCGGCTGTTCTCGCGGCGGGACAGGTCCCAGACGTAGCGGGCGGCGGGGCCGCGCGCGGCGAGATCGGTGAGGCCGGGGACGGCCGAGGTGCACAGCACGCAGTCGTGGTCGCCGGCCAGGCCCGGTTCCTCGTACGGCTCCCCCGGCAACGCCCGCCAGGGGGCGAGTCGGTGGGTGTCGGACCAGGTACCGGCGGGCGGTGCGGCGGCCACCTCCTCCAGCGCGGCGCGGACCGCGGCGGGGCGGTCGATGCCGTACAACTCCTCCGCGCGCAGCAGGTGTTCGAGGGCGTAGCCGATGCGTGGGGTGAGGGCCAGCCAGGGCTGGAGGACCTCCGGGTAGGCGGGGGGTGCGGTGAGGGCGGCGAAGGCCGGGTGCGCGGCGAGATGTCGTACGACGGCGGTGCGCACGGCCGCGTAGGCCGCCGCGCCGGTGCTGTCGGCGTCCATGCGGCGGTCCCAGGCCAGCAGGCGCTCGCGCAGGCGGGCCGCCTCGGAGGTGAGGCCGCCCAGGGCGGCGAGGTGGTCGAGGAGGGGAGCCGCCGAGGCGAGGTGGGTGTCGGTGTGGATCGCGGGCAGGGCGGCGGCGGACCAGGTGCGGCGCTCGTCGAGGAGGGCGCGGATGCGGTCGGCGCGGTGCGGTGGGGCGAACTCGACGCCCAGGGGGGTGGCGGGGCCGCGCTGGTTGGCCATCACGGCGACGCCGTCGGTGACGGTGCCGTACGGCGTTTCGTGCCAGCCCTGCCACTCGTGACCGGGCTGCCAGGCGGGGACCGGCCGGAGGCGGTTCGCCGCCGCCCGCACGGGGACACGGCCTGCGACGCGGTGCAGAAGACCGCCCTCGGCGTCGGCGGCCTGCACGACGTTGACCGGCTCGGCCCAGGTGTCGAAGGCCCGGTCGACGTCGGCGACGGTGCGGGCGCGCAGGAGCGGGAGGAGGGCGCTGAAGCCGAGGTCGTCGGTGACGCGCGGTGGGTGGCGCAGGGCGAGGGCGAGTGGCTCCTGCGGGGCGCCCTCGACGTCGGCGGCTTGCGGTTCGACTCCCTCCAGGCCCTCCGGACCCCCCACGATCACCGGCCCCCGGGCCGTTTCGATCAGCTCCAGTTCCAGGGGAGGTTCGCCCGCGACCTCCACGGTCTCCGTGTGGCGGGTGGCGCGGTGCCAGGCTCCGTCCGGGCCCAGGGCCTCCACGCCCGCGCCGGTGCGGCGAAGACGCTCGCGGTAGAGGTCCTGGTAGTCGGCCATGGCGTTGGTGACGGACCAGGCGACCGCGCCGGTGTGGCCGAAGTGGGCGATGCCCGGGACGCCGGGGACGGCGAGGCCGATGACGTCGAACTCGGGGCAGGCGAGGCGGATCTGCTGGTAGACGCCGGGGTCCTCGATGAAGCGGTGCGGGTCGCCGGCGAGGAGGGCGTGGCCGGTGTCCGTGCGGGCGCCGGAGACCAGCCAGCCGTTGCTGCCCGCCGTGCCGGGGCCGTCGGTGGCGAACAGGCCGACCGCCTCGGGGCCCAGGTGCCGTATCGCCTCCTCGCGCCACAGCTTGGCCGGGAAGCCCGCGAACAGGATGTGCGTGCCGAGCCAGACGCCCAGCGGGGTCCAGGGTTCCCAACGGCCGCAGGACAGGCTCGTACGGCTGAACTCCGGGGCGCGGCGAGCGCCTTCGGGCAGGCCCGCGTTGACCCCGTCGACGTACGCCCGCACCCACGCGGCCGTCTCGGGGTCCCGGCTCTCCAGGGCGGCGAAGCAGCGCCGCGCGGTGTCGGCGAGGCGGGCGCGGCGGGCGAAGACGTCCCAGGAGAGGGCGGAGGCGCCGAGGAAGGACGCCGTGGTGCCCTGGCAGCGGTGCCGCTCCGTCTCCAGTTGCCAGGCGCGGTCCACTGCGGTCACGCGGCCCTGGGCGTAGGCCAGTTCGCGGGCGCTGGACGCGCGCAGATGGGGGATGCCCCAGGCGTCGCGGTAGGTCTCGGTGGTCACCCAAAGCCCTTCATTTTTAGGTTAGCCTTACCTAAGTCGATGGGAGGGAATCGTAGTACAACCTTTCGAGCGCTTAGTGAGTCGTCTGCGGCGACCGTTCTCTATTGGGGGAGTTCCGTTGCGCAGAGTTCTCACGGCCGCTGCCGTGGTCGCCGCCGCCGTCGCCGTTCCGCTGACCCCGGTGGCATCCGCCGCCGCGCCCTACAAGGGGGCCAACACCGCCGCCGTCCAGGACGACTTCAACGGTGACGGGTACCGGGACCTGGTCATCGGTGCCCCCGATGCCTCCAATGGCAGCGTGAACAAGGCCGGCGCCGTCGTCGTCCTGTACGGCTCCGCCTCGGGGGTCAGCACCGCCCACCGCCAGGTCATCACCCAGGCCACGACCGGGATCCCGGGCACGCCGGAGAAGAACGACCGCTTCGGCCAGACCGTCACCACCGCCGACCTGGACCGGGACGGATACGCGGACCTGGTCGTCGGCACCCCGCGCCAGGACTTCGGCCTCCAGCTCGGAACGCGCGGCGCCGTCACCGTGATCTGGGGCGGCCCGAGCGGTCTCAAGGGCGGCGCCGACATCGCTCCGCCCACCGGATACGGCCAGAATCGTTCGTACTGCCTCTTCGGGCAGTCGCTCGCCACCGGGGACATGAACGGCGACGGCGCCCCCGAGCTGGCCGTCGGCAGCACCTGCCAGAGCGCCACCTACACCGGACCCTTCACCCGCACCGGAAAGCCGGCCGCCGCCCACCTCGGCAAGGGCCTCAAGCGCAGTGTGGTCATGGGCGACGTCGACGGCGACGGCAAGGCCGAGCTGTTCTCGATGCCCGGACCCGTCTCGGCCGACAGCGGCCCCCTGAGCGTCGTCCAGGACGATCCGGCCGCACCGTCGACCCAGCTCCCGCTCGCCCACGGCTGGAACGGGCAGGTCGGCGACGTCAACGGCGACGGCTACGGCGACCTCGTCACGGGAGTCCAGTACGACGCCCTGCACACCCAGGACCCGAGCGGCGCCCACAGCGGCGGCGAGATCCAGGTCCTGTACGGCGGCCCGCACGGCATCAGCCCCGACCAGCAGCCCGCGGTCATCCACCAGGACACGCCCGGCGTTCCCGGCGTCGGCGAGGACGGCGGCCAGTTCGGCGCCTCGCTCAGCGTCGGTGACGTCAACGGCGACAAGATCGCCGACGTCCTCGTCGGTGTGCCGTACAAGACCCTCGGCTCGGCCAAGTGGAGCGGTGAGGCCGTTCTGCTGCGCGGTTCCGCCGCCGGGCTCTCCGGCGCCAAGGCCACCGCCTACACCCAGAACACTGCGGGCGTCCCCGGCACCGCCGAGGCGGAGGACTACTTCGGCTGGGCCGTCCACCTCTCCGACCTGAACAGGGACGGGAAGGCCGACCTCGTCGTCGGTGCGCCCGGCGAGAACACCGACGGCCTGGTGTGGGTCGCCCGCGGCTCCGCCGCGGGACCGGTGGCGAACGGCTCGGTCGGCATCTCCGGCAAGAGTGCCGGTATCACCGTCGGCTCTGCCGGCCTCAGCCTCGGCGCGGCGCTGCCCAGCACCGCGGTGACCCGGTAGCAGGCCGGTCCGGCCGGGCGGCGAGCGGATCCCGGGCGAGGCATGATCGACGCATGGACGTCACCGTGCACCTCGCCCAGGATCCCGAGGCCGACGCGCTCCTCGGGCGCAGTCCGCTCGCCGCGCTGACCGGGATGCTGCTGGACCAGCAGGTCCCCATGGAGTGGGCGTTCAAGGGCCCGGCGACCATCGCCGGGCGCATGGGCGCCGACGACCTGGACGCCCACGAGATCGCCGTCATGGACCCGGAGGCCTTCGCCGCGAAGCTCTCCGAGAAGCCCGCCGTGCACCGCTACCCGGGCTCGATGGCCAAGCGGATCCAGCAGTTGTGCCAGTACCTGGTCGAGCACTACGACGGAGACGCCGAAGCGGTGTGGCGAGGTGTCGGCAGCGGGGCCGAGCTGCTGAAGCGCCTGGAGGACCTGCCCGGGTTCGGCAGGCAGAAGGCGCAGATCTTCCTCGCGCTGCTCGGCAAGCAGCTCGGCGTCGCCCCCAAGGGCTGGCGGGAGGCCGCCGGGGCCTACGGCGAGCGGGACTCCTTCCGGTCGGTCGCCGACATCACCGGGCCCGAGTCGCTCGCCAAGGTGCGGGCGCACAAGCAGGAGATGAAGGCCGCGGCCAAGGCCGCGAAGGCGGCGCAGAAGAGCTGAGTCCGCGGTAAGCCTGCCGGACCACCCGAGTGGCGGGATTCGACGGGCCGCTCTCAGCATGGAACATGACCGAGCAACCGAGCGGTGGCCCCGACTGGGGCCGTGAGTACGACGACCGCGGGGTGCACTCCCGGCAGGCCCCGCACCCCCACGAACCCGAGCCGCCCCTCGAGGGACCGCTGCACGCCCTGTCCCGGGCCACCTGGCAGGTCGTCCTGGTCACCGGCATCGCCTCGCTGGTCCTGGGCGTCCTGGTGCTGGTCTGGCCGGGTCAGTCCCTGCTGGCCTTCGGCATCCTGTTCGGCGTCTACCTCGTGATCAGCGGCATCTTCCAGCTGGCCTCCGCGTTCGGTACACACACGGCGACCTCGCTGCGGGTACTGGCCTTCATCAGCGGCGCGGTGTCGATCCTGCTGGGCCTGTTCTGCTTCCGCGGTCCCTTCCAGTCGATCCTGCTGCTCGCCCTGTGGATCGGCATCGGCTGGCTGTTCCGCGGGATCACGCAGGCCATCGCCGCCGCCTCCGACCCCCGGATGCCCGCCCGGGGCTGGCAGATCTTCCTCGGGATCGTCACCGTCCTCGGCGGCGTCGTCCTCATCGACTCCCCCTTCCATTCGGTCGCCGTACTGACCCTGGTCGGCGGCATCTGGCTGGTCGCGGTCGGGATCGTCGAGATCGTCACCGCACTCAGGATCCGCAGCCGCGCCCGGAGCGTGCCGCGCACCGTGTGAGCCGTACGCCGAACGGGTGTATTACGCGTCCGGTGTGCTGAACCCCGGGCGTGTCGTGGGCAGATGACCCCCATGAGCACCGCACGACGCCTCCCACGCAGCCGCGCCTGGCTGCGGGTGCTCGTGCTGCTGCTCGCCCTGCTGGTACCGGGCGCCCGTGCCGAGGCCTGTGCGGCGCCCGTCGCGTCCGGGGAGACCGTCGAGTACGACGGCCCGTACGACGCCCTCTACGACGCCCCGGGCCTGGCCGTACGGCCACCGGCCGGCGCCGTCCGCCGGACCGCCGTACCCCTGTCTCCGGCGCCCCTGGCGGCCCCGGCGTCCGCCGCCGCGGAGCACCCCCTCCCGGCCGCGCCACCGCCGCCGTACACCCTGCGCACCCTGCGCTCCGTGGTCCTGCGCTGCTGACAGAGCCCGCCCCGAGCGAGACCCGTCAGTACGACGCAAGGAACACAGCCATGCCCACAGACCCGTACGCGGTCCTGCGCGCCCTGCTGCGCGCGGAGGCCCGGCGCAGCGCGCCGCCCCGACCAGAGACGCCAGTAGCGAGGGAACAGGAGCGGTCACCGAAGGAACGGGGCCACTGAACCGCACCGGCGGGGGCGGGCCCTACCGTCCCCGCCGGGCCGGAGCCCCGGTTCAGCTTCTCGTACGCCGACTCGCGGTCCACAGCCTGTGCACAACGACCGCGGAGCGGGGAAGCTGCACCGCGCGACTCACTCTTCTGCGGCAACTGCGACCTCTGTTTCCGATCCCGTTTCCGATCCCGTCTCCGACGTCTGTTCCTGGTCCCCGCGCCGATACCGACCGGTATGCCCATGTTCGCGGCGTGTTTTCCAGCGTCGCACTCCGTCGCCATGGCTGCGCCCGGAACGCCTTGGCCGGTAGGCTTTCCGTGTGATCTTCAAGCGCATCGGAAACGGCCGGCCGTACCCCGACCACGGCCGGGAAAGCACCCGGCAGTGGGCGGACGTCGCGCCGCGCCCGGTCCGCCTCGATCAGCTCGTGACCACCAAGCAGCAGCTCGATCTGGAGACCCTGCTGGCGGAGGACTCGACGTTCTACGGCGACCTCTTCGCGCACGTCGTGAAGTGGCAGGGCGACCTCTACCTGGAGGACGGACTGCACCGCGCCGTCCGCGCCGCCCTCCAGCAGCGCCAGGTGTTGCACGCGCGCGTGCTCGAACTCGACTGACCTCGGCGCGCCACACGGTCGTTGACCCTTTCGGGTTCCGCTGAGCGACGTCGACTGATCATCTAATAGGCATCGCCGCTCGGGCGCACTACGCTGCGCCCATGAGCATGCTGACTCCCCCTGGCATGGGCGGCAAGTACCGGATCACGGGGGACAAATACCCGCGGATGCGCCCACCGCGGCGACGCGGCAGGCTCGCGCTCGCCGTCGTGGCGTCCGTCGCCGCGCTCGGCCTGATCGGCTGGGGCACGCTGCAGCTCATCGACGTCTTCACCGGCGGCGGCAAGAAGACCTCGGCGGCCCGCGCCAAGGCCCACTGCCACACCAGGACCGCCACGGCCGCCCAGGCGAAGGTCCTGCCCAGGCCCGGCCAGATCACCGTGAACGTCTACAACGCCACCGAGCGCAGCGGGCTCGCCAAGAACACCGCGGACGAGCTGAAGAAGCGCGGCTTCAAGATCGGCGACGTGGGCAACGCCAGCGACGAGTTCGACAAGAAGGTCAAGGGCGCCGGGGTACTCCTCGGTCCCCCGTCCGCGCTGAACACCTCGCTGCCGGTGCTGGCGACCCAGCTCGCGGACGCGGAACGGCGCACCGATGCGAAGCGCACCGGTGCGGACCTCGACCTGATCATCGGGGACGCCTTCAAATCCCTGACTCAGCAGGCGGCGGCCGGCAAGGCGCTGACCGCGCTGACGGCGCCGGCGCCTGCCGCTCCGGAGAAGGGCTGCTGAGTCCGCCCAGGGAGTTGCCTTTCAGGGCGTTCGCCCAGGGACTTGCCCCTCAGGGCGCTTCTTCGGCTCGCCTGTTCGGCTCGCCTACTCCGCGGCGCCGTACAGCCGGTCCCCCGCGTCGCCCAGGCCCGGGACGATGTAGCCGTGCTCGTTCAGGTGGTCGTCCACCGCTGCCGTGACGACCGTCACCGGCGTGCCCGCCAGCTCGCGTTCCATGACCTCGACGCCCTCGGGGGCGGCGAGGAGGACCACGGCGGTCACGTCGTCGGCGCCGCGCTTGATCAGCTCCTGGATGGCGGCGACCAGCGTGCCGCCGGTGGCCAGCATCGGGTCCAGGACGTACACCTGGCGGCCCGAGAGGTCCTCCGGCATGCGCGAGGCGTACGTGGAGGCCTGCAGCGTCTCCTCGTTGCGGATCATGCCCAGGAAGCCCACCTCGGCGGTCGGCAGCAGCCGGACCATGCCGTCCAGCATGCCGAGACCGGCCCGCAGGATCGGTACGACCAGCGGGCGCGGGCGGGCCAGCTTGACGCCGGTGGTCCGCGCGACGGGCGTCTGGATGTCGACCTGCTCGGTGCGCACGTCCCGCGTGGCCTCGTAGGCCAGCAGGGTGACCAGTTCGTCGGCGAGCCGGCGGAAGGTCGCGGAGTCGGTGCGCTGGTCGCGCAGAGTGGTGAGCTTGTGAGCGACCAGGGGGTGGTCGACGACGTGGAGACGCATGCCCCTAACGGTACCCGCGAACAGGACCCTGCCGACCCTGGCGCCGGAGCGCCCGTCCGGGGGAAAGTGGGAGGGACGGACTGGGGTGGTGTGACGTGCCTGACCTGCCTGACCTGCCTGAGGACGCGTCCGGGAACGTCAAAGACCCGGCCGAGCCCGCGACACCCGAGACGGACTCGGCCACACCCGGGACGGACGCCGAACGGCGGCGTCGCCGCGCCCAGTTCCTGCGCGACCTCGCCGAGGCGCGCGCGCTGCGCGAACGCGTGCAGCCGCGGCGCGCCAAGGCCGCCCGGCTGCAGCACGCCATGCGGATGAGAACCTTCCGTTGGTAGGGCGGTCCCGGTAAGAAAGTTCCGGGAAAGTTCCGTAAAAACGGCCCCCCGGCAAGGAAGATCAACGAGGGCGTCGGCGTTTGCGGTGGTGGGCGTGCGCGGGCGGCTGGAAAAGCCGCGTACGATCCGCAGGTGGCGGCAACAAGTGCGCTGGTGAGTGCTTTTCGCTTCACAACCGGATGCTCGATCAAAACAGCCAGACACAGGGAGCCGAAGACGTCCCCTGAACGCCTTGTTTCTGCCACGATTCCGAGTGGGCGGGGCTCGGAGCGCAGCTCCCTCCGCCCAGAACCTCCGCCGGGGGGACCCCCAACCGGCACGCCTATGACCAGTGGGAGAGTCACGGTGTACTTCGCCGCACTGCTCGCGCGCACCGAAGACGGGTGGGAAGCGAGCGACACAGAGCTCGACGATGTGGAGACCCTGTCGGATCTGGCCGACCTGGCCCGGGAAGCCTCTCCCGAAGAGGACACCGTGCTCGTCCTGATCGAGCAGGAGGACGCCTGGTTCGGCGTCGTCCGCGTGGACGGCGAGGACGACCCTCGCATCTACGTCTCGGATGCCGCCGCAGCCGCCCGCAGCGCCTACGGCGAGCTGCTGCTCACCGACGAGCTGCTGGGCCGGGAGCCCGGCGCCGACGACGGCCCCGACCTGGAATCCCTGAACCTCGACGGCACGGAGGACGGCGAGGACGAGGCCTCCGACGACGAGGAAGCCGGTGCCGCCGCCGACGCGGTGCCGCACAGCCCGGTGGGCGACAGCGAGATCCTCGACGACCTGGGCGTCAGCGCGAAGGAGCTGCGCACGCTGGACGCCGAGGACGCGCTGGGCGCGATCGCCGACGCGCTGGGCGCCTCGGAGGTCCTGGAGACCGTCCGCTGACCGCACCACGGGACCCGGCGGCCACCCCGGACCCGGTGCGCGACCCCTGGCGGGCCGCCATGCGGCTCGCCCTGGAGGAGGCCGAGCGCGCCGTCGAAGGCGGCGACGTCCCCGTCGGCGCCGTCGTGCTGTCCCCGGACGGTACGACGGTGCTCGCGACCGGGCACAACGAGCGCGAGGCCACCGGCGATCCCACGGCACACGCTGAGGTCCTCGCGATCCGGCGGGCCGCGGCGGCTCTGAGGGAATCGGCGGCGCGAAGCGCCCCCGGCGAGGGTGGTGGACGACGGGCGGGCGAATGGCGGCTGAGCGGCTGCACGCTGGTGGTCACGCTGGAGCCGTGCACGATGTGCGCGGGCGCCCTCGTCCAGTCCCGCGTGGACCGGGTCGTCTACGGCGCCCGGGACGAGAAGGCCGGCGCGGCGGGCTCGCTGTGGGACGTGGTGCGGGACCGCCGGCTCAACCACCGCCCGGAGGTCATCGAGGGCGTGCTCGCCACGGAGTGCGCACGGCTCCTCACGGAGTTTTTCCGGGACCGGTGAATACCGATTTCGGACCACGGCCCACCGTGCTGTAAGGTCTCCCTCGGTAGCGTGTCCGAGCGGCCGAAGGAGCTCGCCTCGAAAGCGAGTGTGGCGCAAGTCACCGAGGGTTCAAATCCCTCCGCTACCGCTTGAGAAGGGCCCTGTCATCTGACGGGGCCCTTCGTGCACATACCCTCAAGTGGCGAACGGGGCGCGGGGGTTAAACTCGCGGCCGGCAGCAGGGGCACAGGGACGGCAGGGGAGGCCGGATGGCGGTGAACACGAAGAAGATCGCTGTGTACGCGCTCGTGGTCTTCGCGCTGTACGTGATCATCACAGACCCGGCCAAGGCCGCCGACTACGTCCAGATAGGCTTCGAGGGCATATCGGACGCGGCCAAGGCCATAGGCGACTTCATGACCTGGGTCGCCAACGGAGGAAAGAGCTGAGGTAACCCCCATGATCCGCCACCTGGTCCTCTTCAAGCTCAACGAGGGCGTCGAGCGCGACGATCCGCGCGCCCAGGCGGGCGCGGAGGCCTTCCGGGCCCTCGGCGGCCAGATCGAGGAGCTGCGCTTCTGGGAGTGTGCCTGGAACATCGCCGACCGCCCGATCGCCTACGACTTCGCGATCAACTCGGCGGTCGAGGACGCGGACGCGCTCAAGCGCTACCTGGAGCACCCGGCCCACCAGGCCGCCGCGGCCCAGTGGCGGGAGTTCGCCACGTGGGTGATCGCCGACTACCCGTTCTGAGCCACTCGCGGCACCGGACGCGACACCAGCCCTCCGCCGGAACGGCGGGGGGCCTTCGTGCGTCTTGGGCCCCAACTTGTCGAAATTTGAACACAACACGGCGTTATGCGGTGCTTGCACACAGTGCACATGTCTTGTGATGCTATGACCGCTTTTGACGGATGATTGACCGTGAAGAGGTGGCGTTGACCGTGTCGGCCAGTACTGCGCCGCCCCAGGAGGAGGCACCCGCATCGACACCCACTCCCACACCCGCACCCGCACCCGCACCCGCACCCACTCCCGCCCCCGCGGATCCCCCGGCCCCCGAGAAGCGCCGCGGTGCCGACACCCGCGCGCTGACCCAGGTGCTCTTCGGCGAGCTGAAGCAGCTCAGGCCGGGCACGCCGGAGCACAACCGGGTGCGGGGGGCGCTGATCGAGGCCAACCTCCCGCTCGTGCGCTACGCCGCCGCCCGTTTCCGCTCCCGCAACGAGCCCATGGAGGACGTGGTCCAGGTCGGCACCATCGGCCTGATCAACGCCATCGACCGCTTCGACCCCGACCGGGGCGTGCAGTTCCCCACCTTCGCGATGCCGACGGTGGTCGGCGAGATCAAACGGTACTTCCGGGACAACGTCCGCACGGTCCACGTACCGCGCCGGCTGCACGAGCTGTGGGTGCAGGTCAACAGCGCGACCGAGGACCTGACCACCGCCTTCGGGCGCTCGCCCTCGACCGCCGAGATCGCCGAGCGGCTCAGGATCAGCGAGGACGAGGTGCTGTCCTGCATCGAGGCGGGCCGCTCGTACCACGCGACCTCGCTGGAGGCCGCACAGGAGGGCGACGGGCTGCCGGGCCTGCTGGACCGCATCGGCTACGAGGACCCGGCCCTGGCCGGCGTGGAACACCGCGACCTGGTCCGCCATCTCCTGGTCCAACTCCCCGAGCGGGAACAGCGGATCCTCCTCCTGCGCTACTACAGCAATCTCACCCAGTCACAGATCAGCGCGGAACTCGGCGTCTCCCAGATGCACGTCTCGCGGCTGCTCGCCCGCAGCTTCCAGCGCCTGCGGTCGGCCAACCGGATCGACGCGTAACCGCATACAGGATCGATTGATCACCGGCACGAGCGAATCGCTCACCAGGGCGGTTCCCGACAGTTGTGTGCCGAAAGGCCGTCAGACCCCTTTTTTCCAGGGCCGATTCGCATCTTGCATGTCGACATGTCACTACAGCGTGTTGCCGACATGTGACATTCTGCGGGAAGCGCGTTTGCCGTGGCTCCGGCTCCGGTATTCAGGTGAAGGCTGCGTTGCTCGAAGGGGCGCCGCCACGACCGTCCCGCGACCCAAAGGGGGTGGCATGTCCGCAGAACAGGGCAGCTCGAAGGTGCTCACGCCCACGATGAGCGAGGCAGCGCCCAAGGAGCTCGACGCTCTCGACGTGCTCGACAGCCTTGAAGGCGTACCGGCCCTCGACGCCGTGCCGGCCCCGCCCGTCCCGGCCGCAGAGGCCGCACCGGCCCTGCCGGCCCTGCCGGCCCCGGCGGACATCGACACCCGCACCCTGTCCCGCTCCCTGTTCCTGCGGCTCGCCGCCCTCGGCGAGGACAGCCCGGAGCGCGGCTACGTCCGGGACACCCTGATCGAGCTGAACCTGCCGCTGGTCCGCTACGCGGCGGCACGCTTCCGCTCCCGCAACGAGCCGATGGAGGACATCGTCCAGGTCGGCACCATCGGCCTGATCAAGGCGATCGACCGCTTCGACTGCGAACGGGGCGTGGAGTTCCCGACGTTCGCGATGCCGACGGTGGTCGGCGAGATCAAACGGTTCTTCCGCGACACCTCCTGGTCGGTGCGCGTCCCGCGCCGCCTCCAGGAGCTGCGCCTGGCCCTCACCAAGGCCAGCGACGAGCTGTCCCAGAAGCTGGACCGCTCCCCGACGGTGACGGAACTGGCCGCCGTGCTCGGCGTCTCCGAGGAGGACGTGGTCGACGGCCTCGCGGTCGGCAACGCCTACACGGCCTCCTCGCTGGACTCCCCGGCCCCCGAGGACGACGGCGGCGAGGGCTCCCTGGCCGACCGCCTCGGCTACGAGGACACCGCCCTGGAGGGCGTGGAGTACCGCGAGTCCCTCAAGCCGCTGCTGGCCAAACTCCCGCCCCGGGAGCGCCGGATCATCATGCTGCGGTTTTTCGCCAACATGACCCAGTCGCAGATCGGCGAGGAGGTCGGCATCTCCCAGATGCACGTCTCCCGTCTGCTCACCCGGACCCTGTCCCAGCTGCGCGAGGGCCTGATCTCGGACTGAGTCCACACCGGAGGGTTCCGATCTGACGGAGCGTCAGCCACCATGGCGGGATGCTGCGTACGACGACGTGGACACGTGGCCGCCGAGGCGCCGTTACGGCAGCGTCGGCGGCCGCCGTCTGTCTGGGCGGGATCCTGGGCGCGTGCGCCGGTTCGGGCGGCCCAGGCGGCGGTTACGTGGCCGTAGGGGGCGTGGGCGGCGCGCCGGGGCCGGGCGACGGCGCGGGGACACCGACGGGCGGCGTACGGATGGTGCCGCTGGACGGGACCACGCCGGGCAATGACCGCAACCCGCCGCAAAAGGGCGGGGCTTCACAGTCGTCAACGGCACCACCGTCCTCCGGGGCCTCCGCTGCTTCCGGAACGCCTGCCCCTGCCGGAACGGCCACCGTCACCCCCGTCCCCTCCGGCTCCCCGTCGGGCAGCACCGGAGGCGAGGCCAAACCCGTGCCGTCCCCGCCGAGTTCACCGCCCCCGGGTTCACCGCCCCCGAAGCCGACAGCCGGTCACACCGAGCCCGCCACGCCCGCCGACCTCACCTGGGGCGACCCCAAGCGGAAGGCCACGGACCAGCGGTGGTGCGAGCAAGTGACCGTGTCCTTCCGCAACTCCGGTGGCACGGCGGTGCGTTCGGGCACGGTGACGTTCGGGACGCACGTCATCGGCGCGCTCGGCATCGACTGGGGCACGGTCGAGTCGACCGCGGACCTGCCGGTGCCGATCGGGCCGGGCGCACGTACGTCCCCGACGTGGACGGTGTGCGTGGACGCCTGGCGGGTACCGCTCGGCATGCACATCGAGACGCGGGACGTCTCGGTGAAGTGGAAGTGATCGCCCGCTGACTACTTGAGCGCCAGCCAGGCCACCGCGGCGACGACCGCCACGGCGACGACGATGCCGACGATCAGACCGATGCGGGGGCCGGAGGAGGCCGCCGCCTGCTGCTGCCGGCCCTGCGGGGCCTCGTCGACGAACGCCCGGAACATCTGCGTGCTGCCGGCGGGGTCGTAGTTGCCCTGGGGGCCCTGGGTGTTAGCCATGACCCGAGACACTAGCGAATCCGGGTGTGCGGCCCAAGTGCGGGGCCGGGGGGACAGAGGGGGGCAGCTCAGGCCGCACCACCTGCGCGTTTACGTTCGCAATACTTGCCTTTGCCAACTTTTTGCGCCCGCCGGTCGTCGATTTATTTGCCTTCGGCAACCAACAGTCTTTAAAGTTGCCCGAAGCAACGAATATGGAAGGTGTGAGATGGCCGAGCAGGCGCTGTACGAAGAGCTGGTGCGTCAGCTCAGTGCCGTCGGAGCCGTGAAACGGGACCTGGGGCGCATCCTGCCGCCCGACTGCCCGGCCGGCTCGGCCGCCGTGCTGAACCTGCTCGGCTGCCACGGCGACATGCGCATGAGCAAGCTCGCGGAACTGCTCGCCGTGGACATGTCGGTCACCAGCCGGCACGTCGCGCACGTCGCCGCACGCGGCTGGATCAAGCGGTCCCCGGACCCCGCCGACAAGCGCTCGCGGATCCTGCACCTGACGCCCGCGGGCCTGGCGCAGCTCGACGAGCTGTCCCGGCGGACCAGCCGGCTGCTCGCCGAGCGGCTCGCCGACTGGAGCGACGACGAGGTCGGCCAGCTCATCCGGCTGATGACCCGCCTGCGCGCCGGCTTCGGCGACTGCCGGTCCGCCACGGTCCGGCTCGCCTCCGAAGCCGCCCCCGTATTCGCAGCGATCACCCGTACACCCGCAAGCACGTAAGCAAAGGAAGCCCATGGCAACGACCACACCAGCCGGTGTGCGGGCTCACGCCAAGCACGGGGGAGGCTCCGCCGAGCACGCCCCCATGACGCACCGGCAGATCATGGAGGCGCTGTCCGGCCTGCTGCTGGGCCTGTTCGCCGCCATCCTCTCCTCGACGATCGTCACCAACGCCCTGCCGACGATCATCAAGGACCTCCACGGCGGGCAGTCCGCCTACACCTGGGTCGTCACCGCGGCGCTGCTCGCGATGACCGCCTCGGTTCCGCTGTGGGGCAAGCTGGCCGACCTGGTCAGCAAGAAGGCGCTCGTCCAGATATCCCTGGTCATCTACATCGCCGGCTCGGTCGTCGCCGGTCTCGCGCAGAACCCCGCGATGCTGATCAGCGCCCGTGTCATCCAGGGCCTCGGCGCCGGCGGTCTGTCCGCCCTGGTGCAGGTCATCATGGCCGCGATGATCTCCCCGCGGGAGCGCGGCCGTTACTCCGGCTACACCGGTGCCACCTTCGCCGTCGCCACCGTCGGCGGTCCGCTGCTCGGCGGCGTCATCACCGACACCGACTGGCTCGGCTGGCGCTACTGCCTGTTCGTCGGTATCCCCTTCGCGCTGATCGCGCTGCTCGTGCTGCAGAAGACGCTGCACCTGCCGGTCGCCAAGCGCCAGGTCAAGGTCGACTGGGCGGGCGCCTTCTTCATCACCGCCGCCGCCTCGCTGCTGCTGATCTGGGTCACCTTCGCCGACGACAAGTACGACTGGCTGTCCTGGCAGACGTACACGATGGTCGGCGGCACGATCGTGCTCACGCTGCTGTTCGTCTTCACGGAGACCAAGGCCGCCGAGCCGATCATCCCGCTGCGCCTGTTCCGCAACCGCACCATCTCGCTGGCCTCGCTGGCCTCCCTGTTCGTCGGTGTCGGCATGTACTCCGGAACCGTCTTCTTCTCGCAGTACTTCCAGCTGGCCCGCGACAAGTCGCCGACCATGTCCGGCGTCATGACCATCCCGATGATCGGCGGTCTGTTCGTCGCCTCCATGGTCTCCGGACGGTTCATCACCAGCACCGGACGCTGGAAGGGCTGGCTGGTCGCCGGCGGCGTCTTCCTCACGGCGGGCCTGGCCCTGCTCGGCCTGATGCGCTACGACACCCCCTACTGGCAGCTGTCCATCTACATGGCGCTGCTGGGTACCGGCGTCGGCATGATGATGCAGAACCTGGTCCTCTCCACGCAGAATCAGGTCGCCCCGCAGGACCTGGGCGTGGCCTCCTCCGTGGTGAGCTTCTTCCGCTCCCTCGGCGGTGCGGTCGGCGTCGGCGTGCTCGGCTCGGTGATGTCGACCCGGATCACGCACTACGCCAAGGACACCATCACCGAACTGAGCCCGAAGGCACAGGCCGCGGCCGGCCACGCCGTGGGCGGCGGCTCGCTGCCGGACATGGACCTGCTGCCCGCTCCGGTCCGCAACTGGCTGGAGGGCGCCTACGGCCACGGCATCGCCGACGTCTTCCTCTACGCGGCACCCTTCGCCCTGATCTCGTTCTTCGTGGTGCTGTTCATCAAGGAGGTCCCGCTGAAGACCAAGGGAGCCCTGGCGCAGGCCGCCGAGGGCGCGACCCCGGCCGACGCGCAGGCCCCCGCCGAGGTCCCTGCTGTCACGGAGACCACCGGTGAGGCTCCGGCCGCGGAGCGGGTGCCCAGCTGGGCCGCCCCCGTGCTCGGCGAGAACGGCACCGCGGTGAGCGCGGCCACGCAGCTGACCGCCGTCGCCACGATCGCCGAGCCCGGCACCGCCGGCGGCGCCATCGGCAACGGCAGCACCCCGGTGCACGGCTTCGTGCGCGGCACCGAGAACGCCCCGGTCCCGCAGGCCGCGGTCACGCTGATCTCCCTCTCCGGCCGCCAGCTGGGCCGCGCGGTCGCCCAAGCCGACGGTTCCTACGCGGTGGACGCGCCGGGCGCGGGCTCGTACGTGCTGATCGCCTCCGCCGACGGCTACCAGCCGCAGGCCTCCACCGTCGTGGTGGGCGAGGAGCCGCTGGCGTACGACCTCCTGCTCAGCGGCACCAGCGGACTGACCGGTGTGGTCCGGGCCGCCGGGAGCGCGCTGCCGGTCAAGGACGCCATGGTGATCGTCACCGATGTGCGCGGGGACCTGCTGGCCACCGCCGCCACCGGGGAGCAGGGCGACTTCGCCCTCACCGAGCTGGTGCCGGGCGCGGTGACCGTCGCCGTCAACGCGAGCGGCTTCCGGCCGCGCGCCCTGCCGGTCGAGGTCGGCGCCACCGGGGTCACCCGGATCGAGGTCGACCTGGACGCCGGCGCCCACCTCCAGGGTGTCGTCCGGGCACCGCACGGTCCGCTGGCCGACGCCCGCGTGACCCTGGTCGACGCGGCGGGCAACGTGGTCGGCACGTCCACCACCGGGACGGACGGGGCGTACGCCTTCACCGACCTGGACAGCGGCGAGTACACCGTCATCGCGGCGGGCTACCCGCCGGTGGCGACGGCCCTGACCGTGGCCGGCACCGGGGTCGACGGCCACGACCTCGAACTCGCCCACCCCGGCGAGTAGTTCACTGCCGGCCCGTGGCGCACATACACGTCGTGCGTGCCACGGGCCGGATTCATACGACCGATGAGTAAGGCTTTGCAGGGAGAAAACGGGATGGGACTGACCGCGAGGATCCGTACCCGGGACGGATGGGCCGTGTCGCACGCGGTCGTCACGGTGACCGACACGACCGGCGCGCAGGTGCTGCGCGCGGAGGCGGACACCCAGGGGGCCGTACGGGACGCCACCGAGCTGGCGCCCGGGGCGTACACGGTGATCGTGACGGCCGTCGGGTACGCGCCCGCCGCGGCCGGCGCGATCGTCACCGCGGGCGGCCGGGCCGAGATCGGCACGGTGACGCTGGCTCGGCAGGGCGGCACCGAGCTGCCGCCGCCCGGCCCGTGGACCATCGACCCGGCGCACTCCTCGGTGGCCGCGGTCGCCCAGCACCTCGGGATCTCCAGCGTGCGCGGCCGGTTCACGGAGTTCGGCGGCACGATCGAGATCGCACCGGACGACATCGCCAAGTCCCACGTGGAGGCGGCCATCCGGGCCGCGTCCATCGACACCGGCAACGGCATGCGGGACACGCACCTGAGGTCCGCGGACTTCCTCGACGTCGAGACCCACCCGGAGATCACCTACCGCTCCACGGGTCTGACGCCGGCCGGCCCGGACCGCTGGACGGTGCACGGCGAGCTGTCCCTGCACGGCATCGTCCGCCCGGTCGACCTGGACCTCGCCCACCTCGGCACCGGCGCCGACCCGTGGGGCGGCACCCGGGCCGCCTTCCGCGCGACGGCCGAACTGCACCGCGAGGACTTCGCGATGAACTACAACCAGGTCGTCCAGGCCGGCATCGCCGCCATCGGGACGACCCTCAAGGTCGAACTGGACGTCCAGGCGGTCCAGGGCGACCGCCTGCCGACCGCCTGAGGCCCCGGCCGCCCGACCTTCCGGGCGGGTCAGCCGCGGGCGACCATCGCCTCGATGCCGGCCACCAGCAGGTCCAGGGCGAAGGCGAAGTCCCGGTCCATGTTCTCGGCGACCGTGGCCCCGCCCCGGGCCGCCCTGATGTCCTCCGTCTCCTGGATGACCTCGGCGGTCTCCGGGGACTCGGCCACCATGGTCAGCGCCTGCGCGTAGTACTCGTCCGCGCTCAGCCCGGAGTCGGCGATCGTCGTGAAGAAATGGCTCTCGACCGTGCCGTAGCCGTACACGAACTGGAAGACGGCCGAGATCGCCCCGGCCAGCCGGTGCGCGGGCAGCCCCGTCCGGCGGACCACCCGCTGCACCACCCGGGAGAACGCCCGCGCGTTCGGGCCGATGTTGAGGTAGCGCCCGGCGAGCGGGGACAGCCAGGGGTGGCGGACCAGCAGCGCCCGGTACTCCGCGGCCAGCGCGCGCAGCTGGTCCCGCCAGTCCTCCCCGTCGTCCTCCGGGTCCGGCAGCCGCAGCTCGCCGAAGACCGCGTCGAGGGCGAGTTCGAGCAGCTCGTCCTTGGTGTCCACGTACCAGTACAGGGACATCGCGGTGACGTTCAGCTCGCCCGCCAGCCGCCGCATGGAGAACTTCGCGAGCCCCTCGGCATCCAACAGCCGTACGGACACCTCGGTGATCCGCTCCCGGTCCAGCCCGGAAGGCTGCGCGCTGCGCCCGCCGCGCCGTGCCTTGCCGCCGAGCCACACACTGCCTCGCGGCGCCCGCTCAGCCACCTTCGCCACCCGCGCACCCTCCTCGAATTCCGGCAACCCTCACGATGCTAGAGGGGCGGCCGAACCGAAGGCAGCGCCTGTCGGCTCCTCCGGATCAGCTCCCGGACGTGCGCCGGGTCAGGTCGTAGAACGTGGCCGATCCGACCGTCACCTTCTTGAAGTTGCTCTGGACCCACGAGGTGATCCGGGAGGACGTGCCGTTGCCGCCGCCCATGCCACCACCCATGCCGCCGCCCGCGATGAAGTAGTGGATCCTGCCTTGCGCCACATACTTCTTGAACTGGGCCGGCGTCGGGGACGGGTCGGTGCCGTTGAAGCCGCCGATCGCCATCACAGGGTCGCCGGTGGCCAGTTGGTAGCTCGCGGCGTTCTGGGAGCCGATGCCCGCCGCGACCCAGGTGTACTTCCCGGCGTCCTTCTCCAGCAGTTTCCTGGCCGCGGAGCTGACGTTCGCGCCGTTCAGCAGGCCGCCGGCGCCACCGGCGCCCATGCCCATACGGCCGCGTTCGCCCTGCACAGGGCCACCACCGGGGAAGGTGTTGCCGTTCTGGCCGGGCATGCCACCGCCCGGGAAGCCCTGGCCCTGGCCGGGCATTCCTCCGTTGCCGTTCTGCCGGCCCTGCTGGCCCTGCTGACCCGGCATGCCGCCGCCGAAGCCGCCGCGCAGCCCGCCGCCGTTTGCGCCGGGGCCACCGTTGCCCCCGGGAGCGCCGCCGGGACGGCCGCCGCCGAAGCCCATCATGCTCGCGCCCGCCGGGCCTGCCGTCGGGATCGAGCCCGTGTGCGCGGAGTTCACCGTGCTCAGGGTGTACGCCGTCGGACCCGCCAGCGCGGCGAGCAGGCCCACCGCGGCGGTGCCGAGGGCGAGTTGACGGGAAAGGCGGCCCGCGAAGAGCAGGCCGAGCGCCGCCGTGAGGCCGCCGGTCAGGACCAGCCACTTCAGCCACGGCAGATAGTCGGGCGTGCGGTTGAGCAGGACGTACCCCCAGACCGCCGCGGCCACCACGGAGGCGGCGAGGGCGAAGGACGCCCAGGTCTCCTTCCGCCGCTCCCACAGCAGCCCGGCGCCCATGCCGGTCACGGCCGCGAGATAGGGGGCGAGGGCCACGGTGTAGTACTGGTGGAAGATGCCCGCCATGTAGCTGAAGACCGCCACGGTGATCAGCAGCGAGCCGCCCCACACCAGGAACGAGGCGCGCGTGACGGAGGTACGTGGTGCCATGGGGGTCCCCCCGCTCGAGCGAAGTCGAGAGTGGGGGAGGGTCGCCCACAGGGCGGCCAGCAGCAGGATCAGCGCGGCCGGGAGCAGCCAGGAGATCTGGCTGCCGATCTCGGAGTTGAACATCCGGTCCCAGCCCGTGGCGCCCCACCGCCCGGCGCCGCCACCGCCACCGCCGCCCCCGCCGCCGACGCTGCCGGTCTCGTCGCCGTTGATGCGTCCGAGGCCGTTGTAGCCGAAGGTCAGTTCAAGGAAACTGTTGTGCTGCGAACCGCCGATGTACGGGCGGGAGCCGGCGGGCCACAGCTCGACGGTCGCGACCCACCAGCCGCCCGCCACCACGAGAGCGACGGTCGCCAGGCCGAGCTGCACCAGCCGCTTCTTCAGCTTCACCGGTGCGCAGACGGCGTAGGCGAGCGCCAGCGGCGGCAGGATCAGGAAGGCCTGGAGGGTCTTGGCGAGGAAGGCGAAGCCGATCGCGACACCGGCCCACACCAGCCACTTCGTCCGCCCGTCCTCCACGGCCCGGACGACGAAGTAGCAGGCCAGCGACATCAGCAGGGCCAGCAGTGCGTCCGGGTTGTTGAAGCGGAACATCAGCGCCGCGACGGGGGTGAGCGCGAGGACCGCGCCCGCGACCAGTCCGGCCAGGGGGCTGAACCGGCGTCGTACGGACGCGTACACGACCGCCACCGTGCCCACGCCCATCAGCGCCTCGGGCACGAGCATCGCCCAGGAGTTCAGGCCGAAGATCCGTACCGACAGCTCCATCGGCCACAGGAACGCCGAGGGTTTGTCCACGGTGATGGCGTTCCCGCCGTCCAGCGAGCCGAAGAAGAACGCCTTCCAGGACGTGCTGCCCGCCTGAACGGCCGCCGAGTAGAAGGAGTTGGCGTAACCGGAGGCGCTCAGGTCGTAGAGGTAGAGGACGAGGGTGGCGGCGAGCAGGCCGAGGAAGGCCGGGCGCACCCAGCGGGGGTCCTCGGGACGGGTACCGGAGCCCGGTGCCTGCGGGGCGTCCGGCGACTGCTGTGGCGTGGTCGGCTGGTCGTAGTGCGTGGTCATCGGGCATCCCCCGGGTCGGTGTCGTAAGGGCCCCGGTCCGGGAAGACCCAGGCGCGGAAGAGCAGGAAGCGCAGCACGGTCGCCGCGAGGTTGGCGGCGATGAGCACCGCCAGTTCGGTGGAGTGCGCGGGGTGGTCGGTGGCGCCGCTCAGGGCGGCCAGGGAGCCGCTGGTCAGGGCGAGGCCGATGCCGAAGACGACCAGTCCCTGCGCCTGGTGCCGGACGGCCCCGCCCCGGCCGCGCACCCCGAAGGTGAGCCGGCGGTTGGCGGCGGTGTTGGCTATCGCCGACACGAGCAGCGCGAGCGCGTTGGCGACCTGCGAGCCGGAGAACTGCCGGAAGCCGCTGTAGAGCAGCAGATAGAACAGCGTGGACAGGCCGCCGACCACGCAGAACCCGACCAGCTGGCGGGCCAGCCCCTTGGGTACGTCCTTGATCTCGCGGTCGCGCGGGTCGTCGCCGAACGGGCGGGTGAGCCGGTCCAGCGGCAGCGAACCGGTGGCCAGGGCCTTGCCGACGCGCAACACGCCCCTGAGGTCGTCCGTCGCCGTCTTCGCGATGTGGACGGTGGAGTCGGGATCGTCCACCCAGTCGACCGGCACCTCGTGGATCCTGAGCCCGGCCCGCTCGGCCAGCACCAGCATCTCGGTGTCGAAGAACCAGCCGGTGTCCTCCACCAGCGGCAGCAGCACCTGGGCCACCTCACGGCGGATCGCCTTGAAGCCGCACTGGGCGTCGGAGAAGCGGGCCTGCAGCGAGCCGCGCAGGATCAGGTTGTAGGCCCGGCTGATGAACTCCCGCTTGGGGCCGCGTACGACCCGGGAGGCGCGGGCGAGCCGGGAGCCGATCGCCAGGTCCGAGTGGCCCGAGATCAGCGGCGCCACGAGCGGCAGCAGGGCGTTGAGATCGGTGGACAGGTCGACGTCCATATAGGCGAGGACCGGGGCGTCCGAGGCGGACCACACCGTCCTGAGGGCGCGCCCCCGGCCCTTCTGCTCCAGCCGGAAGCCGGTGACCTCGGGCAGCTCGGCCGCCAGCCGCGCCGCCACCAGCGGGGTGGTGTCCGTGGACGCGTTGTCCGCGATCGTGATGCGGAAGGCGTAGGGGAAGGTGCGCATGAGGTGCGCGTGCAGTCTGCGCACACACGGCTGGAGGTCCTTCTCCTCGTTGTAGACGGGGATCACTACGTCCAGGACAGGTGTACCGGCGTCTGTGGCCGGGAGGTGCTCCCGCGCCGGCAGGGTGCCGGGAGAAGAGTCGGTTGGCATGGCACCGACTCTCGTCAGGCCCCCTGTCGCGCCCGTGTGGTGGCGCTGTGCTGTGCCTGTGAGTGCGGTTGCGCGTCGGATTCGGGGGCGAGCGCGGGCAGATGGACGGTGAACACCGTGCGCCCCGGGGCGCTGTCCACGGTCACGGCACCGCCGTGCGCGGCGGCGACGGCCTGCACGATGGCGAGGCCGAGCCCGGTGGAGCCGGTGGCCCTCGACCGGGCCGAGTCCCCGCGCGCGAACCGCTCGAAGACGTGCGGCAGCAGGTCCGGCGGGATCCCCTGCCCGTTGTCCTCGACGTCGACGCAGATCCAGGGCCCGCGCCGCTGCACCCGCGCGGTGACGGTCGTACCGGGCGGGGTGTGGTTGCGGGCGTTGCCGAGCAGGTTGACCAGCACCTGCTGCAGCCGTGCCGCGTCCGCCGTCACGAGGGCGGGTTCGTCGGGCAGTTCGAGGCGCCAGTTGTGGTCCGTGCCGGCCGCGCGGGCGTCGCTGACGGTGTCCACGACGAGCGGGACGAGGTCGGTCCGGTCGAACTGGAGCGGCCGGCCGGCGTCGAGCCGGGCGAGCAGCAGCAGGTCCTCCACGAGGAGGGTCATCCGCCCGGCCTCGGACTCGATCCGCCCGAGGGCATGTCGCGTGTCGGGCCCGACCTGCTCGCGCCCGCGCCGGGTCAGCTCGGCATACCCGCGGATGGAGGCGAGCGGGGTGCGCAGCTCATGACTGGCGTCCGCGACGAACTGTCGTACCCGCATCTCGCTCTGCTGGCGGGCGTGCAGGGCGCCGTGCACATGGTCCAGCATCCGGTTGAGCGCGGCACCGACCTGGCCGACCTCGGTGTGCGGGTCGCACTCGGACTCCGGGACCCGCTCGCTGAGGTTCACCTCGCCTGCGTGCAGGGGAAGTTCGGAGACCCGGGTGGCGGTGGCGGCGACCCTGCGCAGGGGGCGGGTGGCCACGCTGACGATGACGGTGCCGGCGAGGGAGGCGGCGAGCAGGCCCGCCACGGTGACACAGACCTCGACGACGATCAGGGTGTCGATGTTGTCGTCGACGTCCTTGGTGGGCAGGGCGACGTAGTAGGCGTCGGCGCCGTCGAAGCTCACCTTGTACCGGACGCGGTAGTCGCCGAGACCGGGGAGGCCGACGGTGTGCGGCTTGCCGTCCTCGGGCACCTTGGCGAGCGCCCGCTGCTGCGCGGCGGTGAGGTCGACGGTGCCCATCTTGCGGAACCCGCCGTAGCTGTCGTTCAGCTGCACGGCCTTGCCGGCGCCGGCGATCGAGCCGTTCTTCACGTACGCCGCGACGGTGCTGGGCTGCGTCGGGCCGTTGGCGAGGAGGTGCTCGATCCGCTCGCTGGGCGTGATGCCGGTCCTGGACGGGACGACGGGCGCGGTCGGGGTGCCGGGTTCCGTACCACCGGGGTTCGGGAGCCGGCCGCCCGCCGCGCGCATGGCGATGTCGCCGACCTTGTCGTCCAGCTGGCCGTACAGGTGCGAGCGCAGCGCGAGCGTGGTGACGGTGCCGATCACCGCGCACACCACGGCGATCAGCACCACGGATGCGACGACGAGCCGGGTCAGCAGGGTGCGCGGCTGTCGCGCCCGGCGCGCCTGCGGACGCGGCCGTCGTCGCCCGCTCATGCGACGGCGGGCTTGATCAGGTAACCGGCTCCGCGCCGGGTGTGGATCATCGGCTCCCGCCCGGCGTCGATCTTCCGCCGCAGATAGGAGATGTACAGCTCGACGACGTTGGCCTGCCCGCCGAAGTCGTACGACCACACGCGGTCCAGGATCTGCGCCTTGCTGAGCACGCGCCGAGGGTTGCGCATGAGGAAGCGGAGCAGTTCGAACTCGGTGGCGGTGAGATGGATGGACTCCCCGCCCCGAGACACCTCATGGCTGTCCTCGTCGAGCGTCAGATCCCCGACGACGAGCACGGACTCCGACCGCCGGTCGGCGGCCCCGGCCCGCCGGATGAGCCCGCGCAGCCGCGCGACGACTTCTTCGAGGCTGAACGGCTTGGTGACGTAGTCGTCCCCGCCGGCCGTGAGCCCGGCGATACGGTCCTCGATGGCGTCCTTGGCGGTGAGGAAGAGGACGGGCACGTCCGGCAGTTCGCGCCGCAGCCGCCCGAGGACGGCCAGCCCGTCCATGTCGGGCAGCATCATGTCGAGCACGACGGCGTCGGGCCGGAACTCGCGGGCCGCCTGCACGGCACCCTGCCCGTCCCCCGCACTCCTGATCTGCCAGCCCTCGTATCGGAGGGCCATGGAGAGGAGTTCGGTGATCGACAACTCGTCGTCCACCACAAGCACGCGGACGGGGCTCCCGTCCGGCCTCAGCAGTTCGGTGCGCCCCTGGGGCGAGGTCGTGGTCATGGTGGACACCCTGTCGGCATCCTCTGAGAGCACGCTTTCACGAGTCTGTGAATTTCCTGAGAAACACACAGGCGGTTCTCAGGGAGCACCTGGGAATCCCTTGCGTACGCGGGAACTACGCCCGCAGGAACGCATTGGCGTGCTCGACCCGGGCGATGTGGATCGAGTACTGCTCGTACCACTGCCGCAGCCCCTCCCGTTTGGCCGCGAGGTGCTCGGGATGGCGGCGCCACTGCTCGATACCGGCGAGGTCCCGGAAGTAGGCGACGGAGATGGCGAGTCCGCCGGGCGTGTGGGCGAAGTCCTCACCGAGGAAGCCGGGGATGCCCTTGACGAGGCCGGAGAGGTGGGCGGCGGTGCGCTGGTATCCGCCGGGGTCGTTCTCGGTGCGCAGGGAGGTGAACACGACGGCGTAGTAAGGAGGTTCGAAGGTGGGCGTGGGACTGACAGGGGCAACAGGCTGTTCGCTCATGTCGACCACGATGACCCGGCCACCGCCCCGGGGTCCACGGACCTTGCCCAAAGGGATCCGTAAGGGATCCAACTCTTGACCCTTCGGGCCAGGAGATCAGAACAAACCGTCCTGCTCCTGCACGAACTCCCTGACGGGCAGGGCGAAATGGCCCGCTCGGGTGCCCAGGGGCACCAGCTCCCAGCCGGTCATGAGCCGCGTGTCCAGGACGACGACCCCGCGCCCGCCGACGGCCAGATGCAGATCGGGCCCGGCTGCGGCGACCAGCTCCCCGTCCACGGAGCCACCCGCGACGAGTTCGGTGACGGCACCGGCGGCGCGCGGGATGTCGGCGAGGCCGAACGCTGATACATGATCGACGATCCGACAGGGCTCCCGCCTCAACGACTCGGGCCATGCGTCGAGTTCGACGGAACGCTGGTGCAAAGCCCGTACCTCCGCGGCCCGTTCGCCCTCCGTCCTGGGCAGCTGGGACCGCACGGCCCGCTTGTCCGCGTACGGGATCCGATCCGGCACCTGGAGGGCCGCCCGCAACAGCTCCTCGGTACGGCGGGCCGCCATCAGCGGGCCGCTGCCGAGCCAGCTGAAACAGACGGCGCCCTGTTCGAGCAGCCGCGCCGAGCCCCGCTCCACGGCGGTGATCCCGACCTTGACCATGCCGGGACCGAACCAGGCCAGATAGACGCGGTACGGCCGTGGATCGTCGGCGATGGTGTCGGCGGCCACGGAGTGAGCCCGGTCCAGCCGCGCACACTCCTCGCACCGGGCCCCCGTACTCCGCCCCGGCACGGCAGCCGACACCGGACAGACATGCCCCCGCGCCCCCACACACCGCCGCACGGCCCCCTCCGGCACGGCGAAGGCCACCCGCTTCCCCCACGACAGCGCACTGCGCCGCCCACCGTCCCACGCCAGCACGGGGCCGTCCGGCGTCCAGCGGAGTCCCGAGCACTTCCACATGTGTGCCATCACTTGTGAGGGTAGATGGCCAGGCAGTATGTGCCGAACGGCCCCCTCGGAGTGATCTCCGAGGGGGCCGTTCGTGCCCAGGGGACAGGAGGACGGCGCAGCGTTCAGTACTGCTCGGTCTCCATGAATCCCGTATTCCCGTTGTCGTCCGCGTCGAAGGCGGCGGCGGTGGGGTCGAATCCGGGCGGGCTGTCCTTCAGGGCCAGGCCCATGCCGGCCAGCTTCGCCTTGACCTCGTCGATGGACTTCGCACC
>NZ_JBSFVT010000035.1:0-35730 GCF_053592455.1 Streptomyces sp. NPDC002676 | reverse complement strand
TCTCCTCACACCGCCCCGTTGCTGGAAACGCCGCCCCTCCACCGCAGCTGCCCACGGGCGGGCCAACTCCTCAACCAACGACGCGAGATGAGCCATCGAGACGCCCGTGAACAACGGATGCGCCAACACTGCCCGATCGACCATGCCTCTCACCACACGAGCATGCCCATCCACTATCACGCACCAACTCGTAAGACCGTCCGGCAAATTGATCACTTGAGGCGTCGGGCGGCGGGGCGGTGCGCCTGCCGAAAGTGTCATCCGTCCAGTTCAGGTGGCATGTTGGTACTCGTTGAGGATGCCACCGAGTCGTTGGCGTCGTCGTATGCCAGGGTGGTGATCATTTCTGGATCGGTGATCGGTATTGGCAAGGGGTGCAGCGGGCGGGCGTTGACGATGCCCTGATGGGGCCGGTGGGAGTTGTAGAAGTCTTCGAACTCGCGTAGCGCGTGGAGCAGGTGTCGCTGGTTCCAGATCAGGGTGCGGTCCAGGATCTTGCGTCGGTAGGTCTGCACCCAGCGTTCCGTGATCGAATTCATGCGCGGCATCCGTACTCCGCTGAGTACTACCTCGATCCCTGCATTGTTGAGGACGGCGTCGAACAGGGAGGGAAACTTCCGGTCCCGGTCCCGGATCAGGAACCTGGCCCGGGTGCCGGAATCTTCGAGGTCCATGACAAGGTTCTTCGCGGCTTGAGCGACCCACGTGGCGGTGGGGTGCGCGGTGGCGCCGAGGACTCGGATCCGGCGGCTGGCGTACTCGATCACCGCGAATACGTACAGCCGTGCCCTTGGCAAGGTGACCGTTTCCAGGAAGTCGCACGCCAGCAGGGCGTCGGCCTGGGAGCGCAGGAAGTCAGCCCACGTGCTTGAAGCTCGTTCGGGTGCGGGGTCGATCCCGGCTTCCTGGAGGATCTCCCAGACAGTGGAGGGAGCCACAGTGACACCCAGAACGAGGAGTTCGCCGTGGATACGGCGATACCCCCAGTGGGAGTTCTCGCGGGCAAGCCGCAGCACCGACAGCCGGATGGAGCGCACGGTCCGCGGCCTTCCCGGGCGGCGGGGCCGGGAGCGCGCAGCGTGTCGGCGTGCGATCAGATCGCGGTGCCAGCGCAGCACCGTGTCCGGACGCACCACCAGCTGTATCCTGCGTAGCACCTGCGAGGGAAAGCGGTGCAGCAACGCCGCCAAGAACGCGCGATCGCTCGGTGAGAACCGCACCTTCTCGCCGCCGAGTTGGCCCTTTAAGACCGTGATCTGGTGGCGCAGGGCGAGGATCTCCGCGTGTTTGTCCCGGTCGCTCATGGGCAGGAGGCGCAGCACGGCGAAGGCGTTCGTCACGGTCAGGTAAGCCAGTCGCAGCTGCACGATGGGCCATCACGCCGGGTGATCTTCAGCCGTGCGAGAGTACCGATTCGAGCGTCCGTGCTCGAGAACCCTCGCACCGTGCACACTGGCTCCCACCTGGGCGGATGAGGTTTCCGGCAAGGGCAGGGTACTGCAGGACAAAGTCCGCGCGGCGACCGCTCGTTCGAGGACTGAGCGGCCGGTATCCGCCGTGGTCGCCGATCTCAACCCGGTCCTGCGGGGCTGGGCGGCGTACTTCCGTAACGGGAACTCCGGACGGAAGTTCGACGTGGTCGACCACTATGTCCACGAACGGCTGGCGATCTTCGCCAGCGCGAAACACAGACTTGCGTGAAGGAACTGGACCACCCGATTTACTTATGGGTGGATCACCCGGCTCGGTGTCTACCGTCTTACCGGAATCGTGCACAAGGCAACGGCGCATGCCAGCCGGAGAACGATGTCGGAAAGCCGTGTGCGGGAGAACTGCATGCACGGCGGGGGCTGGAAACGGAGCGGAAGCCACCGCGCCAGTCCCCGACCCTACTCAGAGTCTCTGGAGCTGCTCGACGATCTGCATCGGGCCCTTCTCCAGGGTGAACCAGTCGGCGACGACGATCCGGCCTGCGTCTTGCGTGTACTCCAGCGCAGCTGCCAGGGCGGGCTGGAGGTCGGTGCTCACCGAGTCCTTTTCGCACATGTGGAGCGGATGCTTCGCCACCACAGCGTGCCGCAGGTTCCCGCGCGTGAAGACCAGCCCGGGCAGATCCCCGTTGAGGAGGCTGCCCTTCAGCATTTTCTGAAGGCCGGTCAACGACTGGCGGGCGCGGTCGGCGGAGGTGCTGGCGAGACCGCCGGAGAGGACGGTCAGCAGGTCGCCGGCGAGCCGCCAGTCGAGCAGGGGATGGTAGGCCATGTTGGAGTAGTCGCGCAGACAGCGGGGGCACGAGGAGGTGCAGACGGCTGCGTGCTCGGTCTCCCGCAGGGTGTCCAGGTAGGTATGGACCGCTTGCATGAAGTTGGCGATGACCCGCGGACTGCCGAGGTGAGTGCTGAATCCCGCGCCGTTCTCCAGGGCATCGGCCAGGAACGCGTAGGTAACAGGGCCGTCCGGGTGTGGTCCGGGGTGGATTCCGGCCAGCAGTTCCTGGCGGCCGACGTCCAGGAAGTGGGCGGCTGCGCTGCGCAGGAGGAACGCGAGCGAGTACCAGGCGGCCCGCCTGCCCTGGCTGATGTCCCCGCCGTAGGCGGGGGCGGCGGGAGTAAGGTTGAGCCGGTAGCCGTGGTCCTTGTCGACGGCGGAGACAGGGCCGAGGAAGAAGAAATCCGTGGGCAGGACGGCGCCTAGGGCCACCTGTACCGGGTCGCCGTAGCTTGAGCCCCTGCTGGTGAGGTAGCCGCCCCAGGGGCCTGATGCACGGCGTAGTGAGAACAGGTCGCCGTTGTTGTCGTTGATGATGTACCGTTCGCCCGGTCCGGAGTGGACGTGTGCTCCTTCCCAGGGGGTGAAGCGGAGGGCCGAGAGGTCCGCGGCTGCCCGGGACGAGACGGTGACCGGCGTCCAGGCGAAGACACCGTCGAAGTCACGCGGCGGGCTGGCGCGGAACCCGGCGGGTTCCCGCAGGTCAACGATGTGATAGTCGTCAGTCTTGCACGTCGGGCAGAGGACGTCGCTGCTGGACGGCGTCTTCTCCACGTGGTTGCAGACGCGGCACAGGCCCACGGTCCGGGGGTGTTCCAGTGGTTCCGCGATGGGCTTTGGCCTGGGGGGTACGGGCTCGAATTCGGTGACGCCGGTGACGGTGTACACCTTGCCGTCTTTGACCACCTCGCTGCCCGGTGCGAACTGGGAGACGGACATGGCGATGTCCCGGTCGATGGTGCCACCGGGCGGCCAGGGGAACCTCTTCTGAGGGACGTCCAGGTAGAGCTGCCGGACACGGGTCGGGAAGCCGAACATGGGCAGCACGCCGGCGTGCGCGAGCCGCTCGCTGAGCTCTTCGGCGCCCGTGGGCTCGGCAGCTACTTGTGTGATGCGCCGCAGCAGGTTGTCCCGCCACTGGCTGCCCAGGACGTCGGTGGACTGGAGCGGGGTGAAGGCAGTGAGGGCCTGTGCCGTCGCGGACAGAACGCTGCCATGCTGGTCGAGCCAGTCCCGTACGGCAGGCAGGGCGGCTGTCCAGTCCCGGGCCTTGCCGAACTCGCCGTGCACGCTGCCTGAGCCGCCATAGGTGTCGAGGCCGCGGAATGCGAGCCGCAGAACCTCGGCAGCCATGGCCCGTTGCAAGATCTCTGGACGCTCGAGGGTGAGGTAGGGCGGGGGCGTGGGGTCGTTGGTGATGGACGAGGGGTTTGCGAAGTAGTGCTCGTCGTGGCTGCGCCCCCGGCAGACTGTGAGGGCGGCTGCCACAGGAGAGGATCGGCGGCCGGCGCGTCCGACCCTTTGCTGGTAGTTGAAGCGGCTCGGCGGCATGTTGGCCATCAGGACGGCGGAGAGTGGCCCGATGTCTACGCCGGCTTCCATGGTGGTGGTGACCGACAGGAGGTCGATCTCGTGCACGAGTGGGATTTCGGGCGGGTCGCTGAGGAAGACCTGCTGGAAGCGGGCCTGGCGGGACTGGGCGTCGAGGCGATCTGTCTGGCCCGTCAGTTCGGCGCAGTTCAGGCGGAAAGCGGCGCGGCCGCTGGCGGCCTTCCAGGCGTAGTAGTCGGTGGCTTCGGGACGTGCGTCGGGCACTGGCTGGGCCGGTAGCTGGCTGCGGCACCGTGTGCAGGTTCCGGCGCTCGGTGTGAGGTGCCGACGTCCGCAGTGGGTGCACGTCCAGGAGTGGCCGGGGGAGGGTTGAACGGCCGTCTTCCTGGGATCGATGAGGTATTCGCGTACGGTGCCGCTGCCCCAGGCGGCTTCCGCCGCAGCTTGTACGTCGTCGGGGTGCATGCCCTGGTGTTCGGCGACGCCTGCCCAGAACTCCTTGAGTCGTGCCGGGGGCTTGTCCCTGCCTTCGCGGAGGCTGGTGAAGCGACGGAGTTCGGCGAGGATTCGCAGGCTCGCGTGGCCGAGCCCGTCGCGGTCGGGTGTGGCCGATGCCGGGGTGACCGATCCCAGGCCGAGCGACTCGATGTCGCGGCCAGCGCCGGAGAACAGTGCTTCGAGAGTGTTTTCCAGGAGTCCGTCCTCAGAGCTGAGTGCGGCCTGCGCCGCCTCTGAAGTGTTTGCGCGGAGCGTGGGGGGCTGCTGCTCCCAGTCGAAGAGCTCGTGCCAGGACTGGTCCCCGACACGCTGCACACTCGGTTTCGGGCCGGCGGGGTTGACTCCTAGAGAGAGCAGGCGCGTGTTGACGTGCACCTTGGCCAGGGAGTCGAGTGTCGGGGGGGAGGAGAGCCGTGCTCCCGCCGCGGCCGCAGCGGGTTCGTCGCCGTCCAGCAGGGCCAGCCGGAGGGCGTTCAGATCGCTCTCGTTTCGTGTGCGGAGGCGTTTGATGGCGTCGGCGCTCTCTGCTGACTGCGCTCCTTGCGCATTACGGACGATGGCGACGTCTTCGGCGGCAGCGGTGGACTTTCCGAGTTCGTCCAGGGCTAGGAGACGGACGAGGTCCTGGTAGTGGCGCAGTTCCATGCCCGCGGAGAGCTTCGCGGCGTCCTGTCGGCTGTCGGTGAAGACGATCAGCTTGCGGTCGGCTGGGTCGGCGAACTGCTCGGCCAGCTCGTCCGACAGCACCTGGTTGATTTTCTCGAAACCGGTCCTCATCGTCCGTACGGACGAGGTCAGCCGTGCGGGGTCGGTGATGGGCCTGAGCGTGCCGTCCTTGGTGTAGCGACGTTCCCAATCTGCTCCGCAGCAGGGGCTGCGGGTAGGGAAGGGTGGGAGAGAGGAGAGGGCGATCCTGGACTGGCCGGTCTTCTTGTCTGCAGGAGTACTCACGTGGAAGCTCCAGCCAGTGAAGCCGACTTCCCGGTTGCGCAGGTGCCCGCTGGCTGGATCGTAGACGCTGCGCCGGAAGGCGAACGTGACACTGCCCTTGTCCGCGCTCCACTCGGCGTCGTCGTCGGCGCGTTGGGGCCTGGTGGACGGCCAGTAGACGACATAGTTGGCCGCCGTGCGGTCCTTGCCCGTCTGGTCGGGGACCCGGGAGAGATCAGGACTGTCGGGGAGCAGGACAGAATTGAAGAGATTGCCTCCGGTGGCGTTCTGAGGGGCGTAGCCGCCGAACATCGCCTCGCCGCAGGACTGGCAGTAGAGCAGCTCCAGAACGCGAGCGCCGCAGTCGCAGGACGTGCGCGGCACCGAGTAGATCCTGCCGACGGACCTTGCGGGGTTCTGGAAAGCGGTGGGGACCTCGGGGCACTGGCGGTCGGTGCAAGCCCACATGCCCGCCACGTTGCGGAAGAAGAGGTGGATGCGGATACGGGGCAGACCGCTAATTCCGGCGCTCGCCGCGGCGCGGATGGCAGCCGCTGTCCCGTGCAGGGCCAGGTTGGCCTCTTCCCCGCTGCTGGCAGGGAAGAGTTTCCTGGCCAGGGAAGCGGCGGCCATCGAGGGGGCGGAGGGGGTGTTTGATCCAGAGCCGAGTGCACTGGCCAGTGCGTCCGCCGCGCGGGTCGTGGCGAGCAGATGGGCGGCCTCAGCCGGGTCGGGTTCAGTGCTTGAGTACTCCGCCAGCCTGGCAGCCGCCTCGGAGATGTCCTCGGGCGCCTGGGCACGGGGCGCGGCCTCGCCGGGAATGAAATGGAAGGAGTCCTCGTCCGCGGCGAAGAACTCCTGAAGGAAGCGGCGGTCCGTGTCCCGCGTCTCGTCCAGTGAGGCGGACGCGGCGAGGATGCGGAGTTTCTCGGGGCGGTGGCTCAGGCCGAGCCGGTGCAGGAGATTGCGGATGAGGTACGCGGTCTCGGTGCCCTGCGTCCCGCGGTACATGTGGAGCTCGTCCAGCACCAGGGTGAAGCGGGCGTCGTCGTATGAGTCCAGCCACTGTGCAGTGCTGCGGAAGAAGTCCTCGTCGCGGCTGCGCTGGAGCATCACGTTCAGCATGGAGTAGTTGGTGATCAGGATGTCGGGGGATGCGTGGTACATGTCCCACCGGCTGCGCATCTCGGCCCCGTCCAGGCGGGGGGCGAAGTAGCGGATCTCCTCCTTTCCCTTCTCCGCGGCGGCCTTGCGGGCCCGTTCGCCGCGGGCGGAGGTGGCCTTCAGATAAGTACGCAGCTCGTCGACGGCAAAGTTCTGGTCCGGGCGCCCGGTGACGGGAGTGTTGCCGGTGAACCGCCCGAAGTAGAAGCGGTGGCCCTGCCGGTACTCGTTGAGCCATTCGCGGACCAGGTCGCTGTCCAGGGCGCGCCTGAGCCTGACGAGCTGGTCATCGACGAGTGCGTTCATCGGGTAGAGGATCATCGCCCGGACTGCTGAGGGGTGCCCGGTCTCGGCCTCCCGCTGAGGGCGGTATTCCGCTGAAGCCCGCTCCCACCAACGGCTGGGTACGGCGGGGTCGCCCTTCCAATCCCGTGACTCGCGCAGCAGATCGGCCAGGATGGGCAGGAGGAACGCCTCGGTCTTCCCGGCTCCGGTGCCCGCCGTGATCACCGCGTTGCGCCCGGCGGTCATGGTGCTCGCCAGAGCCCGTTCTTGGTGGGTGTAGAGCTGCATGTCCTTCTGGAAGAGCCCGCGTTCGGCGAATGACGCAAGTTCGTTGGGGGCTCCGGCGGCCTTGGCCGACTCGGAGATGCTGTGCCCCGTGAGGGCGTACTCGGGACGGAGTTCGACGAAGGGGTCGGCGAAGACTCCGCCGGGCTGGTCGAGCAGGGCTCGGCGCTCGGCCTGGAGGGCGTCGTCGCGCAGCCGGAAGGCTGTGTCGTAGTAGCGCAGGTAGGCCTCGACCAGGGCTTTGTGCGTGGTGAAGGCGTCCAGGCCGGGCAGGGGCGTGCTCATGTGCTCTCCAGACGGCGTTGCAGAGTGCGGGCGATGCGGTCGGCGACGAACAGGGGGACTCCGTCGTAGTGCTCCGTGTCCGCCGTGCGCAGGCTCGCGAGCCCCGTGCACAGGACAGCAGCACGCTCCTGGGCCAATGGCAGGGGGGCTCTGCGATCGGCGGTCAGGCGCCCCAGAGCGTTGCGCCCTATGGGCCCGGGAACGGGATGATCAGCTTTCCAGCGCAGGGGGAGTGCTGAGGGGCGGAGGGCGTAATGGATGCCCGCCCTGCGGTCGACGCTGTGCCAGGTCCATTCCGGGGGAGGGACGGGGGCGTGGAGGGCCGGCGCCGTCTGGCGGGGAGGCTCGCGCAGGAGCGCGTAGCGCTCTCTCCGGCCGAACTGCTTGTACTTGTACAGGCCGGGTACCGGTTTGCGGCCGATGAGGTCTACGGGTCGGAACTGGCCGGTGCTGGGGTCGAGTATCTCGGCCGGGCTGTCGCGGGCCGGGGAAGCTGTCTCCGGCCCCAGGGCGAACGCTCTGAGGGACCGGGCAGCAGACTCAGCCGCACAAGGTACGACCTCGGCAGTGACAGCCGCGGCGAACTCGTGGAGGTGGGACCGCTCCGTGTATTGCAGCCACAGGGCCACTGGCAGCGGTATCCCGGTCTGCTCAGGCTGCTGCGGCATGGCCACCGCGCCTTTCTTCTCGTAGAAGCCCCGGCTCGCGGGCCGGGCACCGGTGAGCACGGCGGTCTGGGTGTTCCCGGGTAGGTCGGTGACCTCGCAAGGGTTCGTGTGCCACTGGCCACCGCGCCAGTCGATGGTGACGGCGCCGAGCGCCTCGATGCGGCTGAGCCACTGGGTGACGGGCTTCCTTTCGTGGCCGCTGGCCCATGAGGCGTCGCGGATGAGCGTACGAAGGGATCCGGTGCCCTGCTCCGCTAGCCAGGAGATGAAGAGGTCCGGGTCAAACACGTGTGAATCCCCCTTGCGGGAACTGGCTCAGGGCTGCTTCCCGGTAGCGCTTCCACAGGGCGGCGTGGGGGACCCCTGTCAGGCTGAAGAGAACGATCTCCTTCCAGAAGTCCTTGGCGGCCCGGCTCAGGGTCGCGAAGTCCGGATCCTGTGGCCGTAGCAAGGTGACAGCGGGTGCCCCGGTTGCGGAAATGACCACTAGCCACACGGCGTCGGGCGGGACCGGCACGCATGCTGTTCCGCCGCCACAGAGGACGGTGGCGCGGGTCTTCCACCAGGCGGGCTCGCGCGGACGTCGGATCGTGAGGAAGTGTCCTCGTGCTGTCAGGAAGCGCGCGTCTCCCCCCAGCGGGACGGCAGTGGTGCGGGAGGTCGTACCGGGAGCAGAGTCGACCGGAGGGCCTGGCTGAGGCTCCGCCATCTGCTCCAGGTAGAAGTCGGTTTCCGCGCTGCCGGCGGTGAGCACGTGACGGCCTGGGGGCAGGCCTCTCCCGCGTAACACCACCAGGCCGTCGGAAGGGACGGCGAGGGCCTGGCCGTCCAGCGAGACCTGTCCGGGCTCGCGCAACTCCTGAGGGACCATCAAATCTGGCTCCCCGCCCATCAGGAACAGCGAACGGTGGTGCCATTCCGGATTTAGGCGCAGTCCGTTGCGCAAGCTCAGGCGACGGCCCGGGACGTGGCGGATGTTCTGAATGCCGGATCGTGACAGAGCGGTTGTGAGCGCTGGCTCGTCGCTGAACTGCAGCTCGGAGGTGGCTTGCCAGCCCTGAAGCGGGGTGGCTTCAGGGCTGTACCACTGATGGCCGGTATCAGACAGGAGGCTTCGGAGCCGACTCTGGCCGGAGTGGGTGAACAGGAACACGTAGCGCTCGAAGACGGTCAGCACGTCCGTCTCCGTCCAGCCTCCGGCTACCGGGTCTTCGCGCAGGGCCAGGACATCGCGTCCACTGTCGATCCGCATGACAGTCTTCGTCCCGCGTGCGGTGAGCCCGTACCGGAGAGCTTGCGCCGGATCGGGTATCGACCCCGAGAGTGTGTACGCCTGATCCCCGGCGCCCGAAGCGAGTTCCAGTAATCCACCGGGGTGCTGGAGGCAGTCGCGGTCCACCCCGGGCACGGCCTCCGCGTGCCAGCGCACCTCCCACCCCGTGAAGTCCTCTTCGAGTACCACGCGCAGCGGCACGGGGAGCAGGCCGCCATCGATACGGCTTTGCGCGGTGGTCCCGTCCCAGCCTTCGAGCAGCGTGGCCAGCAGGGGCTCCAAGAGACGGCTCTCGATCTGGGAATGAAGCGCCTGGCGAAGACTCTGGGAGAGGCCCTTTGGGTTGATGACGCTCCACCTCTTGAGCTTCTCCAGCAGCCGCGCGCCGTCCACCGGCTCCCCGGGGGACAGGTGGGATGCCTGGAAGAACCGGATCAGGGCCGCGTGGTCGGAGGCCCTGACCAGCGCCTGGGACTGAGCGTAGCCAATCTTGCGGTAAGTGGGGTTCTCTTTGATCGTGCTGAGGCCACGCGTCCCGGCCTTTTCCCGGAGCCACTGGTCCAGGTAGCGCCACTGGTCAACGACGGCGGCATAGTGGCTTTCCAGCGGCTTCCGGTGCTGATCACCGCCCCAGGAGGGCTGGAGGACTTCAGCGAGGCGCGCGTAGTACGCGGGAGCCCCGGGTCCCGCTTCGTTCCGCTGCATGTTGGCAGCCGCCAGGACGGCCGCAGCAAGGAGCGGCAGGCAGGGGGGCGGATCCTCACGCTTCCCGCGCCTCCATCTACGGCAGCGCTCGACGACCGGCGTGTACGGGTTTCCGTGCCAGGCGAGGACGGAGCTTACCGCGGTGCCGAGGACTTCGACGTCGTCATCGTCCTGAAGGGCGCGCAGTTCTGTGTTGTCGATGAAGAAAAGGACCGGAGTATCCCTGCGGTCCTCACCGAAGAACTTACTGGCCAGGCGGTCCTGCCACCATTCGAATGCAGCCCAGTAGTTGTTCGGCTGATTACCGGACGGCGTACTCATCGGCCTGCTCCGTGACAGGGGCCGACCTCAGCGGCTGAGCCTGCCGCCCGGCTTCGCGAAGGCAGCACAACAACCGCGCGCACGTGCATGGAAAGCTCCCCCACCTCACGAAACCGTGCTGCTGAGCAGACAACACGCCCCACATTTATCATCTCGCAGCCACCTGTTCATAGTGAACGGGTTTCTGAGTGGGAGATGAAGCCAGGCGGCTCATGCGATTGTTCAAAGCGCCTGTGGATGCCGTCGTGGCAGTGGATAATGAGCAAGTTTCCTCAGCTATACAAGAGCTTTCCAGCCTCACCTCCAGCGGTATCGCGCCATCCGGGGGGCGGCCAATGGCCCGTCATGGGAGCCTGGTGTCAACCGACAGGGTTGCCAGGCCTGCGGGACCGTAGAGGTGGAGCACGACGCCCGAGCGCAGTTCGCCCGTAGCGATGCCGTGGACCGGGGCGCCTGTCATGAGGGTGTAGACAAGGCGGCCCGTCCGCGGGTCCCAGATCCTGACGCCGCTGGCGCCTCCTGAGACCAGCAGCGTACGGCCGTCGGGCACGGGCAGGCCGGTCATGGAGAAGGTGTCCGGGGTCTCCCAGGTGGTGATTTGGGTCCGGGTGGCCACGTCCCAGACACCGATGTGGGTACCGTTCGACATCACCAGGAGCGGGCCGCTGTCCCCGGGCAGGCTACACAGGACGCTGCCGTGACCACCCCTGTGGTTCCAGCGGGGCAGGGTGCCGGTGCGACGTCCGGAGGCTACGTCGATGAGCACGAGCTCATGGCCGACGCCCGCCACGACGGTGACTTCGCCGGTGGGCGAAGGGGGCAGGGCTCCCAGCAGGTGGACGGATGATTCGCCGATGTCGGCACTGAGCAGGACCGTACTGGCGGTGGATCGCCCGGCCTCGTGGTCCAGAACGACTGAAGTGAGTTCTCTGATGTGGCCTGTCGCACCCATGGAAACAGACATTGCCAGGCCCTCGGCCGTCCAAGCGACACATGAGGACAGAACCGAGTGGGACAGGTCCTTGCGGCCCGTCAACACCATATTGCCCGACGTGAGATCCCAGATGGACAAGTCGCCCTTCGGGTCGCTGACCGCCACCCGAGCATCGGCGGGGACAAGCGGCAGGACCTGACTGACAAGGCCGGTCCCGATGCGCTTTAGCAGCGTTCCCGTCGTGGCGCTGTGGACGTCGAGCCCGCTTCGGGTCGCGAGGACGAGGACATCGCCTCCCGGGGTCTCACCCATGGCGGGCAGAAGCGACCTGCACACAGACCACGTGGGTGCACGCCGACGGTGCCGGTCCAGCGAGGGTCCGCGGTACACCGACTCCGCCAGCCCCTCCTCGTAGAGCGGCCCGTCGAAGCCGGGATCCCATATCCTGATGCCCTGCGGGCCAGCCGACACCACCCGTGGGCCGGCGGGATCTTCAAGGACTGCCAGGGCGTCCACGGACGCGATGTCAGCGTCGAACGAGCGCACGGAATCAGTGCCGAGGCCCTGCAGCATGATGTGGCCGCGCGCGAGATAGGCGAACGCCGTCCCTCCAGGTCCCGCCGCTGAGTTGCTACCGCCTTCGCTGGAACACGCCACCTGCTGAACGCTGAAGGGGTCCCACACCCGCAGGGGGACCAGGGGATTGGGCGATTCGGCGATCAGCAGGTCGTCGTCAGATTTGTCCGGCCGGGCGACAGTCACCACACCCGACACCTGGCCGCCTCCGAAGGAGGGACCGGCCATCATGCCCGACACCGGGTCCCAGAGACGGATTCCGTCCTCGCAGCGGATGGCGACCAGAGCCTCACCACTCCTGCGGCGGACCACTGCGGTCAGTCGGCGGGAAGACGCCTGTACGCGGTCGTACTCCCGGGTGATGTCGTCCGGGAATCCAGGGGCCTCAAAGAGCTTGTTCGCGCGTGGCCTCCACACGAAGGCGCCGCGACTGGTCAGGACGCACAGCTTCCACAGGGCGGGACCATCCGCCAGGACATGCACATCATGGGTGCGGGGCAGTGGTGTCTGCGCGATGGACTGCCCCGAGGCCGGATCGTAGATCCGCACGTCCTGCCGTCCCACTGTGACGAGGAAGGTGCGCCCGCCGGTCGCCAGGATGGTGCGCAGGCGGTGCACTGGTCCCGTGTCCAGGTCCGCGACATGCCTGCCCGTCCTGGCGTCCCAGATCCGGACGCCGCCTGTCTGCGCTGCGACGGCGATCAGCTGGCGCCCGTCCAGTGTCGGAACCACGCATATAGCGTTCGTCTGCCCCGGGGCCGGTGCCAGTACGTTCACGCGCGCTGCCCACCTCCCCCACAACGGCGTCACCGGCAGCCCGCCCAGCGCGTTGGCCCGCAGGCCGGGTTTCCTGCTGCAGCCCCGTACGCCGCGGTGGAAGGCGATGCTGCCCAGACGTGAGGCGTAGTCCGTGTCCGCGTCGGCGTACGGCTCGATCAGGGCCGCCGCAGTCAGGTTTCGCCGTTCAGGGTCCCAAGCGGGAAGTGGCAGTGCGAGGCGGGCACGGAGGGTCCCGGAGGTCTCCTGGGCGAGAAGTTCCAGCGGCACCTCACGGTCGGTCAGGATGCCAGCGGCCGACGCGTGGTGCAGGAAGTGCCTGCGGGCGTACGGATGCGCTGGGTGCGGCCGGGCGCGCTCCACCAGCTCTGCGAGGGCACGGGTGATCGCGGCATGCGCCGCCGTGTGTACGTGCGGCCTCTCTGCAGTCGCCGCTGGAGGGGTTGGGGCCGACAGCCAGCTGTGTCCGGTCAGCAGCACGTCGGTCAGCCGCTGATGTACGGGGCGGTAGACGGTACGGGCATCCTCTTCGGCGGTGGCGAGGTAGCCGGTGAGGCGGCCGGACCGGAGGGTGCGGATGGCGTGGTCGGCCGCGTCCGTGTCCGCGTATTCGGGACCGTACTCCTCGGAGGCCAGCGCGGCTGTGACGGCGGGCCAGACCTCAGCCCACGGCAGTCCGGCCCCAGGCGCGAACGCGGTCGCGCGCAAGGCGGTGACCAGCAGGCCGGCACTGACTCCCGTAGCGGTGGCTACGGCCTGGACGTCCTCGCGCAGAAGTCCGGTGGTGCCGTCGGCGAGGCGCCTCAGCCAGCCCGCCTCGCCGAGACTCTGACGGACTTCGGCTGTCCTCAGCTGGTCGGCAGCGATCCGGGCGTCGAGGAATGAAGGCGCGACCGCTTCCGCGATGTGTCGTGCCGTCTCTTCGGCGGCCTCCGGATGTCCGTGATAGGGGCTGGTCTGCGGGGCGCACAACAGGGCGGCGGTATAGGCAGTGATGTCAGCGGTGCAGTCGGGGCCGTCGGTGCGCAGGATCTGCATAGCGACATCCTCCGTGTGCAGTGCGTTTGCCAGCTTCCGGAGCAGCTGGTCCGCTCGTTCGTCGCGCAGGGCTGTCCCGGACGCGTACATGGCTGCGGGCGAACTGCGGACGCCGACCACGAGGCGGACGGCCCGCCCGGTGCCGTCGGCCTTGGTCAGCCGGGAAAGCGGGAGGATGACGTCGCCTACGCAGGCGAGCGGGTCATCGGCCTCGTCCAGTGCGTCGATGACGATGTTGACGGAACCAGCTGGGCCGACGGCGCTGGAGGAGCCCCGCTCGGCCAGCAGGCGAAGCAGGGTCTGCAAGGGGAGTTCACCGCCGTCGGGGGCGCCATCGAGCGCGGACAGCAGTTCGTCTACCACCACTCGCGCACTTTTGTTCCGGGCCAAGACGGCGACGTCGACTGCGCCGGGCTCGGGCCGCAGCCTGTCCGGGATGCCCGCCACCACGGACGCGTAATTCGGGTCGGCGCTGAAGCCCGCATCGGCCAGGGTAACGAGCCGCGCCAGGAGAGCCGACTTTCCCGAGCCTGCGGCTCCGGTCACCAGGAGGACACCCGTACTCTCCCGGACGAAGGCAACTATGCGCGCCATCGGCATGGCTCGCCCGCTGAAGTACCAGCCGGGATCGTCCGACTCAGTCCGCCCCGAAGCCCGCTCCAGCCAGAACTCCTCCAGGGAGCGGGACCCGAGTGTGAGCTGACGAAGCGCGGGACTTGTCGCACCCTCCACAGGCTGGTAGCGCGGGTTGGGCAGACAGGCACTCGGGGCGCGGCCCCGCGAGTGCGGCACGATCCACTCGGCGCTGACTAGCTCCTTCTCCAGGCCCTCCTCGTCCAGGCCCACCTGGTGCAGGAGCTGCTCCCACTCTGCGAACGACAAGTGGGATCCGGTGTAGCCGGAGGCCTCGTCCCGCATCCGCTCGCAGGCCATGGCGACGCGCCGCGTAAAGGAGCCCACCAAGGGTTTCTCGTAGTGGTCGCCAGCTGTGACGACGGCGGTGCCCTTGTGGCTGTGGCGTTCGTCGGACAGATCCTGGAACAGGCTGGTGAGTTCGGCGCGGAGCGTGCCGGCGTGGCACGAGTCGACGAGCACCATGACGTGCTCGGACTGGCTGTCCAGGACTGCGGTGATCAGCTCGCTCGTGGGGAACCCTGTTGCCAGCAGCCGTTCTTCCTTTGTCTCCGGAAGCATCAGGTAGTGGCGCTGTGCGAGGCGGCGCGTTCCGTGGCCGGTGATGTACACGATGACGGCTTCCTTGTAACTGGCCGCTGCCAGGTTCTGGCGGTGGAGGAAGGCACGCAGGTCGTCCACGGAACGCGGCGAGTGCTCCGCCTGCACTACCTCGAAGCGCCGGTCGTCCCCCAGCGCGGGATCGGCCAGCCACCCGGTGATCCGTTCCACCTGGGCGGCGATGCCCTCCTTGAAGCCTTCCTGCCCGTCCTCGTAGCCGTCGACCGAGACGACTACCAGCCGCCTGCGAACGATGCCGTCCAGTTCCTCCGCGCTCAACCCGTCCCCCTGCTCGGCGACGTCAGCCTAACCCGGGCTGTACGGGCGGTCGCGGGATCTGGCTACGATCAGCCAACTGACAGGCAGAGGACGGCGAACGGGGGGAAGCAAGAGCATGCTGCAGATCGTCGGAGTGCACGGAATCAAGCAGGGCTCGGGCGCGACGACGGCAGGGCTGAGCGCAAGCTGGCAGGCCACTATCGACGAGACGCTGGCAGCTGCTCCGGTCGGAGGGGCGGGAGTCATGGTCACTGTCCCGTCCTACCAAGCGGTCTTCCCGCGGACACCCACCCGGTTCGTACGGCTCGGTGGTCCGGAAGTCGAACTCCCATTCCATGACACGCTCATTGACGAGGATGAAGAGGCCTTCATCCTCGAAGCGCTGGCCGCCTACGCGCCCTCCGCTGTTGAGGACGAGTCACCCGAGGCAGGCCTGACCCTCGGGGAGGGCCAGCTGACACCCCGGATCGTACGCAGAATCCAGGCCGTCGACCGAAAGATGGGCAAGGGTGTAACGGGCCGCCTCCTGTGGTTCGTTCGAGAGGCCCACGCCTACCTGCGCAAGGAGGCGACCGCTGCCGCCGTACGCACAGCGGTTGCTGAGGCCTTGACTGAAACGGGCGCGCACATGGTCGTTGCTCACTCCCTGGGCAGTGTGGTGGTCTACGACATGCTCAGCCGCGGTGAGGCTCCGGACGTCACCATGCTTGTGACGTGCGGATCCCCGCTGGGCTGGCTGTCCGGACGCAGGGGCATCCACTCGGAGGGCGAGCGGCTCACGGTACCCGCCGACGTGAAGTGGACGAACCTGTACGCCTCGAAGGACTTCGTGACCGGTTGCGCTGGCCTGGCCCAACTTGCAGACGGTGTCGAGGACATCGAGGTCAACAATGGCGCGTTTCCGTCCTCCCACGACGTCCACCGTTACCTTGACAAGCCGGCGCTCGTCGAGGCCATTGCCAAGGCAGGTACGGCTTGACAAGGGGATCGGTGTGACCCGCTGTTGAAGCTTCCCCGTGATCTTGGACACTCGATCCCTATGCTGCGAGGTCGTGTTGGTGCCGTTGCCGGGTCTCGGCCGGGGTGAGGTAGCCGAAGACCTTGTGTTTGCGCAGGCGGCGGCTATAGAACGTCTCGATGAAGTCGAAGACCTCAGCGCGGGCGGTGACCCGGTCGGGCCAGATGCGGGTGCCGATCTCTTCTTTGAGCAGGGCCCAGAAACTCTCCGCGGCGGCGTTGTGGAAGCAAGATCCGGTGCGTCCGCAGCTTTGTCGGAACCCAACTTGCCTATTTCACGCCGGAATTGACTGCTCGTGCATTCACTGCTGCGATCCGAATGCGCTATGCAGCCGGGCCGGAGCCGGCCCCGGCCCGCGGCCATCTTGAGCGCATCGACGACAAGGTCGGCGCGGTGGTGGTCTGCCATCGAGTAGCCGACGACCTCGCGGGTGGCCAGGTCCAGCCAGCAGGCGAGGTAGAGCCAGCCCTCGGATGTGGGCAGAGCGGTGATGTCGCCGACCAGTTTCGTGCCGGGAACCTCGGCATGGAAGTCGCGGCCGATCAGGTCCGGGGCCGGCCTGGCCTTCTTGTCCGGCCGTGTCAGCGAAGGGCGCTTGCGGCGGGTGACAGCCCTGGATGCAGTGCTCGCGCATGAGGCGGGCGACGCGTTTGCGGTTCACCGCCCGGCCCAGGCGCCGCAGTTCGGCATGGATGCGCGGCACGCCGTAGGTATGGCGGGAGGCCACGTGGATGACGGTGATCTCATGGATCAGGTCCTGGTCGGCGGCCTTGCGCGCGGCCCGGGCCTTCGCCGCGGCGAGCCAGGCATAAAACGAGGAACGGGCCACCTGCAGCAGGCGACAGAGGAAAGCAACACCGTGGGTGGTCTTCTCCGCCTCGATGAACGTGTACATCGCGTTCACCGATCGCTCTCCTTCGCGAAGAAGACCGCGGCTTTTCGCAGGACCTCGATCGTCTTGGCCTGCTCGGCGTTCTGCCTGCGCAGCCGCTTGAGCTCCTCGCGCTCGGCGGCCACCTGGTGCTACTTCCTTTGGAACCTCATGTCCCAGTCTCCAGGTGTCCACGATCAAGGGGAAGGTTCACTCGTCGAGCAGGCCGTCGCCACCCTCAAAGCCTGGAGACTGCTACGCAAACTCCGATGCTCAACCGCCCGGATCACCAACCTCGTCCAAGCGATACTCACGCTGCATCTGACCAGCTCAGGGTGAGGTTGGAAAAGGCTCAGCGTCTGCGATCGCGCGGTGAGCTACGACATCTACTTCTTGAGCCGGCGGCGCGACGGGCAGGCTTGGGATGAGGTCCTGGAGGCGATGAAAGAGCAGCCGAGCATAGCAAGCCGATCCCTGCCCACCTCCTTGGAGCTTGGGACCGAATAGTCCCGCAGGCCCGGACGCTGCTGAGCGAAGTGGACATCACTGAGGAGGCGTGGCTGAGGCCGGTGACGCGGGTTCTCTGGGCCCGACGCCTCCTCGGACGGTCCAATTCGCTGGTCGGATCCGGGCGGCCAGGCGGGTGGATGACGACCTCGGCAGCTGCATGACTCACGTTCCGTTCCCCAGGGGGAGTCGCCCTTGCGCCACCACGACTGTATCGTCTGTCGTCAAGTCCCCCTCGGACACAGAGTTACCCCACGGCGCCCCGTTTCTGGGCAGGGGACATTGGCACCCGCTTCCGGCTCCCGGCCGGGGCGGGTGTTCGTCGTTGCGGTACCTTCGGCCTGGCTTTTCCCTTTCGTCAGCGGTTCGGTGGCTTCGGTCAGCCGATGGTGATCCTTTCTGCCTGGGGTGTGTCCGCGGTCAGGGTTCTGGTCGCGGGGTCGTAGGTCAGGGTGATCTCCTCGCTGCGCAGGTGGGCGACTGCCTGGGCCGGTGTCGGCGGCGCCGGGTCACGGCTCACGGGTGCCGACCCCGGAGGATCTAGGCGCTGGGTGAGGCGGAGATGCAGGGCCGGCAGGTGCGGCAGTACCTGGTCTTCGCGCAGGTAGGCGTTGGGAGTGCGACCGGGGTCGGGCCGGGTAGCGCTGGTGTGGCCGTGGCGGCACCGGTAGCCAGGACGGTGGTGAGTCCAGTGGGACTCCATGCGCCGGCCGCAGACACCGCAGCACAGCAGCCCTGTCAGGAGGTAGACACGTCCAGGGGTGGTTTCCTGGTGGGGGCGGAGGTTCTGGACGGTGATGAAGTCGGACTCGCTGACTAGCGCCGGGTGTGCGGGGCGGGTAGAGATGATCCAGTCGGTGGGGGTGTTCCAGCGCATGACGTCGCGGTGGCCGAGAGTGGTGTTGGCGGGGTCGAGAAGGTCGTGGTCGGTGCGCTGGCGGTTCCAGACCTGCCGGCCGGTGTAGCGGGGGTTGGCGAGGATCGCCCGGACCGTGTTCAGCACCCACCGCTGCCCTTCTCGGTGCGGGTTCCGGACGGGGTCGGTGGCTGCCGGACAGGGGATACCGGCGTCGTTCAGGGCGCGGGTGATGCGCGCGACGCTGTGTCCGTCCAGGCGCTGGGTGAAGATCCAGGATACGACCGGCCCGCACTCGGGGTCGGTGTCCAGACGCTGCAGGCGTACGCCGCGGCGCGCCAGGGCCCGGTTGGGGTGCGGGCCGGCGTCGACGAGGCGGTAGCCGTAGGGTGGGCGTCCGCCGAGGTATCGGCCCTGGTCCCGGGTCTGCACGGTCATCGCGGCGCGGGTGCGGATCCGGGCGCGGGCGATCTCCCGCTTGGACAGGATCCCGAGCAGGATCATCAGCTCCTCCTGCCCTGCGGTCTGCGGATCCACCGCGCCGCCCAGCTCGGGCACCCACACCTCGATGCCGTAGTGGTCGAAGAGCGGGGCCATGGTCGCGAACTGGTTGCCGTAGAAGGCGCGTTCACTGGAGCCGATGACGACCGCATCGAAATGTCGGTCAGGGTCGGTCATCGCGGCGAGCAGGGCCGCCGCCTCTGGGCGGCGCGCCCAGGGCACGGTGCGACTGCGCCCGGTGTCGAAGAACTCGGCGACGATCCGTCCGTGCCCGGACACGAGGGCCTGGGCGCGCAACAGTTGCCAGGCCTGTGACGTCGCCGGGTCCTGGTTGTCCTCGGTCGACATGCGGCCGTAGAACGCAAACCGCAGACCACTGGCGGCCGGCATGCCGGCGGGGGAGGAACAGGGAGTCCAATTGCGGGCCCAATCCGTCACGAGGGTTTGGCCCGTAGCGGGGGCGGGGGTCTGTGCGGCCGGGCGGAGGGGCGCTGTCATGATCGCGCCTCCCCTCAGCTGTCGTGCCTTGCCTTACCGTGGCCGTGCCCGGACAGAGCAGCCCGACCGCACAGAAGTACCGAATATTGACCCGAACGAGTGAAGATCGCTGTGTAAAGCAGGACCAAGCCCAGTGGCCTGGGCGGCGTGTAGACCAGCGGTGTCAGGGCTCCGCCTGCGTGGGCCGGAGCGTGTGGCCCGGCGGCTCAATTCGTCCAGGCCTGGCCCCGGTGTCAGCGACAGCACCATCTCGTCGACGCCGGTCAGCCGCCGCTGCGGCTTCTTGACGATCTACGGCTCAAAGGGGCCCGCCCGATAGTGCTGGATGTCGATCTCGACCGGGCTGACTTCGGTGAGCATGGAGAGGCCCACCGATTTACGGGGCAGAGCCGAAGTTGTGATGGTCCCATGCGAGCTGATCGGTAGCCCGGCTCAGCGCGGAGGGCTCATCAAGCTCGGTCCTACGCCGGATCGGTGGAATGGCGCACGTGGAAGGTTAGCCCGGTGATCCGGCCGGATTGGATGACCGGACCGTGCTGTACACCCCCAGTGATGGTGTTGCGCACGGTGTTCGGTTGTGTGTCCGGGGCGTTCGCGAGGGCCTGCAAGGATGTGAGCAAGTCGCGTAGATCGTCGCTGCTTGCGGAGCCTTCCTGCAGAAGGTGTCGCAGGTGGGCATGCCACTGATTGGTGATCTCACGGGTCGTTTGCGGGCTGTCTGCGATGCCGGCGGCGAGCAGCCGGGTTCGGTCGGTGTCTAAGTCGGCGATCGCGGTGCTGTCTGAACCGACGCGCGTAAGAAACCGCCCGACGGCTTCGCGGGCGCGCATCCAGGAGTCGGTGACCATGAGCGAGACCAAGGTGGTCGCACCTGAAGCGGCGAGAGCGGCCAGCTCACTGTCCATCGCATTTCCTCTCAAAGGGTGAGGCTCAGGGCGTCTCATGGGTCGTGTCGTGTGCGGAGGCGGACGGCTCACCGACGTCCGGCGTGAAACTGGCCGGCGGGTCGAACCTGCGCAGCAGGACTTCGGCTGTCTCGTACTGGTCCTGTGTCTTGATGACGTCGGCGATCTGCTTGACCAGCATTGCCCGCCGGATGTCCCCGTCCGTGACACCCATGCTGTTGAGGAAGGCCTCGAAGTGGTCCGCGGCGGTCGGCTCTTGTTCGAACAGAGGAGCCGATGCCTGCGGCAGGTCGTGACCGGGTCGTTCGTCGTGCGGCTGGGGTATGAGATCACGCAGCCGTACGGGCACGTCGGTGTCGTTGGCGGCAGATGTGAGCTGGGCGAGCAGACCGAGGTCCGCGACGGTCTTCTCCACATGATCGTCGTTTTTGGCGAGCCACCAGACGACTGCGCTGCCAGTGTCCTTCAGTACATCTTCGCTCAGGTATTGGCGTTTGCTCTGCTCGTACTTCCGTTGGTGTTCCCATACCGCCTTGTCCTTGCGTACTTCGGCGAGCCGGTCGAGCCGTTCCTGGTCGTGTTCGCGCAGGATGAGTGCGATGTCCTCCGCCATGACGTGAAGGTGCCCGGTTGGGTCCGGGTGCATCCGGCTGAGCGCACCGCTCAGTTCGTGTTGGACGAGGGACGGGCGGCCTGGCTCCCGCTGCTCGGTGATCAGGCGGGCTCGGTCCAGGACTGCTTCGACTGCGAGGCCCGCGGGATTGAGGAGGGGGTCGTTGCCGGATGCCTCGACGGGGTACCAGCGCACAGTTGCCGAGAATAGGAAGTCGTAGTCGGTCCAGTTGCTGGGCAGGGCCACCTGCCTGACGTGGTGCTCTCTGCGTTCGACGGGGGGAGCAGTGTGCTGTTCCAGGACGTCGACGGGGAAGCGCCCGCGCCGTGCCGCGGCGATCTTGAAGGCAACTGCCGGAATTCCGACGAGGAGCACGGCCAGTGCGGGCCATGCGAACGCAGGCCAGTGCTGCGTCAGACCGAGAATGGTCAGCAGCAGGCCGCACAGGATGGTGAGGAAGACGGTTGTCGTCTTGCTGCCGGTCGTCACGGTGTGGTCCCCCTGGGTGATGCTGTTGGCGGTTGCGTGTCGTACAGGCCGAGGCCCTGGGCCGCGGAGATTTTCTGTAACAGCCGTTCGGTGGTTGCGGCGGCTCGGGCGGCTCCGTCGGGGGCGGTGGACTCGGCGCTGCGGGCGCTTGCGTACAGTTCGGCAAAGGTTGCGCCGCGCCTGTCGCCACACTGGTCGGCCGCGCCGACGATGAGGTCCAGCAGGAGCTCACCGCGGTGTTCTGAGTCGGTCGCCGTGTGCAGCCAGCGTTCTGCGTACGGCTGCCACGTCGCACGCGGCAGCCCGTGAAGCACCGTTCGCCAGCACGTGGTCACGGAGTTCTGTACCCCGCTCTCCTCCACCAGGGACCGCGAGTTGTCATATGGGGCGATCAGCGGTACCGGGTCACAGGCTTGCAGGAAGATGCGGAGTTCGGCGGGCGAGAGGCCAGAGCGCGCCAGGCGGTCCAGCAAACGCCGCCGTAGCCGGGCGCTCGTGGCCGCCAGGTCGCACAGTTCCTTCACGGCGTGGGCGGTGCCTCGTTCTCGCCGAGCCAGGTGGTACAACCGGATCAGGGCCTGATCAGGGTGGCTAGAGGCGATGACATCCCCGCAGACTCGGACGAGGACTTGTGTGAACTCCCCGTTGAGCTGCTTGTTGGCACACCACTGGTAGATCCGTTGGCGAAAGCTCCTGGCGTGTGCAGGGTCGTTGAGACCGCAGGTGAGCGCATGGACGGCGGCCTCTAGGCGTGCCCGGCTCGGGTTCGTTGTGCTCCAGCCCTCGGCCAGGGAGGCCAGGCCTTCGTCGCGTCCGGTCCGCAGATACTGCGCGGCCAGCTTCGCCACCAGCCCGTCACGGAGGCCTCGGGTGAGATGCGGGTCGTTCAGGTCCACGCTGCGTGCGGTCCAGGTGCCGAGGTACTGCCGCAGTTCGGGCATGTGGTCCCAGAAGTGGGCGCGGATCGCGGCGTCGTAGTCGAGTTCCGTGAAGCGTACGTGGCCGTCCGGGCCGGTACTGGCTGAAATCTCTCCCACTCGCTCGGCGAGGTCCTTGCGCTGGAGTAGGGGGATTTCGTCCGGTGGGTGCTTGAGGGTGTTGAGCAAGAGCCGGGTCGCTTGGTGGATGATGTCGGAGTGGGCACCGTTCAGCATGGCGAGGGTGATCAGCAAGGCCCGCTGCGGGCCCTCGCGTAACCCGGTGACAAACGCGGCGATCTCCTTGCGCCGATCGTCCCGCGCTCTGCGAGCTATTGCGCACCACTCCGCGAATCCGTCGTCGGCACTAGCTGCCTCGCGGGCGCGGCGTACCAGGTCGGCGAACGTCGCGATCTCTCGCATCGGCCGCTGCTCGTACAGAAACTCTCTGACGGTCGGATCAGACCGCAGGTACTGTTCGCACGGAAGATCATGGACACGAAGGTGTCGCCGGAAAACCTCCAGGTCGGGTGGGCGTTCGATCTCGACCCGGTATGGCTGCAGGTCTGAGTCGAGGATGCTCCCGTGCGGCATGACCACCACAAGATGGGCGTGCTGTTCGTGCACGGCCTTGCGGAGAGCGGAGAGGTCCGTCCGGGCTGTGGCCCAAAGGCGGTAGTCGGCGGCCGACAGGTCCAGCAGCAGCCGGTCGCCGGCACCGACGAGATCCGGGTCCCTTAGGGACAGCTCGTCCTCCTCGTCCGGCAGAAGTTCGTGAAGGATGCCGGCGTCCTGGTGATGCTCGCGCAGGAGTACACGGGCCGCGGAGGCACGACCACTTCCCGGGGCGCCGTCGAGGATGACGGTGCCGGTGCCGGCCAGCTTGTGGCGGGCTTCTCCCATGCCGGCCGGGGCCACCAACACTCTGCGCAGCCACGTGAGCTGGTCGTCGGCGACACACCGGAAGGCGGATCGGTCCGCCTCGTGCAGCTGAGCGCCGACGGTGAAGTACATGTCGCCGCTGCCGGTGTGCATGGGACCGCGGGGGTTGTCGATCCATGTGCTGTGCGGCTTGCTCACGCGTCGTCGCCCTCGCGCCGGTGGGCATCACCGAAGCGGTGCCGGTTGTCTCCGTGATGGTCGCCCTCGTAGTACGTCATCCCATCGCCGGAGAAGTGCCGTCCACCCGAAACGTGTCGCGAGTTCTGGTAGATATCGCCCTGCCCCGTGTGCACGGGCCCGTTGGAGCCCTTGATGACGGTCCCGCCGACGTCTCCGGTGAAGTCTCGGCTCTGCACGGCCGTTCCGTGCACGTCTCCGGTCGAGTTGGTCACAGAGCCGTGTGTGGGCGAGGGCGCGGCATCCCGGTCCAGGTCGTGCAGCCCGGCTATCTCGGCCACCAGGTCGCCGAGGCGCTTCAGACTTGTCTCAGTGTCGTGACCGTCCAACGGTACGGACTGGAGGTCGGCCAGTCGCGCCAACTCGTTCGGCAGGTTGGCTTTGTTCAGTCGGTCCGTTTTCCGGCCGTCCAGTACAGGGACGACCGGGATACCGCTGGCGAACGCTTCCAAGATCTCTTTGCGTACCCAGTCCTCCGGGTCTTGCAACCGGGACCGGAAGTTCGTCCAGTCCGGCCCGATGATCGCCAGCAGCACAGAGCTGCGTCGCAGACCGGCCAAGAGGGCGTCGGGGTAGGCACTGCCCGGGGCGATGGACTTGGAGGCACGGAAGGCGCGTTCCCGGCCGAAGCGGCGCGACAGCTCGTGGTCGATGAGCGCGGCGGTCTTGTCGCCGTCCCCAGTCCGGTAGTTGATGAACACATCGGCCATGGCCATGCCTCTTTTCAGGAAGTCGGAATGTGCGATAAGTGGCCGAGCTGTGCGGCCACGCGGCGTACCGAGGGGTGATCGGAATAGCGGCGCAGCACGCGAGCGAGACTCCGGAGATCGATCGCGACGGTCGCCGACCGAATCGCCGCCACCGCGTCGAGTAGCGGTGCCGTCAACGCGCAGGCCTGCTCCATCTCACCGTCCGTCGCGTAGGCCAGCGCTCGACGTACGCCGTACCGCACCTGTGTGCGCACCGCCTCGGGGGAGACCCGTGCGAGTTGCCGGGTCAGCTCCTCTGCTGCCTCCCGCGGGCGGCCGAGGTCGAACAGGCACCACCCGGTGACCATCCCGACCGAGTCGGGCAGGTGCATGCTGCCGATCACCGGTGCGTCGGCATCGTTTTCCTGACGGGTCAGCAGTGGCCGGGCCCGGTCCAGGGCGCGAAGGCATGCGTCGCGATCGCCAGCGAGCGCATGCCCCTGCGCCTCCCGCTGCGCAGCCAACCCCCGAATTCGCGGCGGGAGCGTGCTGCTCTGCGCGCGCTGCGCAAGGGCGACTGTCTGCTCCGCGTCCTCCTGGTACAGCGTGACCAGCGCTCGGCGGACAAGCGCATATCCCGCCAGCGCGCGGTCACCGGCTGCAGCCGCGAGATCCACCGCGCGCTGGGTCCACCACAGCGCCGCCTGCTCGTCTCCGGTCTCCTGTATCAGCCACCCGACGTATTCGGCGTACCGGGAGCCGAGTTCCAGCAACTGCGGGCGGGCGCGCGAGTCCGCATGCACAGATAGTTCTCGCAACGTGTGCGTCTGCGCGATCAGGCCCGGCAGCAGGAATCCGGGTTCTACGCTCTGACCGAGCCGACGGTAGTGCGTGAACAGCGAGCGGGACGCCTCGAGCATGCCGCCCGCGGCAGCCGAGGAGACTGGTCCTTGGCCACCCGTACGCCAATTCATCAGCGAGGCGGCGCCGACGCTCACGACCTGTCGCCGGCCCACGGGCTGGAACCAGCTCGAACCGTCCGGTGACAGCTGCATCTTCCACTCCTCCTCGTCGATCCCGCTGATCACTGCTGTGTCCAGCGCGCCGGAAGCGGGCTTGGCGACCAGGGCGATCAGTGCTCCGCCAGCTTGCAGGGCGGCGTCGCACAGTCGGGCGAGATCGCGGCTGGGCGCCTTGATACCTCGTTCGACCTTGCTCAGATGTGCCTTGCTGTAGTGCACGGCGATAGACAGCGCGGTGAGACTGAGACCGGCGTCCAAACGCCGTTGCCTCAGCTCCTCGCCGAAGTCGGTGGACGGCTGCGGCACGGAAAACCTCCATAACCATCCATCCAGGCGAACGGGGTTGCCGCAGGAAAGAGTGCGGCAACCCCGGCCGGACGGACAAGGCGAACGTCGCTGTTTCCCGTTTCCTTTCCCGCAGATGGGACGTCGCACGTGCCGCTCTAAAAGTCACGATCATCGTTGACACCCGGGTCTCCGATCACTACGGAGATCCACATGCCGAAGTCCAGCCCCACCACCCCGCCGCTTGACCGTGAGGCCACGCGGCGCCTGGCCGTCATACGTGTTGTTGAAGAGGTCACCGGGAACGTCACGCTGTCCTGCCGGCACTTCGGCCGGCAGGCGTACTACGCCTCGTACCACCGCTACCGGCCGAGGGCGTCGAGGGCCTGTGCCCCCGTTCCAGGGCAGCGAAGACCTCCCCGAACACGACCCAAGTCGAGGTGGTCGGGAAGATCATCTTTCTGAGGCAGAACTACCACATCGTGCCCCGGGAAGATCGAGATGTACCCGAGCCAGCCAGCCCGCCTGCTGCCTGCCGGACGCGCGTACGGCATCCTTCAGCGATGAAGCCCGATCCCGAACCCTGGTACAGCACCACGCTCAACATCTGGACGCTGGCGGGAGTGCTCGTCGCCAGCTGGACCCTTGTCAAAACGATCACCGAGGGGTGGCGCCGCACTATCGGCCGTAGGCGCCACCTCACCACCCGCCTACGCAAGATCGCCCCCAGAGTCCGGCATGACTATGTCGAGTCCTTGCTTGGCGCGCCGAAGTGGCAGTCGACGATGGAATGCACCCGTCTCACCGCCGCTGAGCTCGAAGAAGCAGACGACAAGGACAGAATGGTCGAGATCACCGTCCGAACCTGGCCCCTGTCACGGCTCGGGTACCTGGTGACGGGGTCCGAGGGCGACGTTGTGGTCATGTACGGGATCACCACGACCAGCTGGTGGTTCCGGCCTCGTGTGCTGATAGACCAGACGCAGATCCGACTGGGGAAGACCGTTTTCGCAGTCCTCAACGACACTGGCGAGCACCGGGCTTGGCTTGGCAACCGCCGGTTCGGATACCTGGAGAGCCACTACTTCGGCAACCCCGGCGGCTACCGCTGGTGGTACGTCGGAGTCAACGACATCGGATACAACGCCGTCCCTCTTTCCCTCGACTGGTTCGACGACGAGGACGACTCCCGCACCCGGCTACTGTCCGAGAGCCGAGACGCCTACCGGGCGAACGCACCGATCAACACCCCGTCGTCGTCAGTAGTACGGCGCAGTACGAGGAACTCCAGGATGGCAGCTTCTTCGGCATCTCTTTGGGAGTCGACCAGGACTTGGTCCGCTTGGCCGATCCTGAGTTCCACGTGCTTGACAGCCGGATCAGCCGCGCTCACCGGCGTATCCGGGAGTGGCGCTGGCGCCTGAACTACCGCCGCTGGGAGAAGAAGCAGAGCGCCCTGCAAGACCGGTGACGGTGGTGCCGAGGACTGCCGGCCGGAGGAGACAATGGCTGCCCGTTCAAGATCAAAGAGGCTTGCCGGGCCTGGCACATCAGACGAGCCCGACTTCTCTGACTTGGAGGAACGGGGTGCACAGCAGGCGGTCGACATCGTGCAGGCGGTCGTGGCCTGGTACACCGGGCAGATCGCTGCCAAACGGCAGGCGCCACTGCCGGATAAGGACCGGATCGCGCAGCTGACAACCGACCAGGCGGCCGCCTACTGGGATCTCCGCCGGCTGGAGGACGCCGGTCCGGAAGAGGAGGACCGCTTGGCCGATAGCAGCGGTCGTGCCCAGCGCGGGTGGTGAGCCGGCTCTGTGCCTCTCGTACCGGCTGTGAGAGGCGATCCCGAGCCGTCACGGCGCACGAGCTGCGCGGCGTACGGCATGGCCTGGCCGATCGCTGGCGTAGATCGGTGATCGGCATCGGCAAGGGGTGCAGCGAGCGGGCGTTGACGATGCCTTGATGGGGCTGGTGGGAGTTGTAGAAGTCTTCGAACGCGCGTAGCGCGTGGAGCAGGTGCCGCTGGTTCCAGATCAGGGTGCGGTCCAGGAGCTCGCGTCGGCAGGTCTGCACCCAGCGTTCCGTGATCGAATTCATGCGCGGCATCCGTACTCCGCTGAGTACTACCTCGATCCCTGCATCGTTGAGGACGGCGTCGAACAGGGAGGGAAACTTCCTGTCCCGGTCCCGGATCAAGAACCTGGCCCGGCAGCCAGCATCTTCGAGGTCCATGACAAGGTTCTTCGCGGCTTGAGCGACCCACGTGGCGGTGGGGTGCGCGGTGGCGCCGAGGAGACGGATCCGGCGGCTGGCGTACTCGATCACCGCGAATACGTACAGCCGTGCCCCGGACAAGGTGACCGTTTCCAGGAAGTCGCACGCCAGCAGGGCGTCGGCCTGGGAGCGCAGGAAGTCAGCCCACGTGCTTGAAACTCGTTCGGGTGCGGGGTCGATCCCGGCTTCCTGGAGGATCTCCCAGACAGTGGAGGGAGCCACAGTGACACCCAGAACGAGGAGTTCGCCGTGGATACGGCGATACCCCCAGTGGGAGTTCTCGCGGGCAAGCCGCAGCACCAGCAGCCGGATGGAGCGCACGGTCCGCGGCCTTCCCAGGCGGCGGGGCCGAGAGCGCGCAGCGTGCCGGCGTGAGATCAGATCGCGGTGCCAGCGCAGCACCGATTCGAGCGTCCGCGCTCGAGACCCTGCACATCCCGCACACCGGATCCCACCTGGGCGGATGAGGTTTCCGGCATCGCCGCCGCCGCGCCGTCCACCTGGTACACCGACTTCCGAGCCGACATCCCGGCCATCGACGTGCCGGCCCTGATCCTGCACGGTACGGGCGACCGGATCCTGCCTGTCGAGGGAACCGCGCGTCCGTTCCACAAGGCGCTGCCGTCCGCCGACTACGTGGAGATCGAGGGCGCCCCGCACGGTCTGCTGTGGACCCACGCCGAGGAGGTCAACACCGCGCTTCTCGCCTTCCTGGGGAAGTAACCCGCCGCAGGCCCGCCCGTCCGGCCTGCGGATCGAGGCCGCCGTCGGGATCGCCGGGGACGGGGATCCCGACGGTGCACTCAGCACCCCGCAGTCCTCCGCTGCGGGGATACCTCTCTGAGGCAGGTGCGCTGTTCGTCGTGCAACCAGCGTCGACACACCCTCCTGCTCGCCCTCTGATTCGCCGTGCAGGTGGTGTTCCTACGCGGAGACCCCCCAACCGGCGATGCCGGATGGTTCGGGTTTGCCACTTTCAGGTGCCTGGTGCTGGGGCTGATAATCGCGGTGCCCTGGTACAGGGGGTGGGGCGCCTTGTGGCCATTGCGCCGGACCGAACGTACAACCTGCGCAAGGAGTACGAGGGGACGTGGGTGGACAGCGGGGGAGTGTTCTGATCCCGCAGTCCGGACAGAGGAGGGGACAGGGATGGGCCGGCGTACATGGCGCATTTGGTGGATCAATCGACGCTTTGGGCACTTCGACCGGCCCATGACACTGACCTGGGCGAGGGCTGAGAAGAGCCTGGCGTATCTGACCGCCAAGCTCGGCCTCTGGCACCCGGACACCGTCATCGCCCGCCGGACGATGCAGACCTGGCTGATGAACGCCGGCCACACAGGCGGCGCCGTACGGATGGCGCAGGAGGAGGTCGCCGCCCGCACGGCGGAGTTCGGGCCGGACCACACCGACACCCTGACCGCGCGCCGCAGCCTGGCCTGGCGCCGCAGTGTCGCCGGTGCCATGGACGGAGCCGTCTCCGAGGCGCGGCTCCTCGTCGAGGACCTGACCCGGATGTACAGCCCCGAGCACGAGGACACACACGATGCGCGGCGGGTTCTTGCCGAGTACCTGTGCGAGAACGGCGACGCACCCGAGGGGATCCGGCAGCTGACCGCCCTGTTGGCCGAGTCGCAGGCTCTCGGCCCCAGCCGGCACAAAGCCACCCGCCACGTCCGCACCACCCTGATCAGGGCGCTGGAGCGCAATGGTGACTACCAAAAGGCCCTCGATCTCCTCGACGAGGAGATCGCCGTCGAGCGGAACACCGTCTACGGCGTTCACGAGAACCTCAACGACCTGCCCATGAAGCTCCTGCAGGAGTGGCGCGCCCGGCTGGCCACCAACGCGAGCTGAAGGCTGCTGCCCCGACAATGATGCCGATCAGTCAGTATGGACAGGCAGGGAGGTTCCGCTGACGGACGTGTCCCGCTGCCGCACCGCAAGCGCACCGGATCGAGCGGGGAGCAGCGGGGAACCCCGGTGGAAGCTGACATCGCCGACGAAGCCGCAATCCCACTGTTCACCCAGGTCAGCACCCGACCCAGCTGCAAATGACCGCAGCTTCCCAAGCTAAGCGCTCTCCCAACTGCCCACGCCAGCGCCTCTGTACGCTGCGCTCTGTCGACCCGCAGGAGGGCAGGACCATGAACGACAGGCTGTTGACCACGCTCGCCACCGCGATGGCCCAGCTGATCACCAGCATCGATATGACGAGCGACGAAGAGGTGGACCCGGGTCTCGCCTCAGGATGGTTTGAGGATCTCGCCTACGCGTTCGACCAGCTTCCACCGGCCGACCGTCTGAGGCTGGCAGCACTCTTCAGGGAAGCAGCGCAGCATGAGCCACGGCCCGACAGACGGGCCTCCCTAATGGACCTGCCGGAGAACTTCGGACTGGAGGACCAGGACGACAGCTAGTACTGCAACGGTGTTTGTTCTGAGTGCTGGGCAGTTCTCAGGGGCTGTGTCCGCGTCGTTTGTAGTGGCTGATGCGGGCCTGGTGCTGGCGTCGGCGGCGCCATGTCGACCAGTGCAGGATGTGGCCGACTGGGGTGGGGCGGCGGTCGGTGAGGCGGGTGATCAGTCGTCGGATTTCGGCGAGGCTGAGGTGGATGAGCTGGGAGGATCCGTTTCTGCTTTCTCCGTGTCCAGCTGGCGGGCTCGCAGGACGGTGAGGCAGGCGTGGGCGGCCATGGCCAGGGTCATGTGGCGGTGCCAGCCGGGATAGCGGCGGACCTGGTAGTCGTCCAGGCCGCATTCCTGCTTGGCCGTCTGGAAGCACTCCTCCACGGCCCAGCGGCTGCCCGCGATCCGGATCAGCTCGTCCAGCGTGGTGCCGGCGGGACAGTAGGCGATGTAGTACGAGACCTCCTCGGGCCTGCTCACGCTGCGGCGGGCGAGGACCCAGTGCCGGCGGTCCTCGCGGTGCCAGGGCCTCACCTCGACGCGGGCCCAGCCGTAAATCCGCCGGCCGTGGGCTCCCTCGCCGCAGGAACGGCGTTTCCACTTCTGCCGGGGCAGTCCGGGGAACAGGTCGTGGACGGGGTGGTCGATGGACCAGCGGGTGACGACGGTGTCGTGCCGTGTGGTGGCCATGACGTGGAAGACGTCCGCCTGCTCCAGCTCGGACCGCCAGCCCTTGCTGAAGCCATAGGCGGCGTCCGCCGTCACCCACCCGAACGGGATCCGGTCGGCGATGGCCCGGCGGACCATCGTCTTGGCCATCGCCACTTTCGTCTCGAAGGCGACACTGTCGTCGATGCCTGCGCGTCGGCATCGCTCGCGGTCATCGGTCCAGGACGTGGGCAGATACAGCCGCCGGTCGATCAGCGTGCGTCCGCGGCCGGTTGCATAGGCGAGGAAGACCCCGATCTGGGAGTTCTCGGTGCGTCCCGCGGTGCCCGAGTACTGCCGCTGGACCCCGGCGGAACGGACACCCTTCTTCAGAAAGCCGGTGTCATCGACGATCAGGACGGCAGCCCGGTCACCGAGGTTCTCGACGACATAGTCACGCACGTCGTCCAGAACCTCATCGGCGTCCCACTCGATCCGGTTCAGCAGCCGGTGGATGCGGTCGGGACCGGCATGCCCGGCCTCCTCCGCCAGCGTCCAGCCGTTCTTCCGCTCCAGCGGAGCAACCAGCCCCCGCATATAGGCCAGCGCCGACTGGCGCGGCTCCTCCCGGCCGAACCGGTGCACGAACCGCTCATGCACCGCCTCGAGCTCACTCGCCCACAATCTGACATCAGCAAGGTCCCCACCCATAACCAGACCAACGACCGAGCTGGCCAGCAGTCACGGCAAGCACCGTTGCAGTACTAGCCCGCCACCGCGTGCCACAGTCGTGCCAGATCCAGCGGTCTGTCACGGTCAACAGAGGTGGCTGGCGGACGTCTCCGTGTCTATCAGCGCACTCGAAAGAAGCGCAGGTCACCTGCAGGACGCCCCAGCTTCTCTCCTAAAGCGGGTGTCGCAGGTTCGAATCCTGCCGGGGGCACCAGGCAGAACGGCCCGGACCGATCATGGTCCGGGCCGTTTTGACGGCAGCAGTTGACGGCAGTCGCCTCTCAGCAGGCGAGCCGATCAACGCGCGGGCTTCACGACGTGTCCCAACGCGACGAGCCCGACGCCGACCGCGAGTAGCGACGGGGAGCGGACGTTCCAGCTCACCAGCATGAGCAGGGCGCCGGCACCCCACAGTCTGGGCTGCCGCACCAGCTGGGGGAGCCATCGGCCAGGCATCCGGCCGAGCAGCAGTGCATGCACCCCCAGCACAGCCCAAACCATGGCCAGGATAGCCAGCACCAGAACCACGGCTATGAACATCCCCACCCCCGGGTCGGCGACAACTCGCCAGCAGTCTCTCAGGCGGCTGGCGGACGGCGCTTGAGTAGCCGGTCCATATGGCTGATCGCCCCCCGCTGCGTGTCGTGCACGACGTGCATGTACACGTCCATCGTGATGCTGATCTGGCTGTTCCCCAAGATCTCCATGATGACCCGCGGCGCGACGCCGGCCGCCGTCAGCAGCGTGACGCAGCCGTGCCGCGCGTCGTGCAGCCGGACCACCCGCAGCTCGTAGACGTTCCGCGGCTCGACCGGCCGACCGTTCGGCGTGGCCTAGACGTAGCCGGTCTCAGACCACGCGACGCCCGTGCGCACGAACGCGTCCCGCTGCCGCAGCGGATGCCGGCGCAGCGGCGCGATGAACAGCGGGGGCATCGGCAGCATGCGACTGCGGCGGCTCCCGTTCGCCGACGACCCAGGCAGAGCCGAGTAGACGTGGCCCCTGGCGTCCAGGTCGTTCGTACAGTGGCGCGCTCCACCTGGACGCCAGGAACCACGCCCGCTCCACGGTGTGTGGGCCGACGACGGACGGGATGGGAGCTGGGGTGAGTGGTGGGGGATGGAGCCGGTCACGGTTTCGGCAGGAAGCCACAGGCCAAAGCGGTTGTGACTGGTCGAGATAGATGTCACCGATTCGGCGGTCGACCTCGGCTTCAGTGGTGCAGTGGTCGCGATTCTTGTCACTAGATGGTCGGGGTTGTTGTCACCTGCTCCGACTTTTCATCCCGGTTGTCACCCAGCGGGCTGCGATTCCATTACACGAAGAGACTCCACCGGGCGGTCAGAAACCCCAGTTGTAGAGGCCACCGCCCGCCGGCAAGTCGTTCAACTTGCTGCTGCTGTAGACGCACGTGCCGGTAACGACGTCGGCGAACACCTGGACGTGCGGCGCCCCTGGGCAGCTCGCGCGAGCCCGGGGCCAACGTCGGCCGGAGCGGAACCCCGTGGCAATGCACGAGGCTGGTTCCTACAGTCACCGCATGACTACCGAGGACGAACACCCGCCCCCGCCCGACATCGCCGCAATGCTCACCGACCAGACAAGCGCCTGCAGCGCAGCACGCGACGCCATCGCCGCTGGCGCCGAAGTCATCGTCTGGGACGGACTGGTCCCCGCTTCACGGCATGTCGGCGTCTTCCGGGGACGCCTGAGGAGCATCGAAAGACACGGACACACGGCGCTCGGCTCGACGAATCCATTCAGATCCTCAGGCAGCACGGCGACGAGCCGGTGCGCACCGGTGCATCACAAACAGGTCCATCGCCTTCACGCTGTTCCTCAATGCGGACGCGACGCAGCTACTGGCCTGCGGGGGTGTCAAACGCGAAGCGCCGAAGCAGCCGTGACGGCGGCGCCACCGGTGAAAATCCCCACGCCGAGCGGCACACGCTCACTACCCTGCCGCTCATGCCCAGCGCCACAAGCCCCGCCGACACCATGTTCCAGCGCCTCTTGTGCTGCATCTGCGGCCAGAGCACCGCCGACGCCGACGACTACGTACTCCTCGGGATCAGCACCCCCGGCATTCCTACCGAGCAGTGGCTCGGCGCACACGCCGAACACCTCGACAGCGTCCTCGCCCGCGGCTTCTCGGTCGAGGTGCACAAGATGTAGCCCCGGGCGTGCGGTGGCCCCGAGCAGCTCACGCAAGGCCCGCGTCACTGAACAAGCGACCAGGTGACATCTATCTCGACCAGTCACAGCGGTCGGCTAGTTGACGCGTTGCGGTGCCTCATGGGGGAATCACTCGCGCGTTCGGATCTTGGAGGGGGAAATACCTGATGCACTGGTATGCGGCGGCGCAACTGTCGTCTCCTGAAACGTACTTCCAAACAGCAGCGTTCTGTCTTGTTGTGGCAGTGACGCTCATTGCGGTTGGTCGTCATCAGCGCCGAACAGGGCGCAGCATCATCAACCCGGGCAAGCCTGTACGTGTGGCCAATGTGCTGCTCCCCGAAGCGCCGCCCAGCAAGGGCAAGCGGGTGGCGGGCCGGGGCTATCTCTTCTTTGGCTGGCTCCTGGTCCTGGGCGTGGTCATCAACTTGATCAACGGCATCAGGGCAGCTCGCAGTTAGCGAGTCCTGCGCCTGTGACTGCGAGGGTGAACCACGCTCATCCGTGACCACTACGCCTGAACTTCTGGCGAACCGGCATGTCAAGGGAGCTGTCGTCGGCCAGGGGCGACGTCGGTGCCCTTCTGGCATGATCCCGCCATGAACGACCCGGCTGAGGTCCTCCGACGAGAACTCAGCCCTCAGCCCTCTGGGTCCTGCGGCCGGAGTGCCCTCCCGAGAGCCTTCCTGGCCCGGTCCCGGCTGCTCGGCATGAGGTGTGCGCACACCTTCAGCGTCAGTCCCGGGTCGGAGTGCCCGAGGTACTCGGCAAGGGCCTCCCGCTCCGCGCACGCTGCGCTGATGCGCGCCCACATGGATAGGGCCGGTGGCCATGAGTCGATCACCACATCGCGCGGTCTACGGCCAAGGCAATGCCTCCGGCGGGGGATCGGCCGACACCGGGATGGAGGGGGGCGCCGTTTCCACCCGCGGGTCCGTTGTGGCGTGCGCGGGGTGTTTCCATCCCGTACGCCATCGGCCCAGGCAGAGCCGAGCAGACGCGGCCCATGGCGTACGGGATGGGAGCTGAGGGAGCGGTGGGTGGAGGTCCGCTGGGAGCGTCTGAGGGTTTCTCATCGGAGCACGACCTGCGAGCATGTACATCCTCGGTCTCCGACAGGAGACTGACCGTGGAGGAGGCCTGTGAAGCGGCGGCTTGCCCAGTTCGGAGTCATCTTCCTGGGCATCGAGGCGTGGGTGGCCCTTCGCGACACAACTTCATTTGTTTCGTTGGTGATCGGATGAGTGTGCATCGCAATACTTGCTTGTTGCTTCGCGCGCCGTGTCTGGAGAGAGATCCAGACCATCAAGGACGACAATGATCAGGCCCGGGACCGCCAGGAAGCGCGCAGGCGCGAGCAACAGTAGGTGATTCGCCGACCGGACTGCGACGATCGTGTCAAGCCCGCGCTCCACAGCTGACATCAACGTCTGACACGAACAGGCGCGGACTGGGCTTGATCCGCTTTGACGGACATCCGAGATCAGGGGTTCTGCCCCGGAAGGATGTCCATCATGGAGAGCATGGGGAAGAAGAAGCCGCGCCCTCGCCGTTCGTTCACGCCGGAGTTCAAGGCCGAGATCGTCGAGCTGTGCCAGCGCGGTGACCGCTCGGTCGGTCAGGTCGCCAAGGACTTCGACCTGACCGAGACCGCGGTGCGTGACTGGGTGAAGCAGGCCGAGGTCGAGGCGGGTCAGCGCGACGGGCTGACCAGCAGCGAACGCGAGGAACTGGCCGCGTTGCGGCGGGAGAACCGCCGGCTGCGGGAGGACGTGGAGATTCTCAAGCGAGCCACGGCTTTCTTCGCGAAGGAGACCCAGTGCGCACCTCAAGGCGATCACCGACTACCAGGCCCTCGCTCTCGGCCTGCACCCAACACTGGTCCTGTGGCAGCGCGTACGCGAGCTGTCGAACAACCTCTCCGTCTACGACGCGCATTACGTGGCCCTCGCCGAGTAGGACTCCGTTAGGTTCTTCTCGATCTTGGTGTCTTGGGGGTTCTGCTGGGCAGGGGCCGGTGGCAGGTGGTGCAGACGCCGGTCCAGCACCTCAGGGTGTTCTGCAAGGCGTCGAGGACTTGGTAGAAGGTGAGGCTGGCCCGGGAGCTTTTGGGGCCAGGCGTTCTTCGGT
>NZ_JBSFVT010000034.1:0-36408 GCF_053592455.1 Streptomyces sp. NPDC002676 | reverse complement strand
AGATGCTCAAGCGCCAGATGTTCGGGCGGGCAGGCTTCCAACTTCTTCGCAAACGCGTCCTATTGGCGTAACGGAGAGTGGCCGCGTCACAGAAGTTGAGCCAGAGCCCACGAGCCGACAGCACCTGTACACGAGTTTGGGCAGCACTCGAAGCTCTGCAGACATCCAGCAGTTCATGGCTTCGGGCAGCGCGGGCCCCTGCCGAGAGTCCGGCAGGGGCCCGTGGTGTAGAGAGCCGAGGAGGGCCGGGACCTGTCCCTGGATGGGCAGCATCCTGGCCGACACGGCTTACCGTCTGCTGGTGGCCTGACAGCCCGGCGTCACTTCAGGTGCCGGGTGAAGAACTGGCCCGCGGCGTCCCCCGCGAACTGCGGGACGCCGGTGTGCCCGCCCATGTTGGCGTGCAGGGTCTTCTCCTCGGAGCCGAAGGCGTCGAACAGGTCCAGGGCCGCCTGCCGGTCGTTGCCTTCGTCGTCCCACTGCAGCAGGACGTGCAGCGGAATGGTGACCTGACGGGCCTCCTCGAACATGGCCCGGGGGACGAAACTCCCGGCGAACAGAACGGCGGCCGAGATGCGCGGCTCGACCACCGCCAGCCGGGTCCCGATAGAGATCACTCCCCCCGAGTACCCGACCGGGCCGCCGATCTCGGGCAGCACGAGGAGGGCGTCCAGGGCGGCCTGCCATTCCGGGACCGACTTGTCGACCAGCGGGAGGATGAGGGCGTCGATGATCTCGTCGCTGACCGGCTCGCCGGCCTCCATCGCCCGGCGCAGATCGGCGAGGGCCTGCTCGGCGGCGGGCAGGCGGGGCCGGTCGCCGCTTCCGGGGAGCTCGATGGTGACCGTGGCGAAGCCGTCCGCCGCAGCGTGCCGGGCCCGGGCCACCAGCCGGGGGTACGCCTTGCGCAGCCCGAGAGGAGGAGGGCTGAGCAGGATCAGCGGCGCCGGTGCGGACGCGGATCCGGGCGTCCACAGGATGCCGGGGATCTCACCGAGGGTGAATTCGCGCTCGAGGACGCCGTCGTCGAGACGCTGTTCAGAAGTGAATTGCATGGTCGTGCCCTTCAGGAGTGCCATTGAACGGCGCTCCCGGACGACCTATCGCCCGACCGTGACCCCGGAGGGGAGCACCCATGTCGATACTGCGTTCACGGGTACCACCTCCTCGTTCTCTCGCACGGCCTCCGGAAACGTAGCAGTGGCCGCCGTGGTTCCGCCAACGGGTTTTCGCGGATGCTCCGTGGCCGGACACCACGGCGTCGGAGTCACGCCTGCCACGGGTCGGGAAGCGCACATCAGCCACCGCTTCGAGCACCGAAGAACCGGCAATCAACCGCTGACCGACGATCTACTGCGCAGACAGCCGCCCATGACCAGCATGACCACCCTGAGCACCGATCACACCAGCCCTTTGACCTGTGACTTCAAGTTTGGCGGAGGCCCGATGTCCTGCATCGGGTGCGCACCATCCGACGATGCCCGGCACTCTCAAGCGCACCCGGTGCGCCGCACTCGATGTCCCGCACCGCACCGGTGCGCGCGCCACCCAGCCCCCCATGTATCCGGCCTCAAGCATGTTTCGCACCAGCCGAAGGAACTGTCCATCGTGAATTCCTTCTGACAGGGTCTCGATGACGACAGGGAGCGGCGGGTGAGGGGCACGGTGACCTCCCAGGGAGGTCCGGGGCGAGAAGACACGGTGATCGCGAAAGAACTGCGGGTCAACGTCCGGTCGGTGGAGCGGTGGCGCCGGTCCTGGTGGGAGGCAGGACGACAGGCACTGCGTCCTTCCGGGTCCCCGGCCCGCCAGGGCGACCAGGTCGAGGGTGACGAGCGCCTGCGGGCCGGGGCGGGCGGCGGGGTGTAGTAGGCCCCCGGATCACTCGAGGTCTTCCCACGTCCAGGGAGCGGCAGCGCTCCCATCGGGTTCCCGTCCGAACCTGAACCGCTCCTGGTACTCGCTGATCTTGATGAACTCATTGAAGTGCCCTGCGGCAAGAATCCGTTCGGCCAGGATCGCAACCTGCTCCTGCTCCTGCGCCCTCCAAAGCCACTCCAACAGGTCCACCACGGCGCCTGGGTCGTCGATGGCAACGTGGGCGGCGGGGTTGCGAGCCAGCAACGCGGCCACCTGCTCCTCCGCCTCGGACTTCCGCAGCCGCTGCAGCAGGAGGGCTACCTTGCGCGGGTTGTCGAGGCAGACGTCAGCGGCGGCACGCTCAGCCAGGGCCACAGCAAGCCCCTCTGCCCCTGCCCGCCAAAGCCACTCCAACAGGTCGGTCACGGCGCCTGGGTCATCCGAGGAGACGTGGGCGGCGGCGCGCTCGGCCAGGGCCACGAACTGTTCCTCCGCCCCCGCCTCCCACAGCCGCTCCAACAGCAGGGCTATCTTGCGCGGGTTGTCGAGGGGGGCGTACGCGGCGGCGCGCTCGGCCAGGGCCACGAACTGTTCCTCCGCCCCGGCCCTCCAAAGCCACTCCAACAGGTCGGCCACGGCGCCTGGGTCATCGGGGGAGACGTGGGCGATGGCCCGCTCCACCTGTTCCTCCGCCCCGGCCTCCCGCAGCCGCTCCAACAACAGGGCTAGGGTGAGCCTGTCGTAGGGCGGGGTGTAGAGCGGGGTCTTGCCCGCCTCGGCGCGCCGCAGCCGCTCCAACAGCAAGACCACGGTGTGCGGGTCATCGAGGGAGACGTGAGCGGCGGCGCGCTCGGCTAGGGCCATAGCAAGCTCCTGTGCCCCGGCCTTCCGCAGCAACTCCTGCAGGCCGGCCACGGCGCCTTGGTCGTCGAGGGGGGTGTGGGAGGCAGCTCGGTCGGCCAGGGCCACGAACTGTTCTTCCGTTCCCGCCTCCCGCAGCCGCTGGAGCAGCAGGGCTAGGTCGCGCGGGTTGTTCAGAGAGACGTGGGCGGCGGGGTTGCGGGCCAGCAATACGGCCACCTGCTCGTCCGCTTCGGCGCGCCGCAGCAGGTCCAGTAGCCAGGCCACGGTGTACGGGTCATCGAGGGAGACGTGGGCGGCGGGGTTGCGGGCCAGCAACGCGGCCACCTGTTCCTCCGCCCTGGCCTCGCACAGCAGCTGCAGCAGGGTGGCTACGGAGTACAGGTTGCCGAGGGAGTCGTGCGCGATGGTCCACTCGGCCAGGGCCACGAACTGTTCCTCCGCCTTCGCCTTCCACAGCAGCTCCAGCAGCTCCAGCAGCCAGTTCACGGGGAACGGGTTGCCGAGGGAGACGTGGACGACGGCCCGTTCGGCCAGGGCTACGACCTGTTCATCCGCCCCCGCCGTCCAAAGCGACTCCAACAGGTCCACCACAGCGCGTGGCTCGTCGAAGGAGACGTGCGCGACGGCCCGCTCGGCCAGGGCCGCCATCTGTTCCGCCCCTGCCTTCCCCAGCCACATCAGCAGCGGGGCTACCTCGCGCAAGTTATCGAGAGAAACGTGCGCGACGGCCTGCTCGGCCAGGGCCATGAACTGTTCCTCCGTCCCCGCCCTCCAAAGCCACTCCAACAGGTTGGCCACGGCGCCTGGCTTGTCGAGGGGAACGTGGGTGGCGGCATGGTGGGCGGGTCGGTGGTCGGTGGGGTGCAGAGTGTGGAGGTGGCGAACGAGGGCGGCCCCGGCGTAGGGAATGCCGTGGGTGGTGGCGTGTTTGAGGAGTTGGGCGGCGTCGCGGTACAGGCCGCGGTCCTGGGCGGCGTTGCTGAGCGCGGTGAGATCGTCCGGGTGGGCGTGGGTGGCGGCTGCGGTCCAGAAGTCGATGGGAGGGATCTGGTCGGCGCGGTGGTGGCGGCCGTGTTGGTCGAGGTAGTCGGCCAGTCGGTACAGCGGCCCCGGCCCGCTCGGGGTGGGATGGCCGCCGGCGCGGCCAGCGGTGGTGCGGCGGTTGCGCTGGTTGCGGGGGGCTCCGGTTTTGACGGGGGTGAGGATGCCGGGGGTGCCGTTGCAGGGGGTGGTGACGTAGTCGAGGGCCTGCTTGAGCCAGTCTTCGCCGGTGTGGTCCCACTCGGTGTCGGTGAGGTAGCCGGGGGCGGCATCGGCCAGCCATGCCAGGGGGATGCGTGCTCCGGCGCCGAGGCGGCGGGCGTCCATGGCGGCATCGATCAGTGCCCGGGTGGCTGGTGGGGCGTCCTGGTAGCGGTCGAGCAGGATGGGGCCGCCTGCGAGGTACTGGGTGATGTGCCCGTCCGGGGCGTGTTCGGCGGCCTCGCCGAGCCGGGGATCACGGTCGGCGTTGCCGGCCAGTGCGGCCAGGTCGTCGCCGGTGAAGGCATCAGGCACTTTGATCTTGTGCCCGTCGAGCAGTTCCCGGGCCTGCGCGTGGGGGTCCGGGTTGGTGCGGGTGGTCAGGGTGTTCCAGTGCTCCGGCCATAACGTGGCGAGGACCAGCACCGGGGCACGGGCCGTATCGTGCAGCAGGGTCCGCAGGCCCGCGGCGACCTGCTCGCCGAACTGGTCGGGTGCCAGGTAGAACTGGGCCTCGTTCAGCCAGATCACCGTGTACGGGGCGAGGTCGGCCAGCTCGGCCAGGACGGCACCGGGGCGGGTGGGGTCGATCGGATGCCACAGCCGCCAGGGCTCGTCCCGCTCGCGCAGCAGGTTCAGTGCTTCCCAGCAGGCACGGGTCTTGCCGGTGGAGGATCCGCCGACCAGCACCGCGATCCGGCTGTCCCCGCCGGCAGACCGTGCCACGACTTCGGTCAGCGCCCGGTCGTGCTTGCGCGGCACGTACGCCGGAAGCACGGGCAGACCCCCGACGGGGGAGTCGATCGCGTGGTGCACTTCCAGGCGGAATGGATCGGTCACTTCCACAAGCGGCTGGCCCGGCCGCATCCGCTCCAGCACCGCCCGGCCCTGCCCGGCCTCGACCGCACTGCGCGTGGTGTCCGCGCGCCGGCGAGCCTCGGCCTCGTAGATCCGCCGCCACCGCGACACCTCCAGCAGCGCGGCAGCCGTGCCGCCGACCAGCCCGGCACTCTCGGCCTGGGCGCGCACGGCCCGCACCAGCGCCAGCAGCGGATCGATCCGCTGGGGAAACCGGTCACCGCGTAGCCACTCCCCGATCGTGGTCGGGCTCACCTCGGCAGCCGCGGCCAGCGCACGGACCGACGGCCGGCCCTGCAGAGGGCCGGTGCGAAAAGCGGCCAGCTCGGCAATCAACGCAGCATAAACGGGCTGCTCTCCCGCCGGTCCCATCATCACAACGCCCCCGCCTCTGCGCGGGTGTCCACCCTGCCCGTGGACATCCTGATGGACATACGCCCTGCCGTGCCGTGAACCCTAGCGCCAAGCAGCCCGCATGGGCCCGTGGTGTCCGATCTGCCACCGGACTCCTGCGGGACGGCCGCCTGGACAGCCAGCTTTGAACCAGTCCAGCACGGCCCGCTGGGGGCCGTCACCGCCACGGGGAGTTTGAAACGATGAGCCCGTTGCAGATCCTGTCCCTGCTGCCGGGGCGCCGCCGGGGTGGAGACGTCCTGCGCAACCTCACCCTGATGGGCCTGAAGGCGGCAGCCAGGGAGCTGCGCCGTCCGGAGGCGGAGATGGGCTCTACAGCCCGCGGCGCGGGCCGCAGCGGTGCTACCCACCCGATGACGGTCAATGAAGCCCTGGTCGCGCTGCTGCGCCCGAGGCCGGACCTGGCTCTGCTCGCTGGTGAGCCGGCCGAAGCGGCGGCGGCCGCGCAGGCCGCCGTCGACGGGTCCAACGGGCTGGGCACCGTCGCCTCCTACGCGACCGAGGTGGCGCTGCCCGGGACGGGAACGTGGGCCAACCCGGGGAAAGGCGGCGCCCAGGCGGACATCGTCGTCACCGCCCCCGATGACGATGTGCCGCTGTTGTGCGTGGAGATCGACAACTGCTTCGAGTCCGCGCAGGAGCTCGCGGGAAAGATCGACGAGTACGTGCGGTTCCGCCGGCGGACCGATAAGGACGGCGGCACGAAGAAGTGGCCGATGTGGCGCGCCCGCTGGTGGGTGCCCGACGGACGGCACGGAGATGAACCGCACCCGCCGCTGCTGGTCTTCAACCACGTCGGCCCCCGCAACCCCAACACCGTCATCGCGCAGCTGGCCGAGCTGACCCGCCGGCACTGGCATGGCACAGCCCACAACGGCTTCCACATGTACGACGGCAAGCTCCCCATCGTGGTCACCGGCATGAAGATGCTCCAGGAGCACGGCCCGACCGGGGCGATCTTCCGGCGCTTCGGCCGCCCGGAGAACCACCTCTCCACCAGCAGCGCGGGCTTGCCCAGGCGGTCCTGGGCAAGCCCGTGTTGGCGGTGGCGGCTGCGAGGCTGGACGGATGGACCGTGATGACGAGCAGTTGCTGCGTGGCCGTGTCTACGGCGCAGACCACGACCACCCGGGCCCGGTGCCGGGCCAGGTTACGTCGAACTGGTCGGGGACCGCTGGACGGGCTGCTGCTCGACATCACCAGCTGGACGCAGGACGAGATCGACACCGGCGTCGCCCTTCAGACCGAGCTGGGGCAGTTCGGTGCTGGCGGCCGGGCCATGTACGACCCGCGCCCCGGCGACCCGGGCCGCTTCGGCCTTCCGCCCGGCGGTCGGCACCGCGGAGGTGGTCGCCCGCGCGGGCGCTGCAGTTGTGTCTCAGCGGAAAGCGGCGATGTTGCGGGCGACCCAGTCGATGAAGGGGCGCGGGGGGCGGCCGAGGACCCGTTCCACGTCCGGGCTGACCCGCAGCTCGGCCTGGTTCGGAGCGCTGAGGATGTCCAGGGTGTCGTCGGCGAGTTGCGCCGGCACGAACTGGGTCATCGTGGCCCTGGCCTCGTCGCGGCTGAGTTCGTGGAACCGCACCGGCGAGCCGAGCGCGGTGGCGATGGTCTCCGCCTGCTGACGCGGCGTGATCACCTCCGGCCCGGTCAGCTCGTACACCCCGCCGGTGTGCCGGTCGTCCAGCAGGCAGGCCACTGCGACCTCGGCGATGTCCGCCGGGTCGACGATCGGCACCCCGACGTCGCCGAAGGGCGCGGCGACCGTCCCTTGCGTGCGGACGGACTCCGCCCAGGCCAAGGCGTTGGAGGCGAAGCCGCCCGGCCGCAGGATGGCCCAGTCCAGGCCGAACCCCCGCAACGCGTCCTCCACCGCGCGCATGGCGACCCGCGACGGGCCGAGCGGCCTGGTCGCCACGCCCTGCGAAGACAGCAGGACGACCCGGCGGACCCCACTGGCCGCGGCCAGGCCGATGATGTCGGCCGGCCTGGCTTCGGGGGCGTGCAGGTCGCCGGGCAACAGGAGGAACAGCGCCTTCGCCCCGGCCAGCGCGGGCGTGAGGCCCGCCGGTTCGGCCAGGTCGGCCGCCACGTGCCGGACGCCGTCCGGCACCGTCGCCGCGTGCCGCGACACCGCCGTCACCTGCTCGCCCGCCTCGGTCAGGGCCCGCGTCAAGGGCCCGCCCACATTTCCGGTAGCCCCGGTCACCACGATCATGATCAGCTCCTCGTCCGATGTGCACTGCGGCAATGACGCTAGGAGCCGGGCTTACTTTTCGTAAGAACATACCTGGGGGTAAGCTCCGGACATGACGGAAGGCGCACAGCTGACGCAGGCCGAAACGGGGAAGCGGTATGAGGTGTTTCACACCGACTGCCCCGCGCGCGATGTGCTCAGCCACGTGACCAGCAGGTGGGGCGTCTGGGTGCTGATCGCCCTGCGCGGCGGCGACCTCCGGTTCTACGAGCTGCGCGAGAGCATCCAAGGCATCAGCGAGAAGATGCTCGCCCAGACCCTGCGCGCGCTGGTGCAGGACGGCCTGGTCTGGCGGGAGGTCGAGCCGACGACGCCGCCCCAGGTCACTTACGGCCTGACCCAGTTCGGCCAGGACATCGGTGAGCTGCTCGAGGAATTGTTCGACCGGCTCGACCGAGGCCGTCGTTAGCTCTCCTTGTTGTCGTATGTCGACTGGCTTGACTCTGAAGCTGAGGAACGGAGCACGAGGCACACGCTGCTGACGGCGTCGAGCATTGCCAGCCGTGCGGGGCAGGCCCGAGGGCTGGGGGTCTGAAGCTGCTGGCAGGATGAGGGCATGACTGAGGGGCGGGGCCAGCGGCTGCTTGTTGTTGACGACGAGCCCGACATCGTCGATGTGCTCGTGACATCGCTGCGCTTTCTTGGGTACGAGGCGGACGGCGCGGCCAATGGCCGGCAGGCGCTGTCCGTGGTGCGCGAGCGCGGCCCGGACTTGGTGCTGCTCGATGTCATGCTGCCCGACCTGGACGGTTTTGAGGTGGTGCGGCGGCTGCGGGCGGGTGGGGCGCGTGTTCCGGTGGTGTTTCTGACCGCGCGGGAGAGCGGTGAGGACGTGGTCGGTGGCCTGGATCTGGGTGCCGACGACTACATCACCAAGCCGTTCCGGCTGGCGGAGGTGGCAGCGCGGGTACGGGCCGTACTGCGGCGCACGGCGGAGCACGGCGGCCAGGACAGTGGCACGGTGCTGCGGTGCGCGGATTTGGAGATGGACACCGAGACCTATCAAGTACAGCGTGCGGGACGGCTGGTGCAGCTCTCGCCGACCGAATACCGGCTGCTGCACCACCTGCTGCTCAACGCGGGCCGGGTGCTGACGCATGGCCAGCTTCTGGAGCAGGTGTGGAGCTACGGCGAGAGTGACCCGAGCGTGGTGAAGACCTACATCTCCTACCTGCGCCGCAAGCTGGAAACGGACGTCGGCAACCTCCCGGCGTTGATCCATACGCTACGGGGCATCGGGTACGTACTGCGCGGAATCGACGCGCATGAGCAGTGAGCGGGCGCCGCACCGTCTGCTGGCTTTCCTGCGCCTGCCGCGCGCGGCCCTCGTGCCCCGATCGCTGCGCGGCAGGCTGCTGCTGGCCTTGCTGGTGCTCACGGCTCTGGTTCTGCTCACTGTGGACGTCGTGGTGTACTCGGCTTTGCGCTGCTATGCCCTGGATCGTGCCGACACCACCCTGCGCGCCGTGTGCAGCCGCATCGTGCAGCAGGCGCGCAACGGGCAGCCACTGAGGCGGGGTCTGGTGACCAGCGCGCGGATGCAGGGCTCTTCGGCGTTCTTCATCGAAGTGCGCCGGCCGGACGGCACAGTAGAGCCACTGGTGTCGCAACTGCGCAACCCCGACGACCCCCCGCCCGCTCTGCCCGACCGGCAGGATGAACTGCCTGTGGATCCCGCCACCCTCCCCGCGCGCCAGGCGGGCGGACCCAACTACCGCGTGCTGACCAGTGCGCTGCCCCGCCAGGGCGGCCCCCTTGCCCCTGACGGCGGCACCCTTGTCGTCGCCATGCCTTTGACGGAGGCAGACGCCACCCTGCGTCGCCTGCGGTTCACCGAAACAGCTGCGACAGCAGGCTGCCTCGCGCTGCTCGCTATCGCCGGCCTGCTGCTCGTCCGGCGCGAGCTGCGCCCGCTGGAGCTCATGGCAGGCGACGCCGACACGATCGCTGCCGGGCACACGGCGCACCGGGTACGGCCCGCACACCGTGACAGCGAGGTGGGGCGGCTCGGGCTCGCGCTCAACATCATGCTGGCCGAGCAGGACGCCACCCAGCGCCGACTGCGGCAGTTCATCGCCGACGCCTCGCATGAACTGCGCACGCCTTTGTCCGCTGTCCTCGGCTACGCCGACCTGCACGAGCAAGGCGCCCTCGAAGACGCGGCGCAGCGCAAGAAGGCCATGGAACGCATCACCGACGAGGCACTGCGGATGCAGCGCCTCGTCGACGACCTGCTGCTCCTCGCCCGGCTCGACATGGTGCGACGCCCTGAGCACCAAGATGTGGACCTGGCACAGATCGCACGCGCCGCGGTCACTGCCGCACACGCCGTCGAGCCCGACCGGCCACTCACCGCGGGCACGGCAGGCAGCACACAGCAGCACGTCCTGGTCGCGGGAGACAGCGACCAGTTACGCCGGGTCGTGGACAACCTCTTGGCCAACATTCGGGTCCATACCCCGCCCGGCACACCGGCCTGTGTCCTGGTCGGCACGGAGCCAGACGGCACCGTCGTCTTGGAGGTCAGCGACGAAGGCCCGGGAATACCGGCCGAGTCGCTGCCGCATGTCTTCAACCGCTTCTACCGGGCCGACCCTGCCCGCAGCGGCGACGGCAGCGGACTCGGTTTGGCGATCGTCGCTTCAGTGGTATCCGCGCACGGCGGGCAGGTCGAGGTCAGCTGTGCACCGGGCCGGGGCACGACCGTACGGGTGAGGCTGCCCAGGCGGCAGCAACTGCCCCGGCAACACGACAAGCTCCACTGAGCCCGGCCATCCGCGATGCCGTCCCTGTCGGCGCCAAGCGGCGCCTGATCCAGTTGTCCGCCCCTCATGGCTGCCAAGCGCGGATGGGACCGGCGGCCCGCTCTTCCTCGGAGGCGTGATCGTCTCGGTCGGCGGGTCTGCAGGACCATGCGCGCCTGCCTGGACAGGGCCGACGGACAGCAGAGGCACGTCCGCAAGCCGGCCCGCCTTGTCAGGACACCAGTACCCTCCCCACACGCCGGCCCGCCCAGGACGTACTGCGACAGAGTGGTGAAGTCCGGATCGCAGACAGGCCGTTTGATGCCACGGCGGTCACCAGCCCCCTACTGGCCCGGCCTGGCGGTGCCACCGCCGCGGGGGCCAGGCGCGCAGCACCTCATCAGCCAGCCCGTCACCGGGTAGCGGCGACGTGGACGGCGGCGTCCACGCGGCCACCAGCCGCAGCCACCCGCGGGCCTCCCATCAAGGGCAGGAAAACTTCGTTCTTTCTGCCAGGCCAGCGGCACGTCCGGCCCGACTGCGTGATCCGGCCTCCAGGGCTCTGCGGGCAGAGGTCCCGGCTCCCACCGTTTTCCCACCATGCTCCCACCCCTCTCCCACACACGTACGGGAGCGTGATGCGCATGGCACCTCACTCGACTCTCGACGGGTGGAAGTGAGGCCCGCCGACGGGCTCAGAAGGGAATCTCGTCGCCCCTGAGACACCAGCCGTCTCCTCAGGCAGCACGCGAATTACGCCTCGCCGGAAGTTCGCTGCTACCTGAACTCCCTGCAAAAGCCAGGGGAACCGTCCTGGATTCCCCTGCAATCCACTGGTCGAATTGGAGTGAGCATGAAACTTCCTCGCCATACCCGCCTTTCCGGTCTCGTCACCGCCTTGGCGGCCCTTGCGGCCCTCGCTGGAACCGCCGCTCCTGCACAAGCGCTCAACAGGGTGGACTGTGGGAACCGGACTGACTTCCTCGCGTTCCACAACGACGGGAAGGTCTGCTTTGCGAACGCTGGTCACCAAGACGTAGCTATTTACGGTGTAACCAAGATCACGGCAGGCAACAACGCCGGACGCGTCATGCTCCAGCAAGCGGAGGGTTGGCCCCTCCATTCCCTTGATTTCGGCAAATATGAGATCGTTACTCCGGGTAGCTACCCGTGGTTTCACAAAATCACCGGCATCACGGTCTACTAAGGGCGGAATTGTGAGCTTGTCATCGGCGAGGGCCTGACCGACGTCGCCCCGCACCATGCCTACCTTCGGCCTGGCATGGTGAGCAGGCAAGGAACGGCCTCGTATCGGACCGGCAGATAAAAGATGCCTCAGCCGGGCCCAACCCTACGGCGACTGCTCGCACATTCATCCCTGTCCTGATGGGGGAGCACCGTCATGCCTTGGCAGTGTTCCCCCAACCCCCTCTCGATCACCCAGCGGTAGCGCCCGGACTAGTCCGTGTCAGGTGCCACGGTGGGCGACCGCAGGCACGACGGTGGGTGAGCTCAAGTCTCGCTGGACGTGCTGGTCGAAGCCGTGGGCGGCGCTGTATCGCAGCTGGGTGAGCCTTTGATTGCTTGCCATCAACAGCCATGAGCGGGGCGCCGTTGCCCCGGTGATCAAATTCGAGACCAGTCCAGCTCTTACCCTTTCCTGAAGAGGTACATCCGGCATGGCATCCGCCCAAGATATGACCACTGCGCCGCGAGGATCGAGGTCCGTCGTCAACGCGGCCTGCGCTGCGACGATCGCCGCCGGTCTGCTGGTCACCGGCTGCTCCACGAGCTTCGTAGGCAGCGCGGCGGATGGGACGCCGACCCCGCCGGCCATCGAGGCAACCCCGACGGCGCCCGCCACCGGGTACGACGGATTGACGCGGCTCCCGCTGTCCGCCTACGGCACATCCGAGAAAGACGACGACCTGCTGTTCAGGACACGCAAGGCGCTGATCGTCCGCTGCATGAAGAGCCAAGGGCATCAAAGCTACACAGGCCAGAACATGAACCGGATCACCGTGAAGACGGAAGAAGACAAGGACGCGGCCCACCCGGTTGGCGCCTGGGGCTATATCGGCCGTGCGACGGCCAAGCGCCAAGGGTTCCATATAGGGACAGAGCTCCCGACAGGCGGGACTGGTGTGACCGGCCAGACAGCGAAAGACTTCGAAGCCTGTTCGGCCGAGACGCAAAAACAACTGCCGGATCTGACAAGCACCGACGGCTGGAAGCTGACCCAAACCCTGTTCGGCCAGTCACTCCAGCTGGCGGTTGCTGACCGGCGGGTGATCGGCGCACGCAAACGCTGGAGCGCCTGCATGACCACAGCGGAGCACCCGGCCCAGGACCCCGAGAAACTGGCCGCCGGCCCCTGGAAGACGGCGAAGCCGACCGGCAGCGAGATCGCCGTGGCTACCGCCGACGAGTCCTGCACCAGGTCCTCGGGCCTGGCCGCAATCTACTTCGCCGTGCTCGCCGGGTATCAGCGCCAGCTGATCTCCGCCAACGCCCCAGCCTTGACCGCCTACCAGACGCAGATCCGGGACCGGACCGGTAAGGCCACGCGCCTCCTGGCCGAGTCTCCCGAGACCTAAGGAGGGTCCGATCTCCGAGGAGATTCCCTTGGCAAGATCGTTACATGCCGTGGTGTCGACCCGGGTGCGGGTGCGGCACCGGCAGGCCAGGATGCGTCGCTGGTTTGCTGCGTTCACCGCGGCGGCGATCGGGTCCACGGTGCTGGTGGTCGTCGGGCCGGCCGCCCCGCCCGCGTTCGCGGCGGCCGAGGACCGGGTGACCGGGTCGTGGAACATGAACGGAGAGATGGATGGCATCGACGACACCGAGCGGGAGTCGCGCTGGCAAACCGGGATCCGGCAGATGCTGAACACCGATGGTGTGCAGGTGGCGTCCTAGCCGGAGGCCGGCAACGCACCGCCGCCGTCGTCCACGTGGACCGACCGGGTCTTCCCGCAGCCCGGAATCACCGAGCACCTGTGGAACATCGGCACCCGCAACTCCCGCCCGGACATCGTGAACATCTACTGGGGCTCCCCGGGCCAGCAGCGCAACGGCCTGGCGATCGCGTCCCGGGAGGCTGCACGCGACGCCGTTCAGCTCGTGGTCGGCGGCAGGTTCAACTCGCGCTGATCCGTGCCCGGACCCTTGCCGTCTGGGGCGGGGGAGTAATTGTCAATATGCGTGGATGAGCTGGCCTGGGTAGGGCTTGCTGCGTTAGTCGGCCGTGAGGTGGCTCGGTTCCTCCCCGCGATACGGTATCCATCGGTATCCGGTCTGGAACACTTCGTAGTCGGCGCTCGGGTCGAGTTCCGCATGCAGCTTTTCGCAGAGCACGAGCCCGTGGATGCTGCGTCGTTCAGTTCGTCAGACCACTCGCACCTGAGCTCAGCAGGGTCCAGGAGTGATTCCGGATCCCAGCCGACCTTCGCGGCGACATATCCGTGGAACTGCGCGAGCAGTTCGTAGAGTTGGTGTCCCAGTTCGGTCAGCTCCGCTGCGGTGAGCTGGAATCTGGGGAGGCTGCCGTCCAGGCCACAACCCCAACTGACGGCCATGGGCAGGATCGAGAGCTCGATGTATGAGCCCACCTTCGCCAGTATCGGCCGGTGGAGAGGGATGCGGTGGGCGCCCGCGCGAAGCACCCATGGCTTGGGGGCGATGCGGGCGGCAGCCTGTGCCGCCTCGGCGTCGTCGCCGAAGTTCACCACCAGCTCGAAACAGATCGCCACGGTTCTTCTGCCTCCCCAGCCCCACAGCCTCACGCAGCCCGTGTTTCGGTATGTTCGACGAGGGTGCCATTCTTGAACCTGGCGCCCGTACGGACCAGGGGCACCAGGTGGGATCCAGCGATCGCCCGCCAGCGGGCCTGGGCGGACTCGACGAGCTTGAACACCATTGCGAGGGCAGCGGCCGGGCTTCCGGCCCCGCGGGTGACCTTGGTCCGTAGCCTGACCGTGGAGAACGTCGACTCAATCGGATTCGTGGTCCGTAGATGGACCCAGTGCTCGGCAGGGAAGTCGTAGAACGCCAGCAGCTCGTCCAGGTCGTCGGTGATCTTCGCGACGGCTTTGGGCCATTTGGTGCCGTAGTCCTTCGCGAACGCGCGGGCCGCCCACTCGGCATGTGTGCGGTCCTCGGCGTTGTAGATCTCCTGCAGGGCCCTACGGGCCCCGGTGTGCACGGACTTCGGCAGGGAGTTGATCACGTTCCTGGCTTTGCGAACCCAGCATCTTTGGTGTCTGGCCTGCGGAAACGCCTCCACTAGAGCCCGCCACAGGCCCATCGCCCCGTCCCCGACCACCAGGGCCGGGTCCTTCATTCCCCGCCGCCGGCAGTCGCGCAGCAGGTCGGCCCATGATTCGGTGGACTCCCGCAGACCCTCCGCAAGCGCGATCAGTTCCTTGGTGCCATCAAGACGGACGCCCATCAGGACCAGGACGCAAGAGTGGGCCTGGCCAAGGCGGACCTTGGGGTGGACTCCGTCGGCCCACACGTAGACGTAATCGGTGGCGGACAGGTCGCGGTTCTGGAAGGCGGCGTGATCGTCCTGCCACTGCCTGGTGAGCCGGGTGACCGTCGCTGCAGACAGGCCGGCCGAGCTGCCGAGGAACTGCTCGAGGGCGGGCATGAAGTCGCCACCGGACAATCCGTGCAGGTAGAGGAGCGGGAGGACTTCGCTGATCTTCGGGGACTTGCGGCACCAGGGCGGAAGGATCTTGGAGGAGAACCGGTGACGCTCGCCGGTCTCCTCGTCGATACGACGATCGTTGACCCGTGGCGCCCGTACCTCAACAGAGCCAGCGGCCGTGCTCACGGTGCGGGGACGGGATGACCGTTGCGCACCACCAGGCGGCGGCCACCTTCGTCCCGCTCGGCCGCCAACTCGGCTACGTACTGGTCGACTTCTGCCTCATGAGCAGCAGCAAGCATCAGCCGGGCCCTTCCCGCACGATCTCGTCGATCAGAGATCCGGTCGACGTGGAGCCGTCTTCATTGACTACGCTGAGCATGGGCGTGCCTTCCTGACCCGCGCTGCACCGCGGGCCACGGTTGAGGCCGTGACGAGCCTGCGGTCGCCGTCGTGCGGAGGCAACACGAGGTAGGCGTTGCCCGCGCTGGAGTGGATAGCCCACCAGTCCCAGTGGCCAACCGGATTCCATTCCTCGGTGAGGTTGGCGTTGTAGGGCGCCATGGCGGCAGCTATCGCCTGTGGAACCTTCCGAGGCGCGGTCGGCGGCAGGCACACAGTGGCGAAGAATTTGGTCATGCCCGGGAGCGTAAGCCCTGGGATTTGTCCGCCCATGTGACTGCCACCTCGTCGGATCGTTGTCTCGGCCATGGGGCGGGGTGACCTGGCCGGACTCAGCATTCATCGGGGGCGACCCAGGCGCCGTCCAGGAAGGGGGCTTGGATGCCGGTGTGCTGTTCGGCCCACCGGAAGGCTGCTTCCGCTCTGTCGGTCACCGAGGCCGCGTAGGTGCTGTCGAGGAGGTCAGTCTCGTTGGTCGGATTTGTCCTGCCCTGCGCTTCGAGGGCTTGGTGAAGTGCCTTCCTGGCCTTCTCGTCTCCGTGAAGGAGGTAGTTGCGCCAAGCGTCGAGCTCGTTCCTGAGCCGCTTCTCCTGCGAACCGCCGAGCGGCGAGTGCCTACGTCAACTGGGTCTTGCTCCAGGCCGGCGTCACGCTGACCGGCACATGGATCGACCGACGGGGCGGGCTTCGTCACGCCGCCCGTGGACTCGGTCGCAAGTCAGGCAAGTTGCTCGACGTTGGGTAGCGCGGCGAGCCGCCGACAGGGATCAGACCGTCGAGGAAGTCGACGACGAACTGGGACGCGGGGCATCGCTTCGAACTCGTCTCGTGAGTCGTCGTGCAGCACCGTGTGCGTTTCAGGTGACGGATGCTCAGCGATGGCTGGGCCCGCCGGTCAGTCGATGCCTTCGATGATGCGGAAGTCGCGCTCGACGCCGTCGGGGAGGGCCACCAGCGCCTTCTGGTATGCCTCGCTCTCGTATGCCGCGACGGCCTGTTCAAAGCTGTCGAACTCGATGAGAACGACGCGTTGTGTGATTCCGGCCTCGTGGGCGACGACTCGACCGCCACGGGACAGGGTGCGCCCGCCCCCAGCCTGGACAGCCGGACGGGCCAGCTTGTTGTAGGCAGTCAGCCTCTCAGGGTCGGAAATGGCGGGGTAGACACTGACCCAGTAGCCCTTAGCCATGGAAACCTCCTGTGTTCGGCCGGACAGGTCCGACTCCGAATTGACACTCAGATCGATCGATCCCGGCGATGGGTACTGCGGTCAGTGGAATCGTCATATGTGCAGGTTAGGGCTTGATGTGCGGTCGAGGGAAAGACCGGTACGGGATAGACTCAGAACGGCTCGTTATCAATCGGCAGGGGGGCACGTGGCGCCGGATACGGTGAGCCTGCGGTACTTCCTGGTGCTGGCGCAGGAGTTGAACTTCACCCGCGCGGCCGCACGGATCGGTATCGCACAGCCCGCACTCAGCGCCCGGATGCGCCGATTGGAGGCGGAACTCGGTACGGCCCTGCTGGTCCGCAACACGCGTAGCGTCGTATTGACCACGGCCGGTGCGGCTTTGGCGGAGTCCGCGCCGCCCGCGCTGGCGGCGCTGGACCGGGCGTGGGACACCGCCCGGAGCGCGGCGGCCGGTGAACTGGGCACGCTGCGCATCGGATACAGCCTCAGCGCCGGGGCCGAGACGGCACCGGCCCTGGTGGACAGGCTGATTCGCGGCAACAGCGGACTCGAGGTCGGCGCGGTCCCGATGGCGACACCGGAGATCTCCCCCGCGGTCGCCGACGGCCGCATCGATGCCGGGATCACCCGCGGTGAACAACCGGGCCGTGGCGTGCGCCGGTTCCTGCTGCGGCGTGCGCGCATCGGGGTCCAGCTGGCGCAGCACCATCCGCTGGCCGAACACCCGGAGATCGAGATCGCCGACGCGGCCGCGTATCCGCTGCGACTCCCGGACCGTGCGGCCAACTCCGTCATCCACGATCAGCTGTCCGCACTGTTCCGAGACACCCGACCACACCCCCGATTCCACACGCCCGCAGTCTCTTTCGACATGTCTCAGCGCGACCTGCGCGACGGGGTCACCCTCGCCCCGGCCGGAGAAGCCGCGGCCACGGCACAACCGGCCGGTCTCACCTGGCGACCGCTGCGGGGCGCGCCCAGCCTGACGTTCCACCTGGTCCTCCCACGCGAGCAGTCGCCACTACACCGCCGCATCCGTGCCGTCGCCAAAACCCTGGCGCACGAGCTGCACTGGCTGCCGGACTGACGCGCAAGAGGTCAAGCGAGACGGACGCCTGCGGTGGCGAGGCCGAAGACCTTGCGCCTGGCGGACTTCGCGGTGATGACGACGGCGGTCTTGCTGAATGTCCGACACGACCTCGCTACGCCGGCGGATCAGCATCCGAAAGCCTGAGCGCGAACGCGCCTTCGAGGTACCTGCCGAGCGGCTGTACCAAGCACTCCAACGGACCCGAGCCGACTGGGCTGCCGACTGCGCACGATGGCACCGAGACCACGAACTTGCCCAACAGACCCTTGGATATCAGTCAGGCAAGTTCGCTCCGGAGTACTTGCCTGACTTGCCTGACACCTGCTGGGCCACCCTAGATGACCACGGCTACCGGTCGCGGCTCTGCCATACCCGGAGGCGCGGGGTCGCGACACTCGGTCTCGCCGAGACCGTCGCGATCCTTGAACACTCAGAAGTCGAGGCCTTGCGCATCGGCATGATCAAGACGGCGGATCGAGCCTGGACGTTCATGCTCTTCTTCGACGCCACAGCTACGACGGTGCTGGCCTGCGCCCGCGGCGGGCGCGTCCAACCCGAGGGGGACTGACAGCAAGCCGAACGCTCAGCCGGCCACCTCAACCGCTCGCCGGCTGGCTGAAGCGCTCACGAGGTTGATGATCGCCCTGGACGACAGATGTCGTGCTGACACGACAGTTAGCCTGCCGAGTGACACTATCTGTCACCAGCTGGTCGAGCCGTGGTGACGGTCTGCGCGACCAAGTGACAACTACCGCGACCAGTCACACCGGCGCCCCCAAGCGAGCGCGGCAGTCCGGGGCCGGCCGGGTGGATCTCCAGGTTGCCGTCGGCGTTCACCAGGACCCGGCGGCCGGGGTAGGTCCGCTTCGAGGTGGTGGCGTCCCGCTCGTCGAAGTCGCCGGTGAACAGCAGCACGCCGTGGATGAGTTCCGTGCGCGTCGGGGCAGTCGGCCAGCGGCCCAGGCACGCGACAACCGTCATGGGCTCAGCGGCAGGAGGCAGGTCGGCTCCTGCCATCACAGGCGCTTGCTTGCCGTTGTGTGGCTGCAGTCCGGCTTACTGGCGGACGGGTAGCCCTGGTGGAGATCGGCAAGGAGCTGGTCGAGGAGACCTTCTTCGTAGGCGGGCCGGCCGCATGCGCGCATGGCGGCGGTGAGCGGGGGATCCCAGGGGGTGTTGCCGAGGCGGTCGCCGTCCAGAGCCCCTGGCTCGAAGGGTGAGGGGTGCAGGCTGTCGGTGTAGTCGTCGGCGGTCATGCGCCACGCCTCGGCTTCGGGTACCGCGTCCAGGACGGCCCGTACGAGGGCGAGACCCGCTGCGTCGAAGTCCCCGCGTACGGCGATGCGCCAGCCGCTGTCCGCGAGGCGGGCGAGAGCGGCGATTTCGACGGCCGAGGGAGTTCCCACGGTGCACAGCAGCCGCACCGGGACGTCCGCCGGCAGGGCGAGTGCCGCCGTGGTGACCGAGGGGTTCTCGGTGACGAATACCCAGGAGCCCTCCTTGGGGTCCGGTCCGGGCCAGGTGGCCTCCGACAAGGTGTAGGGGGCAGGATGCAAGGCTGGCGGGCGGGCACGCCCCAGCCCTCGGGGTGGACGCCGACGGTGAGGAGTCCTCCGCTGAGGGAGTCGAGATCCACCCGGAGTCGACTCCAGGTCGTCCGCAGAGGCATGCCGCTGCCGGTCACCCCGGCGAGCGCGGCTTCGGCCAGGACGAGCCCTGCCAGGTCGGCGCCTGCGTCCAGCCCGTGCGGGTCGCCGGTCACCCGGTGGGCCAGCACACGGCGGTCGACACAGCCGCGAGCAGGCATCAGCCGCAGCACTTCGGCTGCTCTCCTCAGCAACTCCTCGGGCGCGGGATGCTGCAGGATCCGCCTTCGTCCGACGGCCGCACCGGGGCATGGTCGGGCAGGGCCGCGTTGAGGCGCGCCCGAAGCTGCCGCAGCCCGAAGGTGCGGGCGGCTTGGCGGGCCCGCTCGGTGGCAGCCGAGCCGAGCGGTCGGCCGACTGCGTGGGCGGCGACGGCTCCCGGCGTGAGCCGGGCACCGTGCCGTCGTAGACGGACCGTCAGCGCGTCCAGCCGGACTATGCACCGCTGCCCGGGCGCCAGGATCCGGGTGCCGATCAGCCCGAGGACTGCTGCACGCTGTCCGGCTTCCTGAGGGGCGGTGATCGTGGTGGTGCCGGCGGTCATGGACGGCTCGCCGTATTTGTCGGCCCTGGCGGCGAGTTGTTCCCACAGCCACCGTGCTTGGGGGGTGAGCAGGGAGTCGAGGCGGGCGCCCTGGCAAGCCCCGTCGGGGCACCAGCCCTGGGAACAGTCGGCTGGTGCGGTACTCACTCGGTCACCTCGGTCATCCGGCCGGTGTTCTGGGCAGGGAGATGGCCCGTGGCGGCGAGCAACTGGTGGCTGTAGAGGTGCATGGGTTCGGCGATGATGATGCCGGTGGAGGACTTGGCCAGGTCGTGGATGTCGATGCCGTCCCAGGCGCCTGGCGAGCCGTCCCAGTGGTGGCTGGTGCACATCAGGTCCAGGTCGAGGCTGGCGGTGTACTTGGCGATGCCGTCGCGGCCCGCCTCGTCGACCTCGCCGGGTACTTCGTCCAGCGCGCACAGGCGCAGTGCGTGGGCGGGCAGGTGGCGGTATTCCGCCGCCAGTGCGGCGAGCATGGGTGCCGGCACGATCAGCCTGCTTTCACCGCCGGAGACCGTCGTCTGTGGCTTGCCCCACTGCTCTTCCGTGCCGTCTTCGCGGACGATCACGTACTGCACGGTGACCCAGTTGCGGATGTCGATGGCCTCGGCCAGCCGCGTGGCGCGGTCGGCGGCTCCGCCTTCCTCGCCGTGGCGCATGACGGCCAGCAGTTCCTGGCCGACGCTGTGCTGCATTTCGGGTGTGCGATCGGCGTCGCCGATCTCGCAGGTGAAGTGGTGGATGAGGGAGCGCGAAGGGGTCAGGTCGGGGGCGAGGCGGACCTTGAGCTGCACGAGGAGGCCGGAGGACGCTTTGGCGAGTTTCATCTGGGTGTTGATGTTCTTGACCCAGGTGTGGAGCTCGACCCATGCGGTGCTGATGGCGGTGGGGATACGGCCGAGGACGAACTGCTGCAGGGCCTGGTCCTCTGCGGTGTCGAAGGAGGCCTGGGCCGCTTCGAGACGGGCTGCCGCGTGGTGTTCGGCCGCCGGCGGCGACATTCCCCTGTACCCGGTCAGCGTCAGCTGGTGGGTGGGAATGCCGTCGGGGGCCTGGCCGTGCCCGAGCTGCCAGTCGTCGTCCTCGCTGACCAGATGTGCTCGTACCGCCGCGGCGCAGTCCTCCAGCGGCCTGCCAGGAGCCGGGACGGCCTCCAGCCGACCGTGCAGCTCGGTGAGCCACCTGCTGGCGTCGTGGTCGTCGTCGCCCGGCTCCTTGGGCGGGCAGCCGAGCAGTTCCCGCAGTGGGTCGAAGGCCATGAGCCCGCGTACGCGGGCCAGGGAGGTCTGCGCTGCAGGCACTGCTCGGTCCACCCGTCGCGCCGCTTCGTCCGCGGCCCGCCGGGCGTCTCCCGCCCGGTCCGCGACGCCCTCCAGCCGGGACCGGGCCTCCGCCAGTTGCTCTTGGGTGTCCTTATGGGCCTTGTGGGCGGCGTCGGCCGCTTCCGTCAGTGCGAGCTCGTCCATTGCGCTGCGCTGCCGGCAGGCCTCCAGGGCGGCGTGGGCGGCGAGGCATTCCGCGTAGCTGGCCTGGGCTGCCCGGACCGCCTGCTCGCGGCGGGCTGCTGGCCCTCGTTGTCGAGGTGGCAGCGGGCGGTCAGGCGTCAGGGTCGACTTCGGGGTCCGTGAACCGCACGGGCTTGCCCAGCGACCGGGCGTAGGCGATTTCGGCTCGGGTGCTGTCTCCGATGTAGTCGCCGACTACGAGCACCTCATCAGCGAGCCGGATCTTCGCCCGGTGCAGACCGTCGAGTCGAACCTTCAGCGCCTCGGCCTCGACAGGATCGGACCAAAGTTCGTGTGGCGACTTCATGTCAATGCCCGGTTTGACGACAATCTTTCCGGCTTTGGTCTCCCGCAGATCGGCCTCGTTCATCTCCACAGGACCTCGGTCGTGGCCGAGCGGGCGTCCGGCTCCGGCTCCGCCCGATCCGCGTACACGGCGAGCCGCAGTCCAGATCGATCACCGGCACACTGGCGGCGAAACGGTCCCGGACCGCGCGCAGCAGCCGCCCCTTGCCCATGCCCGGGCCACCGGTGACCAGCACCACGGGAAGGTCGGGCCCGTACAACGGTTCGCGGCCGGCGCCCGATGGTGACCGTCCGAGCAGGCGCGCGAAGAAGCCCTCCTCGTCGAGGAGTATTTCGAATCCCAGGGCTTCACACACGGATCCCTCATGGAGGCTCTCCCGCCCGGGAGCGGGGTGACGGTGGAAGGAGATTATTGGAGCATAGGTCCTCTGTTCGATCACCGGTGGTTACAAGACAGGAAGTTGACGATATTGGGCACGGAGTCCCGGGACGCGCCGGCACCACCCCGGACGCCCGGATGTCATGCCGGAGAAAGGCCGGAAAGGCCCAAGTGGAAGGGGATGTGGTCCGCAGGGTCGGCCGGGATCAGGCCACGCCGAGGAAGCTCAGTACGGCGAGCACCCGGCGGTGGTCGGCGTCCGCCTTCGGCAGGTCGAGCTTGGCGAAAATGTTGTTGATGTGTTTGGCCACCGCACTCTCGCTGATGACGAGTTGCCCCGCTATCCCGGCGTTGGACCGGCCGCCCGCCATCAGCTCCAGGACCTCGCGTTCCCGCGGGGTGAGCCGGTCCAGCGGGCCGCTGTGGCGGCGCACCAGAAGCTGCGAGACGACCTGCGGGTCCAGCGCCGTCCCGCCGGCCGCGACCCGGCGCAGCGCGTCCACGAACTCCTCCACGTCCGCGACGCGTTGCTTGAGCAGATAGCCGATGCTGGAGGTGTTGGCGGACAGCAGATCGGCCGCGTACCGCTCCTCCACATACTGCGAGAGCAGCAACACCGCGGTCTTTGGCCACTGTTGCCTGATGACCAGCGCGGCGCGCACTCCCTCGTCGGTGAAACCGGGGGGCATGCGGACGTCCACCACAGCGAGGTCCGGCCGGTGTTCCTCCACTGCCGCCAACAGCGCCGCGCCATCGCCGACTTCGGCGACCACCTCGAACCCGGCCATCTCCAGGACCTTGACCACCCCGACCCTGAGCAGTACGGAATCCTCGGCGATCACGGCACGCACGGCAGCTCCACGGTGATGACGGTCGGCCCCCCGACGGGGCTGTCGACCGACAGCGTGCCATCGACCGAGGCGACCCGCTTGGCCAGCCCCGCCAGCCCGGTACCACCGGTGGGTTCCGCGCCGCCCACCCCGTCATCGCTGATGACGACCAGCAGCGTCTTCCCGAAGCGCTCCACGGTGACCTCGGCGCTGGACGCCTCGGCGTGCTTCACCACGTTCGTCAGTGCTTCGGAGACGACGAAGTAGGCGACCGCCTCGATCGTGGGCGACGGCCGCGACGACAGGTCCACCTTCACCCGTACCGGGATGGGTGCTCGGGCGGCGATGCCGGACAGTGCGGCGTCCAGGCCACGGTCCTCCAGAACGGCCGGGTGCATCCCGCGCACCAGGCTGCTCAGCTCCTCTATCGCCTCCTTCGCCTCCCGGTGCGCCTCGTCGATCACCTGGCGGGCGTCCTCGGGCAGGTCCCCGAGCGTGGCCTTGGCCAGGCCGAGGTTGACGGCCAGGGAGACCAGCCGCTGCTGGGCGCCGTCGTGCAGGTCCCGTTCGATCCGCCGTCGTTCGGCATCGGCCGCGTCCACCAGGCCGGCCCGGCTCTCGGCCAGGTCCTCGACCCGGCGGGCCAACTGCTCCTCGCGGCTGGGCCCGAGCAGGACGGTGGCGGTGCGGGTGTCGAGCCGGGAGAGGGCGTCGGTCGACAACCGCGCGACGTGGAGCAGGGCGAGCCCCGCCGCGGTGACGTACGCCGCCCAGGTGTAGTAGCCGGGATGGTCGACGCGCCAGTCCAGCGGCACCAGCCAGATCCACAGGTAGATCGAGGTGGCGGTGACGGCCACGACCCATGCCAGGAGGGTGAAGGACCCCGCGAGAGCGAGCAGCGGCCCGTCCAGCAGGTGGTACCTGAGCTGCCGGTGCCCCGCCCGGGATCGCAGCCACTCCGGCAGCCGGGGCCGCTGTCCCGCGTAAGGCGAGGGGATGGCCACGTCGAGCCGGGCGAGGAAGCGGCCGCGCTGCACCTCGGTCAGCAGCGGCCCGGCGAGCACGATGGCCGTGAACGGGATGAAAACCGCGAGGAGCAGTTGGCCCGCGGGGTCGAGGACCGGGAGGAAGAGCAGCCACGGCAGGGACACGACGAAGAGGACGCCGAGCTGGACGAGGACGCCCGTGACGAGGAACGAGACCGGTCGTCCGGCTCCCTGGAACGGGAACAGAAGTAGGCGCCGCAGGCGGGCGGTTGTGTGCATGGGGAAACGGTAGGTGTCCGGGCCGGGGGCGGGCCATGGCAAGAGCATCCGCCTCGGGGTGTAGCTAGTGCCACCCCCACAACGGACATTCGCGTTACTGACCGTGAGCGCCTGGCGGGCGAGGCTGGAGGCGTGAAGGAGCACCGGGAACGCGAGGAGACCGATCCGTTGAGCACGCTGAGCGTCTGCCGACTTCAGGACGAGGCCCGCGGCTCGGCCGGCCTGCGCATCGGCCGCCGGTACCGCATGGGACACGTCCTGGTCGGCTGCGGGCTGGCCCTGCTGCCGTGGCTGGTCGTGCTGGCCAACGGTCTGCCGGGGACCGCCATCGCCTCGAACTGGTGCACCGCCTGGATCGGCCTGGACGCCTTGGAGGCGCTGGGGCTGATCGCCACGGGGCTGCTGGCCGTACGCGGCCACCAGCTGCACGCCCTGACGGCCACCGCCACCGCGACGCTGCTGGTGGTCGACGCCTGGTTCGACACGGTGACCGCGGCATCAGGCGCGGATCAGATATCGGCGGTGGTGATGGCGGTCGGCGCGGAACTGCCGCTGGCGGTGGTGTGCGTCGTGCTGGCGGTACGGGGGTTTGCCCGCCAGACAGCCTGACCCTCGCTCCCGGCCCCGCCTCCTTCCCGCACGCCACCATCCCCTCCCAAGGAGAGATCCATGTCCCACACCGTCCTGGCCAAGCCCGCCGTCCGCTGGGCGCTCGCCGCCGGTGCCGTCGCCGCCGGCGCCCTGTGGTTCGGCGACAAGGCCCCTTACCCGTACGCCCAACACAAGCTGCTGGACCTGCCGTTGCCGTATCTGACCGCGAACCGCCTGGACGCCGTGCTGCGGCCCAGGCCAGGTGAGCGGGTGCTGGAAGTCGGTCCCGGCACCGGCCTGCAGTCGCTGCACGTCGCTCCCCAACTCGGCCCGGACGGACGGCTGGACGTCCTGGACATCCAGCCGGAGATGCTCGACCACGTGATGCGCCGCGCGGAACGGCACGGCGTCGCCAACATCACGCCCACCCGAGGTGACGCTCGTGAACTCCCCTTCCCTGACCGCACGTTCGACGCCATGTACCTGGTGACCGCACTGGGCGAGGTATCAGAGCCGGAGCGGGTGCTGGCCGAGGCGGTCCGGGTGCTCACCCCCGGCGGCCGACTGGTGGTCGGCGAGTTCTTCGACCGCCACTGGATCCCCTTCGGCACCTTGCACCGCCTCGCCGACGACTCCGGCCTCCACCTGGCCGCACACCGTGGCTCCACCCTCGCCTACCTAGCCCGCTTCCGCCCCTGCGCCGCGGCAGCGTAGGGACGGGCCCGGGTGTACTGCCCCGGGAGGCCGGGGACGCGGCCGGGCGGCTGGTTTTTTACCCGCGGAGCTGACGGATCCCGGCGGCCGGCCCGTACCTCCTGCCGTACGAGCCGCTCGCGTCTGGAGGCAGCGTGCCCATCTTCCGCAACAGGGCAAGAACCGTCTTCGTGACCGGTGCACTGGGTCTGACCCTCGCCGCGCTCGCCTACCCCGCCATGCTCGGCGTCCAGAGCACGTCCGGCTCCCCGGACCGCAAGATCGGTCCTCGAAGTCGCGGGGGCTAGTCGGTGGATTGAACCGAGGTATTCAGCCCAGCTGTTTTGGGCGTAGTGAGCCCACGCGTAGGCGGTGTGGGGGTGGACGCCGAAGAGGTCGCTGACCACGATCGGCGGGAGGTCGGTGATCGCTTCCATCATGGCCGTGTTGCGGGCGCTGATGCCCGGCAGACCGTGCAACTTCATGTAGTTGTTGACGGTCTGGGGGCTGCGCGGGCGGCTTGGCGGCCGGCCCGGGAAGAGCAAGCCCGGTGTCCCGGTGTGCGCCTGCTGGAGCACGGAGGTGCGGCAGGCGAGGCTCGTGATCTGTCGTTCGATGAGGACCGCGAGCCGGGGTGGCTGCATGGTGCTTCCGGCCGAAGCAGCTCGTAGTCCGAACAGCACGACCGTGCACCACACGGACATCGACGGGGCCCGCGCTGGGGCTCAACCCCGAGGCCATGGCTGAGGAGGGCAAGGAACGCGCGGAGCGCACCCAGGGCACTGTGGAGGAGGCGGGAACCGTCGCGGGGCAACTCCACGACAACGTCTCAGCCGCGATGCCGTCGACGGACGCGGTGAGCGCGGCGGCCGTCGTGGGTGTTGTGGGTTTTGGTTTCCGAGTGGGTGTTCAGGCGTAGGTGAACAGCTGGTCGGCGTCGAATCGTGAGATCGGGCTGGTGTACTGCTTGTCCGGGTCGGGGTAGCCGAGGGTGAGCAGCGGCTCGCCGGCCGGGGCACAGTCCGCGTTTATATCGGTATCGGCTGGGACACCCGCTCGGACTTGTACCAGGACCGGCGGAACTATGTGTGGAACAACCATGGCGACACCGCGATCCTGCGCAATGACCGCGGGCGCGTCGTCGACGCGTTCTCCTGGGGCTACCACCGTCACTGACCCCACCCCCGCGTCATCGGCTGGCCTCATCCCGCCCAGCAGGGTCTCGGGTGCTGCCGCACCTTGGTCGGCTGTCACATGCTCTGCGGCCCAGCCGGCCGGTACCGTCTGCGCCCGGTTCTCCCGGGAGTGGCCTCCCGCCCGGCCCGCGACGAGACGCTCGCGGCGAGGACAGGAACTGACGGGACGGGGCGTCGGCAGCCGTGAACGCCGTAGGGCCGGCCGGGGGCGCATCCTGGTCGGTCCCACGGCTTGGGCCGCATGCCGGTCGCGGGCAGCTGCTCGATCCGCTCCGGCCTTCACGGCCGGCATCGCCTGTGATCAGTCCAGGAGGCCGAGGGCGATGGTCCAGGTGAAGCGCACGTCGGCGGACCCTTTCGAAGATCACGACCAGGTCGTCACCTTCGTAGCGATGCGCGATCACGACGCGCCCGGAGATCGGCATGCCGTCACTCGCCAGGACGGTAAGGCAGATCATCACGAACTTCGGCCCTCTGGCAGCGGGGCTCGGACAATGGACGGCTCCCTGGCACGGGTGCCGCTTCAGCGCCGCGCTGGTGATCGCGCAACCGCGGGAGCCTGCACAGGGCTGCGGGGTGCGTCTCTCGAAGAGCTGGGCCCGGTACGAGACCTTTGAACCGCCGGGTTTTGGCAGAGAACGCGGGATGGGGTGGCCGACGGTGCGACCGTCGGCCACCCCATGGTCCGGTGTTACTCCGTGACGATCGGACCGAGGTACTCCAGGGTCCAGGTCTCCTGGAACTCGGGCTTGGGTGTGGTGAGTTCGATCTGGGCGCCGCGGTGGCCGGCGCGCAGGCTGAGGCCCTTTTCCGAAAGGATCTTGATTCCGCCGATGACCGGTTCGAAGGTGAACTTTGCCCATTCGGTGCGTGGCACGCTGTTGACCCAGAGCTTGTCCTCGGTGATGACGAGGCCTGCGGCGGGGTGGTAGGCGAGGTGGATCACGTACGGTGACTCGGGTTCGGGCTCTTGCCCGGCCTCGGGGTAGTCGATGACCCACTCCTGCTCGATCGGGAGCGGGTTGAAGCGGTCGGTGATGACGGGGGCACCGTACTTGACGGCGTACTCGGTGGCGGTCACCAGGCTGGTGGGGCCGATGATGTGGGCGTGGATCTTGTACTTGCCGGGCTTGACCGGGACTGAAGTCATGGGGCGGGACTTCCTCTCTCACGGAGCGCGTCGGGGGTTGGTCCGGCGCTACCAGACAGATCTCCCACCTCGAGGCGCAGTCGGCTACCGCAAGAGGGCCAGATGCGGCTGACCGGATGACGGCGTGAACTGTTCGGGCATGGTTCGGACGTCGGGCTGGGGCCTTGCGGCTGGTGAGGAACAGCGGGCCGCGTGTGCGGCCTGCGATCAGGCGGGGCAGGAGTCGGGCGGTGCCGGACTGCCAGTGGATCCACTCGGTCGCCCCGCCCTGGCGGTGATCTTGCCGCGTTTGTCCTGCGAGTACAGGTCGTCCACGCTCGGGCATGGCACCTCGTCAGCTCGGGCCGCTGATTCGTAGAGGAGCTATCAGAAGGTTTTCTCCTGCAGCGCCGGGTCCAGCCGCCGCATCGGCCCAGACGCGGGCCTGACTCCGTTCTAGTGTCGTTGCCATGACATCGCGTCCGCTGCTCCACCAGCGCTGGCCGACCCTTGCCGAGGCGCTGCCGCATCTGCCGCTGGGAGATGGCCCGACGCCGGTCCGTCCGCTGACCGGGCTCGGACTCCGATACCCCGTGTGGTTGAAGGACGACAGCAGCTACGGCAGGGGCGGCTGGGGCGGGAACAAGGTCCGCAAGCTGGAGTGGCTGCTGCCCGAGGCCCGCCGCCGGGCCCGGACAATCCTCACCGTCGGAGGCCTCGGCACCAACTGGGGCCTGGCGGCCGCGCTGTACGCCCGTGAGTACGGTCTCGACGTCGCCCTCGGTCTGATCGACCATCCGGTGGACGACCACGTCCGGGCCCAGCTCGACCGCCTGCGTGCCTCCGGCGCCACCTTGCATTTCCTGCACACCCGGACCCGGCTGGTCCTCGCCGCACCGTGGCTGTTCGCCCGCCACACGCACGGGCTCACCCTCCCGCACTACCTCCCCGCCGGGGGTTCCTCTCCGCTCGGCGCACTCGGGTCCGTCGAGTGCGCGCTCGAACTGGCCGAGCAGGTCGCCGACGGGCTCCTGCCCGAACCGGCCTGGATCGTCACCCCGGTCGGATCCGGCGGAACCGCGGCCGGCCTCGCCCTGGGGTGTCGGCTCGCTGGTCTGCGCACCCGTGTCCTCGGCGTCATCGTCAACGACACCCTCCGACTCGACAGCGCCACCCTCACCCGGCTCGCCGCGAGGTCCCTGGCGCTCCTCCGCTCACGTGGCGCCGACCTGCGAGCGGTGGCCGCCCCCGGCCCCCGCGAGATTGTCACGGAGTACCGCTGGCTCGGCCCGGGCTACGCCCATCCCACCCCGCAGGGGCGCGCCGCGCTCGACCGGGCGGGCTCCGAGGAAGGGCTGGAACTCGAGAACACCTACACCGCCAAGGCTCTCGCCGCCCTGCTCGACCTCGACGCGGCCGGCCGCTTCGGCCCAGAGCCCGTGGTGTTCCTCAACACCTTCGGCCCGCGGTAGCCGCGGTGGCCCTCCGGAAGGCCGCGTCCTCATCGAATGACAGCCGCCATCGCGCCGTTGCCGAGCTTCGGGAGGCAGGGGCGACTCTCTGACGGTTCGCGAACACGGCAACGCAGGCCGCTTTCACGCTCCAGCCGAGTAACTGCCTTCTGGCAGAAGCGGAATGCTAACTGTCACTTTTGAATTCCATGCATCCCAAAACATGACCTTTGCTTACTCTTTCAGAAGCCTTGATTCGCACGGTCGTTCCACTGGTGTCGAAAAGCCTTTCGAGGCCGCACAATGCCCTATGCCCGGAAAAGATTCGTGCAGATTCTTTCCGCCGGATTCCTGGTGACCGTTGCCGCAGCAGTCCCGGCATCCGCCGTACGCCGGTCAGGCCGCGGGCGATGAGCGAGCGCAGGAAAGCGAGCCAGCCGGCGCCGTCCTCGGCGGTGGCGACGTCCAGGCCGAGGATCTCGTGGTGGCCGTCGGCGTTGACGCCGACCGCGATGAGTGCGTGGACGTTGATGGTCCGGCCGCCCTCGCGGACCTTCTGGGTGAGTGCGTCAACCCAGGCGAAAGCGTAGGGGCCGGCGTCCAGAGGCCGGTTGCGGAAGGCTGTGACCTGCTCGTCCAGGTGCCGAGCCATCGCTGAGACCTGGGACTTCGACAACTGCGCGACGCCAAGGGACTCGGCGAGCTTCTCGACCCGGCGGGTGGAGACACCGAACAGGTAGGCGGTGGCCACCTACCGAGATGAGGGCCTGCTCGGCCCGGCGGCGGCGCTCCAGGAGCCAGTGCGCCGGCCAGTTGGCGTGACAGCGCGCCCGGACCGAGACAGTCAACGAGCATGTGCCCCGCGTCGGCGTCACGCGCGGCCAGCTGCGGAGCATGCGTCACAATCCGCTCGCCCTCCCGCCACATGAGGGCGTGTCCTACGCGGGAACTGCCCACTACCGGCAGAGCCCTGAGTAGCCGTCACACACTCCGAGGACTGCTGATCAGCAAGCAGGTGCCGCAGACCGGGTTTCCTCTGGACATGGAGCGGTGCGCAGGTTCGTTGGACGCTGCGCAGTTTCATTGGTCCGCGACCACGACTGTCCCGTCGCAGATGATCTGGTCCGCGTCTATGGCAGTGACCTGCGACGACCAGATTGGTTGAGATGGCGGGGTGAAGGTTTTCTCAGTTGGTCTGGTTTCTCCAGCGCGGATGTCGGCCGCTGTCTCACTTGATCTGGTCCGTCGCCGTCGGGCTGCGACCTGACTGCCCGGGCGCGGGAGCGGGACACCCGGGCGCAGGGGTCAGTACTCGGGTGGCGGGGCGGTGTCGAGGAGTTCGCGCTTGACGTGGTCGTAGTCGGCCCGGGCCTGCGGGTCGCCGTGGCCGTAGTCGGCCCAGAAGCCGGGGCGCTGCCAGCGGGCGTCCGCGAGGCGGGTGCGGCCGTCGGCGATGACCAGGGTCCAGCCGGGTGGTATTCGGGTGTCCACTGTCTCGAAGTCGGCGGGGTCCCAGAGCAGTCCGGGGTCGGGTACGTCGGGGCCGAGCACGCGGATCTGGCAATCGATGTCGTAGGTGACCATCTCCACAACCGGGTAGACACCACCCACCCGGATCCCGTCGAACTCCGCGACTGGGATGCCGGCCGCGGGATGAATGATCCCCAGGCATCTGACTCTCATGGGAGAAGTCTCGCCCTGGCCGATCCCCGGTCGTTGTCCGGGGCGTCGCTGACGATCAGGCTCTGTCTCGTGGGACAGAAGCCGTCGGCCCAGACCAGATGATCTGAGATGACGAGCGAATCGGACCAGATCACCGGGGACGGGAACCAAATCGGTTGAGACAGGACAGCTGCGCAGTTTCATTGGTCCGCGACCACGACTGTCCTGTCTCAGCGAAGTTGGGCGACCGAGTCGCGTGGACCTGCACGGACTGGATTCGATGAGACGGCCGCCACCACTGTTCAGGACTTTCTAGATGCTTGGTCGATGTTCCGTCTCCAGCCTTGGAACTGGTAGGGGTGCCGGTAAGAACTGTGTCACGGCACCGGACAAGTTTCAGGGCAGCCGCTGGGCATTGTCCATGAGCCTGCTCTCCCAGGCCCAGGCTGCGATCTCGACCCGGTTGCGGACCTGGAGCTTTTTCTGGATGGTCGCCAGGTGGCTCTTGACCGTGCTGAGCGAGATGAAGAGCTCGGCGGCGATCTCCTGGTTGGTGCGGCCTCGCGCGATGGCCCGGATCACTTCCGTCTCGCGTGCCGAGAGCGGCTGCGTCGGCCTCGGCACGGTCGCCCTTCGGGTCGGCGCGAGGTTGCGCAGCAGCCGCAGTGTGATCGACGGTGAGATGAGGGCGTCGCCGACGCTCGCCGCGCGGACCGCCTCGACCAGCAGGGTCGGCCCGGCATCCTTGAGGACGAAGCCGACCGCCCCGGCGTGCAGCGCGCCGTAGACGTACTCGTCGAGGTCGAAGGTGGTGACGATGACAACTCGCAGAGGGTCCGGCACGCCCGGCCCGGCCAGGGCGCGGGTGACCTCGATGCCGTCCAGCTTGGGCATACGGATGTCGATCAGGCAGACATCGGGGCGCAGACGCCGGGCGAGGTCGACCGCCTCGGCGCCGTCGGCGGCCTCGCCGACCACGGTGATGTTCTCCTGGTCCTCCAGGATGAGCTTCAGGCCACCGCGGATCATCGCCTGGTCGTCGGCCAGCATGACCTTGATCGTCACTGGCTCTCCTTCAGGAGAATCGGTACCTTGGCGAGCACCGACCAGCCGACTCCGGGCCCGGGCCCCGCAGCCAGGGTGCCGCCGAGCGCCTCGACCCGCTCGCGCATGCCGATCAGGCCGAACCCGCCCTTCGGGAGGTGCCGGGTATGACCGGGGGGCGCGTCGTCGGTGATCCTGACGGTGACGCCGCCCGGGTCCTGGGCGATGTCGACGGTGGCCGAGCGGGCGTGCGGCGCGTGCCGGGCGATGTTCGTGAGGGACTCCTGGACGATCCGGTAGACGGTGGAGGTGACCTCGGGCGGCCAGGGCGTCTGGTTCTCGGGCAGCCGGAGCTCCACGTCCGGCCCGTGTTCCTCGAACCGCCGGACGATTTCGGCCAGTTGTTGTGGGCTCGGCGTGGTGGGAGAAGTGGTGGCCGCGTCGTCGGTGTCGCGTAGCAGGCCGACCACGCGGCGCATGGCGGCCAGCGCCTCGCTGCCGGCCTCCTCGATGCCTGCCACGGCTTGGTCCAGCATCTCGGGCTGCCGCTTACCCACGATCCGCGCGGCCTGGGCCTGCACCACGATGCCCGTGATGTGGTGGGCGACCACGTCATGCAGTTCCCGGGCCAGGGTCAGGCGCTCGTCGCGCCGGACAGCCTCGGTGGCCATCTGGCGGCGGTAGTCTAGGAAGCGCAGGCCGAGACCGGTTCCGAGGGCGAGGATCCAGACCTCCGTACCGACCCGGACCGGAGTGCTGGGTGCGTCTGCGGTCAGCCAACCGACAGTCATCAAAGCGAACCCGGCGGCCGCGATTCCGCCGGCCTGCCAGCGAGGCAGCGCCCGGATCGCGGAGCCGCCGAGGACCAGCAGCGCCAGTACGGCCGCGGCGCCCGGCTCGCCGGGCAGGTGCAGGAGCCTGGCGACAAGACCGGCGCCGCCCGCGATGGCCAGGCCGATGGCCGCTGCCCAGCCCAGGTGCCGCGCACGCCCGAGAGCGACCAGGCACACCACCAGGCCCACCCCGGTGTCGAAGGCCCAGGGGCGGCCCTGGCTCATGTACTGAACGGCCATGAACAGGAGCACAGCGGTGAACACGAGCCCCAGTGCCGTGTTGACTACGGCCTTCGGTCCCCAGACCGATCGAAGTGCGGTATTCACCCGGTTCACGCTATGCGATCGCCGGCGGACCCCTGTACCGGCCGAAAGTACGAGCCGGACCGTTCTTTCGGCTGGTGTGACGGCCGACGCCTGCTCAGCATGCTGAGGACATGGCTGATCTCATCTCCTCCGCCCCGCACGTCCTCGCCGTCTCGACACTGGCCGAGAAGACCGAACGGAGCCCTCTGCTGTACGCCTGGTGGGCCCTCAACCTGATCGTCCTCGCCGGGGTTGTCTACGCCGTCTACTGGAGCGTCAAGAAGTGGCGCGCCAGCCGTGGGCGCGGCTGACCGGGGTCGTCCGTGCCCAGGGCACGGGATCCACGTCCTGACCACTTCGCTACCTCGATCGAGGAACACATGACACCAGTACTGGAAGCCGTGAAGTTGGGTAAGCGCTACGGCCGCCACCAGGCACTGACCGATTGCGACCTGAGCATCCCCCAGGGGCGCGTGATCGGCCTGGTCGGTCCCAACGGCGCCGGAAAGTCGACGCTGCTCAATATGTCGTGCGGGCTGATCCAGCCCACCTCGGGCACGATCCGCGTGCTGGGCGCCGAGCCCGCCGCAAGTCCGGCACACCTGGCCAAGGTCGGCTTCGTCGCACAGGACACACCGGTGTACGCCGATCTGTCGGTCGCGGACCACCTGCGCATGGGCGCGAAGCTGAACCCCGGTTGGGACGGGCCGCTCGCGCAGCGGCGGATCGCCCAGATCGGACTGGACCCGAAGCACAGGGCGGGCCGTCTCTCGGGGGGCCAGCGTGCCCAGCTCGCCCTGACCATCGCGGCGGCCAAGCGGCCCGAGCTGCTGATTTTCGACGAGCCCGCCGCCGCGCTCGACCCGCTGGCCCGCGCGGGCTTCCTGGACAACCTGATGGAGTTCGTCACCGACCTGGGGGCCAGCGCCATCCTCTCCTCGCACGCGCTCCCCGATGTGGAGCGGGTCTGCGACTACCTGATCGTGCTGGCCAACTCCCGGATCCAGGTGGCCGGCGATGTGTCCGGACTGCTGGCCGACCACCACCGGCTCGTCGGAGACCGCCAGGACATCGGTGAGCTGCCGGCCGACGTGGGGGTGGTCCACGTAGAACACGCTGTGCGGGAGAGCGCGGCGATCGTGCGCGCGGACCAGAGGCAGTTGGCCGGCGGGCCCTGGAGCGTGGAGACCCTCGATCTGGAGGAGCTGGTCCTGGCCTATATGACCCGGGCGAACCAGGCCGCCGCCCAGCCCGCCCCGACGGTCATGGAGGCACAGCGATGATCTGGCTGACTTGGCGCCAGTTCCGCGTTCAGGCGCTGGCGGGCCTCGGTGCCCTCCTGCTGCTCGGGATCTATCTGGTGATCCTCGGCCGACAGATCCACAGCAGCTACGACGACACGCTCGCGCACTGCACCGGCCACGGCAACTGCTCCAGCACACTGGGCACCTTCGCCGACCACTACAGCCCCCGGGTCGACCTGCTCAGCTACCTGCTGCTGGTGGTCCCCGGCATCATCGGCATCTTCTGGGGCGCGCCGCTGATCAGTCGTGAGCTGGAGGCCGGAACCCACCGGCTGGTGTGGAACCAGAGCGTGACCCGCAGCCGGTGGCTGGCGGTCAAGCTGGGCGTGGTCGGTCTGCTGAGCACGGCCGTGGCCGGGCTGTACAGCCTGCTGCTGACCTGGGCCTCAGGCCCGGTCAACACCGTCTTGAACAACCGCTTCGAACCGGTGCTGTTCGCCTCACGCAACATCGCGCCGCTGGGTTATGCGGCCTTCGCCTTCGTGCTGGGGATCACCCTCGGGCTGTTCGTCCGCCACACCGTGCCCGCCATGGGGGCGACCCTGGTGGTCTTCGCCGTGCTCCAGATCGTCGTGCCCACCGTGATCCGGCCGCACTACGCATCGCCGGTCCGCACCTCGGTGCCGCTCACCGCACAGGTGATCAGGGGCCTGACGAAGATCGGCGCCTACGGTGACATCGGCGGGCTGCGGGTGCCCGGTGGGCCCTGGGTGGTGGAGACCACCGCCATGCTCAACTCCAAGGGCAAGGAGGTCGGCCACACTGCATGGTTCCAGGACTGCACCAACAACAAGTCGCTGACGGAGATGCCGAGTTGCCTGGCGAAGGGCAACCTCCACGTGGACATCTCCGAGCAACCGGCCAGCCGCTACTGGACCTTCCAGTGGCTGGAGACCGCGATCTTCACGGCCCTCGCCGGGCTGCTGACCGCCCTGAGCTTCTGGCGGATCGGCAGCCGGCTCAACTGATGTCGGCACGGCTGGGGAATCCTTGGCCGCATGGCCTCAGCGGCCGGTCGGTTCCCGGCCGGCCGCCAGTTCCTTCACGCCCGTTTTCCGGCCGACGTCCTGTTCCGGCCCAGGCCGGTTCCGCATCCGGTTACTGAGTTTGATGTTTACCTGTTTAAGGTCGCGAGGCCCTGAAAGCTACCGGCGGGTTACCTGTTCCTTGGTGTCCGGGCTAGGAGGCCGGGGCCGAGATGGACGCCGACACCGTCAACCGCGTGCTGTCCATCGCACGCAAGGCCATCGGCCGACGGCAGGCACAGGGCTGGATCGAGGCTGTCCCCATGATCGGCACCGAGCGCCGCCCGGCGCCCCGGAGCACACGGGGGCACTGATATTTCAACGGCGACCTCCGATGCGGGTGACGCGGCTGCGCTGGTTGGTCGTCCCCGCGAGACGCTGATTCTCCAGAGTGAGGAACTGCACGTGCTGGGCAAGGATATTGATCGATTCCCGCAGTTCACGCACCTCGCGCGCATGTTCCCTAGCTCCACGGCCGTCCTCTGCGGACCGCGTCCGCTCCTTCACGCCGCAGCTGTGTCACCAACGTGCCGAAGCGGCGGGAGCTCAACCCGGCGAACGGGGCTATCCAGGACGGCTCCGACGCCGTGATCGCACCAGCCACATCATTTTGGGGCTGACCACTCAGCCTCGACCGAGCGGGTGCCTTCGTGCGTGCCGGACGGTGTCCTGTCGCGTCCGCCGGCAGGTGCCTTCTAACCTCGGCCGCATGTTGGGGCTTCCTGCGAACGTCCGTGCCTGCCTGTTCGACCTGGACGGGGTACTCACCCAGACCGCGAAGGTGCACGCGGCCGCCTGGAAGGAGATGTTCGACGGGTATCTCCGCGAGCGCGCGACGCGCGAGGGGACAGCGTTCGTGCCGTTCGACGCGGACAGCGACTACGACGAGTACGTGGACGGGCGGCCCCGTGAGGACGGCGTGCGCACGTTCCTCGCCGCACGCGGGGTGCACCTGCCCGAGGGATCGCCGCAGGACCCGCCGGAGGCGGAGACGGTGAATGGCCTGGGCAACCGGAAGAACGCACTGGTGCTCCGGCGGATCCGCGAGGAGGGGGTGGAACCCTACGACGGCTCGGTCCGGTACGTGCACGCGGCGCGGGCGGCAGGTCTGCGCTGCGCGGTGGTGTC
>NZ_JBSFVT010000033.1:0-39718 GCF_053592455.1 Streptomyces sp. NPDC002676 | reverse complement strand
GAAGGTCCGGGAGCTGGGGAAGCTGGAGGCGCAGGCGGTTGAGATCGGGTTATACGTCTGCAACAGCATCAGCGGGCTGTTGCAGACGGCGGAGCCGCCGGGCTGTGGTGCGCAGAGCCCGTGAGGCGCCGCGCTGCGGGCTGCCGGGTCCGGCCGGGATGCTGGACCGCTCCAGTCCGTACCACCAGCCGCGCCGCACACCGGCCGCCGTCGGGGACAAGGCCGTGGCCCTGCGGCACGAACACCGCAGCGGGCCGCTCAGGCCAGGGCCGAACACGACCGATGGCGGGCCCGTCCGCCGCTACGAACGTGCCCACCCTGGTGAGTTGGTCCACATCGATATCAAGAAGCTCGGCCGCATCCCCGACGGCGGCGGCCACAGAGTCCCCGGCCGCGAGGCCCGCAGTGCGCGATACCTACCGCGACCCAGGGTCTTTCGCTTGGATCAGGCCCCGCGAGCCCGGCGTGATCCAAACGAGAGGCCCTAGGCGTACGCCGGCAGGGAGCGGAACCACCGGACGGTCTCGGCCAGGCCCCGTTCCAGCGGAACCGCCTCCAGGCCCGTGAAGAGGCTGCGGAGCATCCCGTCGTCGGCCTGGGAGTCCCGCACGTCACCACGGCGGGGTGCCTCATGACGGATCTCGACCGCCAGCTCCAGCGCCTTGGCCAGGTGGTGCGCGAGTTCCAGGATGCTGACCCGGGTGCCGAAGGCCAGGTTGACCGGGCTGGCGCAGGTCACCTTCCGCAGGACGGCGTCGGCGAGCACCCGTGCGACCGTGCCGACGTAGGTGAAGTCGCGGGTCTGGTGGCCGTCCCCGAAGACCGTCAGCGGTCGACCGCGCAGTGCCGCATCGATGAAGGCCGGAACGACCGCGGCGTAGGCATGTCCCGCAGGCTGCAGCGGGCCGTAGACGTTGAAGAAGCGGAAAGCGAGAGTCGGCAGGCCGAAGGCCGTTCCGTAGGCGAGCGCATAGGCCTCGGCCGCGAGTTTGCTGGCCGCGTAGGGGCTGAGTGGTCGGGGTGGCAGGTCTTCGTGCTTGGGCAGGTCGGCGATCGAGCCGTACACGGAGGAGGACGACGCGACGACCAGATGGGTGTTCCGGCGGCGGCACGCCTCAAGTACGCGTACCGTGCCGGTGGCGTTGACCTCATGGCTGGCGAACGGATCCGCCAGGGAACGCGGCACGGACGGTCGCGCGGCCAGATGGACCACGGCGTCGGCCCCTGCCACCACGTGGTCGACCAGGTCCCGGTCGAGGATGCTGCCCTCGATCAGTTCCACGTCCATGCCCGCGAGATTGGCCGCGGAACCGGTGCTCAGGTCGTCCAGGGCGACGACCTTGCCGATGGAAGCCCGGGAGGCCAGCTCGCGGCAGAGGTTCGATCCGATGAACCCGGCGCCTCCAGTCACTACAACGTTCAACGATTCACGCCTTTCGTTAGGGCTGTCGGCCACCAGCCGCGTGCTTCGGCGATGGAGGCGTACAGGTCGTGGGTGTTCTGGACCAGGCGCTCGGCCCCGAACTGCCGTGTCGTCCAGGAGCGGGCCTGCTGTCCCATTCGGTGGCGGAGCCGGTCGTCGCTCAGGAGCCTGACGACGTGGCGGGTGAGGTCATGGGCGTCGGTGGCAGCCAGAAACCCGGTGTGTCCGTCCTGTACCACCTCTGCCACGCTGCCCACGTTCGTGGCCACGGCCGGCAGGCCGGCGAGGCCCGCCTCGATGAGGCTGACCGGCATACCTTCGTTGTCCGAGGTGAGCAGCACCAGATCCGCGGCGGCGTACACGGTCTCCACATCGCCGCGCCAGCCCAGCAGATGCAGCGACTCGCGCAGATCGACGGCTGTTTCCAGGTCACCGTGCAGGTCTCCCTCCCCGCACACGAGGAACCGGGCGTCCGGCACGGCGCGGCGCACCTCTCGGGCCACCGACAGGAATCGGTCGGGCCGCTTGACCCTCGTCACTCGCCCGACATACGCCACGACGGGGCAGTCCTGCGGCAGGCCGAGCTGCTCGCGTGCCTGCGAGCGCGATGGCGACACGGCCAGCCTCGTGCCGGGCGGGACCACGGCGTACTGCCGGGGCCGGCCGATTCCAGCGGCCAGGAGGTCGTCACGGACGCTGCACCCCACCGCCACCAGCCGATCGGTCATGGCTGCCAGGCTGCGTTCGGCGTGTACCACCAGCCGCGTCTTCGCCGGTGTGAAGTAGCCGTGCAGGAGGTGGCCGTGGAAGGTGTGCACGCGTACCGGCACCCGCGCGAGCAGGGCCGCGGCACGGCCGAGTGCGCCGGCCTTGGCGGTGTGCGTGTGCACGATGTGCGGTCGGAACCGGCGCATGGCAGTGGACAGTTCGGCCAGCGCACGCAGGTCGTCGGTGGGCCGCACGGCCCGGCCCAGGGTGGGTACCCGGTGGACCTGGACATCGGGGGCCCGCTGATCCACGTAGTCGGCTTCGCCCGGGCCCACGAACCCGGCGTAGAGGCGGTGATCGAACAACTCGGGGTCGAGCCCGCGCATCAGCGCGGAGACCTGGAGGGCCGGACCGCCCACGTTCATTCTCGCGATGACCCTCATCACCCGGATACGGGACGATGGAGGGCCGACCCTGCGGCGCCGGGCAATCACCATTCAGCCTCACTGCGTTCCTGGCCAACCACTGGGCGGGCGCCGATTCATGATCACGACGGGCAGCCATGCTGGCAGGACGGGCCGAGGAGGCGAGGGCGACGTGCCGTCCGGCAAAAGGAGCACCACACCTATGGCGTACTCGGCCCTGACGTACTCGGCCCGCTGATTTCCCGTCAGGCCGGGACGAACAGCACGCGGAACATTTTGGGCCAGAACTTGCCAGTGATCAGAAACTGATCCGTTCCAGGGACGGCCGCGATGCCGTTCAGCGTGGCCCCCGGGACGAGTTCGTCGCCGCGCAGCAGTCCCGACGCGTCGACTTTCGCCGTCACCGCTCCGGTCGCGGGATCGATGCGCACGATCCGCTCGCTGAAAAGCACGTTGGCGTACACGGCGGCTCCGACGCACTCCAGTTCGTTCAGCTCCGTCACCGGGCTGCCCCCGTCGGTCACAACGACCTCACCCGTCCTCGCGAGCGTCCCGGGGTCACGGAACGTCAGCCGTGCCGAACCGTCGCTCGTCACCAGTCGGTGCCGTGCCCGCTGAAGGCACACACCCCAACCATCGTCCGGATACGGGACACGGCGCAGCTCCGCGAGCGTCTTGGCGTCGCGCTCGATGGCGATCCGGTCCCGCCAGGTCAGCTGCCACAGGGTCCGGCCGAGCAGCGTGATCCCCTCACCGAAGAGCGGTGCGGGCAACTCGGCGCGCACCTGGGGCGGTTTGCCGGGGGGCCCGGCGCGCAGGGAGGACCGGGCGGACAGCCCGGTGCTCTCGTAGAGTGTGCCGTCGGCCATCTCAAGGCCCTCGGTGAAGGCCGCGGGGTCGTGCGGCAGGACTTGGAGCACCTTGACCCGCAGACGCTCGACCGTGTGGGCGCCACCGTCCGCCCGCTGTCCGGCGCCGCAGGCTCCGAACGTAAGCGCAGCCGCGAGCGCCAGAGCCTTCAGCCGCCGCAGGCGCTGACGCACCGCACGCTCCCCTCCCCTTCGGCACGGCGGCGTACGGCGCCCCGGCCGAAGCCGGGGCGCCGTGATTCCGCCGTGCGGAGGTTCAGCAGCGTCATGACCTGCGACGACGACGCATGACCAGCATGGTGCCACTACCCGTCACGAGGAGTGCCGCTGCGGCGGCGCCCAGGGTCGTGCCCTCGTCGCTGCCCGTGTTCGCGAGGCTGTCCTGGTGCGAGGACCGTCCCGGGTGGCCGGGGTTGCGTCCGTCGTCCCCGCCGTTTTCGTGGTGTCCACCGTGGTGTGACGGTTCCGGCTTCGGATGATGCGTAGGGGGCGGAGTGTGTGTCGGAGGCGGGGTGTGAGGGGGCGGGGTGTGTGTCGGGGGCGGGGTGTGTGTCGGGGGCGGGCTCGTCGGAGGCGGGCTCGAAGGGGGCGGGCTCGTCGGGGGCGGGCTCGAAGGGGGCGGGGTTGAGCCATCCTCCACGTAGATGCTGACGGCGGCGCTGCGGTCGGGATTGTCCGCGTGAACCCGGAAGACATGCCAGCCGGGCGGGCACGGATTCGGGATGGTCACCGTTCCCGACACCGCCCCGTTGCTATCGGCCACGAATCGGCCGATGACGACCGGCGTTGATTCCAGGAACACCGTGACGCTCGCCCCCGGGCCGAAGATGGTGCCGGTCGCGAAGCTCACCGCGGCTCCGGGTGTCACGTCGTTGCTACTGACGGACAGGAGCGTCGACGTGGGCGGGTACGGTTGCGCGTAGGTGGTCTGGGCTGCTGCCAGCGGTGCGGCGACGAGCACGGCAGCACATGCTGCCGATGCCAGCGCGGCGCGCCATCTGGGCGTTGTCGTCATTTTCTTCACTCACTCTCGTCGGCTCGGCCCGGACGGTGGCGCCGGCCGGACTCGGGGTGCGGACCTCAAGTTTTGGACATATCGAATAGATGAGACATATCCGAGCCAACTAACGTGGTGGCGCCCAGGAGTCACCCGAAGGATTAGTCCTCCCTCTTCTCGATGGCTCACACCGTCGCACCGGCGGGGCATCCGGCCTCTTTGTGCCGCTCGGGTCAATCGACAGGCCGACATGGGGGTGGCTGCCCCTCCCGGAGCACGCGAGTCCCTATCGTCTGCTGCGCGCAACAGGGAACGGACTGTCCGATTCCGGCCGTTCCCTCCGGTCCTACGAGGGGTACAGCGTGGATCTCCACGGATTCCTGAAGGCTCTTGCCAGACGCTGGCCGACCGTCGCGGTCTGCCTGGCGCTCTCGATCGGAGCGGCACTCGCCGCGACCTGGTTGAGCACCCCCGTCTATGAGGCCAGGACCCAGCTCTTCGTCGCCACCCGCAGTGGCGACGATTCCACCCAGCTGAACCAGGGGCAGAGCTTCTCGCAGGCACGTGTGCAGTCCTACGCGGCGATCGTGACGACGCGTCAGGTGACCAGGCCCGTGGTGAGGGAACTGGGACTGCGGATGACACCCGAGGAGTTGGCATCGCGGATCACCGCCTCCGCCCCGCTCAACACCGTACTCATCGACATCGCGGTCCGGGACACCGCACCCGGCCGGGCGGCACGCATCGCAAACGCCGTGGCGGAGCGGTTCAGCGCGGTCGTCGAACGACTGGAGACGCCCAAGCACAACCCTGTCCCGGCGCCGCCCGGAAAGGGCCGACCCGACGACACGGCCGCAACATCACCCGTTTCGCTGGGCATCACCCAGGAAGCCGCCGCCCCCACCGGGCCGGTCTCGCCCCGCCCCCTGCTGAACCTGGCCGCAGGGGTGATCGGCGGCCTGCTGCTCGGTGCCGGAGCGGTCGCCCTGCGCGAGACCCTCGACACCACGCTCAAGACCAGCGAGGCGCTGGGCAAGCTGCTGACGCTGCCGGGCCTCGCCACCATCCCGTACGACAAGAGCGCCCCCAAGCGGCCCCTCGCCGGTGCCGACGGGCACTCCAAGCGCGCCGAGGCCTTCCGTAAGCTGCGCACCAATCTGCAGTTCTCACAGGTCGACGACCGGCCCAGGATCATCGCCGTGACGAGTTCGGTGCCCGGTGAGGGCAAGACCAACACCGCGGTGAACCTGGCCCTCTCGCTCGCCGAGGCCGGCGTCTCCACCTGCCTGGTGGACGGTGATCTGCGCCGCCCGTGCGTGGCCTCGACCTTCGGCCTCGTCCAGGACGCGGGTCTGACCACGGTGCTCATCGGCCAGGCCCGCATCCAGGACGTGATGCAGCAGGCCGCGGCCCGCCTCTCGGTGCTCGCCGCCGGCGCCGTGCCGCCGAACCCGACGGAGTTGCTCGCCTCGGCGCGCATGGAAGAGGTGCTGCGTGAACTCGCGGACACCTATGAGGTCGTGATCGTCGACACGGCGCCGCTGTTGCCGGTCGCCGACACCATCGGGCTCGCGTCGCTCACCCAGGGCGCGCTGCTCGTCGTCCGCGCCGCCAAGACCAGCCGGGACCAGGTTCGCACCGCCGCGGCATCGCTGGACCGCGTGGGCGTTCGCATCCTCGGCACCGTCTTCAGCATGGCTCCGGTCCCCAAGGGCAACCACTACGGCAGGTACGGGCAGTACGGGCAGTACGGCGAGCTGCCCCCGCCTCGCGCCTCGGCCTCCCGGGGCAAGGCAGGCGCACCCGCGGACGCGCGTCGTGCGAGCCGGACCTGACCCGGATCCCGTTCGTGCGCCTGGTGCCGTCTGCGTTGTGACGCAGTGGTGGCGGCCACGGCGGCCCGCCGAGCGGCCCGCGGGCGGCTGATGTTCCTCCAGGGGCTACCGCACAGTAACTGTTTGCCCCTACGCTGCGGCCAACTCGACCACAGCAGGGGGGACTTGAGCATGCGCTCGGCTCGCATGGTGAGACGGCTGGCGGCGCTGGTGGGCGCCGCCGCTCTGTTGGTAGCGGTACCGGCACACGCCCGCGCGGCGTCGCCGAAACTCTCCGAGACGACGGCCATCGGAACGCACAACGCGTACGACAAGGCCAAGTACACCTACTTCGCACAGGCGTTGGACTCGGGAGCCTCGCTGCTGGAGCTGGACGTGTACGTCGACACGATCAGCCACCGGTGGCGGGTCAGTCACAGCAATCCGTGGGGCAACGACAACAACTGCGAGGCCGCGAAGACCCCGGCCGAGCTGTACAGCAAGAGCCGCAACCAGGATCTGGGCAGCTGCCTGGACAACATGGCGGCCTGGAACCAGCTCCACCCCGACCACCCGCCGATCGTCGTCAAGGTCGAGATGAAGGTCGGCTTCAACAACAAGGCGGGCCTCGGACCTGCCGCGTTCGACTCGCTCGTGTCGCAGAAGCTCGGCAGCAGCGTCTTCAAGCCGGCGGATCTGCTGGGCGGGACCTACGCCTCCCTGGACGCGGCGTCCAAGGCCAACGCCTGGCCCTCCCGTGACTCCCTCAAGGGCAAGTTTCTGTTCGAGCTGATCCCGGGCACGGTGGAGCAGGCCAACCCGTTCGACAGCTACTGGACGGACGAGGAGTACGGGGACCATCTGCGGGACTTGTACGCCGCCGGCAACATCTCCTCCGCCGAGGCCTTCCCGGCCGTTCTGGGCGCCGAGAACGGCGACCCGCGTACCAGTCGTTACGACGCCTCGATCCGGCCCTGGTTCGTGTTCTTCGACGGGGACGCGGCGACGTACGTGAACGGCGGCTACAACACGGCGTTCTACTCCGCGAACCACTACATCCTGATCATGACGGGCGCCGACGGCGTGTCCCCGGCCATCTCCTCCACCAACCCCAGCGACGGCGAAGTCGCCGCCCGACTCGCCCTGTTGGCGAAGGACCACGCGAGTCTCATCACCTCGGACTGGTCGGCGAAATCGGCGTCGGTGCTGAGTTCGGTGACCACCCGAAGCTGAGTACTCCGTTCCGAAGTCGACGTTTCCGGGGTGCGGAGGGATCCTTCGTGCCAAGGTGGGGCATACAGCAGTCAACTCCTGTCACCCCACTGGCATTTACGGAGTCCGCCATGCTCCACGGCATCGACGTCAGCTCGTTCCAGTCCTCCTCGTACAGCACGGACGGCCTCTCCTTCGCCTTCATCAAGGCGACGGAGGGCCGTTCGTACGTCAACCCCAGACTCGCGCACCAGACCGCTACCGCCCGCGAGGCGCGACTGGTCGTCGGCTTCTACCACTTCCTGTGGCCCGGCAACCTCACCGCCCAGGCCGAGTACTTCCTCCAGCACGCCCCGGAACGGCCGGGCGACATCCTCGCCGTCGACTGGGAGACCACCGCCGACGGCACGCACGCGACCAACGCGGAGAAGGACGCCTTCATCCGGAAGCTGAAGCACCTGCGGCCGGACAACCGCGTCCTCCTCTACTGCAGCCGCGACTTCTGGCTCAACATCGACACCACCTCGTACGCCGGCGACGGCCTCTGGATCGCCGACTACGTCACCGCCGGCAAGCCCCGCATCAAGGCGCACTGGCGGTTCCACCAGTACACCTCCCAGCCGCACGACAAGGACGTGGCCCACTTCGCGGACATGGACGACCTCCGCGGGTGGGCCGCTCCGTAACCCGGAACCCGCCGGCCGGGCCCGGCTACGCCCGGAACTCCGCCGGGCGTTCCCGGGGCGCCTCGGCGAGGGCCTTCTGTACGGCCGCCGTGCCTTCCCGGAGGCCGTACACCGGGGTGCCGGGCTGCTGGCGCCAGGAGTCGTCGATGCCGCCCGAGTCGACCGTGTCGAAGCCCAGTTCGTCGATCAGGTCGCGGACCTTGGCCTTGGCCGCCGCGTCGTCGCCGGCGACCGGGAGGGCCAGCCGGCCGGGGTCGCCTGCGGGGCGGGGGCGGTCCAGGATGTCCTCGGCGTAGGTGCCGTTGAAGGCCTTGATCACCGGGTGGCCGAGGTGCCGCTCGGTCCAGCGGCTCTCGGTGAGGCCCTCGTCCTCGATCCCGGCGATCCGGCCGTCCCGCTCCCGCGGGTAGTAGTTGCCGGTGTCGATCACGGCGACGCCCTCGGCCGCGCCGTCCAGCAGGCCGGCGGGGAGCTTCGGGACCGCCTTCAGCGGGACGGTGACGACGACGACCTCGGCGCCCTTCGCCGCGTCCGCGGCCAGGACGGCGGTCGCGCCGGTCTCCTCGGCCAGTTCCTTCAGCGTCTCGGGGCCGCGCGAGTTGGCGACGGAGACGTCGTGGCCGAGGGCGGTGAGCCGCCGGGTGAGGTTGCCGCCGATGTTGCCCGCGCCGATGATGCCGATCTTCATGACAGACCCTCCAGAGGTGACTCATGCACGTGCATGTTTCCCGTGGTGAGCGTCAACCCCGGCGGGGCGACGGCTATTCCGGCGACTGTGGCGATCGGGTGAACCGGCTCAGACCCGTACGACGATCTTGCCCGTGTGCCGGTTGGACTCCATCAGCCGGTGGGCGTCCCGGATCCGGTCGAGGCCGTCGAAGACCTCGGCGACGACCGGGCGCAGGGTGCCGTCGGTGAGTCCGGCGCCGAGGTAGTGGGCGCCGCGCCGACGGCCCTCCGGTGTGCCGGTGAGGACGAAGTTGGCGTACCCGTGGACGGTGAGCGGCCAGTTCCGGGGCAGCAGGATGGGCTGTTCGTCCAGCCAGCCGTAGCTGACCAGGCTGCCGTCCCAGGTGACCGCGTCGCCGAGCGCGTTGAAGCCGGGGCCGCCGATCGCGTCCAGGACGATGTCCACGCCCCGGCCGCCGGTCAGCCGGCGGGCCTCCTTCACCACGTCCTCGTCCTCGCTGACGATCACATGCTCGGCGCCGAGGTCGAGCAGCTGCTGCCGCTTGGCCTGCGTGCGGGTGGTGGCGATCGGGACGGCGCCGGCCCGCCGGGCGACCTGGATCGCGGCCGTACCGACCCCACTGGACGCGCCGGTGATCAGCACCTGGTGTCCCGGCTCCAGCCCGGCCCGCTCGACCAGGGCGCCGTAGGCCGTGGTGTAGGTCAGCCAGGCGGCGGCGCCGGTGACCGCGTCGACTCCGGCGGGGCGGGGCACGAGCGCGTCGGCGGGCAGGACGACGCGCTCGGCGTGGACCCCGTGGGTGCTGAGTTCGAAGTTGGCGGCGGAGAGGACCTTGTCGCCCGGCGCGAAGGCGGTCACGCCCTCGCCCACCGCCTCGACCTCGCCGGCCGCCTCGTAGCCGTTGCGGGAGGCGGGCAGGGTGGGCTGGTAGTAGTAGGTGCCCGCGCGGAAGAGGGCCTCGGCGCGGTTGAGGCCCAGCGCCTCGACCTTCACCAGGACCTCGTCCGGGCCCGGGGCGCGCAGTTCGACGTCCTCGATGGTGAGCACGTCGGGGCCGCCGAGTTCGTGGAAGAGCACAGTGCGTGCGGTGTTCGTCATGCCTCGACGCTATGGTCCCGAGCGAAGACGCTCCATGTCCTCCGGTCTCCGGTTCATGTCCGTGCGTCTCGCTTCGCCAACTGCCCGGCTACGGTGGTGACATGGACGTACTCAGCGACGTCGTCGCCGCCATGCGCACCGGGCGCCCGCATTCCTCCCGGAACGACAAGTTCGCTCCCTGGGGCACGCGTTGGGAGGATTCGCAGGAGGCCGGGTTCCATGTGGTGCTGCGCGGTTCTGCCTGGCTGATCCCGGCCGAGGGCGAGCCGCTCGCGCTGGCTCCCGGGGACGTCGTCTTCCTTCCGCGCGGACAGGGGCACGCCCTGGTCAGCGCGCCCGGTGTACCGGCGCAGGAAGTACGGCTGCTGCCCGACGGCACCTGGAGCGGAGGTCCGGACCGCGGTGAGCCGAGGCCGGGCTGCCCGGACACGGTCACGCTGTGCGGCATCTACCGGTTCGACCGCGACCGCTCCCGCCGGCTGCTCGGGGAGCTGCCGGAGGTCGTGCACCTGCCCGCCCGGGTGGGCACCCATCGCTCGCTGCGGGCGGCGGTGGAGTTGCTCGGGATGGAGCTGGAGGAGGAGGCGCCGGGCACCGACGCGATCATCACGTCGCTGCTGGACACCCTGCTGCTGTACATCCTGCGGGCGTGGTGGGAGAGCGAGCGGGCCGCCGGGCGGGCCCGGGGCTGGGCGGGCGCGCTGGCCGACCCGGCGGTCGCGGCGGCGCTGCGCGCGATCCACGGCGACCCGGCCCACGCCTGGACGGTGGCGGAGCTCGGCACCGCGGCGGGGCTGTCCCGCGCGGCCTTCGCGCGCCGGTTCACGGCGCTGGTGGGCGAGCCGCCGCTGGCGTATCTGACCTGGTGGCGCATGACGACGGCGGGCCGCCTGCTGCGCCACGACGACCTCTCCCTGCGGGAGATCTCCCAGCGCATCGGCTACGCGTCGGAGTTCGCCTTCGCCAAGGCCTTCAAGCGGGAGTACGGGGTGGCGCCGGGGCAGTACCGCAGGCGGGCGGCCTGACGGCCGCCCCGGCGCCTCCGCGTCACTTGTTCAGGTAGGCCCAGAACTCGTCGAACGACAGAACCTGGTCGCCGTTGAGGTCGCGGGTCTTGATGATGGCCGCGGCGACCGTCTCGGTGACGTTCCAGTCACCCTCCTGAGCCAGCGCGTGCTTGAACTCGGCGGCGGTGATGAAACCGTCACCGTTCGCGTCGATCCGCTCGAACTGCTTGCGTGCTTCCTCGATGTCCGCCACCGGATCCGCCCCTTTTGTTCGTGTTTCTTGTGCCGTGCAGGCGTACTGACGCTGGTCAGATTAACGGCCCGCGTGAGCACGCAGTGCGGCGACCACCCATGCGAAGTCCTCGGCGTGCGGAGGCATGGGCTGCCGGTTCACGATGGCGACCAGTTCGCGGTAGCGGGCGACCCGGTCGTTGAACCCGGCCGTCATGCGGTCCAGTGCGGCGCTCAGGTCGACGTCGCCGAAGAGTTCCCGCAGCACCTCCTCGGCCTCGGGCGCCGCGGGATCGAGGCCGCGCTCCCGGGCCGGGGCCGCCAGTTCCACCAGCCGCTTGGCGAACCACAGGGACCGTCCGCCCGGCGCCCCGGGCTGCCGGTCGGCGGCGTTGTACTCGAGTGCGCGGCGCATCTGTGCCCGGAACTCCAGGTCCTGGAGCAGCTCGGCCAGCTCCACCCAGGCGTCGACCTGCTCGGGCGTCGGGTTCTCCGCCAGGTCTACGGCGGTCGCCCGCATCCGTTCCCGGACGTCCGGGTCGACGTTGTCGAGCCCGTGCAGGATCTCCTCGACGAACTCCTCCATGATCCGCTGGCGCTCGGCGGCGGACAGGCGGGCGAGTTTGTTCATCAGGGTCATCTCCTCCGCGGTGGAACCGCGCCGCGCCACGGACGACAGCACCGCCCGCGTCACCTTCAGCGACCTGATCTGCGCGTCCAGGGCGGCGACGTGCGTGGCCGCGACCTCGGCGACCGTCCGCTCCCCCGCCAGCACCCTGCGCACGTCCTCCAGTCCGAGGCCCAGCTCGCGCAGGGTGCGGATCAGTTCCAGGCGGGCGGCGCACGCGGCGTCGTAGAGCCGGTAGCCGCCCGCGGAACGGCCGACGGGGGTCAGGACACCCTCGTCGGACCAGTAGCGGATGGTGCGCACGGTCAGTCCGGTGGCGCGGGCCAGCTCGCCGATGGTGAAGAGTGCGGTGCCGTCTTCGGTCATGGCTGGAAGTCTGGGCTTTCCAGCGGGTGGAGACTCAAGGAGGGGCCGAAAAGACCCTGCGGGACCTGCTCAGTGCCAGGGGTGGTAGTTCGGGTTGCTCTGGCAGTCGTCCATGATCTCGGTCTTGGTCGCTTTGTCGACCGGGCAGACCCCGATGACGTACTGCCGCAGGATCCCGCCGGGGAAGGCGACCTCGACCTGGTCGGCCCACTTGTGGGTGTCGCCGATGGTCTTGTTCACGTCGATGCCGCCGGGGGCGTCGATGTAGTAGTTGTAGCCGGACTTGTACCAGGTCTTGTACAGGTCGTGGTCGTAGGTCGTGGAGACGTACGGGGACGGCTGGTTGACCAGGACGTACTTCTCCACGTCGTACTGGCCGTTGACCACGTCCTTGGGCAGGAAGCCCTCCTCGAAGATGATCGAGGGCGACCGGCTGTCGCTGCGGTAGAGCGTGCCGCAGGTGGTGCGCCAGACGGGGTTCGGGGTGATGCGGCCGACCTCGACCCGGCGGTCGGCGGCGGCCTTGATCTTGTCCTCGAACTGGGGACAGGCGCGGGCGGCGGCCTTGGCGGGCGCCGCCGTGGTCGGTGCGGCGGCCGTGGTCGCGAGGACGGCGGCGAGGGAGAGGACGGCGGCAGCGGCACGCCGCCCGAGACGAGTGGTGATCATAGGCAGCACGATGTGGGTTCGACGGCTGCCCGTCGTGGATCACCACTCGATCGGCGGCGTGTCTGCGTCCGCTCCGTTCGCTCCGACTGCCGTGCGGTCAGCGGAAGATGCCGGTGTGGCCGAGGGAGTAGCGGCCGGGCTGGGGGTAGACGGCGAGGCCGTGGGGGCCGCTGCCGACCCTGATGCGGGCCAGGAGCCTGCCGGTGCGGGTGTCGATGGCGTAGACCTCGGCGTTGTACCGGCCCGAAAGCCACAGCACCTTGCCGTCGGCCGAGACGCCGCCCATGTCGGGGCTGCCGCCGCCGGGCAGGCGCCACTTCTCGGTGAGCCGGCCTTGGGGGAAGTCGAAGACGGAGATGGTCCCTTCGCCCCGGTTGGAGATGTACATCTCGCGGGAGTCCCGGCTGACGTACAGGCCGTGGGCGCCCCTGCCGGTGGCGAGGAAGCGGGGGCGCTCGAAGGTGTCGCCGTTCAGGATCCACACGCCGTCGGCCATCATGTCGGCGATGTAGAACCGCTTGCCGTCGGGTGAGACCTTGACGTCCTGCGGCATGGCGCCGCGGAACGGCAGCTTCTGCTTTCCGACGACCTTCATCCTCGCGGTGTCGACCTTGAGGAGCTCGCCGCTGAACTCGCAGGAGACGATGAAGTAGCGGCCGTCGAGGGAGAAGTCGGCGTGGTTGACGCCGTAGCAGCTGACGGGCACGGACTTCACGACCTCCATGGTGTGCGCGTCGCGGAAGACGAGGGCGCGGTCCATGGAGGCCATGACGACGGCGTACTTGCCGTCGGGCGTGAAGTACAGGTTGTACGGGTCGTGCACCTCGACCGGTCTGCCGGCCCGGCCGGTTCTCGGGTCGATGGGGGTCAGGCTGTTGCCGAGGTCGTTGTTGACCCAGAGCGTCTTCAGGTCCCAGGAGGGCACCACGTGCTGGGGCTGGCGGCCGACCGGGATGGTCTCCAGGATCCGGTACGTCTTCGGGTCGATGACCGTGACGGTGTTGGAGTTGGTGTTGGGGACGTACACCCGGGAGGGGAAGTCCCTGACCACGGGCGAGAGTTGGTTCGGCCGGTCGGCGGCGTAGACGTCCTTCGGGTCCAGCACGGGAGGCATCCCGGACAGGCCTGCCGCGGCGTTCGCCGGCTGCTTGCCCACCTGCGGCCGGACCGGCGCCTTGCTGCCGAGGGCCTCGTTCTCGTGGGCATGGGAGCCCCCGCTGCACGCGGACAGCAGCGTCAGGGCGGTGAGAGCGGCACCGGCGGCCAGCAGGCGGGCGGCTCGGCGGACGGCTTTCGTGGATCGCATCAGCTCAGCAGCTCCGTGGTGGCGACCGCGCGCAGTCCGCGGCGGTCGAGTTCGTGGAGGACCTCGGGCAGGGCGGCGACCGTGTCCGGGTACCCGAAGTGCAGGCTCACCACCGACCCGCCCCGCACCTCGGCGAGGACCTTGCGGGTGATGGCGGGGGCGCCGGGGCGGGTGTAGTCGAGGGAGTCGACGTCGTACGACAGCACGTGCGGGTAGCCGGCGGTGCGGGCCAGCCTGGCAACGAGCGGGGTGGCGGTCGGGGCACGGGAGGGACGGAACCAGGTGCCGATGGATCCGGTGAGCCGCCTGAGGCGGTCGGCGCAGTCGGTGATCTCCTTGCGGGCCTCGGCTGCGGAGAGGGAGTTGACGGCGATGTGCCGCTGGGTGTGGTTGCCGAGGTCATGGCCGCCGTCGAGGATGCGGCGGGCGACGTCGGGGTGTTCGTCCAGCCAGCTGCCGACGGCGAGGACGGTGAGCCGGGCGCCGCGCCGCTCGGCCGTGGTGAGCAGGGAGTGGGCGAGCGCCGGGTCCCCCTGGCCGTGGAAGGTGAGGGCGACCTGGGGGCGGGTCCGCGGGCCGTGGCTGATCTGCGCGGGCTGCCCGGGGTAGGCGCGGGGGGCGGGGGCCGTGCGGGTCGTGGCCGCGGGGTGGCCTGACGCGGGGGTGGACGGGCCGGAGCCCTGCCGCGCGGAGGTCGTGGTGGCGTGCGGGGTGGCGGCCGGGGCGCCGCCGCAACCGGCGGCGAGCGCGCCCCCGGCGACGAGCTTCGCGCCCGTGCGCAGCATCCCGCGTCGGTTGGTCGTGGTCACCCGTACCATTTAAGGGGCGTTAGGTAAGAAAACGGCCGATTGCCCCGATTGGGGGACATTTTCGGGTCGCGGCACACACAAGGCGTCCCGGGCGGCCGTATTCAGCGCTCGCCCAGCGCTCGCCCAGCGGCCGTTCAGCGGTCGGCGACCCGCATCTCGAACCAGGTCGTCTTACCGCGCGGCAGCAGGTCGACCCCCCAGCGGTCGGAGAGCTTGTCCACCAGGAACAGGCCGCGCCCGCTGACATCCAGTTCCTGAACCGGCATAAGGCAGGGCAGACCTCGGGAGGGGTCACGGACCTCGACGCGGATCCAGCCGGGACGGCGGCGCATGCGCAGCCCGAAGACGCGGGCGCCGGTGTGCCGTACGGCATTGCCGACGAGTTCGGAGACGAGTAAGACCGCATCCTCGGTCAGCTTGGGCGTCAGCCGCCAGTGGCGCAGCACCACGACCTGGGCCAGCCGGCGCGCGGTGGCCGCCGACTCCGGGCGGGACGGCAGCGGCACCTCCGCCTCCGTCGGGTTGCCGAACAGTTCGAGCGCCTTGAGCGCATGTTCGTCCTCGACCGCCGGCGACCAGCGTGCCGCGGTCGCACGGCTGTGTCCCCGTGGCTGTTCGATGCCCTCCAGCCCCGCCATGCCCCCATGATGGCCGTCCGGAGCCGTCTTCGGGGCCGTTCCGGAGGAATGCGCCCCTCGCACGCCCCCGTTCCGGGCCGGTCGATCGGCATATGCCGACGACATGACAACGTCTGGCGTAACCCCTTTGACCTGCCGCGACGGCTCACTTCCGGGCAATCGTCAGGCTCCCTCGACGCGGCAGGATCAAGGCTCCCGTAAGGTTCCCATAAACCGCCCCATCGAGGGATCCACGGATCAGACGACGCGTCAACTGCAAGCAGTCTTGCGGAAGTTCACACCACGGACATGGTCGCGAAGATCACAGGAACTTGGCCTTGCCCGGCCCTTCCTCGACGAAGCTGCGCATGCCCCGCTCCCGGTCCTCGGTGGCGAACAGCCCCGCGAACCAGTTCCGTTCCACGGCGAGCCCGGTGTCGAGGTCGGTCTCGATGCCGGCGTCGATGGACTCCTTCGCCGCGCGCAGCGCGATCGCCGGCCCCTGGGCGAGCTTCGCGGCCCAGGCGTGCGCCTGCTCGTACACCTCGGCGGCCGGGACGACCCGGTCGACCAGGCCGATCTGCAGGGCCTCGTCGGCCTTCACCATCCGGCCCGTGAAGATCAGGTCCTTGGCCTTGGAGGGACCGACCAGGCGGGGCAGCCGCTGAGTGCCGCCGGCGCCCGGGATCAGGCCCAGCAGGATCTCGGGCTGACCGAGCTTGGCGTTGTCGGCGGCGATGCGGTAGTCGGCGCACAGGGCCAGTTCGCAGCCGCCGCCGAGCGCGTAGCCGGTGACGGCGGCGACGACGGGCTTGGGGATGCGGGCCACGGCGGTGAAGGAGTCCTGCAGGCCGCGGGCGCGCAGGACCATCGCGGTGTGGTCCATGTCCTGCATCTCCTTGATGTCCGCGCCCGCCGCGAACACCCGCTCGCCGCCGTAGATCACCACGGCGCGCACGTCGTCGCGTCGCGTGGCCTCCTCGGCGAGTTCCTTCAGCCGGTCCTGGGTGGCGATGTCCAGCGCGTTCATCGGAGGCCGGTCGAGACGCAGGGTTCCGACGCCTTCGGCGACTTCGAGAGTTACGGTCATGCGCAGCAGGTTAACGGGGACTAACGGCGCCTGGTCCGGTGCGGTCGGTCACACCCGGCCGGGGGTCTGGGGGTTGCCCCCCAGGCAAGCACAGCACGGGGACTAACGGCGCCTGGTCCGGTGCGGTCGGTCACACCCGGCCGGGGGTCTGGGGGTTGTCCCCCAGGCAAGCACAGCACGGGGACTAACGGCGCCTGGTCCGGTGCGGTCGGTCACACCCGGCCGGGGGTCTGGGGGTTGTCCCCCAGGCAAGCACAGCACGGGGACTGACGACGGCGGGCCCGGTGCCGTAGGTCACAGCACCGGGCCCGCCGAGTCACGCGGGGCCTACTTGGTCCACTCGGCCCAGGACAGGTTCCAGCCGTTGAGCCCGTTGGCCGGGTCCACCGTGCGGTCGTTCGAGTGCTTGACGACCACCACGTCGCCGATGATCGAGTGGTTGAAGAACCAGGCCGCCGGGACGCCCTTGTCGTAGCCGCCGCGCACGTCGCGCAGGCCGACGCAACCGTGGCTGGCGTTGAAGTTGCCGAAGGCGCCGCCGCCCCAGTAGTTGCCGTGGATGAAGGTGCCGGTCGTGGTCAGGCGCATGGCGTGCGGGACGTCCTTGATGTCGTACTCGCCGCCGTAGCCGACGGTCTCGCCGTTCATCCGGGTCACGGCGAGCTTCTCGCTGATCACCATCTGGCCGTTCCAGGTGTCGTAGCCGGGCTTGCCGGTGGTGACCGGGAGGGTCTTTATGACCTTGCCGTCCTGGGTGATCTTCATCGTGTGCTTCTTGGCGTCCACGACGGAGACCTGGTTGCGGCCGATGGTGAACTTCACCGTCTTGTGCTGCTTGCCGTAGACGCCGTCGCGGCCCTCGACCCCGTCGAGGTCCAGGTCGACGGTGACCTTCGTGCCGGACTTCCAGTAGTGCTCGGGGCGGAAGTCCAGGCGGTCGTTGCCGAACCAGTGGCCCTCGACGTCGACGGCCGGCTCCGTCTTGATCCGGACGGCCTTCTCCACGTCCTGGGGATGGGTGATGCCCCGGGTGAAATGGATGGAGAACGGCATGCCGACGCCGACGGTGGAGCCGTCCTCGGGGGTGAAGTAGCCGACGAAGGTGTTCTGCGGCGTGAGCGTGGTGAACGTGGAGTCCTCGGCGGCCTCGCGGCCCGCGGAGTCCTTGGCGACCGCGTGCACCGTGTACTTGGTGGCGGCGGCCAGATGGGCCGACGGCATCCACGAGGCGCCGCCGCCGGTGATGGCGCCGTCGACCTTCGCGCCCTTGGCGTCCTTGACCGTGACCTCGGTCAGCTTGCCCTGGGCGACGCTGACCTTCAGGGCGCCCCTGGTGTCGACGCCGGTGGCGCCGGACTTGGGCGATATGGTCACGGCGGCGGCGGACTGCTTGCCCTGCTGGGCCGGGCCCTTGCCCTTGCCGTCCCCGGAGCCGGACCCCGAGTCGCCGCCCCCGCCGCACGCGGTGAGCGAGAGCAGCAGGGCTCCCGCTATGAGTGCCAGCCCCTTGCGGCGCGTGCCCCGCCCCTCAACCGATGCCCCCGATATCGGCCGCACGTTCAAGTTGTTCTCCCCTCACAGGCCCTGGTCGGGCCCACCCCGGCGCGCCCAGCACGCCCATTGGTGCATGGTAATCGCAGGGTTTTGAGCAAGCTGTCAGACGAATGTCACCGTTGGGTCGCAACTTCGGCCATGGCCCGCAGCAGCTCGGCCGTGGCGCTGTCGGCGGGGAAGAACGTCTCGATGGCGATCTCGTCCAGCGTCACGTCGCGCGGGGACCCGAAGACCGTGGTGGTGCACAGGAGGCTGAGGTCGCCGAAGTCGGTGGCGAGCAGCAGCGGGACGGCCAGGTCGTTGACCGGCTCCTCGGCGGCGTGGCCGGCCGGGACCGGGTAGGACTCGATCTCGGCCGGCAGCTCCGCCAGGCCCTCCGCCGTGGTGCGGGCGAGCTGCCGGCGCAGGCGGCGCAGGACGTGCCCGCGCCACTGGCCGAGGTTCCGGATCCGCCGGGACAGGCCGTCGGGGTGCAGGGTCGCTCTGAGCGAGGGAAGGCGTGCACAGCGCGGCGGGAAGTCGCCCAGGAAGGCCGTCGCCGCGCGGTTGGCGGTCAGCAGCTGCCAGCGCACGTCGACCGCGAGCGCCGGGTTGGGCTCGTGGCCCGCGAGTACGGCGTCCACGGCGGCGCGGGCCGTTGCCTTCCCGCAGCGGGACCTCCGGCTCGTCGCACAGCCGCTCGATCATGTTCCGGCTCGGGGTGGCGCGCCCGGTCTCGATGTAACTCAGGTGCCGGGTGGAGAGGTTGACCGCCACCGCGACATCCAGTTGCGAGCGGCGGCGGTGCTCCCGCCAGCACAACGCCAACGAGGCGCGTGACGCCATCGAGGCGCGCAATTGCAGCCACCAGAAACCGAGTCGGCCATGGCCGAGACCACCGGGACCACCGAGACCACTGAGACCGGCACCGCCCTGCGGGAGCAGTTCGCGGAGCACATGGGCGGCGCCGTCAGGCACCCGAGGGCTTCGACTTGGACGCCCACGCGTGACGCCCAAGTCCCGCCCGTACGTGCTCACTTGATCGCGCTGCCCGCCGTCCACTGCTGCCAGCTCAGGTTCCACCCACCGAGGCCGTTGTCGGCTGCGACCATCTTGTCCTTGCTGTTCACGACCTCGACGACGTCGCCGATCAGGCTGCGGTCGTAGAACCAGCCGGCGGGGGTGTTGGAGCTGCCGCCCTTGACGTCCCTGAGGCCCACGCAGCCGTGGCTGACGTTCACGTGGCCGGGGGCGTCGGGGGCCCAGTAGTTGCCGTGCAGGAAGGTGCCGGAGTCGGTGAGTCTCATGGCGTGCGGGACGTCGGGGATGTCGTACTCGCCGCCGAAGCCGACCGTGCGGCTGTTCATGCGGGTGACGTCCAGCATGTCCATCACCACCATCTTGCCGTTGTACGTGGGGTGTTCGGGGGCGCCGGCGCTGATCGGCACGGTGGCGAGCAGCTCTCCGTCGCGCCGTACCTCCATGGTGTGCTTGGCCGCGTCGACCCGCGAGACCTGGCTGCGGCCCACGGTGAAACCGAGCGTCTTGTACTGGAGGCCATAGATGCCCGGCGCCCCCGCCACGTCCCGCAGGCGCAGGTCGACGGTGACCTCCGTCCCGGGCTTCCAGTAGTGCTCGGGGCGGAAGTCCAGGCGGCCGTTGCCGAACCAGTGCGGGCGGATGTCCACGGGGGGCTGCGCGGTGACGCGGACGGCGCGTTCGACGGCGGCCCGGTCGGCGATCTCCCGGCTGAAGGAGAGGGAGACGATCATCCCGGTGCCGACGACGGACCGGTTCTCGGGGGTCACGTAGGCGATGAACCGCTCGTCGGGGACGAAGGTGGTGAAGGTGGTGTGCCGGGCCGAGCGGTGGCCCTCGTCGTCCAGCGCGACCGCGTCGACCGTGTACTTGGCGGCGAGCGCCAGCCGCTCGTCGTCGGGCTTCCAGGTCAGGCCGTCGGCGCTGACGTGCCCGGGAACCGGGGTGTCCTGCGCGTCCTGGGACCTGGTGACCTTCACCTTCTCCAGGCGCCCGTCGGGCACCCGTACCCGCAGCCGGGTGTCGGGGCGGACGTCCTTGCCGCCGTCGTCCGGGGTGATGCGGATGACGTCCTCGGGGGAAGGGGGTTTGCCGAAGATCCGGTCGAGGTCCAGTCCGCCGGAGCCGCCCGAGGAGCAGCCGGCCAGCAGAGCCGCCCATGTCAGTGCCGCGGCCAGCGCGGCCCCCGTGCGTCGTGCGCGTGCTTGTACGTGCCTCACGCCGGACTCAACGACGGGCCCGCCCCGGGGAAACGACGGCGGGCCCGCTGCGGGGAAACGTGAGTGCGACCCGTGCGCTGGGCAGAACAGTGGGAGGACGACACACAGGGGAGCCGCAGCGCCCTCGTCAGGGGGGTGTCTTCAGGATCAGGTCGGCAGAAGGGAACAGAGCTGGTCGGGAAGACACCCCTCTGGTCTCGGGGCGCAGCTGTGTCAGAGCCGTCGGGGCGCAGCCGTGACGGGTGGCCGGGCGTGCCGCGGGCCGGGAGGTCCGGGCACGGTCGGCCCTTCGGCACGGCCGACCGCGCCCCGGCGAGCCACTGAAAGAGGGGCCGACTGGTGACGAGCGCAGCCGAGCAGCGGGCACTGGCCGAGGCGCGGACCGCCGAGGGCGGGCACCAGGCCGCCGCGGTGAACGGCGCCCGCCGCGCCGCCCCGCCCGCCCCGCCGGTGTGGCCGGGCGCGCCGACCCCGCTCGGGGCCCGGTTCCGCACGGGGCCGGACGGGGTCGCGGGCACCAACTTCGCGCTGTGGGCGGGCGGGGCGGAGGCGGTCCGGCTGTGCCTGTTCGACGAGGGGGGCCGGGAGACCCGGGTGCCGCTGACCGAGCTGACGCACGAGATCTGGCACGGCTTCGTCCCCGGCGTGCGGCCCGGACAGCGGTACGGCTACCGGGTGGACGGCCGCTGGGACCCGTGGACCGGCGCCCGCTGGAACCCGGCGAAGCTGCTGCTGGACCCGTACGCGCGCGCCGTGGACGGCGAGTACGCCACTTCCGGGCTGTCGCCGCAGTTGTACGGGCACGTCCGGGACTGGCCGGAGCAGCATGTCGCCGACACCGTGCGCGACGACCGGGACTCGGCGCCGTACGTGCCCAAGGGGGTCGTCGTCGACGATGACGACGACTGGGAGGACGACCGCCGCCCGAAGACCCCGTGGGCCGACTCCGTCATCTACGAGCTGCACGTGCGCGGCTTCACCAAACTGCACCCGGACATCCCCGAGGAATTGCGCGGCACCTACGCGGGGCTGGCGCACCCGGCCGCGATCGAACACCTGGTGAAGCTGGGCGTGACGGCCGTGGAGCTGCTGCCCGTCCACCAGTTCGCCCACGAGGACCATCTGCTGCGCCGGGGCCTGAGGAACTACTGGGGCTACAACTCCATCGGCTACTTCGCCCCGCACGCCGCCTACGCCGCCTCCGGTACGACGGGCCAGCAGGTCGGCGAGTTCAAGCGGATGGTCCGCGCGCTGCACGCGGCCGGCATCGAGGTCATCCTCGACGTGGTCTACAACCACACCGCCGAGGCGGGCGAGCTGGGGCCCACGCTGTCCCTGAAGGGCATCGACAACCGGGGCTACTACCGGCTCGGGGACGACGCCCGCCGCTACGCCGACTACACCGGCTGCGGCAACACCCTGCACGTCGTCCGGCCGCAGGTGCTGCGCCTGATCACGGACTCGCTGCGCTACTGGGTCACCGAGATGGGCGTGGACGGCTTCCGCTTCGACCTCGCCGCCGCGCTCGCCCGCTCGATGCACGACGTCGACATGCTCTCCCCCTTTCTCGCGGTCATCGCCCAGGACCCGGTGCTGCGCCGGGTGAAGCTGATCGCCGAGCCCTGGGACGTCGGCTCGGGCGGCTACCAGGTGGGCGCCTTCCCGCCCCTGTGGACGGAGTGGAACGACCGCTACCGGGGCACCGTCCGCGACTTCTGGCGCCATGCGCTGCCCGACGTACGGGAGATGGGCTACCGTCTGTCCGGCTCCAGCGACCTGTACGCCTGGGGCGGCCGGCGCCCCTACGCCTCCGTCAACTTCGTCACCGCGCACGACGGTTTCACGCTGCGCGACCTCGTGTCGTACGAGACCAAACACAACGAGGCCAACGGCGAGGACAACCGGGACGGCAGCGACGACAACCGCTCCTGGAACTGCGGGGCGGAGGGAGAGACGGCCGACGAGGGTGTACGGGCGCTGCGCCGCCGGCAGCTGCGGAACCTGCTGACGACCCTGCTGCTGTCCACGGGCGTGCCCATGCTGGTCGCGGGCGACGAACTCGGCCGCACCCAGCACGGCAACAACAACGCCTACTGCCAGGACAACGAGATCGGCTGGCTGGACTGGAGCCTGCTCGCGGAGCCCGGCTGGCGCGCGCTCTTCGACCTGACCTCCCGGCTGCTCGCCCTGCGCCACCGGCACCCCGTGCTGCGCCGCCGCGCCTTCTTCTCCGGCCGCGCCCACTCGGCGGACGGGCTGCGCGACCTGGCCTGGTTCACCCCACGGGGCGAGGAGATGACCGAGGCCGACTGGTACGCCCCGGCGGCCACGCTCGGCATGTACCTCTCCGGGCGGGACATCCCGGGCCGCGACGAGCGGGGCGCGCCGGTCCTCGACGACAGCTTCCTCGCCGTGCTGCACGCGGGCGACCGGCCGGTGTCCTTCGCGCTGCCGGGGCCGCCGTGGGCGCGGGAGTACGAGGTCGTCGTGGACACCTCCCGCGAGGACCAGGCGGCGGCACCGGACACGGTCCATCCGGCCGGTACCGCGATCACGGTGCCCGCGCGGTGTGTGCTGCTGCTCCGGGTGGCGCCTGTGTGACAGCCGGGGCCGGATGGCAGCGGACTGCGTGAAATACAACTGAGCCCCTTTGATTACCATCTGATAGCGTCTCAGGTGTGATTGTCCGGCGGGGGAGGTCGGTTCGCGGCCGGCCCACCCCTCTGGTCCGATCGCGGATAATGCATTCGCGGATAATTTCTGGAGCGATTTCGGCTATGAACAAGTTTGCGCGCGTATCAGTCGTGGCGAGTGCCATGTCGGCCGCATTGTCAATGTTCGTCGGGCTCGCGCCGACGGCATCGGCAGCGACCGGTCCTCGACTCATGAACGCGAATAACTACTGCCTGGGGAGCCAGGGGGGACACAACAGAACAAACGCTCTTCAGTGGTACTGCAACAGCAACCCCGATCAGTCCTGGCACTTCAGTAAGATGGGGAGCGATTCCCACGGCTCCTACTATCGGGTGACCAACGACAATGGTCAGTGTCTGGGTATCAATGGCAGCTCGAAGGCGTCCGGCGCAACTGCCATGGTGTGGGATTGCAACGGCCACAATGACCAGCTGTGGTACTGGAAGAATGGTTCCAGTGCAGGTTGGCACAAGATGCTCAACAGGAATTCCAAGATGTGCCTTGGCACAAAGGGGACCTCTGTCGGAGCGAAGGCAATTCAGTGGACATGCAATGGCAACCGTGACCAGAATTGGGGCCAGTTGAGCCACTGAGCAGGTGGCCCTGGACACCTCCACCAGCAAGGCCGCTCTGGACGTAGGACGTAGGACCAGCGGCGGACCGCGGTCGGGCCGAAACTCGGTGGGCGTTGCCGGTGCCGGTCCGTAGGCTCTCGATGATGCCCACGACACGTGCAACCACCGAGAATCGCCCAGCGAAACGGTCCGCCGTACGCACCCTGCTGAGGCTGTGGCCGTACGTCCGGCCGGTGCGGGCGCGGCTGTTCACCGCCGCGTTCGTCGCCGTCGTCGCCTCTTGTACGGGGCTGGTGATCCCGCTCGTACTGAAGTGGCTGGTCGACGGGCCGGTCGCCGACCGGGACCCGTCCGGGGTGTGGCTCGGGGCGCTGTACCTGCTGCTGCTCGGGATCGCCGAGGCGGTCCTGTTCGGCATCCGGCGCTGGCTGGTGGCCCGGCCGCTGTCGCACGTCGAGGCGGAGATGCGGGCCGATCTCTACCGGCATCTGCAGCGCCTCCCGGTGGCGTTCCACGACCGCTGGGCATCCGGCCAGTTGCTCTCCCGGAGCACGACCGACCTGATGCTGCTACGCATGTTCCTCGCCTTCCCGCTGACCTTTCTGCTGGTCAACGCGGTGACGATCCTCGTCGGCGTGGTGATCATGCTGATGCAGGACTGGGTGCTGGGGCTGGTCATCCTCGGACCCGTCATCCCCGTGATGTGGACCTGCGTGGTCTTCGAGCGGCGCTACGCCCACGTCGCCCGGCGCGCGCAGGACCAGGTCGGGGATCTGACGACCCTGGTCGAGGAGAGCGTCCTCGGCATCCGCGTCATCAAGGGCTTCGGCCGGCACCGCAGTCAGGCGCGGACGTTCCGCGAGCTGTCGGGGAAGCTGCGCGGCACGGAACTGCGCAAGGCGCGGCTGCTCGCCACGATCTGGGGCGTCATCGTGGCGCTTCCGGAGGTGGCGATCGGGGCGGCGCTGGTGCTGGGCGCGGTGCGGGTGGCCGACGGCGGGCTGTCGGCGGGCACGCTGGTGGCCTTTCTGAGCACGGCACTTGCGCTGCGGTGGCCGGTGGACTCCATCGGGTTCCTGCTGGCGATGAGCCAGGAGGCGGCGACGGCCACGGAGCGGTACTTCGAGGTGATGGACGAGGTGCCGGAGGACGTGGCCGCGCCCACCCGTGCCGTCCCGGCCACGCAGACCGAAGGACTCCGCTTCGAGAACGTCCGGTTCCGCTACCCCGACGCCCCGCCCCACTCCCCGCCCCTCCTCGACGGCATCGACCTGCACATACGCCCCGGCGAGTCCATGGCCCTGGTCGGCGCGACCGGCAGCGGGAAGACAACGCTCACCGCGCTCGTCCCGCGCCTGCACGAGGTGACGTCGGGCCGGATCACCCTCGACGGCGCCGACATCACCGCGATGTCCCGCGAGGAACTGCGCGCCAGGGTCGCCGTCGCCTTCGAGGAGCCGACGCTGTTCTCGGCGAGCGTCGGGGAGAACGTCCTGATGGGTGCCGCGGACGGTACCGGCCAGACGGAGCTGGACCGCGCTCTCGGCGTCGCGCAGGCCGACTTCGCGCACGCGCTCCCGCAGGGCACGGACACCCGCGTGGGTGAGCAGGGCCTGAGCCTGTCCGGCGGGCAGCGGCAGCGCCTCGCGCTGGCCCGCGCGGTCGTCGGCCGGCCGGAGTTCCTCGTGCTGGACGACCCGCTGTCCGCCCTGGACGTGCACACGGAGGCCGCCGTGGAGGCCGCGCTGCGGCAGGTTCTCGCGCAGACGACCGCGCTGATCGTGGCCCACCGCCCGTCCACGGTGCTGCTCGCCGACCGGGTCGCCCTGCTGTCGGAAGGCCGCATAGCCGCCGTCGGCACCCATCACGAACTGCTGCGCACGAACGCCGAGTACGCCCACCTGATGTCCGGGGAACCGTCCGGGGAGCTGTCCGGAGAACTGGAGGAACAGCGGTGACCACCACGACCACCTCCGCTCCCGCCACGGACAGCGGCGACCCGGTCCCGCCGCCCGCCGGCGACCCCTTCGACCAGGACGTCCTGCCCACCGCACCCGGCGCCACGGCCGCTCTGCTGCGCTCCCTGCTCGCGCCGCTGAAGGCCCGCGTCACGCTCACCGCCCTCCTCCTGCTGCTCCAGCAGGCGGCGGTGCAGACGGGCCCGCTGCTGGTGGCGTACGCCATCGACAAGGCCGTACCCGCGTTCCGGGACCACCGCCACGGTCCCCTGATCGCGGTCGGCGTCGGCTATCTGCTCTGCGCCCTGGTCTCGGGGCTGTTGCAGGTCGCCTTCATCGAGACCTCCGCCCGGGTCAGCCAGGACGTGCTGCTGGATCTGCGGGGCCGGATCTTCCGGCACGCGCAGGCGCTGAGCGTCGACTTCCACGAGCGGTACACGTCCGGGCGGCTCATCTCCCGCTCCACGACCGACGTCGAGTCGCTGCGCGAACTCCTCGACGAGGGGCTCCAGGAGCTGGTGACGGTCGTGCTGTCCTTCGTCTACATCGCGGCGATGCTGCTCTGGCTGGATCTCGGCCTCGGCGCGGTCGCCGTGGCCTCCTTCGTCCCGCTGTATCTGCTCGTACGGCTCTACCAGCGGCGCGCGGGGCGGATGTTCCGGTCCCGGTCCACGGCGATCGCGGCGGTGATCGTGAAGTTCGTGGAGACGATGAACGGCATCCGTCCGGTGCGCGCCTTCCGCCGGGAGGCCGCGAACGACGCCGAGTTCGCCGGGCTCAACAAGCGGTACGAGCGGGCGAACGGGGACGCGCTGCTGGAGATGGCCCGGTACGTGGTCGGTTCGCGGCTGGTGGCCAACACGTCGGTCGCGGCGATCGTGCTGTGGGGCGGCTACCGGGTGGCGTCCGGCTCGCTGGAGCTGGGCGTGCTGGCCGCCTCCGTACTGTATCTGCGGCGGCTGTACGACCCGATCGACCGGCTCGGCATGTTCCTGAACTCCTACCAGTCGGCGGCTGCCTCCCTGGAGAAGATCGCCGGGCTGCTGGCGCAGACCCCGTCCGTGCCGGAGCCGTCCGTCCCGAAGGAACTGCCGCCGCTGAAGAGCGAGTTCCCCGGCCGCGAGGTCGTCTTCGACGGCGTCCGCTTCGCCTACCGCACCGGCGGCGAGGTGCTGCCCCGCTTCGACCTGGCCCTGCCGGCCGGGCAGACGGTCGCGGTGGTCGGCTCGACCGGCGCGGGCAAGTCGACGCTGGCCAAGCTGCTCGCCCGCTTCTACGACCCGACCGAGGGGCGGGTGCTGCTGGACGGGGTCGACCTGCGGGAGCTGGCGACGCCGGAGCTGCGGCGCGGGGTGGTGATGGTGACGCAGGAGGCGTTCCTGTTCTCCGGCACGGTCGCGGACAACATAGCGATCGGCCGCCCGGACGCCACCCGGGAGGAGATCGAGCAAGCCGCGAAGGCGATCGGAGCGCACGAGTTCATCAGCGCCCTGTCCGACGGCTACGACACCGACGTACGCAAGCGCGGCGGGCGCATCTCCGCCGGGCAGCGCCAACTGGTCGCGTTCGCACGGGCGTTGCTTGCCGACCCGGCGGTGCTGATCCTGGACGAGGCGACCAGCTCCCTGGACATCCCGGGCGAACGGGCCGTGCAGCGGGCGATGTCGACGGTGCTGCGCGGCCGTACCGCCGTGGTGATCGCGCACCGGCTGTCGACCGTGGAGATCGCGGACCGGGTGCTGGTCATGGAGCACGGCCGGATCGTGGAGGACGGCCGGCCGGACGAACTGATCGCGGGCACCGGCAGGTTCGCGGATCTGCACCGGGCGTGGCGGGACAGTCTGGCCTGAGGGACGGAGACGGGGGCGGTCACAAGATGATCGACGCGTACGAGGATCCGGGCACGCCCGACCGTCGCGGCGGCTGGTGGTACCTGTGGTGGCTGGTGACCCGGCAGCCCGGCCGGTGCGTGGCCGGGGCGGTGTTCGGCAGCGTGTGGATGGTGCTGCTGGCGGCGACCCCGTATCTGATGGCCAGGGCGATCGACGAGGGGCTGGAGCCGGGCGACACGGGGGCGCTGGCCGGGTGGACGGCCGCGCTGTTCGTGGTCGGGGCAGTCAATGCCTGGCTGAGCATCATGCGGCACCGGGTGATGACCCGGGTGCGGCTGGACGCCAACTTCCGCACGGTGAAGGTCGTGGTCGGGCACGCGGTACGGCTGGGGGCCGCGCTGCCCGCGCAGATGGGGGCCGGCGAGGTGGTCACCATCGGCGTGGCCGACGTACAGACGATCGCGACGGCGCTGACGGTGGTCGGGCCCGGTGTGGGCTCGGTCATGGCGTGCTTCGCGGTCGCCGGTCTGCTGCTGTCCGTCTCCGTGCGGCTGGCGGTGGTGGTGCTGGTCGGGGTGCCGCTCGTCACCCTGATCGTCGGGCCGCTGCTGCGCCGGCTGCAGCGGGCGGAGACGGAGTACCGCGAGCGGCAGGGCCTGCTGACGGCGCGCATCGGCGACCTCGCGGGCGGTCTGCGCGTCCTCAACGGCCTCGGTGGCAAGGGGCTGTTCGCCGACTCCTTCCGCGCTCAGTCGCGGCGGCTGCGCGACCAGGGGTACCGGGTCGGCGCGGTGACCAGCTGGATCGAGGCGCTAGGCGCGGGGCTGCCGACGCTGTTCCTCGGCGTGGTGACCTGGCTGGCGGCGCGGATGGCGGCCCGCGGGGAGATCACCGTGGGCGAGCTGGTGTCGGTGTACGGCTATGTGGCGGTGCTGGCGGGGTGGCCGGTGGCGATGCTGGTGGACGTCGGCTACTACCTGGGCCGCGGTGTGGTGGCCGCCCGGCGGGTCGTGGCGCTGTTGCGGCTGGAGCCCGAGCCGGACACCGGGACCGCGGAGCCGCCCGGCGAGCCGTCGGTGTTGCACGACCCGGAGTCGGGCGTGCGGGTGCCGCCCGGGCAGCTGACGGCGCTGGCCGGCGCCCGCCCGGCCGATGCCGCGGCCGTCGTCGACCGCCTGGGCCGCTACGCGCCCTCGGACGTCACCTGGGGCGGGGTACGTCTGGACGCGATCCCGCTGCCCCGGGTGCGCGAGCGCATCCTGGTCGCCGACCACGAGGCCGACCTGTTCGCGGGTCCGCTCGGCGAACTGGTGGGCGGATTGCGGGAACGGGAGGAGGCGGAGGTGCTGGGCGCGGTGCACGCGGCGGCGGCCGACGACATCGTGCGCGGCCTGCCCGACGGCCTCGACTCCCTGATCGACGCCCAGGGCCGCAACCTCTCCGGCGGCCAGCGCCAGCGCGTACGGCTCGCCCGGGCCCTGCTGGCCGACCCGGAGGTGCTGCTCGCCGTGGAACCGACCTCCGCGCTCGACGCCCACACCGAGTCCACGGTGGCCGTCCGGCTGCGCGCGGCCCGCAAGGGCCGTACGACCGTGCTGACGACCACCTCGCCGCTCGTCCTGGACCGTGCGGACACCGTGCACTACCTGGTCGACGGCAAGCTCGCGGCCACCGGCACCCACCGCCAACTGCTCGCCGGGGAACCGGGATACCGGGCACTGGTGTCCCGCGACACCGATCCGGCCGACACCGAGGAGACGGTGCGATGACGCGCGGGAAGCTGCCCGTCGCCGGGCCCGAGCAGGTGCGGCGGGCCGCGCTGCGGCTGGTGCGGGCCGACGGGCGGGTGTTCGCGCTCGTGCTGGCGCTGAACGCGGCGGCGGCCGGGGCGGGGCTTGCCGGGCCCTGGCTGGTCGGGCGGATCGTGGACGAGGTGCGCTCCGGGGGCGGGGTCGGCGCGGTCGACCGGCTGGCGCCCGCCATCCTGCTGTGCTCGGTGGCGCAAATGCTGCTGGCGCGCTGGGCGCGGTACGCGGGGCACCGGTTCGGGGAGCGGACGCTGGGCCGGGTCCGCGAGGAGTTCGTCGACCGGGCGCTGGCGCTGCCCGCGGCCGTCGTGGAGCGGGCCGGCACCGGCGACCTGACCGCGCGCGGCACGGCCGACGTGACGACCGTCGGCACCACGCTGCGCGACGTCGGCCCCGAACTGCTCGTCTCCGGCGTCCAGTCGCTGTTCCTGCTCGGCGCGGTGTTCCTGCTCGACCCGCTGCTCGGCGCCGTCGGGATGGTCGGCCTCGTGCCCATCACGGCCGTCCTGCGCTGGTATCTGCGCCGGGCCCGCGCGGGGTATCTCGCCGAGGGCGAGGCCACCTCGGAGGTCGCCGAGATCCTCGCGGCGACGGCGGCCGGGGCGCGGACGGTCGAGGCGTTCCGGCTCGCGCAGCGGCGCACCGCCACCAGCCGGGAGGCGCTGGAGACGTCCCGGCGCACCCGCTTCTACACGCTGTATCTGCGCACGGTGTTCTTCGTCGGGGTCGAGGTGTCCTACCTGCTGCCCGTGGCCGGGGTGCTGCTGGCCGGCGGGGTGCTGCACGCGCACGGCACGGTGAGCGTGGGCACGGTCGTGGCGGCGGGCCTGTATCTGCGCCAGCTCAGCGAGCCGCTGGACGCGGTGCTGATGCGGGTCGAGCAACTGCAGGTCAGCGGCGCCTCGTTCGCCCGGGTCGAGGGCCTCGCCCGCACCCCGAAGGCGGCACCGGAGGACGGGCGCACCGCCCCCGCGGACGACCGCCTGGACGTCACCGGGGTGCGGTTCGCCTACGACCGCGGCGGCGAGGTGCTGCGCGGTGTCGACCTGACAGTCAGGCCCGGTGAGCGGCTGGCGGTGGTCGGCCCGTCCGGCGCCGGGAAGACGACGCTGAGCCGGCTGCTCGCGGGCATCGACGTGCCGACGCACGGCACGGTGACGGTGGGCGGGGTGCCGGTCGCGGCGCTCGCGCCGGAGCTGCTGCGCCGCCAGGTCGTACTGGTCACCCAGGAGCACCATGTCTTCCTGGGCACGGTCCGCGACAACCTCCTGATCGCCGAACCGGCGGCCACGGACGACGAGTTGTGGGCGGCGCTGGCGGCCGTGGGCGCCGACGACTGGGTCCGCGACCTGCCCGAGGCCCTGGACACCCTCCTGGGCCCGCAGGACCACCCCACCGACGGCTCCCAGGCCCAGCAACTCGCCCTGGCCCGCGTGGTGCTGGCGGATCCGCACACGCTGATCCTGGACGAGGCGACGGCCCTGCTGGATCCGGCCACGGCCCGGCACACCGAACGCGCCCTGGCCGCCGTCCTGGAGGGCCGTACGGTCATCGCCATCGCCCACCGCCTGCACACGGCCCATGACGCGGACCGGGTCGCGGTGATGGAGGACGGCCTGCTGACGGAACTCGGCACGCACGAGGACCTGGTGGCGGCCGGCGGGGCGTACGCGGCGCTGTGGCGGACCTGGCACGGGGACACTTCCGAGCGGCCCGCATGAGGTGTCCGTATACCGAACAGTCCGTATAGCGAACATGAATATCCGGTCAACGGACCATTTCCAGCCAAGTTTATGACGTGGTCCTGACAGGAAACCCTCTCTCCTGCCACTCTTCCCACGGCCGATTCATCGCGACCCCACTTCTGCATGCCCTGCGTGAGCGGCCCTGCAACACCCACACGGTTTCTGCGCAATGCCCTGTACCGCCCGGACGGCCCCACCGCCCGGTCTGTTCTGCCCGGTCGGCGCCACCGTCCGGTCTCCCCATGGCCGCGCGACCCGCGGTCACGCAGAAGGAGTCAGTGTTGAGACGCAATACCTCTCGCGGACGCACCTCCCACACCGCGCACCGCCGCACCGCCACCGTCGCACTCGCCGGTGTCGCCGCGCTCGTCGCCGCGGCCGTCCAGTCGGGCGCCGCCACCGCCGCCCCGGCCGACCAGGCGCGGACCGGCAAGGCCAACCTTGCCCACCTGGCCGTGAAGCTCACGCCCTCGCAGCGCACCGAGCTGATCCGCCACGCCGACGCCACCACGGCGGCCACCGCCAAGGCGATCGGCCTCGGCGTCCAGGAGAGGCTGGCCGTCAAGGACGTCGTCAAGGACGCCGACGGCACGGTCCACACCCGCTACGAGCGCACCTACGCCGGTCTGCCGGTGCTCGGCGGCGACCTGATCGTGGACACCGCCAAGTCGGGCGCCACCAAGCAGGTCATCAAGGCGAACAGCCGGACGCTGAAGGTCGCCGGCCTCACCCCGGCCGTGTCCAAGGCCGCGGTGGAGCGGCAGGCCGTGGCACGGGCCAAGGCGCTCGGCAGCACCAAGTCCGCCGCGGACCACGTGCGCAAGGTCATCTGGGCCGGCTCCGGCAAGCCCGTCCTCGCCTACGAGACGGTCGTCGGCGGCCTCCAGGACGACGGCACCCCGAACCAGCTGCACGTCATCACCGACGCGGCCACCGGCAAGAAGCTCTTCGAGTACCAGGGCATCAAGACCGGCATCGGCAACACCCAGTACAGCGGCCAGGTCAGCCTGACGACGACCCAGTCGGGCTCGACGTTCACGCTCAACGACGGGGCGCGCGGCGGCCACAAGACCTACAACCTGAACCACGGCACCTCGGGCACCGGCAGCCTGTTCTCCCAGTCCAACGACACCTGGGGCAACAGCACCACGTCCAACGCGGCCACCGCGGGCGCGGACGCCCACTACGGCGCCGCGGAGACCTGGGACTTCTACAAGAACACCTTCGGCCGCAGCGGCATCAAGAACAACGGCGTCGGCGCCTACTCCCGCGTCCACTACGGCAACGCCTACGTGAACGCCTTCTGGGACGACGGCTGCTTCTGCATGACCTACGGCGACGGCTCCGGCAACACCGACCCGCTGACCTCCCTCGACGTCGCGGGCCACGAAATGAGCCACGGTGTCACCGCCAACACCGCGGGCCTCGAGTACAGCGGCGAGTCCGGCGGCCTGAACGAGGCCACCTCCGACATCTTCGGCACGGGCGTGGAGTTCTACGCCAACAACTCGACCGACGTGGGCGACTACCTCATCGGCGAGAAGATCGACATCAACGGCAATGGCACCCCGCTGCGCTACATGGACAAGCCCAGCAAGGACGGCGGCTCCGCCGACAGCTGGTCCTCGGGCGTCGGCAACCTCGACGTGCACTACTCGTCCGGCGTGGCGAACCACTTCTTCTACCTGCTCAGCGAGGGCAGCGGCGCCAAGGTCATCAACGGCGTCAGCTACAACTCGCCCACCTCGGACGGCCTTCCGGTCACCGGCATCGGCCGGGACAAGGCGCTGCAGATCTGGTACCGGGCGCTGACCACCAAGTTCACCACCACCACCGACTACGCGGGCGCCCGCACCGGCACCCTCGCGGCGGCCGGTGAGCTGTACGGCACCACCAGTCCCGAGTACGCGGCGGTGCAGGACGCCTGGGCAGCCGTCAACGTCGGCTCCCGCTCGGGCGGCGGTGGCGGCGGCACGGGTACGACGTACGACAACAACACGCCGGTGGCCATCCCGGACAACGGCCCCGCGGTGACCTCCTCCATCAACGTCACCGGCCGGACCGGGAACGCGCCGAGCAACCTCCAGGTGAGCGTCGACATCACGCACACCTGGCGCGGTGACCTGGTGATCGATCTGATCGGCCCCTCGGGCACCGCCTACCGGCTGAAGAACTTCAGCTCCTCGGACTCGGCGGACAACGTCAAGCAGACCTACACGGTCAACGCCTCGTCCGAATCGGCCAACGGAACCTGGAAGTTGCGGGTGCAGGATCAGGCCACGTACGACACGGGCACGCTGAACGACTGGAAGCTGACGTTCCCGTAAACCACGGGCCACAGGGCCGGAAACAAGGGGCCGTCCGAGAGGTCACACCTCTCGGGCGGCGCCCGTTTACATGGCTGCAACATTTATCAGACAGTCGATTTTCGGCCAACATCGTTTAAGGGGCCTGACATGTACGCGGCCCTGATGTCACTCTCTCCCCACCCGCCGCAGCAGCACAGCAAGTTCACGCAAGCCACACCCGACCCGTAACCCCACACCGGTCGGGCTCCCCCACGAAGGAGCTTTAAGTGAGCCCCCTCTCTGCGCGTCACAAGCGCACCTCTCTGGCCGTCGCCACCGCTGTCGCCGCCGGAGCTCTGCTCTCCACTGGTCTGACCACCAGTGCCTCCGCCCAGACCCCGGCCGGGTCCGTCGGCATGAAGCCGCTGGCCGCCGCGCCGACCACGCTGTCCGCCGCTGCGCGTACCACCCTGATCCAGCAGGCCCAGGCCGGCGCGGCCGACACCGCGCGCCACATAGGCCTCGGCGCCAAGGAGAAGCTGGTCGTCAAGGACGTCGTCAAGGACGTCGACGGCACCGTGCACACCCGCTACGAGCGCACCTACGCGGGCCTCCCGGTCCTCGGTGGCGACCTCGTGGTCCACACCTCGAAGGCCGGCAAGACCGAGGGCGTCACCAAGGCGACCAAGGCGGCCATCAAGGTGGCCTCGCTCAAGCCGCAGATCACCGCCGCCAAGGCCGAGAAGCAGGCGCTGGGCGCCGCCAAGACCCTCGGCTCCGCCAAGACCGCCGCGGACGGCGCGCGCAAGGTGATCTGGGCCGGCTCCGGCAAGCCCGTCCTCGCCTTCGAGACGATCGTCGGCGGCCTCCAGGACGACGGCACCCCGAACCAGCTGCACGTCATCACCGACGCGGCCACCGGCAAGAAGCTCTTCGAGTACCAGGGCATCGAGAACGCGACCGGCACCGGCAAGAGCCTGTACTCCGGCACCGTCAGCCTGAACACCACGCTGTCGGGCTCGTCGTACCAGCTGAACGACACCACGCGCGGCGGCCACAAGGTCTACAACAAGGCGCACAAGTCCACGTCCACCCAGGGCACCCTGTTCACCGACGCGGACAACGTGTGGGGCACCGGCACCGCCTCCAGCTCCTCCACCGACCAGACCGCGGCCGTCGACGCCGCCTACGGCGCCGCGGAGACCTGGGACTTCTACAAGAACACCTTCGGTCGCAGCGGCATCAAGAACAACGGCGTCGCCGCCTACTCCCGCGTCCACTACGGCAACGCGTACGTCAACGCGTTCTGGGACGACAGCTGCTTCTGCATGACCTACGGTGACGGCACGAACAACACCGACCCGCTGACCTCGCTGGACGTGGCCGGTCACGAGATGAGCCACGGAGTCACCGCCAACACCGCGGGCCTGAACTACAGCGGTGAGTCCGGCGGCCTGAACGAGGCCACCTCGGACATCTTCGGCACGGGTGTGGAGTTCTACGCGAACAACGCCTCGGACCCCGGTGACTACCTCATCGGCGAGAAGATCAACATCAACGGTGACGGCACCCCGCTGCGCTACATGGACAAGCCCAGCAAGGACGGCGGCTCCGCCGACTCCTGGTCCTCGGGCGTGGGCAGCCTGGACGTGCACTACTCGTCCGGTGTCGCCAACCACTTCTTCTACCTGCTGTCCGAGGGCAGCGGTTCGAAGACGATCAACGGGGTGACCTACAACTCCCCGACGTCCAACGGCTCCACGGTCACCGGCATCGGCCGGGACAAGGCGCTGCAGATCTGGTACAAGGCGCTGACCACGTACTTCACGTCGACCACCAACTACAAGGCGGCCCGCACGGGCACCCTGAGCGCGGCGGCGGACCTGTACGGCTCCGGCAGCGCCGAGTACAACGCGGTGGCGGCGGCCTGGTCCGCGGTCAACGTCGCCTAGCGGCGACCGGTCGACCGACCGGCAGAACTGAGGGCGGTACCCGGAACGAGCGTGTTCCGGGTACCGCCCTACTCTTGTGACCCATGTCCTCGGCGCCCTTCACGTACGAGCCCGTCGGCGCGACCCGCGACGACCTGGCCGCCTGCCCGCCCGGCTTCCACCCGATGCTGGTACGCACCCGCCTCGGCGAGGGCCCGGAGGTCTTCCGCCGAGCCGCCGAGGCCGTCCTCAGCTGGGAGATGCACCGCGCGATGGGCGTCGGCATCGACGCCGCCGCCGACCGCGCGGCCCCCGGCGTCGACGTCACGGTCACCCTCGCCGGCCTGATCAAGGCCCCCTGCCGCATCATCTGGACGGTGGAGGAACCCCGCCGGGCCGGCTGGGCCTACGGCACCCTGGAGGGCCACCCCGAGTGCGGCGAGGAGGCCTTCGTCGTCGACCGCACCGGCGACGGCACGGTCTGGCTCACGGTGGCCGCGTTCAGCAAGGGCGCCAAGTGGTACGCCCGCGCCGGAGGACCGGCGACGCGAGGGCTGCAGCACGCCTACGCACGGCGGTGCGGCAAGATCCTGCGGGACCTGGCCACCACGAATCCCCAGGACTGACCCTCACCTCAACAGCACCCCCGCCCCCTCCACCGCCTCCACCGACGGCACGGTCACCAGCCCGGCGTCCGCCGCCGAGGCCAGCAGACGGTGGGACGGGAGGATGCGGACCGTGTAGCCGTAGGGCCCCGTGCGGTCCAGCGCGAGAGGTCCCTCGTACAGCACACGGCCGTCCAGGTCGGGCGTGCCGGCCGGCTTCAGCGGGACCGTCGTGGCGTCGGTGATGCGGTCCTCCGAGTCGACACGTCCCGACACCGCCTGGACCTCGACATCGTCCGGGCTCAGCTCGCCGAGGCCGACCCGGACCCGAAGGCCGACGCTCGTGCCGAGTTCCGCCGTGGCCGTCGTCTCGGTCGTCTCGGTCGTCTCGACATGCTCGACGCTCACGCCGGGCCAGGCAGCGCGCACCCTGGCCTTCCAGGCAGCCAGTTCGCGCGCGGTGTCCGGGGTCAGCGCGCGATGTGCCTGGGCGGCGGGGGCGTAGAGCCGCTCGACGTACTCCCGGACCATGCGGCCGGCCAGCACCTTCGGACCCAGCAGGGTCAGCGTCTGGCGGACCATCTCGATCCACCGGTCGGGCAGCCCGCCCCGCCCGCGCTCGTAGAAGCGCGGGGCGACCCGCCGCTCCAGCAGGTCGTACAGGGCCGCCGCCTCGATGTCGTCACGGCGGTCGGGGTCGGTGCCAGCGCCGTCGGCGGTCGGGATGGCCCAGCCGAAGTCCGGCTGGAACCATTCGTCCCACCAGCCGTCCAGCACCGAGAGGTTGAGGCAGCCGTTCAGCGCCGCCTTCATCCCGCTCGTGCCGCAGGCCTCCAGCGGGCGCAGCGGGTTGTTCAGCCAGACGTCACAGCCCGGGTAGAGCTTCTGCGCCATCGCCATGCCGTAGTCCGGCAGGAAGACGATGCGGTGGCGCACCCGCGGGTCGTCGGCGAACTTCACCAGCTCCTGCACGAGCCGCTTGCCGCTGTCGTCCGCCGGGTGCGCCTTGCCCGCGACGACGATCTGGACCGGGTGCTCGGGATGCAGCAGCAGCTCCAGCAACCGGTCGCGGTCCCGCAGCATGAGGGTGAGCCGCTTGTACGACGGCACGCGCCGGGCGAAGCCGATGGTCAGCACGTCGGGGTCGAGGACTCCGTCGATCCAGCCCAACTCGGCGTCTCCGGCGCCGCGTTGCCGCCAGGAGGCGCGCAGCCGGTCCCGTACCTCCAGCACCAGCTGCTCGCGCAGGGCTCGGCGCAGCTCCCAGATCTCCTGGTCCGGGATGTCGGTGACCGCGTCCCAGCGTTCCGTGCCGCCGACGGTCAGCGCATCCTCGGCGCAGGGGGCGCCGACCTGCCGGGCGCCGAGCCGGAGCACCTCCGGGGCGACCCAGGTGGGCGCGTGCACCCCGTTGGTCACGGAGGTGATCGGCACCTCCTCGGCGTCGAATCCCGGCCACAGCCCCGCGAACATCTCCCGGCTGACCTGCCCGTGCAGCAGCGACACCCCGTTGGCCCGCTGGGCGAGCCGGAGCCCCATCACGGCCATGTTGAACAGGTTGGGCTCGCCTCCCGGATAGGTCTCCATGCCCAGCGCCAGGATGCGCTGCACGTCGATGCGCGGGAGTTCGGCGTCCGGCCCGAAGTGCCGGGCGACCGCCTCCCGGTCGAAGCGGTCGATGCCGGCCGGGACCGGGGTGTGCGTGGTGAACACGGTCCCGGCGCGTACGGCCTCCAGCGCGGAGTCGAAGTCCAGTCCGCCGTCGCACAGCTCGGCGATCCGCTCCAGACCGAGGAAACCGGCGTGCCCCTCGTTGGTGTGGAACACCTCGGGCTCCGGATGCCCGGTGAGCCGGCAATACGTCCGTACGGCCCGCACCCCTCCTATGCCCAGCAGCATCTCCTGGAGCAGCCGGTGCTCGCTGCCGCCGCCGTACAGCCGGTCGGTCACCCCTCGCTCGCCGAGGTCGTTCTCCTCCACGTCCGAGTCGAGCATCAGCAGCGGCACCCGGCCCACCTGCGCCAGCCAGATCCGCGCATGCAGCGCCCGGCCGCCGGGAAGGGCGAGGGAGACGCGCGCCGGGGAGCCGTCCTCGTCCCTCAGCTGGCCGAGGGGCAGCTCGTTCGGGTCGAGCACCGGGTAGTGCTCCTGCTGCCAGCCGTCACGGGAGAGGGTCTGGCGGAAGTACCCGTGCCGGTACAGCAGTCCGACACCGATCAGCGGTACGCCCAGATCACTGGCCGCCTTCAGATGGTCGCCGGCGAGGATGCCGAGGCCGCCGGAGTACTGGGGCAGCGCGGCGGTGATCCCGAACTCCGGGGAGAAGTAGGCGACGGCCGCGGGCAGCCCCTCGGCCTGCGCCTGGTACCAGCGATCGCCGGTCACATAGTCGCCCAGGTCGTCGGCGACGGCCGTGAGACGGCGCAGAAAACGCCGGTCCCCGGCCAGCTCGGCCAGCCGCGCCGGGGCCACGCTGCCCAGCAGCCGCACCGGATCACCCCCGGCCTTGGCCCAGCGCTCGGGATCGACGGACTGGAACAGGTCGCGCGTTTCCGCATGCCAGGACCAGCGCAGATTACGCGCCAGTTCGTTCAGCGGCCGGAGGGGGTCGGGGAGAACGGGACGGACGGTGAACCGACGGATCGCCTTCACATTCCACCTCAGCGGCGTTGCGGGGTGAGACGCACGGCGCTGTACGTCTCGTCGTCACCGTCGACGGTAGTGGTTACCGAGGGGTCGGTGGGGACATACCGGGACAGGGTGTCGGGGCGCGCCGGAGGCGCGGGTGAGGCACGAACGGGGCGCGAGGACCGGCGCGTCGGCCATCGCGCGCGGTATCCGGTCTTGTATGTCGACATACGGCTGAGTAGTTAACAAGGTGCCGGATTGCCCACCCGAATAGAGTGGAAGGCTCCTCCGGTACGCCTCACCGTCGTACCAGCACCCCCGCAGGATCCACGGCCCCACACCCATCCGCCCACACCCCCGTTGAAGCGGACAGGAGCGGTCATGCCAGCCAAGCACCACCCGTCAGCGCTCCCGACGACGGGCACCAGCACCAGCACACACGCGATCACCACCGTCGGCCGGATCCCCGTCCTCGACGTGCGCCCCGTGGTGCAGCACGGGCGCAGGCCGGCGAAAGCGGTGACCGGTGAGTCCTTCGAGGTGTCGGCCACCGTGTTCCGGGAGGGCCACGACGCCGTCGCCGCGAACGTCGTCCTCAGGGATCCGGAGGGCCGGGCCGGGCCTTGGACGCCGATGCGGGAACTCGCCCCCGGCACCGACCGCTGGGGCGCCACGGTCACGGCGGGCGAACCCGGCCACTGGACCTACACGGTGGAGGCCTGGGCGGATCCGGTCACCACCTGGCGGCACCATGCCCGGATCAAGATCCCGGCGGGGATCGACACCGAACTCGTCCTGGCGGAGGGCGCGCTGCTGTACGAGCGCGCGGTCGCCGGGGTCCCCGAACGGCAGCGCAGGGCCCTGCGGGAGGCGGTGGCGGCCCTGCGGAACGAGAACCGCCCGGCCGCCTGGCGGCTCGCGGCGGCGCTGGCGCCGGAGGTGGACGCGATCCTGGCCCGCCATCCCTTGCGGGAGTTGGTCACCGCCTCCGACGCGATGCCGCTGCTCGTCGAGCGCGAACGCGCCCTGTACGGCTCCTGGTACGAGTTCTTCCCGCGCTCCGAGGGCACCGCCCGAAAGCCCCACGGCACCTTCCGCACGGCAGCGCGGAGGTTGAAGGCGATCGCGGAGATGGGCTTCGACGTCGTCTACCTGCCGCCGATCCATCCGATCGGTACGACGTTCCGCAAGGGCCGCAACAACACCCTCACCCCCGC